>NZ_JBYOJT010000012.1:0-155980 GCF_057798875.1 Cupriavidus sp. 94F1
GGCCGCTTCAAGATTCCACTACGCAATATCGCTGGCGCTGACTTCTGGAAACGAAAGGAAGCCGATTGCGGACCATGGTTCTGGGGCGGCGGTGCGTTTCAGAACGGTACGAACAGCCTCCAGCAAATGTGGAACGGTCTGGGTTTCAAACGCAACCTCATGGGCTTCGTCGATCTGGAGGCGATGAATTCGGAGCCAGAGCGGCAGTTGCAGGACGCACCGCCGCGCGACTATTACCCCCATGCCGCGCAGCGGCTGGCCAACCTGATCGACAAGATCCGTACAAAGCATCCGCACGACACGATTTCGGTGATGTCGCACAGTCAGGGCACGATGATTGCCCTGGCAGCCTCGGCGCTTTGCAAGACACGGGCACCTGACGCGCTGTTCCTGATGAACTCGCCCTACGCGCTCGACGACAAGCTCGCGGATGGCGCGACATGGAGCGATGCCCGCCCTTCCGAGGCAGCGCGCGTGCAGACGTTTCGTAATTTCGCCAATCGGATCAAGGCGGAGAGGCGCCTGCTGGACGACCGACTGCTGGTCCAGCAGCGGGTTGGCAGGGGCCGGAATGGCAAGCGTTGGCGCCCCTTCAGCGAGATCACGCCGACGGTGAGCGAGCGCGACAACCACGGGCGGGTCTATGTCTACTTCAGCCCGCACGACCGCGTCATGGGCCTGACGACGCTGGAAAGCATCGGATGGCAGGGGCTACCGGACGACCTGCTTGCCGAACTGGGCGATACGGTCAAGCAGCGCATGCTGGCTCGCCTGACGCCATGCGGCGACGCGCCCGGCATCAAGCGGTTCGGCACCCTGCCGGACATGAAATACGGCAGCCACTGGGACCCCAATAATACGAAGCCGTTCTGGGATGGGAATCGCGGCCCGCTCTTCAACGCCATGAAACTGTGGACGGTGCCCCATCCCGATCAAATGGTCACCGTCAATGCCGAGGCCGTGGCAAATCCGTTGACGCCTGAGGAGACCGCGAATTTCGATAAGGCCGTTACGGACGATGATGTGCGGGCCATGGGGGAAATCGATCCCGACACGGGCCGGTATTTCAAGCCCGAGTTTCCGTATTTCGAGTCGATTTATGAGCCGAGTTACCAAAATCGCGGCCAGGACATTTACAGCGGCGACCGGCCGATTCGAACGCTGGAATCGGCTGAAGAGGCGCGGGATCGGTTCCGCCGGCACAAGCCCGAACCACCCGACCACAGCACGCTGCCCGAACACACGGAGCTCATGCGGCGGATCGTGGCTTACGACCTGCCCATTGGATTTTGCGAGGCCTTCGAAGACCGCGAGTTTTGGATCGGGCTGATGCATGACGCCGACTGGACGCACTTCACTGACAACTATTTTGATTCGGGCGTGTTGCTGAGACCGGAAATGCCAGCGGCCATCGACAGGGATACGGTCAAGGACGCCACGGCGCGTGCTGCAGCCGAAAATCAGACCAGAAAGCCGCGTTGGGATTTGGGAAACTGAAATCAGGAATCGCGATGAAACACGAAAAACGAAAATCAATGTATTTGTGCATCGGTGTGGCAACAGCCGTATTGCTGACCGGCTGCGCCCAGAAGAACTGGCGCCTGGCGACGCCTCCCCCCGACTACGACGTCCCCCCACAAGCCATCTACTGGTTCGACGACCACCGCTATATCTCGCTGGAAAACTACAAGGACTGCCACCACGGCACGACGTATTACAACGACCCACGGCAGGGCATTCGCACACGGCTTGGGCGCTACGGCATTGAAAACTACCAAGGGCGCCTGATCAACGCGGACCCTACGGGACAGATTGTCGTGATTCCTTCGTCGTACACCCCGAAGGGTATGTGCGAGAAAGGATGCAATATCTCGTTCATCTATTCGTCGGACGGTGGGCGTACATTTCGCGGCGCGATATACATGACAACTACCAGACCTTATGAGGCGTCAAGGAGGTATATTTTCACGGCCACGTCAGATCGCATCTACATTTCAAAAGAATGGTATTCGGACTATTCCGTTATCCAATATCCGATTCTTCCGGGTCATGACATCGTAGAAGAATCTGCTCCGGGCGTTCGATATGAACGGTTCAGGGCGTCATCGCGCCCCGACTACCTGAAAGGCGTCCGCACACCTTCAGGCCAGGAATACATCGCCTGCGACGATTCGATCCGCCCCACCAACCTGCCGGCAACGTCGAAATAACCCGCCCGCCAGACACCAAACAAAACGGCCCGCATCGCTCCGGGCCGGCAAGTCTGGCTAAAACGCTATAACGCTATACAGCTTTCTCGCGTTTCTCTTTGGACTTCCTCCTTCCTACAACGCTCCCGCCAACCGGAACTGTCCTACGGCGCGGTGCAGGGCATCGGCCTGGTCTTCCAGCGATGCGGCGGCCGCTGTGGCTTCTTCCACCAGTGCGGCGTTCTGCTGTGCCATCTGGTCCATCTGGGATACGGCCTGGTTGACCTGCTCGATGCCGCCGGTCTGTTCCTCGGTGGCCGCGCGCATTTCGCCCATCAGGTCGGTCACGCGCTTCACGGCGCTGACGATTTCCTCCATGGCCTTGCCGGCGCCTTCCACCAGCGTGGCGCCGTCTTCCACGCGCTGCGCGGAATTGTCGATCAGGCCCTTGATCTCCTTGGCAGCCGTGGCGGAGCGTTGCGCCAGGCTGCGCACTTCGCCGGCCACCACCGCAAAGCCGCGCCCCTGCTCGCCGGCGCGGGCGGCTTCCACGGCCGCGTTCAGTGCCAGGATGTTGGTCTGGAAGGCGATGCCCTCGATCACGGCGATGATGTCCACCACCTTGCCCGACGCTGCCTTGATCTCGCCCATCGTTTCCACCACCTTGTGCACGATTTCGCCGCCCCGCACGGCGATGTCCGACGCGCCTTCGGCCAGGTGCGCGGCCTGGCGCGCGTTATCGGCGCTCTGGCGCACGGTGCTGGTCAGTTCTTCCATGCTCGCGGCGGTCTGTTCCAGCGAGGCGGCCTGTTCCTCGCTGCGGCGCGACAGGTCGACGTTGCCCGCCGCAATCTGGCGCGCGGCGCCGGCGATGGAATCGGCCGACCCACGGATCTGGCCGATGGCGCCGGTCAGGCGCGCCTGCATCTGCTGCATGTTGTACAGCACGCTGTCGCGGTCGTGCGGGGCGGTTTCCACGTGGGTGCCCAGGTCGCCGTCGGCGATGCGCGCGGCTATCCGCGAGGTCAAAGCGGGCTCCCCGCCCAGTTGCCGCTGCAGGCTGATCGAGATGCGCACCATCACCACGCTCATCAACGCGCCCACGGCAATCAGCCAGCCCAGCGCCTTCCAGAGCGCGGTACGGAATTCGGCCTGGATGTCGTCCAGGTACAGGCCGGCAATGAAGTTCCAGTCCCACGGCCTGAAGTTCAGCGTGTAGCTGAGCTTGGGCTGCGGGGCGTCGGCGCCGGGCTTGGGCCACAGGTATTCGATGAATCCCTTGCCGGTGGTCTTGCCGATCTGCGCGATGTCGCGGAACAGGTAGACGCCGTTGGCGTCCTTCGTGTCGGCCATGTTCTTGCCGTTGAGTTCGGCCTTGATGGCATGCATCAGCACCACGGTGTCGGAGCGCATGATGGTGAAGTAGCCGTCGGCGCCAAAGCGCATGGCACGCACGCGGTCGATGGCCTGCTTCTGGGCGTCCTCGGCGCTGAGCTTGCCGGCGCGGGCCATGGCCTCGTATTCGGCAACCACTGAATTGGCGGTGTCGGTCACCTGTTCCAGCGCGACCTTGCGATCCTCCAGCCGCTGCTCGCGCATCTGCCAGACGTTCCACAACGTGATGGCCAGCAGGCAGACCCAGCTCAGCACCAGCGGCAGCATGAGCTTCTTTCTCAGACTCAGTTCTTGCAACATCCCATCTCCTCCATTTCGCTTCGTTGATCGTCGGGGCGCTTTTCGAGACGTCCTCTCTATGAGCGGCGCTAACGGCCACCCAAAGCCGAAACTTGACTGAGGATTGATACCAATATGGGAATAGTGGAGAGGGCGCCGCTTTCTGATGCCTGCGCGGCCGATGGCTACCCGGGCGGTGTCTGGCTATGGCAGTATCTCCATATTCGTCGAATCTGACGCAGGTACTGCGGATCGGCACAACGCAGTGAAAGCAAGCGGCGGGCACAGAGAGCGGCATGGAGCGATTGACCGAAGACGCTATCCTCGCCCTGGCGGATCACGCGCAGGACACCGTGTTCCTGGTGGACCGGGGCGGTATCGTCCGCTACGTCAATGCCCGGTGCGCGGACACGCTGGGCTTCGCCCGGTCCGATGTCATCGGACAACCCATCATCGAACTGGTGCTGCCTGGCGACCGGGACCGTACGCTGAAGGAAGCGGCGCAGGTGCTGGCAGGGCGGGATCGGGTAGGCTTCGAAAACCGCTATCAGCATCGCGACGGCCGGGCGATCTATCTGGCCTGGCAGGCCCCCTGGCTCGACGCGCACCAGCTGCGCATGGGCTTCGCGCGCGATGTCACGGCGTTGCGGCAACCGGCCTGCGAACACATGCTGGCGCGCGATCTGCTCCGCGTGCTGGAGCCCGTCGAGCGCGACGTGCTGGTGCTGCTGCTGACCGCCGCTTCCGAACGCCAGATCGCCAACCGCATGGGCCTTGGCGCGGCCAGAACCCAGGCGCTGGTACTCAGCGTGTTTCGCAAGCTGGGCGTGCCGGGCCGGCTGGGCTTGATGAGCCTGTGCCTGCGCGGGCTGGACGCACCCTTCGAATAACAACGGAACCTTGATGACGACTGGACACGTTTTCATTGCCACCAGCCTCGATGGCTATATCGCACGGCCCGACGGCGACATCGGCTGGCTGCTGGAGCGGGACGATCCCGCCGAAGACCATGGCTACACCGACTTCATCGCCGACAAGGACATGATCGTGATGGGGCGGGGCTGCTACGAGAAGGTGCTGACGATGGGCGACTGGTTTTACGACCGGCCCGTGCTCGTCCTGTCCCGGCAACTGGCGGGCCAGCCGGTCCCTGCACATCTGCAGGGCAAGTTCCGGTTTTCGGATGCCACGCCTACCCAGGCGTTTGCCGAACTGGCGGCGCAGGGCGTGCACCGCGTCTATGTCGATGGCGGCCAGCTGATTCAGTCGTGCCTGCGCGACGGACTGATCGCCGACATGGTGGTCACCACGGTGCCGGTGCTGATCGGGGCGGGCCGCCCGCTGTTCGGCGCCCTGCCGCGCGACATTGGGCTCGCGCTCGCATCGAGCCGGCACTTCCCGTCGGGGCTGGTGCAATCCACCTGGCGCGTGCTGCGCTAAGGCCGGCGGGCGCCGGGCGTCAGGCAAATTTATCGATCAGCTGCCCCAGGCGATCGCAGGCATTGGGCACCTGATGCTCGATCGCGGTCGCCACGCCGAGCAGCAGCCCGGCGCGCTGTGTGTCCGGCGAGCAATAGAACCCCGACAGCGGTGCCGGGGCCATGCCGTAGGCATAGGCCTCGCGGGCGATGCGACGGTCGTCGGCGCCATCGGGCAACTGCACGACCACCGCCAGGCCGGCCGGATAGGCACGAAATTGCCGCGCCGCCAGCGCGTCGAGCAGGGTCTGGCTCCGTGCCGCATAAATGCGCTTCATGCGCCGCAGGTGCCGCAGGTAGTGCCCGTCGCGCATGAAGGCGGCGGTGGCCATCTGTACGGCGGGGCCCGGCGCGGACCCCAGACAGGCCACGGCTTCCTCGAACTGCCCGACCAGACCGGGCGGCACCACGGCAAAGCCAAGCCGCAGGGTCGGGCTGATGGTCTTGCTGAATGAGCCGATATGGATGACGCGGCCCGCCCGATCGAGCGATGCCAGGGCCGGCGCGGCGCGGCGCCTGAGCTGGAGTTCGCCCAGATAGTCGTCCTCGATGATCCAGGCATTGGCGCGGCTGGCCCAGTCGAGCAGTTGCATCCGGCGCGCCAGTGACAGGGTGGGGCCCAGCGGCGCCTGCTGGCCCGGCGTGACCATCGCCAGCGCGGCCTCGGGCGCGTGGCGTTCGCCATGGCCGACGTCCATGCCGTCCGCGTCCACGGGCACCGGCACCGGCGTGAACTGGGCGATCGCCAGCGCGTTGCGGCTGAGCATGAACCCGGGGTTTTCCACCCACGCCTGACGCCCCGGCGCCTGGATCACGCGCAAGGCCACGCCAAGCGCGCCGGTGAAGCCGGCCCCGATAAAGATCTGTGACGGCTGGCAGGCGATGCCGCGCGCCAGCGCCAGATGCGCGGCAATCTCGCGTCGCAGCGCCTGTTCGCCGCGCGGATCGGGATAGGACGCCGGCGCCTCGATCTCGTCACGCGCCGCACGGGCCCGCAAGCGCGCAAACAGCGTGGCCGGAAAGCAGTCCGATGCCGGCACGCCCATCTGGAATACCGCCGGGCCCGGCAGGAAATGCTGGTACAGCGCCGCTTGCAGATCGGTCTGGACGGGCCGTCCGGGGTCGGCCACGTGGCGCGTTTTCGGCGCGAGGTCGGCGACGCGCGTGCCCCCGGCGCGCGACGACACCAGCCACTGCGCATCCACCAGGCGTTCATAGGCGGCCTTCACCGTGCCGCGCGCGACACCTAGCTGTGCCGCAAGATCCACCCAGGACGGCAGCCGGGCGCCCGGCACCAGCACCTGGCCTTCGATGGCGCTGACGATGCCGAGCCGGATCTGCTCGGCCAGTGACGTCGGCGACTGGCGGTCGAGCTTCAGGTCAAGCTGCAGGGGGAGCGGGGGCGTCATCGGGTCTGGTACAGCGAAATTTGCTGTTTTTGGTTCTTTCGATTGCACTACCGGGCGTCCATGATTCTATCCATCAACCAGGAGAGAAACATGCAACCCGGCAAGCTATTTGTATCGATCCTTGCTGCGGCGGGGCTGGCGTTCACCGGCGCGGCCCTCGCACACGGCACGACAGACCACGGCGCGGCCGAAAGCGTCAAGCCGAACTTTTCGCACGCGATTCCCAACATCCCGGGCAAGTCCGTGGTGGCCGTGGAAGTCGACTATGCCCCGGGCGGGGCGTCGAAGCCGCACGTGCATGCCAGATCGGCATTCATCTACGCTTATGTGGTGTCCGGCAGCATCGCCAGCAAGGTGAACGACGGACCCGAGCGCGTCTACAAGGCCGGCGAATCGTTCTACGAGGCGCCCGGCGCGCGCCACCCGGTCAGCCGCAACGCGAGCCAGACCGAGCCGGCCAGGTTGCTGGCCGTGTTTGTCGTCGACACCGACGACAAGAACCTGACCACCTACGAACAGTGATCCCGCACCAACGGACAAGGAGCCTGAAATGAGACTGGACTACACCAAGGCAGCGCCGAACGGCGTGAAGGCCTTCGGGGGCGTGTATGGCTACATCATGCAGTCGGGGCTGGAAGACGTGCTCGTCGACCTGGTCTACCTGCGCGTCAGCCAGATCAACAACTGCGCCTACTGCCTGGACATGCACACGCGCGACCTGATCAAGAAGGGCGTGTCGCCGCAGAAGCTGGCGCTGGTGCCGGCCTGGTACGAAGCGGGCGCGCTGTTCAGCGACCGCGAGAAGGCGGCCCTGCGCTGGGCCGAATCGGTGACGCGCGTGGCGGATACCCATGTGCCCGATGCCGATTTCGATGTGGCCGCAGCGGCCTTCAGCGAAAAGGAACTGGCCGACCTGACCATGGCCATCGGCCTGATGAACGCGTTCAACCGCCTGGCCATCAGCTTCCGGCGCGGGCCGGAGCCCGCACCGGCGGCAGGGGCCTGAGCGCTGAAGCCTTGCTGCCCTGAAGCAGGCTGCCCCGGGGCGCTTGGCACGGCGCGCCCCGGGGCGTTCGTCAGGCAGTCGGCAGGGCCTACCGCATCGGCAGGTTGCCGATGGCATTGCCGCCGCCCTGGCCGGTGCCGATGCGCGGATCGCGGCGTGCCGGCATGATGCCGTCGTCGGCCATCCGCTGCTGCAGGTCCTGGTCAGGAAGCTGGCAATAGTCCTTGCCCAGTTCCCGCGTCACGGCATCGCTTACCGACTGCGGCAAGGCCTTGCGCAGCAGCCCCAGAAAGCGGGGCGGCGCGATCACCACCAGTTCGTCGAATCGCTGCTTGCTGCGGGCGTCTTCCAGCATCTTCGCCACCCGGCGCGCAAACAACTGCGCTTCCTGGTGAATCTCGTCCTCGCCCGCCGATGACACCACCGTGGCCATGCGGCCTGCGTGTGCGCCGGGGTGGCCGGCATCGCCCTGAACGGACGCCTGCGCCCGCCGGCCGTAGGCGTCGCGCCTCAGATCGGCATTGTCCGCGTGGGCGCCGGCATCGGTGATCTTCTCGACCTCTTCCAGCCGCGCATTGTCGCCGCGCGCGGCGACTATCCTCGCGACACCCTCGTCCGCAACAAGGATCCAGACTGTTTTCATGAGATGTCTCCGATTGCGGCCTGGGAATCAGGCCCGTGGAGGGAAGGCCTGCAAACGCCACGCCACCCGGCTGGCCCGCCGGCACCGCGCGTGCGCGCCCGCTATGTGGGCAAGCGCGCCAGGGTTTGCAGGTTCGACCGGCAGCGACGCAAGATTTGCCGACAGCTTGGCTAGCGCCAGACGGATTCGTCAGCGGCGCCAGCGTAATCAACCGTAACCAAAACACCCCACCGCGCAGCCGGCCATGGTTGCCGCGTGAAATGAGAACAATTATCATCCTTCCGACCCGCGGCGACATTGTGATGTCATCGCCAGTTTTCCGCAGCGGATGGCGCGCCGTCCGGCGCACCCCGCGCATCGTCTCCAGCATCCGAATGACCGACACCGCGCCAGTTTCCGGCCAGCAGCGCCGCGCGTTCTGGCTCAAGCATCTTCACCAGTGGCACTGGATCAGTTCCGCGATCTGCCTGATCGGGATGCTGATGTTCGCCATGACCGGATTCACGCTCAACCACGCGGGCCAGATCGAGGCCAGGCCCCAGGTTGTCACGCGTACCGAGACGGCGCCGCGCGATGTGGTCAGTGCGCTGCGCAGCGCCATGCCGGCCGGCGCCGACAGAAAGAACCAGAAGGGGCCCGTGCCGCCAGCGCTGGCCGACTGGCTGGCCCGCACGCTCGATGTCGATGCGGCCGGGCGCGACGCCGAATGGTCGGCCGATGAAATCTATGTGGGCCTGCCGCGTCCCGGCGGCGATGCCTGGGTCAGCGTGGCGCTCGATTCCGGCGAGGTGCAGTTCGAATCCACCTCGCGCGGTGCCGTCTCGTACCTGAACGACCTGCACAAGGGCCGCAACACGGGCCGGGCGTGGAGTCTGTTCATCGACGTCTTTGCCGTCGCCTGCGTGGTGTTCAGCGTGACTGGCCTGTTCCTGCTGAAGCTGCACGCGTCGGGCCGCGTGGCCACGTGGCCGCTGGTGGGCGCTGGGCTGGTGATTCCGCTGCTGCTGGCCATCCTGTACATCCACTGATCCGCTTCACTTCCCATTCCATCGAGAAAGGTAGTTTTGACAATGCGCCGACTCCTGACCGTCACCATGACCGGCCTTGCCGCCGCGCCGCTGGCGCCCGCCATGGCCGCCGACCTGAACGTCAAGGTGGAGATTCCCCGCCTGAACGTGGCCGAATACCACCGTCCGTACGTGGCGATGTGGATCGAGCGCGCCGACCAGAGCCCCGTGCAGACGCTGGCGGTCTGGTACGACGCCAAGAACAAGGAAGGCGAGGGCACGAAGTGGCTCAAGGACATGCGCCAGTGGTGGCGCAAGGCCGGCCGCGACATGCAGATGCCCGCCGATGGCGTGTCCGGCGCCACGCGCGCGCCGGGCGAGCATGCGCTGACCTTCAAGGACGGCAAGGCGCCGCTGGGCAAGCTGCCGGCCGGCGATTACCAATTGGTGGTCGAAGCCGCGCGCGAAGTGGGCGGCCGCGAACTGGTGCGCGTGCCGTTCTCGTGGCCGGCCAAGGCCGCCCAGACCGCCAGCGCCAAAGGCGAACACGAACTCGGCGGCGTGACCGTCGAAGTCAAACCTTGATGCGAACCGAACGGAGTCCGACCATGACCAAGCCTGCCCGCATTGCCGCCAGCCTTCCTGCCCGCACTTCTGCCGGCTTTTCCAGCCGTCTTTCCACCCGCCTCGCCGTCCTGGCGCTGGCCGCGCTGGCCCCGTTGGCCGCTCACGCGCACCGCCAGTGGCTGCTGCCGTCGGCCACCGTGCTGTCGGAGAAGGACGCCTGGGTGACCGTGGACGCCGCGGTGTCCAACGACCTGTTCTACTTCGAACACGTGCCGATGCGGCTGGACAACCTGGCCGTGACCGCGCCCGATGGCAAGACCGCCGTATCGGCGGAAAACGCATCGACCGGCAAGTACCGCAGCACGTTCGACCTGCACCTGACCCAGCCTGGCACCTATCGCGTGGCCGTGGTCAACCAGGGGGTGTTCGCGAGCTGGAAGGAAAACGGCCAGACCAAGCGCTGGCGCGGTGCCGCCGATACGTTCGCGAAGAACGTGCCGGCCGGCGCGCAGGACCTACAGGTCAACGAAATCGCCGGCCGCATCGAGACCTATGTCACGAATGGCCGTCCGACCCGGCAGGTGCTGAACACCACGGGCAAGGGCCTGGAACTGGCGCCGATCACCCATCCGAACGACCTGATCGCCGGTGAAACGGCCAGCTTCCGCCTGCTGCTCGACGGCAAGCCGGCTGCCAGCCAGAAGGTGTCGGTGGTGCCGGGCGGCATCCGCTACCGCGACCGCCTGAACGAGATCGAGGCCACGACCGACGCGGACGGCAAGTTCAGCGTCAAGTATCCGGCGCCGGGCATGTACTGGATGGAAGCCGAGACCCGCGACGACAAGACGTCGATCAAGGAAGCCAAGGCACGCCGTGCCACGTACGCCGTGACCGTGGAAGTGCTGCCGCAATAAGAACGACCCCGGACTGACCATGCACCGCGTGCTGATCCCCGTCGCGCTGGCCGCGCCCCCGCCGTCGCCCGTTCCGGCGGGGCAGGTGCGGCAATGGGCGGGCGACACCATGGGCACCACGTGGTCGGTCAGTGCCGTGCTGGCGCCGGCGCAGGCCGGCGACCGGGGCGAGGCGATCGAAGCCGGCATCCGCGCCGTGCTCGATGGCGTCATCGCGCAGATGAGCAACTGGTCGGATGCGTCGGACCTGTCGCGCTTCAACCATGCCGCCGCCGATTGCTGGGTCACGCTGCCCGACGATTGCTTCGGCGTGCTGCAGGCCGCGTTGCAGACGGCGCGCGACAGCGGCGGCGCCTATGACCCCACCGCTGGCCCGCTGGTGGACCTGTGGGGCTTCGGTCCGGCAGGGCGGCGTGCCGCCACGCCGTCGGTGGACGACGTGCTGCACGTGCGGGAGCGTTGTGGCTGGCAGCGGCTGGACGTCGATGCCGGTCGGCGCCGGGTGCGCCAGCCCGGCGGGGTGTCGCTGGACTTCTGCGCCATCGCCAAGGGGTTTGCCGTCGATGCCGTGTCGCGCCATCTCGACGCGCAAGGGTTGGCGCACCATCTGGTGGAAATTGGCGGCGAGCTGCGCGGCCAGGGGCTCAAGCCCGATGGCATGCCGTGGTGGGTCGAACTGGAATCGCCCACGGCGGACGGCACCGCGCCCGCGCGTACGCTGGTTGCGCTGCTGGGTTTGTCGGTGGCCACGTCCGGTGACTATCGCCGCTACTTCGAGCAGGACGGGCAACGCATTGCTCATACGATCGATCCGCGCACCGGCTATCCGGCCGCCCACGCGCTGGCATCGGTCACCGTGATCCATCGCGATTGCATGCTGGCCGATGCGCTGTCCACCGCGCTGACCGTGCTCGGACCCCAGGCCGGCATGGCTTTCGCGCAGCGCCACGCGCTGGCGGCGCGGTTCCTGGTGCGCACGCCGGACGGCTTCGACGAACACACCACGCCGGCCTTCGCGGCGATGCTGTCATGACGCGCTGGCTGTGGGGCATCGTCTTCGCGGCCGGCGTGGCGCTGGCCATGCTGGCGCACGGCCGCACCTTGGTGGCGGCGGGCGTGGTGGTGGCTTACATCGCATTTTGCGCCGATGTGATGGGCGCACACCGGCGGCGCCGCGCGGCACGCGCGATGCTGTCGGCACCCGACGATGGCCGGGGCAAGCCGACATTGGTGGCATACGCCAGCCAGACCGGCTTTGCCGAGCAACTGGCGACGCAAACCGCGCGGGCGCTGCAGGGCGCGGGCATGCCGGTGCAACTGCTGTCGTTTGCCGATCTCGATGGCAGGCATCTGGCCGCGTGCGGGCAGGCCCTGTTCCTGGTCAGCACCACGGGCGAGGGCGATGCGCCGGACATGGCTTCGGGCTTTGCGCGCAAGCTGCTGTCTGGCACCACGCCCGACGCGCTACGGCCACTGCGCTACGGCATTCTGGCGCTGGGCGACAGCAGCTATGCGCGCTTCTGCGCCTTCGGCCATACGCTGTCCAGCTGGCTGCAACGCCATCAGGCCAAGCCGCTGTTCGATATGGTCGAAGTCGACAACGGCGA
This sequence comes from Cupriavidus sp. 94F1, assembly GCF_057798875.1. Classification (NCBI taxonomy): domain Bacteria; kingdom Pseudomonadati; phylum Pseudomonadota; class Betaproteobacteria; order Burkholderiales; family Burkholderiaceae; genus Cupriavidus; species Cupriavidus sp. 94F1. The sequence goes on from NZ_JBYOJT010000012.1 coordinate 12,495, forward strand.
CCCCGGCGCGCTGCGGCACTGGCAGAACCATCTGTCGGCGCTGTGCGGAGGCGCCGAGATCGAAGATTGGGAGCGGCCGCGCTACGGGCGGTGGCAGCTTGTGGAGCGCCGGCTGCTGAACCCGGGCAGTCTCGGGCAGCCGGCCTGGCATCTGGCGCTGGTGCCGGAAGCCGCCGGCGATCTGGCGTGGCAGGCCGGCGATATCGCCGAAGTCGGCCCCTGCCAGCCGCCTGAGGCGGTGGCGCGGCTGCTGGACAAGCTGTCGCTCGATGGTGCGATCCAGGTCCGCTGCGACAGCCGTCCGATGACACTGGCCGACGCACTGGCCACGCGCTTGCCACTGCCCGATGCGCATCTGGCGACGATGGCGGGCCTGGCGGCGCAGGCGCTGGTCGATGCGCTGCCGGCGTTGCCGCATCGCGAGTATTCGATTGCGTCGCTGCCGGCCGATGGGCGGCTTGAACTGCTGGTGCGGCAGACCGTGCGTGCGGATGGCGCGCTCGGACTGGCTTCGGGCTGGCTGACCCGGTATGCCGCCGAGGGTGCCCATATCGCGCTGCGCGTGCGCAGCAATCGCGGCTTCCACGCGCCCGACGACGACCGGCCGCTGATCCTGATCGGCAACGGTACCGGGCTGGCCGGCCTGCGGGCGCTGATCAAGACCCGCGCCGCCCAGGGCTGGCATCGCAACTGGCTGCTGTTTGGCGAGCGCGCCGCCGCGCACGACGACTTCCACGGGGCAGAACTTGCGGCGTGGCGCGAACAGGGCGTGCTGCAGCGTATCGACCGCGCGTGGTCGCGCGACGCCGGCGTGCCGCACTACGTGCAGGACGCCGTGCGGGCGGCCGCGGCCGATATCGCGGCGTGGGTGGCGCAAGGCGCGTCCATCTACGTCTGCGGCAGCCTGCAGGGCATGGCCAGCGGCGTGCACGCGGTGCTGGCCGATATCCTGGGCGATGCGCGCCTGCAGCAGATGATCGACACCGGCCACTACCGGCGCGACGTCTACTAGCCGCGTCCGGCGCCAACAGGCGTTTTTTGCGGCGGCGCAGGATCGCCGCCGCGATCACATTCCGCTATCCTCGCTGTCAGTTTCCGTCGAGGAGTCCCGATGTCCCGTTCCATCCGTCCATGGCGCCGCGCTGCGGTTGCCGCCCTCTGGCTGGCCGCCGCCAGCTTGCCCGTCCAGGCTGCCGGCCCGGACAAGTTCGCGGTGCCCGGCCTGGAAAAGCCGGCCACGGTGCTGGTGGATCGCTGGGGCGTGCCCCATATCTACGCCAACACGCTCTATGACGCGTTCTACGTGCAGGGCTTCATGGCCGCGCGCGACCGGCTCTGGCAGATCGACCTGTGGCGCAAGCGCGGGCTGGGCGAAATGGCCCGGGACTTCGGCCCGGCCTATGTGGAAGGCGACCGCATGGCGCGCGCGGTGCTGTTCCGGGGCGACATGTATCGCGAATGGCTGGCCTACGGGTCCGATGCCAAGCGCGTGGCAGAGGCCTTCGTGGCCGGCGTGAACGCCTATGTGGCGCAGGTGGAGGCGCATCCGGAACTGCTGCCGCCCGAGTTCAAGATCCTCAACTACAAGCCTGCGCGCTGGCACGCCGAAGACATCGTGCGCATCCGCCACCATGGGCTGACGCTGAACTTCACGGGCGAGATCGACCGCGCGCAGATCTTCTGCTACGTGAAGCCCAACGCCGTGCGCGCCGACTGGGTGCGCCGCGAACTGGATCCAGCGGTCGAACCCAAGGTGCCCGAAGGGCTCGACACCTGCGCCGTGCCGGCCGCCGAGCTGCGGCGTGCCTACGACCTGGCAACCGCCACGCCGCGCTTTCCGAAGGATTGGTGGTCGCAGGGCGCCAGCAAGGCCGAGAACATCCCGGTGGACCAGCTTTACGCCACCGTCGACGCCAACAGCGACACGGGCCGCAGCCTGGGCTCGAACAACTGGGTGATCGCCGGCAGCCGTACCGCCACGGGCCGGCCGATCCTGGCCAACGACCCGCATCGGGCGCATGGCGCGCCGAGCCTGCGCTATATCAGCCATCTCAATGCGCCGGGATTGTCGGTCATCGGCGCGGGCGAGCCGTTCCTGCCCGGCATCTCGATTGGCCACAACGGGACCATTGCCTTCGGCCTGACCCGGTTCTACATGGACCAGGAAGACCTCTACGTCTACGAGACCAATCCGGCCCAGGCGCACGAATACCGCTACAAGGGCCGGTGGGAGCCGATGGAGACCGTCACCGAGCAGATCGCCGTGCGGGGCGAAGCCACGCCCCGCAAGGTGACGATCGACTACACCCGGCATGGTCCCGTGCTGTACGCCGATGCCAAGACCGGCCGCGCCTACGCGCTGCGGGCGGCGTGGCTGGACTACGGCATGGCGCCGTACTTCGGCTCGATGGACTATATGCGCGCCCAGAACTGGGACCAGTTCCGCGCGGCCATGAACCGCTGGGGCGCGCCGGGCGAGAACCAGGTCTATGCCGACCGCTCCGGCAATATCGGCTGGATTCCGGGCGGGCTGACCGTCAATCGTCCCAACTGGGATGGCCTGATGCCGGTGCCCGGCGATGGCCGCTACGAGTGGGCCGGCTATCGCAACATGGACGAGCTGCCGTGGGCGTTCAACCCGGCGCCCGGCTACGTGGTGACGGCCAACGAGAACAACATCCCGGCCAATCACCCGGCCGCGAAGATCGGCGTGGGCTACGAATGGAGCGACAGCGCGCGGGCCCGCCGGCTGAAGGCGCTGGTGGCGGCGAATCCGCGCAGCTCGTTGGAAGATTCGATGGCGTGGCAGAACGACACGGTATCGCTGCCGGCGCAGCGCGTGGTGGCGCTGGTCAAGCCGCTGAACAGCAGCGACGCCCAGGTGCAGCGCGGTCTGGACCTGCTGCGCGGCTGGGACGGCAACGAGCGGGCCGACAGCGCCGCCGCTGCGCTGTTCGAGGTCTGGTTCAGCAAGCACCTGCGCACGGCCGTGGTGCGGGCCGCGCTGTCGCCGGAAGGCGCGCGCCTGGTCGGCGCCGGCGATGCCAGCCGCGTGATCGCGGTGCTGGAGCGGCCCGACACCTGGATGACGGTGGACAAGCGCAACGAGATCATGACCAGCACGCTGAAGCTGGCGATGGCCGAGATCGAGAAGAAGCTCGGCACCGACCCCAGGACCTGGCAATGGGGCAAGCTGCACACGGCCGTGTTCAGCCACCCGCTCGATCCGATCCTGGATGCGGCGCAGCGCCAGCAGTTCGACGTCAACGCCGGACCGATCGGCGGGTCGTCATTCACGCCGATGAATACGAGCTACCGCAACAGCGACTTCCAGCTGACGGCCGGTGCTTCGTTCCGCATGGTGCTGGATGTGGGCAACTGGGACGCTTCGCGCGTGGTCAACACGCCCGGACAGTCGGGCAATCCGGCCAACCCGCACTATCGCGACCTGGCGCCGCTGTGGGCCAAGGGTGAATACTTCCCGCTCGTGTATTCGCGCAAGGCGGTGGAAAAGGAAAGCAAGGAGCGGGTGGAACTGGTGCCGCAGTGAGGGGTTGTTGTCTTGCCTTTGGGGATGGGGGCGCCCGCCCTCTCCCCCGGCCCCTCTCCCGCATGGCGGGAGAGGGGAGCAAACCGGCGGTGCTCGTCATGCCGGGGGAGCGAACAGACGGTGCTTGAAATGCCGTGAGAGCAAACAGACGGTGCTTGAAATGCCGTGGGGTTTCTCCCCTCTCCCGCGCGCGGGAGAGGGGTTGGGGGAGAGGGCAGGCCTCACCAGGGCTACAGCGCCATCTCCAGCACCCGCGCCACGTGCAAGGCCTCGCGGCCGGCGCCGTCGTGTATCTGGTGGCGGCAGCTTGTGCCATCGGCCACGACCAGCGTATCGGCATCGGCCTTGCGCACCGCGGGCAGCAGCGACAGTTCTCCCATCCGCATCGACACGTCGTGGTGCTCGGCCTCGTAGCCGAAGCTGCCAGCCATGCCGCAGCATGACGATTCGATCAGCGCGGTCTTGAGTTCGGGAATCCAGCCGAGCACCTGCTCCACCGGCCGGACTGCGTCGAACGCCTTCTGGTGGCAATGGCCGTGCAGCAGCGCCTGCTGGTGGCCGATTGGCTTCAGGGTCGGCGCGAAGCGGCCGGCCGCGTGTTCGCGCACCAGGAATTCCTCGAACAGGAACGCGTTGTCCGCCAGCGCGCGGGCCGCGTCGCCGTAGCCGTACTGCAGGAATTCGTCGCGCATCGACAGCAGACACGACGGTTCGAGCCCCACCACCGCCACGCCGCGCGCGACAAACGGCAGCAGCACGTCCAGCGCGCGCTTCGCTTCGGCCTTGGCTTCCTCGACCAGACCCGCCGCCAGGAACGTGCGGCCGCAGCACAGCGGACGCTCGCCGGGCACGCCAGACAGGTGCACGGTGTAGCCGGCCGCTTCCAGCACCCGATGCGCCGCGCGTGCGTTGCCGGGTTCCATGTGATTGTTGAAGGTGTCGACGAACAGCACGACCTCCTTGCCGCCGGCGGGCCGTGCCCGGTAGTCGTCGCGCAGGAAGGCCGGCTGCCAGCGCGGCAGCGAGCGTCTGGCCGACAGCCCCAGCAGCCGCTCGCCCAGTTGGGGCAGCCCCGGCACGCGGTCGCGCAGGTTGAACAGCCAGGGCAGCTTGCTGGCAGTGCCTGCATAGCGCGGCAGGAAAGCCACGAGCTTGTCGCGCAGGCGCAGGCGGCCCGCGCGGGCGTTGGCGGCGCGCACCTCGATCTTCATCCTGGCCATGTCGATGCCGGTGGGGCAATCGCGCTTGCAGCCCTTGCAGGACACGCACAGGTCCATGGTGTCCTTGACGGCGGGATCGAGCAGCCCCTCGCTGCCAAGCTGGCCCGACAGCGCCAGCCGCAGCGTGTTGGCCCGCCCGCGCGTCAGGTGCTGCTCGTCGCGCGTGACGCGATAGCTGGGGCACATCGTGCCGGCGTCGAACTTGCGGCAGTGGCCGTTGTTGTTGCACATCTCCACGGCGGCCGCCAGGCCCTTGGCGGGGTCCAGCCCGGTGCCCGGTGGGCTTTCCACCTCGGTGACAGGATCGCGCGTGACGTTCCAGGCCGACCAGTCCAGCGCCGGCTGCAGCGGCTTGACGGTATAGCCCGGCGGGAAGCGGAACAGCGACGTGTCGTCCATCTTCGGCGTGCGCACGATCTTGCCGGGGTTGCAGCGGTTGTCGGGATCGAACAGCGCCTTGATCTCGGCAAATGCATTCGCCAGCGACGGCCCGAACTGCCAGGCCACCCATTCGCCGCGGCACAGGCCGTCGCCGTGCTCGCCCGAGTACGCGCCCTTGTACTCGCGCACCATGGCCGCCGCTTCTTCGGCGATGGCGCGCATCCTGGCCGCGCCGTCGCGGCGCATGTCGAGGATGGGCCGCACATGCAGCGTGCCCACGCTGGCGTGCGCATACCAGGTGCCGCGTGTGCCGTGCTTGTGGAAGACCTCGGTCAGGCGCGATGTGTATTCGGCCAGGTGTTCGAGCGGCACCGCGCAGTCCTCGATGAACGACACCGGCTTGCCGTCGCCCTTCATGCTCATCATGATGTTCAGGCCGGCCTTGCGCACTTCCCACAGCGCCTTCTGCGGGCCGGCGTCGGGCATTTCCACGACCGAGCCGGGCAGGCCCAGGTCGGCCATCAGTTCCACCAGCTGGCGCAGGCCGCGCAGCGTGGCGTCGCGGTCTTCGCCGGCAAACTCCACCAGCAGGATGGCCTCGGGCTCCCCGATCAGCGCCTTGTCGATGACGGGGCGGAAGGCGGGGTTGCTGCGCGCCAGGTCGATCATGGTGCGGTCGACCAGTTCCACGGCCGCCGGCTTGAGCGCGACGATATGGCGCGTCAGGTCCATCGACTGGTAGAACGTCGGGAAATTGACCACGCCCAGCGTTTTGTGCGTGGGCAGCGGCGCAAGCTGCAGCGTGATCTGGCGGAAGTAGGCCAGCGTGCCCTCCGAGCCCACCAGCAGGTGTGCCAGGTTGACGCTGCCGTCGGCGGTGTAGGGCCGCTCGTTCTGGGGCTGGAAGATATCGAGGTTGTAGCCGCCCACGCGTCGCAGCACCTTCGGGTACATCTGCGCGATGGCCTCGCGTTCGCGCTCGGCGATGCGCCGCACGCCGTCGGCAATGGCGCGGTGCGGCGCATCCCCGGCCGGCCAGCGGGCATCGAAGCGGACATCGTCGCCGTTGGCCAGGATGGCCTGGACGCCCAGCACGTTGTGGACCATGTTGCCGTACTGGATCGAGCGCGAGCCGCACGAGTTATTGCCAGTCATGCCGCCGATCGTGCATTGCGCGGCGGTGGAGACATCCACCGGGAACCACAGGCCATGGGGCTTGAGCCACGCGTTCAGGTGGTCGAGCACGATGCCGGGCTGCACGGTGACCGTGCGGGCCTGTGGGTCGAAGTCGATCACCTGGTTCAGGTACTTGCTGTTGTCGATGACCAGCGCCTCGCCCACGGTCTGGCCGCACTGGCTGGTGCCGCCGCCGCGCGGCAGCAGCGGCGCCTTCAGGTCGCGGGCGATGTCCAGCGCGAGCCGCGCGTCGGCTTCATCGCGCGGCACCACCACGCCGAGCGGCATGATCTGGTAGATCGACGCGTCGGTGGCGTAGCGGCCGCGGCTGGCGGTATCGAACAGCACGTCGCCGCGCAGTTCGGCGGCCAGGCGCCGGTACAGCGGCGATTGCAGGGCCGGCGCGGCGGCCGCGCCAGGCATGAAGCGCAGCGGTTGCACGCCGGGTGGCGTGGGGGTGACAGGCAAGGCCATGAGCGGGGATGTCTCCGGTTGCGGACACTCGAAGACGCCGCCGTGGCCAGGAGCGCCCGCTGCGGGCGCTTCGGTTCAGGCGGCGACGTTCTGTGCGCGTTCTAGTTCGGCGATCAGCGCGTTGTGCTTGTGTTCCAAGTGCGCGCGCAGGATGTCACGCAGGGCCGCACCGTCGCGCCTGGCCAGGGCATCGAGCATGTCGCCGTGCTCGCGCACGGCCATGTCCCATTTGTCCTGGTCGAAGTTCGAGCGGAAACGCAGCGCCTGGATACGCAGGTTGATGCGTCGATAGGTCTCCTCAAGAATCGGATTGCGCGCCGCCGCGTTGATGGCGTCGTGGATGCGCCGGTTCAGCGCGTAGTAATTGGGCAGGTCGCGCCGGGCGTGGCAGGCCAGCATCTCGAAGTGCAACGCGCGGATCTCGTTGAGCTCGGCCTCGGTGATGCGCTGGCAGGCCAGTTCGCCGGACATGGCTTCGAGCGCGCCCATCATTTCAAAGAGGTGGTTGACGGTGTCGGTCGACAACACCACCACCTCGGCGCCCCGGTTTGGCAGCAGCGTCACCAGCCCGTCGGCGGCCAGCACCTTGAACGCTTCGCGCAACGGCGTGCGGGATACCTGCAGCAGGTCGCACAGCACGCGTTCATTGAGCCGCGTGCCTGGCGCGAGATCGCCCTCCATGATCATCGTGCGCAGGCGCTGGGCCACCGCCACATGCAGGATCTGGCGGTCGACGGCTTGCGGGGAAAGGGTTGGAGTCGTGCTCATCAGGGATCGTGTGGCTTGACAGTATTGTATTCAAAACCTACTCTGGGGCAAGCACGAATCACGTTCCGGTGCGATTTTCGGTGCCGGGAATCATGCAGCGACTGGCATAAAGGCCTTGTAGTCGTTGATTTACAAGGCTTCTAGGCGGAGCAGCAGGCGGATATGCCTGCCAACATTATCGCATGCTGGCGCGGCAGTGCATCCCCGTTTTTTGAATACAAAATTCAAACATAAGGACACGAGGCGACATGATCCGACTGAATTCCCATCCGAGCGGCCGGCACTTCCTGCAGATTCCTGGCCCCACCAACGTGCCGGATCGGGTGCTGCGCGCGATGGACTATCCGACCATCGACCACCGTGGCCCCGAGTTTCAGCAGCTCGGCAAGAAGGTGCTGGCCGATATCCGCAAGGTCTTCCAGACCGAGCAGCCCGTGGTCATCTACCCGGCCTCGGGCACCGGCGCGTGGGAGGCGGCACTGGTCAACACGCTGTCGCCGGGCGACAAGGTGCTGATGTACGAGACCGGCCATTTCGCGTCGCTGTGGAAGAAAATGGCCGACAAGCTGGGCTTGAACCCGGAATTCATCGTGGGCGACTGGCGCCACGGCGTGGATGCGGCGGCCATTGGCGCGCGCCTGGCCGCCGACAGCAGCCACGAGATCAAGGCGGTCTGCGTGGTGCACAACGAAACCTCGACCGGCGTCACGTCCGACGTAGCGGCCGTGCGCCGTGCCATCGACGCCGCCCGTCACCCGGCCTTGCTGCTGGTGGACACGATCTCGTCGCTGGGCTCGGTCGACTATCGCCATGACGAGTGGGGGGTGGACGTCACCGTGTCGGGCTCGCAGAAGGGCCTGATGCTGCCGCCGGGCATATCGTTCAACGCGGTCAGCCAGAAGGCGATTGCCGCGTCGGCCCAGGCGAAGCTGCCGAAGGCGTTCTGGGGCTGGGAAGAGATCCTCGAATCGAACAAGAACGGCTTCTGGCCATACACGCCGGCCACGAACCTGCTCTACGGGCTGTCCGAAGCGTGCGACATGCTGCTGGAGGAAGGCCTGCCGAACGTATTCGCGCGCCACCAGCGCCATGCGGCCGCAACGCGCGCCTGCGTGACGGCGTGGGGCCTGGAAATCCTGTGCCAGAACCCGGCCGAATACAGCCCGGCGCTGACCGCCGTGGTCATGCCCGATGGCCACAGCGCCGATACGTTCCGCAAGGTCGTGCTGGAAAACTTCAACATGTCGCTGGGGCAGGGCCTGTCGAAACTGTCGGGCAAGGTCTTCCGGATCGGCCACCTGGGCGATTTCAACGACCTGACGCTGATGGGCACCCTGGCCGGCGTGGAGATGGGGCTGGCGCTGGCGGGCGTGCCGCACCGTGCCGGCGGCGTACTGGCCGCGATGGAAAGCCTGCGCAATGCCGCGGCGTCGCAGCCTGCGTTGCGCGCAGCCTGATCCCGATCCCGCCAACCCGACCGATGTAGCAGAAAGAGGCAGCCCTTCAGAGGCCGCCACGACAACAGGCCGATGCGCCGCCAGAGCGCACCGCCGCCACCCAAAGGAGACAGACCATGACGTTTCGTTATGCTGCGCGCGCGCTCGCGTGCGCCTCGCTGTTTGGCGTCGCGCTGGCCGCAGCGCCGGCTTTCGCATGGGAACCCACCAAGCCGGTGGAAGTGGTCGTGCCCTTCAGCGCCGGCGGCGCGTCGGACCAGATGGCACGTTCGATCCAGGGCATCATCGCCAGGCACAAGCTGATGAACCAGCCGATGATCGTCGTGAACAAGGCCGGTGCCAGTGGCGCGGAAGGCCTGATGGATACCAAGGCCTCGAAGGGCGACGCGCACAAGCTGCTGGTCACCTCGTCGGCGCTCTACACCGTGCCCATGATCAGCCAGCTGCCGTTCAACTGGCGCGACCTGACGCCCGTGGCGATGGTGGCCATGGACGAATTCGTGCTCTGGACCAATGCCGAGGCGCCGTACAAGACGCCATCCGAATACCTGGCCGAAGTGAAGAAGTCGCCGGGCAAGTTCAAGATGGGCGGCACGAGCTCCAAGCGCGAAGACCAGATCATCACCGCGCAGACCGAACGCAAGGCGGGCGTGCGCTTCATCTACATCCCGTACAAGGGCGGCGGCGAGGCGGCCACGCAGTTGTCGGGCAAGCATATCGACTCCAACGTCAATAACCCGTCCGAATCGATCGGCCAGTGGCGTGCCGGCGAGCACCGCGCGCTGTGCGTCTACGCACCGGAGCGCATGCAATACACCACCAGGATCACGGGCACGCAGAGCTGGCACGACATCCCCACCTGCAAGGAACAGGGCCTGGACGTGCAATACCAGATGCTGCGCGTCTTCATGCTGCCCGGCGGCGTCACGCCGGACCAGCAGAAGTACTACGTGGACCTGATGCAGAAGGTGGTGGCCACGCCCGAGTGGAAGGAATACCTGGAGAAAAACGCGCTCAAGAACGACTTCATCGCCGGCCCCAAGCTCGTGGAGTTCCTGACGGCCGACGAGACTCGCCACAAGGACATCATCAAGGAAGCGGGTTTCGTGGCGGCGAAGTAAGACCGCAAGTCAGGTGCTGATGGTTTGCTCCCCTCTCCCGCACGCGGGAGAGGGGCCGGGGGAGAGGGCGAGCGATTCCAATACCGATATCGCATGTCAAGCGCCTCTCCCGCAAGTGGCAGAGGTGAGCGAAACACCCAAGGGGATACCAATGAGCGAACAACGACATGACGCCGCGCCGGCGGCGATCACGGTGCGCGCCGCCGAAATCGGCGTGGCCATCCTGATCGCCCTGGGCGCGGTGGTGGTGGTGGTCAGCAACTACCGGATCGGTGCCGGCTGGGCGCCCGACGGCCCGGAGGCCGGCTATTTTCCGTTGCGCATCGGGGCGCTGATCTTCCTGGCCTGCCTGGTGGTGCTGTGGCAGGCGCCGCGCACGCCCAACGACGCGGTGTTCGTGACCTGGCCCCAGCTCAGGCAGGTGGCGGTGATCCTGGTGCCGCTGACGGTGTACGTGGCGCTGATCGCCTTCCTGGGCATCTATGTGGCATCGGCCATCTTCATCGCCGGCTTCATGCTGACGATCGGCAAGTTTGCGTGGTGGCGCGCGGTGCTGACCGGCGTGGTCATCAACGCGGTGCTGTTCTGGATCTTTGAAATGCAGTTCCGCGTGCCGCTCCCCAAGGGGCCACTCGAAGCGGCCTTTGGATTCTGAGGGGGCGGGCATGGAAGAACTCAATGCATTGATGGGCGGCTTTGCGGTGGCGATGTCGTGGCACAACGTCGGGCTGATGCTGGTGGGCATCCTGCTCGGCATCGTGGTGGGCGTGCTGCCGGGCCTGGGCGGCCCGAACGGCGTGGCCATCCTGCTGCCGCTGACGTTCTCGATGGAACCCACGTCGGCCATCATCATGCTGTCGTGCATCTACTGGGGCGCGCTGTTTGGCGGCGCCATCACGTCGATCCTGTTCAACATTCCGGGCGAGGCCTGGTCGGTGGCCACCACGTTCGACGGCTACCCGCTGGCGCAGCAGGGCGAGGCGGGCCGCGCGCTGACATCGGCATTCACGGGGTCGTTCCTGGGCGCGCTGGCCGGCGTGCTGCTGATCACGTTCCTGGCGCCGATGGTGGCCAGGTTCGCGCTGCGCTTCGGGCCACCGGAATTCTTCGCGGTCTATTTCCTGACGTTCTGCAGCTTCATCGGCATGGGCAAGGAGGCCAAGGCCAAGATCGTGATCGCGATGTGCATCGGCTTTGCGCTGGCTGCGGTGGGCATGGACACGGTGTCGGGCACGCTGCGCATGACCTTCGGCTCCACCGAACTGCTGCGCGGCTTCGACTTCCTGGTGGTGGTGATCGGCCTGTTCGGCATCAGCGAAATCCTGATGACGATGGAAGAGGGTGTCGCCTTCCGCGGCAAGCGCGCCAATATCGACCTCAAGGTGGTGCTGAAGACCTGGGCCGAACTGCCGCGCTACTGGATGACGCTGATCCGCTCGTCGATCATCGGCTGCTGGCTCGGTGTGACGCCGGGCGGTGCCACGGCCGCATCGTTCATGGGGTACGGCGTGGCCAAACGGTTCTCGCGCAAGCGCGAGACGTTCGGCAAAGGCAATGTCGAAGGCGTGATCGCGCCCGAGTGCGCCGCCCATGCGGCCGGCACCAGCGCGCTGCTGCCCATGCTGGCGCTGGGCATTCCGGGGTCGGCCACCGCGGCGGTGCTGCTGGGCGGGCTGATGATCTGGGGCCTGCAGCCGGGGCCGCTGCTGTTCACCGAGCAGAAGACCTTTGTCTGGGGCCTGATCGCCAGCATGTACCTGGGGAACCTGGCCGGATTGATCGTGGTGCTGTCGACGGTGCCGCTGTTCGCCGCCATCCTGCGCATCCCGTTCGCGATCATCGCGCCGCTGATTCTGGTGGTCTGCGCGATCGGCGCGTTCACGGTGCACAACGCCATGTTCGATGTCTGGCTGATGCTGATCTTCGGCGTGGTCGGCTACGTGCTCAAGAAGCTCGACTACCCGCTGGCGCCGCTGGTGCTGGCGCTGGTGCTGGGTGACCGGGCCGAGGACGCGTTCCGGCAGACCATGCTGATGTCGCAGGGCGAGATGAACGTGTTCTGGTCCAACGGCCTGGTTGGCACGATCATGGCGCTGGCCGTGGTGATCCTGGTCTGGCCGGTGTTGGGTGGCCTGCTGGAAAAGACGAAGCGCCGCAAGATGATGTCGGCGCATGAAGGAGCCGCTGAATGAGCGAAGGACTGATCGAACAGGGCACGCTGCTGGTCACGCGCGACGACGCGGTGGCCACCATCGTGCTGAACCGGCCGGCCAGGCTGAATGCCTTCACGCTGGACATGTGGCGCCAGCTGGGCGAAGCGTTTCGTGCGCTGTCCGCCGACGATTCGGTGCGCTGCGTGATGGTGCGCGGCGCCGGAGAGAAGGCGTTCTCGCCCGGAAACGACATCGGCGAGTTCGAGACCACGCGAGCCAACAAGCAGCAGGCCGTGGCCTATAGCGCGGTGATGCACGCCACGGCGCGGGCCATGCAGGACTGCCCGCATCCGGTGGTGGCGCAGATCCATGGCATCTGCGTGGGCGGCGGGCTGGAGGTGGCGGCGATGGCCGATATCCGCATCTGCGGGGTGAGCAGCCGCTTTGGCGCGCCAATCAAGAACCTGGGCCTGGTCATGGCGCACGCCGAAATGGCGCCGCTGATCCGGCTGATCGGCACCTCGCGCACGCTGGAGCTGCTGTTCGAGGGCCGTATCGTGGGCGCCGACGAGGCGCATGCGATGGGGCTGGTGTCGCGCGTGGTGCCGGACGACCAGGTGGCCGCCGAAGCGCGCGCCACGGCCGGGCGCATTGCGTCGGGCGCGCCGCTGGTGGCGCGCTGGCACAAGCGATTCGCGCGGCAGCTGGCGGAGGGCAAGCCGTTGTCGGCGGCCGATCTTGACGCCGCTTTCGACTGTTTCGATACCGAGGATTTCCGCACCGGCTATCGCGCGTTCCTGGCCAAGCAGGCGCCGAAGTTCGCCGGCCGCTAGTTTCGGAGGAGACCGATGTCCGATTTCACTTCCATGCAGCCCGGCGCGCTGGCCGGCCTGCGTGTGCTGGAACTCGCCCAGATCATGGCCGGCCCCACCTGCGGCATGATGCTGGCCGACCTGGGCGCCGACGTGATCAAGATCGAGAAGATCGACGGCGGCGACGACGCGCGGGGCTACAAGGAGCCGGCCATCAATGGTGTGTCGGCACCGTTCCTGATGCTGAATCGCAACAAGCGCGGCATCGCGCTGGACCTCAAGAAGCCGGAGGGCCGCGAGGTGTTCCTGCGCATGGTGCGCGACGCCGATGTCGTGATCGAGAACTTCCGCAAGGGCACGCTCGAAAAGCTGGGCCTGGGCTACGACACGCTGTCGCAGGAGAACCCCGGCTTGATCTATTGCGCGATCTCGGGCTATGGGCGCAGCGGCCCCTATGCCGACAAGGGCGGCTTCGATCTGATCGCCCAGGGCTTTACCGGGCTGATGAGCATCACGGGCGAAGAGGGCGGGCCGCCGCTGCGCACCGGCAATTCCATCGCCGATATCAATGCCGGGCTGCTGGCCGCGTTCGGCATCCTGGCCGCGTACCAGCACCGCCAGAAGACCGGGCGCGGCCAGGTGGTGGAGACTTCGCTGATCGAGGCCGGGCTGCAGCAGCTCTACTGGCATGCGGCCATACACTTCGCCACCGGGGAGTCGCCGGGGCCCAGCGGTTCGGCGCACGTGCTGGCCACGCCGTACCAGGCGTTTCCGACGCAGGACGGTCACATCATCGTCGGCGGTGCCAACGAGAAGAACTGGGCGCGCATTGCGCAGGTGCTGGGGCATCCCCAGTGGATCGACGATCCGCGCTTCCGCCTCAATGCGGACCGCATGCGGCACCGCGACACGCTGCTGCCCGAGATGGCCAATATCCTGATGACGCAACCGTCGGCGCACTGGCTCGATGCCTTCGATGCCGCCGGCGTGCCGGCCGGCCCGGTGCATTCGATCGGCGAGGCGCTGAACCATCCACAGACGCTGGCGCGCGGCATGGTGGTGCGCCAGCAGCATGCCGAAGCGGGCCCGATCCGTACGCTGGGCCTGCCGATACAGCTATCGGAAACGCCTGCGCAGTATCACCGGCCCTCGCCCCGGCTGGGCGAGCATACGTGTGCACTGCTGGCGGAATGCGGCTATGGCGAGGCGGAAATTGCCGCGCTGCTGCAGGCGGGCGTGGTGTCGGAAGCGACCGCGCCGGTGGCGACCATCTCCGAGGTATAGGGCATCGATGCGTCAGTCGACGTAAAGCAGGATGCTGATGAACTGGCAGATGCTGCCGCCCAGCACGAACAGGTGCCAGATGCCGTGGAAGTGGCGCACGCGTTCGTCGAACAGGAAGAACCCGATGCCGGCGGTGTAGATCGCGCCGCCGGCCACCAGCCAGTACAGGCCTGCGGTGGGCAATGCCGCTGCAAGCGGCTGAAAGGCGATCAGCACCAGCCAGCCCATGATGACGTAGATCGACAGGGATATCACGCGGGTGCGATGGCCGATCCACAGTTCCTGGACGATGCCAATGGCGGCCAGGCCCCAGTTGATGCCGAACAGCGTCCATCCCCAGGGCCCGCGCAAGGTGACCAGCGCAAACGGCGTATAGCTGCCGGCGATCAGCAGGTAGATCGCGCAATAGTCGAGCCGGCGGAAGATGTCCTTGGCCGGCCCGCGCACGCTGTGATAGACGGTGGAAATTGTGTAGAGCAGCACCAGCGTGGTGCCGTAGACCACGGAGCTGACCACCTTCCAGGCGTCGTGATAGAGCGCCGACGAGGTGACCAGCACCGCCATGCCGGCGGCGGAAAGGACCGCGCCAGCCAGGTGACTGTAACCGTTGAACCGTTCCCCGCGATACATCCCGAAAGCTCCGTCTGCGTAGTTGGCCAGTCGGCATTGTGGCATGGATGACGCACGAAGCCGGTCGATGCCTGCCGAAGCCGCCGCCATTTCGTTGTTTGACTGTTCGACGTTCATTCGCAACGCATGTTCGTTCAAACGCGCGATCGGTATCGCTTTGGTCACATCGTTGACATAACAAGCGTCCAGACTTCAATTCGGGCCCGCAGCCACCCTCCCTTGGAGGGGTAAGCCTTGTGCATCAAGACATTGCAAGACAAGGGCGGCCGGGATCGTGCGCGGGCATCCGGATATTTGACGCCCGAACCGTCACCTGAAATTCTCTGACCTCGAACCATGACAACCACAAACACTGTTCATTCGCGCATGCGCAGGCCGATGCTCGGCGCCGGTGTCCTGTGCCTGGCGCTGATGCTTGGCGCCTGCGGCGGCGACGACAACAACTCGACGCCGCCCGCCACGGGTGGCGGCAACGGGGGCAATGGCGGCAATGGCGGCACCACGCCGGCCGCCTGCACCACGGCGCACTGCGCGCCGGCCCCCTGATCCGCCCGTGATCCGCCCCTGAGCAGAGTCCCGCGCCTACCCCTACACCACAGACACCGACCCGGCATGACATTCAACCCATCCAAGCGCAAGTTCCTGCGCAACACGCTCGGCACCGCTGCCGCCGCCGCCACGCTGGCATCGTTCCCGCCCAGCATCCGCCGCGCGCTGGCCATCGAAGCGAACAACGTCACCGGCACGATCCAGGACGTGAAGCATGTCGTGCTGCTGATGCTCGAGAACCGCTCGTTCGACAGCTACTTCGGTACCTTCAAGGGCGTGCGCGGCTACGGCGACCGCTTTGCGATTCCGCTGGCGAACGGCCAGAACGCGTTCTTCCAGACAGATGCCACCAACGCCACGATCACCCCGTACCGGCTGGATGGCTCGCTGGGCAACGCGCAACGCGCGGGCAGCACGCCGCATACCTGGCCCGATGCGCAGAACGCCTGGGACCACGGCCGCATGAACCGCTGGCCCGTGGCCAAGAACCGGCTGTCGATGTCGTACTTCGACATCCCCGAGGTGCCGTTCCAGCGCGCGCTGGCCGATGCCTTCACGCTGTGCGACGCGTATCACTGCTCGATGCACACGGGCACGATCCCGAACCGCCTGTTCTACTGGACCGGCACGAACGGCCCGAGCGGCGCGAACGTGGCGGCCATGGTCAACGAATTCAACGGCGGCAACGACGTGGGGCCGTCGACGCAGGGCTGGACGTGGAAGACTTATGCCGACCGCCTGGTCGATGCCGGCGTGAGCTGGAAGGTCTACCAGAGCCTGGCCGACAATTACGGCTGCAACGAGATGATGAGCTTCCAGCATTGGCGCGCGGCCATGGAGTCGATGCCCGCTGCGCGTCGTCCGGTGGCGCTGCCCGCGGTCTCGCCGGCCTACGATCCGGCCATCGACGATGCGCTGAGCCCGCTGGCCAAAGGCTTCGGCAATACCATGCCCGACGGGCTGCTGCAGTCGTTTCGTGATGACATCCAGAACGGCACGCTGCCGGAGATCTCCTGGATCATCCCGCCGTCGCTGTACAGCGAACACCCGGGGCCGTCGAGCCCGGCGCAGGGCGGCTGGTATGTGCAGCAGGTGCTGGACGCGCTGACCGCCAATCCCGAGGTCTTCAGCAAGACCGTGCTGCTGATCAACTACGACGAGAACGACGGCTTTTTCGACCACCTGCCGCCGCCCTCGGCCCCGTCGCGCAACCCCGATGCGTCGCTGGCCGGCGCCAGCACCCTCAGCGCGGCGGACATGGCTTTCGAATATCACAACTACACGCCGGCCACGGCCAACCAGTCGGCCATCGATGGCAAGCCCTACGGCCCGGGCCCGCGCGTGCCGATGTGGATCGTGTCGCCGTGGAGCCGTGGCGGCTGGGTCAACTCGCAGGTGTTCGATCACACATCGACGCTGCTCTTCCTGGAAAAGCGTTTCGGCGTGAAGGAACCGCAGGTCGGCGCCTACCGCCGTGCCGTGTGTGGGGACCTGACGTCGGCCTTCAACTTCGTCAATCCGAACACCAACCCGCTGCCGACGCTGGCCGGCCGCAGCACCAAGGTGACGGTCGACAACCTGGCGCTGACGCAGAAGGCATCGGCCGCCATTCCCGTGCCGACCACCGCCGTGCTGCCGCCGCAGGCCACCGGCACGCGGCCGTCGCGTGCGCTGCCCTACGAACTGCACACCACGTCGCGCATCGACGCGGGCGCCAGGACGGTGACGCTGAGCTTCGTCAATGGCGGCACGGCTGGCGCGGTCTTCCACGTCTACGACAAGCTGCACCTCGATGCCATTCCGCGCCGCTACGTGGTGGAGGCGGGCAAGAGCCTGGACGGCGTGTGGAGCGTGGCGGCGGACAACGGCCGGTACGACCTCTGGGTGCTGGGCCCGAACGGCTACCACCGGGAGTTCGTTGGCGATGTGTCCGAGCAGGCCGCGGCCGGCGGCGTGGATATCCAGGTCTGCTACGAGCTTTGCGATCCGGCAACGCTGCAGGTCAAGCTGCACAACCGCAGCGACAAGGCCTGCACGTTCGCGGCAACGGCCCGGGCATATCGCACCGACGGCCCGTGGCGGCAGACCGTGGCGCCGGGGCAGGTGGGCGAACTGCGCTGGACGCTGGGCGATAGCGGCAACTGGTACGACTTCGAGATCGGTTGCGACGTGGCGCCGTCGCTGCGCCGCCGTATCGCGGGCCGCATCGAGACCGGCAAGGACTCGATCAGCGATCCGGCGATGGGCCAGGTGTCGTAAGCAAGGGCGTCCCGCTGCATCGAGCGGGATAGCGGTGGTGCCGGCCGGCATGGCGTGTACACTTGCCGGCTGGCACCTGGCCCGACTTGCCGGGCCGGGTGCCGCTCCTGAAAACCGGACCCACGACACACGTCACCCCGACACAGAATCTCATGAAGAAAATCTCCCTGCTACTCGCTGCCGTTGCGCTGACCGCTTCGGGTCTGGCCGCCGCCGCCGAAACGCTGCCTTCGGGCGTGGTCGTCGATACCGTAACCAAGGGCACGGGCCCGTCGCCCAAGGCGTCGGACACCGTCAAGGTTCACTATCGCGGCACGCTGACCGATGGCACGGAATTCGACAGCTCGTACAAGCGCGGCCAGCCGATTTCGTTCCCGCTGAACCGCGTGATCCCGTGCTGGACCGAAGGCGTGCAGAAGATGCAGGTGGGCGGCAAGGTCAAGCTGACCTGCCCGGCCTCGACGGCCTACGGCGCGCGCGGCGTGCCGGGCACGATCCCGCCCAACGCCACGCTGAACTTTGAAGTGGAGCTGCTGGGCATCGGCGGCTGATGGCTTTCGCCCCTCTCCCGCCTGGCGGGAGAGGGGAGTCTTACCCTCCATAACTAGAAGAGGATCCGCATGGATTCCGTGTTTGTCGTCGTCGCGCTTGGCGCCGTCGTCGCCGGGTTTGTCCAGGGGCTTTCCGGATTTGCCTTCGGCATGGTCGCAATGTCGTTCTGGGCCTGGGGCGTGGAACCGCGCATGGCGGCGGCGATGTCCGTATTCGGCGCACTCACCGGCCAGTTGCTGGCGGCGTTCACGGTGCGGCGCAAGTTTCATCTATCCACGGTGCTGCCGTTCCTGCTGGGCGGCATCGTCGGCATTCCCATCGGCGTGAGCCTGCTGCCGCGACTCGACGTCAACCTTTTCAAGCTGTGCCTGGGCATGATCCTGGTGATCTGGTGCCCGATCATGCTGTTCTCGGCCCGCATTCCGCCGCTCCGCCATGGCGGTCGCGTGGCAGACGGCATCGTGGGGGTCATCGGCGGCATCATGGGCGGCATCGGCGGATTCACGGGCATTGCGCCCACGCTCTGGTGCACGCTGCGCGGCTTCGACAAGGACAGGCAGCGCGTGGTGATCCAGAACTTCAACCTCGGCGCGCTGATCGTGACGATGTCCGTCTACGTGGGCACCGGCATCATCACGCGCGACATGCTGCCGATGTTCGCCATCGTGGCGCCGGCCATGCTGATTCCGACCCTGATCGGCACGCGCGTCTATATCGGTATCAGCGACCTCGCCTTCCGGCGCATCGTCCTGACGCTGCTGACCGGCTCGGGCGTGGCGATGCTGGTCGCGTCGGTACCCAAGGTGCTGGGCTGATCACCCTTCATGTGACGCATTGGTGGCGTGGTGTCGCCTCGGCTACAGGGTGTCCGCCATGGGCGTTATCAGGGTTTATACTCACGTCCACCTGCCTGCGCCTGCTGCCGGTCATCCGGCATTCCCCGCATCATGAACAAGCGTTTCTACCTCTTCTGCGCCGCCACATGGGCGGCCGCCGCCATCCTGATCGTCGGTGACGGCGCCATGTCGACCGACGTGCTGAGCGGCGTGGTGGCGCTGGCCGGTTTCGACCTGTTGCGTCCCTGACGCCGGCCGGCCGGTCCCGTTGGTGCCAGAAAAGGCCTCCGTTTGCCGATTTGCACGGTGACGTGCGCGCCATACGCCGACGGTGATGGCGTTTTGGTTGCCTGACGTCTACGCTTGACTGTGGTCCGTGCGGATTTGCCGCGCGATATTCCTTTCTCAACAGTCTTGTGCAGGGAGATCCCGATGAAGGCGTTCACGATGGCATTGGCGGTGGCAGTTTGCATTCCCGGTATGGCAATGGCGGCCGGCCCGGCCAACCCTGCCGATCGCTACGACTACAACATGCGCACCACGAACAAGGACGGCTACGTGCCCGATCCGGCGCGCGTCACCAACAAGGAAGGCTACGTGCCGGACGCGGCCCGTTCGGGCGACAAGTTCGACCCGTACACGCAGGGCGCGAACCAGAACACGGCGTCGGCCCTGACCGACAGCAAGACCACCAAGAAGTCGTCGGGCAAATCGACGTCGCACAAGAAGGCGCCGACGACCCAGCAGTAACATGGTTGCCCGTGACAGCAAGACAAAGGCCCCGCATCGCGGGGCCTTTGTCTTGGGGCGTGCAGCGGCTCAACGCTGCGCCGACTGCTCTCCCCTGGCATACACGCGTTCGCCGGCTACCCAGGTTTCCAGCACCTGGATCTTCCAGATGTCGCTAGCCGGCACCTTGAACAGGTCGCGGTCCACCACGATGAAGTCGGCCCACTTGCCGGCTTCGAGCGAGCCGAGCGTCTTTTCCTGGTGCTCGGCGTAGGCGGCGTCCAGCGTGAAGGCGCGGAATGCCTGCGGCAGCGTCATGGCTTCCTCCGGGTGCCAGCCCTTGATCGGGCGGCCTTCGTGGTCGGTACGCGTCACGGCGGCGTGCAGGCCGTAGAACGGGTTGGCCGATTCCACCGGGAAGTCCGAGCCGCCGGCGATGACCGTGCCCTGCTTCAGGAAGGTCTGCCAGGCATAGGCGCCCTTGATGCGGTCATGGCCGATGCGGTCTTCGGCCATGTTCATGTCGCTGGTGGCGTGCGTGGGCTGCATCGACGCGATGAGGTCCAGCTTCTTGAAGCGCGGGATGTCCGGCATCGACACCACCTGCGCGTGCTCGATGCGGTTGCGCAGTTCGCGGCCGCCCACTTCCTTGTAGGCCACTTCCATGGCATCCAGCACCTGGCGGTTGGTCTTGTCGCCGATGGCGTGCACGTTGACCTGGTAGCCGGCCTTGATGGCCGTCTTCACGGCGGCCTGCATTGCGGCGTCGCTCATGAACAGCAGGCCGCTGTGGGCGTGGTCGTCGGTGTACGGCTCCATCAGCGCGGCACCGCGGCTGCCCAGGGCGCCGTCGCCGTACAGCTTGACGGCGCGCAGGTAGTAGCGGTCGTTGCCGTAGCCGATCACGGGGCCCTTGGCGGACAGCGCCTTGAAATCGTCGCCCGTGTCGCGAATCATCGCGTAGATGCGCGTGGTCAGCTTGCCCTGGTCGGCGAACTCGCGATAGATGCGGTCGTCGGTCACGGTCACGCCGGCGTCGCCGACGGCGGTCAGGCCCAGCGCGTTCATGTGGGCGATGGCGGCGGCCAGCGCGGCGCGGCGGTCGTCGTCGGTGTACGGCGGGATGATGTCGTTGACCAGGGCCATGGCCTTGTCGACCAGTACGCCGGTCGGGTTGCCGTTGGCATCGCGCTCGATGCGGCCGCCGGCCGGGTCCTTGGTGTCGCGCGTGATGCCGGCCGCCTGCAGCGCCTTGGTGTTCAGCCACGCCGCGTGGCCGTCCACGCGCACCAGGCGCGCGGGACGGTCGGAAACGGCGGCGTCGAGTTCGGCGGCGGTCGGGAAGCGGCCCAGCTTCCAGTTCACCTGGTTCCAGCCATAGCCCAGCAGCCACTTGCGCTGCGGGTTCTTCTGGCCGTAAGCACGGATGATGCCCTGCGCCTCATTCAGGTCCTTCGTGCCCGACAGCGAGATCTCGGTGGTCTTGAAGCCCAGGCGGAACACGTGGCCGTGGGCGTCGATCAGGCCCGGCAGCAGCGTCTTGCCCTGGCCGTCGATGCGTTTGGCATCGGGATACATTGCGCGCAGCGCGGCGGCGTCGCCGGTGGCCAGCACCTTGCCCTGGTCGAACACCAGGCCGCTGAACTGGGCGACCTTGTCGTTCTGCAGCGTATAGCCCTGGACGGATTCGACCAGCGTGGGTGCGGCGTGTGCGTGCAAGGCCGCCATGGCGGCCAGTGCCAGCAGGCTCGTGCGAATGGACTTCTTCAAGATGACTCCTGGTTGTTGTGCCGAGTTTTTCTTATCGTGTTGTCAATGACGCCCGGGTGGCGCCTGGGGTGTTGCCCATATTCACCGGATGCCGGGGCCAGGCCGCGCGCGGAGGCGTCAGGGCGGGGCTCGGGCAGCGGTGGGAATTCCATCTCGGCATACCGCACGAAGCGCGACTTGCGCGCGATGCGGTAGCCGAGCCAGATCAGCAGGAAGATCGGAATGCCCACGTAGGTGGCAGTCACCGCCGCCCAGTCGATCTTGCCGTCGGTAAAGGCCTGGTAGTTCTGGCCCAGCGTCACGATCATGCACAGCGCGAACGCGAAGATCGGTCCGTACGGGAAGAACGGCGAGCGGTACGGCAGGCGGTTCAGGTCCAGGCCCTGCGCGACAAATCCCTTGCGGAAGCGGTAGTGGCTGACGGCGATGCCCAGCCACGCGATGAAGCCGGTCATGCCCGACAGGTTCAGCAGCCACAGGTAGACCGACTTGCTCTCGAACATCGACGTCAGGAAGCACAGCGCGCCCACGGCCGTGGTGGCCAGCAGCGCCATCAGCGGCACGCCGTTGCGGGTCAGCTGCGCGAACACGCGCGGTGCGCGGCCTTCGGTGGCCAGGTTGTAGAGCATCCGCGTGGACGCATACATGCCTGAGTTGCCGGCCGACAGCACGGCCGTCAGGATCACCGCGTTCATCACGCCGGCCGCGAAGGCCAGCCCGGCATGACGGAACACCAGCGTGAACGGGCTGACGCCCACGGTTTCCACGTCGGTCTTGAGCAGGCTTGGATCGGTGTACGGAATCAGCACGCCGATGATGAAGATGGCCAGCACGTAGAACAGCAGGATGCGCCAGAACACCTGCCGCACGGCGCGCGGAATGTTCCTGGCGGGATCGGCCGATTCGCCGGCCGCCACGCCGATCAGTTCGGTGCCCTGGAACGAGAAGCCGGCAATCATCGCCACGCCGACCAGCGCGGGCAGCCCGCCCACGAACGGGGCGTCGCCGGTGGTCAGGTTGGCAAAGCCGTTCACATGCGCGAAATCGCCGCGCATGATGCCGAAGATCATCAGCGTGCCGATCACGATAAAGGCGATCACGGTGACCACCTTGATCAGCGCGCACCAGTATTCGGCCTCGCCGAAGCCGCGCACCGAGATCGCGTTGAGCGCGAACATCAGGCCGAGGAACAGCGCGCTCCACAGCACGCCCGGCGTGTCGGGGAACCAGTACTGCATGACGAGCTGCGCGGCCGCCAGTTCCACGGCGATGGTCACGGCCCAGTTGTACCAGTAGTTCCAGCCCAGCGCGAAGCCGAAGCCTTCGTCCACGTACTTGGCGCCGTAGGTGGCGAACGATCCCGACACCGGCATGTAGGCGGCAAGCTCGCCCAGGCTGGTCATCAGGAAGTAGACCATCGCGCCGATCAGGATGTAGGCCGCCAGCGCCCCGCCGGGGCCGGCCTGCGCGATCGTGGCGCCCGATGCCACGAACAGGCCGGTGCCGATCGAGCCGCCAATGGCGATCATGGTCAGATGGCGTGCGCGCAGGGTGCGGCGCAGCCCGGGCGCGTGTGCGCCTTCTTTTGTATTCGATTGAGTGGACATATAAGACATGCGTCCGGGCCCTTGTGAGGCCTCGGGCTAGTTTGCCGGCCAGCAGTCTCCTCTCCACGGGCCGGCATGGTGGGCGGCATCATAAGAGAAAACAGGGGCCGGGAAAAGGCGGGAAATGCCGGAGCCAGTGGCTTCAGCGCAAGCTTTTGTCGATGCGGGCGACGAGACCGTTCATCCAGTTGCGCAGCGCCGCGTCGGACATGACCAGCGCCGTACTGCGCCACAGCACGCGATACACATTGTTGCGATTGACCTTGATCACGCGGGCCGGATCGAGCCACGCATCGTTTTCCACCAGCAGCGCCAGCGTTTCCAGGCCGATCAGGATCGGCCACAGGCAGGCCAGCCGCAGCCGGATGGCCCTGCGGGGCAGGGCGAACGTGTAGGCCATCGCCTCGCGCAAGTGGTCGAGCGCAATGCGCACCAGTTCTTCGAGCATGGGCCGGGCCCGCCGCGAATTTGTCGGATCGAGCAGCATCGGCATGGTCAGGCCATGGCGGTCGAGCACTTCGGCGGGCAGGTAGCAGCGGCCGATGCGCAGGTCCTTGCCGACGTCGCGCAGCACGTTCACCATCTGCAGCCCCTTGCCGAAACGCACCCCGCGACGCCGCATCGTGTCGAGCGGGTCCTTCATGGTGCCGGGCAGATGCGCGTCGGTCATGGTGGTCCAGAACTCGCCAACGCAGCCGGCCACCAGGTATGTATAGCGATCCAGGTCGGCCAGCGCCGGCAGGGCCGCGACCTGGCCCGAGCGTTCGTCGGGAAAGGTCTGCAGGTCGAACTCCATGCCTTCGGTCAGCGTGGTGACGATGCCCTGCACGGCGGCGCGGTCCGATGGCGAAAGCTGCGCCAGGACGTCCAGCGCCGGGGAAATCGTTTCGAGCAGCACCCGCTCGTCGGACACGGTCTGCTGCCCGGCCACCTCCACGGCCAGCCGCCGCGCCAGCGCGCCGCCATCGTCGGCGCCGTTGATGCGCTGGCGCAGTGCCAGCAGCAGGTCAAGCCGCTGCGCGGGTGGGATCAGCGAGGTATCGGCGATGGTGTCCGCGGCGCGCGCCAGCAGATAGGCCAGCCCGACGGGGTCGCGCATGCCCGCGGGCAGCACGCGCAGCGTCAGGTAGAACGAACGGGAAACACCTTTCAGCAACGGGCCGAGCAGGAAGGCCCGGTTGGGGTTTGGCATGGCGGTTGGCAGACGATGGGACGGCGCATTGTACCCATTGCGCCTGCCGACACCTGCACCAATGCTTCCGCGCCGCGCCTGCCGTCAGTCGTACTGAAGCTTCGGATACCAGCTTGCGCCGCGCCCTTCGGGCGTGGTGTCCAGCAGCGTCCAGAGCGGATCGAGGTCCGGTGCGCCGCGCGGGTCCTGGCCTGGGTCGGCCATCGCGCCGCTCATCTCGCCGCTGTAGAAATGGCGAATCTTGCCGTCGCGTCGGGTAAAGACGGTGTAGCCCGGCATGTCGGCGTCGTCCGCGCTCACATAGTCACGCGTGAAAGCGCCATCGGTGTCGGCGTACACCTTCAACTGCGTCCAGCCGCGCGCGGCCTTGGCTGCCTTGAGCCGCTCGATCGGCGAGCGCGCCACCATGGCCAGTGCCACGCGCTGTTCGATGTCGGGCACCTTGCCTTCCCACGACGCCATCAGCGACGTACACATCGGGCAGGGCCTCTCGCGCTGCGGGCCGAACATGTAGTTGTAGACCACCAGCGTGTCCTTGTCGCCGAACAGATCGGCCAGCGTGACCAGGCCGTTTTCGCCCGTGAATTGATAGGTTTGCTTCACTTCGCCGCCCGGGGGCAGCTGGCGGCGCATTGCCGCCACGCGTTCGATGTGTCGACGCAGCTCGATTTCCTCGGCCAGCAGCGCATTGCGGGCCTGGCGGTATGCGGCGTCTTCGTTCGGGAAATGCGCGCGATTGCGTTCGGCCAGTGCCCTGGCCGGGGTCAATGTGGACGATTGCATCATCGTCTAGCCTCCTGAAATTCGAATCCGTGGCGTGCGCGCCACGCTGGGGAAGACCCGCGCCTGCCCGGAAAGCCCCGGGTGGCGCGGCCATTCGACCAGCATAGGCAAAGAAGTGTCCACATACGCACCCCCACCCCGGCGCGGTCATTCCCATGTCATGCCGGGTTATGCATAATCTGTAGCATCTGGGGCTTCAAGATTTGATCTGATGCGCGTGACGATTCGAACCACGACGATTCCTGGATCCCACAGCCAGGGCCCACTGCATCGGGCGGCGGTCTACCTCAATACCGAGGAAGATGCTTCGCCGCTGATGGTCAGTGCATGGAGTCAGCGTGAACCCGATGCTTTCCTTGCCGCCCAACGCTGGGCGCGCAATCATCACTACATGGTTTCGAATCCCCGCAACGGCACGTATTACGGTGGTCGCACCGCGCGCTGAAGTGCAGCGTCGGCGCACCGTCCTGAAGCATTAGCCGTTGTGTGGTCTGGCACTGGTTGTGGCGGGGCCCGCCTGTGCCGACGCGGGCCTGCCCCAAGGTTTCACCAGGCGGAACCTTGCCGCGCGGCTGCGCGGTGATCGACCGCTTTTATGCCTTTTCCGTGCCGGCGGGCGGGTGGGGCGGTTCTGGCCGCGTAGAATGGTCGCGAAAAACAGGCCGCGAGCCACATCCACGACGCGCATCAATGAATACCCCGGCAACAGAACCGGCAGCAGACCGGCGTCCCCAGACTTCCTCCGATATTGACAACAGCACCGCCGCGCGCGGCATTGCGTTGCTCACGTTCGCGTTCATCCTGAGCCAGTTCTATCGCAGTTGCCTGGCGGTCATCGCGCCGGAGCTGCAGCATGATTTCGGGCTGTCGCCGGCGGGCTTCGGCGCGCTGTCGTCGTGCTTCTTCCTGTCGTTCGCGGTGGCGCAGATTCCGGTTGGGATCGCCTTCGACCGCTATGGCGTGGGGCGTCCCACCGCGTGGCTGCTTGGCGTTGGCGCGGCATCGGCCGTGGGTTTCGTGCTGGCGCCCAGCGGCGCGCTGGCCATGCTGGCCCAGGCGGGCCTGGGCCTCGCCTGCGCGCCAGTCTTCATGGGGCTGCTGCACTATGCGTCGGAGCAGCTTTCCGAACGGGAATACATGCGCGTGGTCAGTCGCTCGAACGCCATGGGCATGATCGGCGCGCTCTGCGCCACGGCACCGCTGGGCTGGTTCTCGCAGCATTTCGGCTGGCGCCCCGCGCTGGCCATTTCGGCGCTGTGCATGGTGGGTGCCTGCTATGGCGTATGGCGCTACGTGCGTGACAGCGGCCATGCGCAGGCGCGCCAGGCCCCCATGGGCGCGATGCTGGCCGAAAGCGTGAAGCTGCTCGGCAATTGGCCGCTGTGGACGCTGATTCCGGTTTGCGTGGCCATGGCGGCCGGCACGGGTTTCCGCAACGCCTGGAGCGGGCCGTACCTGGCCGATGTGTTTGGCCTGCAGCCCGGCACGCGCGGCGTTGCGCTGACACTGCTGAGCCTGGCGGGCTTTGCCACGGCGTTCCTGCTGCCGGTGCTGGTGCGGCGTAGCACGCTCAAGCGCACCATCGGCGGCTGGGCGTGCCTGTCGATGGTAGGTGGCCTCGTGCTGACGATCTGGCCCGATACCGGCGTGGCGTCTGGCGTTGGGCTGATGGCGCTGCTGTCGACCATCGGCATGCTGCATCCGCTGGTGATGGCGCAGGGCCGCGCGCTGATTGCGCCGGCCAAGCGCGGACGCGGGCTGGGCCTGCTCAACACGTTCGTGTTTCTGGGCTCGGCGCTGACATCGTGGGGCTTTGGGCTGATCGCCAATGTGGGCCATCTGCGCGACTGGCCCGTGGCCAATACGTACTCGGCCATCTTCTTCTCGGCCGTGGCCGTCGTGGCGCTGTCGCTGGTGCCGTACTGGTTCAGCCCGACATCGCCCGTTTCGCACCAGAAATAGGCGCCAACATTACAGTTGGCTTTCAACGCGAATTTGCGGCCGCAATTCGCGTTTTCCCTGATTTTTCGCTCAAGTTTGACTACGCCAGACCGTTAGGACTTCCAATGTCTGTCCGTGCGTACATTCACGTGTACGGCTGACGCAGGAGGAGCGGCCGGGGGCAACACGCGACTCGGCCTGCCACTAACCAATGGATCAGGTACAAGCAATGAAAAATCTTGGTATTGGTGTACGCCTAGGCATCGGCTTTGGCGTGGTGTTGGCGTTGTCTACGCTCATGACCGTGCTCGGCGTCGTGCGCCTGCAGGAGGTTGCGGGCCGTACGCACGCGATGATGCAGGAGCCGCTGGCCAAGGAACGTCTGGTCAGCGACTGGTATCGACTGATGTATGCAAGCGTGCGCCGTACCACGGCCGTGGCACGCAGTAGCGATCCGTCGCTGGGTGCGTTCTTCGCGGCGGAGACCGCCTATTCGGTCAAGGCGATTGCCGAACTGCGCGACAAGATCGAGCCGCGCCTGTCCACGGAAGAGGAAAAGGCATCGTTCAAGAAGATCCAGGTGGTGCGCAACCCGTACAACGATTCGCGCGACAAGATCACCAAGCTCAAGGCCGAAGGCCTGACCGATGACGCCAACAAGGTGCTGGAGTCGGAATTCGTGCCGGCTGGCGATGCCTATCTGGCCGAGATTCAGAAGCTGCTCGATATCCAGCGCGCCTCGATCGATGCCACGGCAGTGCAGATCAACAACATCTACGAGAGCGCCCGCAACGGCATGATCACGCTGGGCGTGATCTCGCTGGCCATCGGCGTGGCCTTTGCCTGGTGGCTGACCATCGGCATCACGCGTCCGCTGCATCGCGCCGTGGGCTTCGCGCGCACCGTGGCGTCGGGCGACCTGACCAGCCGCATCGAGGTGGACTGCACCGACGAGACCGGCCAGTTGCTGGAAGCGCTGCGCGAGATGAACGACAACATCCTGGGCATCGTCAAGGAAGTGCGCGTCGGCACCGATGCCATTGCCACGGGCACCAGCCAGATTGCCGCGGGCAACACCGATCTGTCCCAGCGTACCGAGGAACAGGCGTCGTCGCTGCAGGAAACGGCGTCGAGCATGGAAGAGCTGACCAGCATCGTGCGTCAGAACGCCGACAGCGCCAAGCAGGCCAGCGCGCTGGCCGTGAATGCGTCCGAGGT
Source organism: Cupriavidus sp. 94F1 (assembly GCF_057798875.1). Lineage (NCBI taxonomy): Bacteria > Pseudomonadati > Pseudomonadota > Betaproteobacteria > Burkholderiales > Burkholderiaceae > Cupriavidus > Cupriavidus sp. 94F1. The sequence continues at coordinate 40,957 of NZ_JBYOJT010000012.1, forward strand.
GGCCACGCAGGGCGGCGATGTGGTGGGTCAGGTCGTGCACACGATGGACGAGATCAACGCGTCGTCGCGCAAGGTCGTGGACATCATTTCCGTGATCGAAGGCATCGCGTTCCAGACTAACATCCTGGCGCTGAATGCGGCAGTGGAAGCCGCCCGGGCCGGTGAGCAGGGTCGCGGCTTTGCCGTGGTGGCCGGCGAGGTGCGCAGCCTGGCGCAGCGCAGCGCCACGGCAGCCAAGGAAATCAAGTCGCTGATCGGGGATTCGGCCGATCGCGTCGAGCGCGGATCGGAGCTGGTCGCCCAGGCGGGTCAGACCATGGAAGAGATTGTCAGCGCCGTGAAGCGCGTGACCGACATCATGGGCGAAATCAGCGCGGCGTCGGCCGAGCAGAGCGCAGGCATCGAGCAGGTGAACCAGGCCGTCACGCAGATGGACACCGTGACGCAGCAGAACGCCGCGCTGGTGGAACAGGCCGCGGCAGCCGCCGGCTCGCTCGAAGAGCAGGCCCAGCGGCTCAAGGAAGCCGTGGCGACCTTCCGCCTGGCCGCCTGAAGCCGAAGGCCCGAAGCGTGGTTCCACACCGCGCTTCAGGCCTGGCAGCCGTTACTTCGTCCTGGGCGGCACGATCGTGCCGCCCGACTGCGCGGCCTCGCGGGCGTGCTCCATCTGCGGCATCATGTTGCTGTTCAGGTGGAACATGACCCACAGCGAGCCTGACAGCGTGATCACCACCAGCGTCAGCGTGAACATCAGCGACAGCATGTTCCAGCCGCCCTCGGACTTCGCGTTCATGTGCAGGAAGTAGATCATGTGGACGACGATCTGTACCGCGCCGATCAGCAGGATCACCACGGCCGTGGTTGACGACTTGTCGAACACCTTCCCCATCACCAGCCAGAACGGCACCGCCGTCAGGAACACCGACAGCACGAAGCCCGTCAGGTAGCCGCCCAGCGTGGCGTGAGGCCCGATGTCTTCTTCGTGATGGCCGTGGCCGTGGTCGTGGCCGTTCATCGCGTGGTCTTGCGCGCTCATGGCAGCGTTCCCATCAGGTAGACAAAGGTAAAGACGCCGATCCAGACGACGTCCAGAAAGTGCCAGAACATCGACAGGCACATCAGCCGCCGCTTGTTGGCCGTGATCAGGCCATGGCGGCCCACCTGCAGCATCAGCACGATCAGCCACACCATGCCGAACGTCACGTGCAGCCCGTGCGTGCCGACCAGCGAGAAGAACGACGTCAGGAACGCGCTGCGCGTGGGGCCGGCGCCCTCGTGGATCAGGTGCGCGAACTCGTACAGTTCGACGAACAGGAACGCCGCGCCGAACACGCCCGTGATGGCCAGCCAGATCTGCGTCCCCGCCACACGGTTCTGCTGCATCTGCAGCATGGCAAAGCCATATGTGATCGACGACAGGAGCAGGAACGACGTGTTCAGCGCAACCAGCGGCAGCTCGAACAGCTCGGCGCCGGTGGGCCCGCCGGCGTATTCGCGCCCCAGCACGCCATAGGCGGCGAACAGGCAGGCGAAAATCAGGCAGTCGCTCATCAGATAGAGCCAGAACCCCAGCAGCGTGCCGTTTTGCGGGTGGTGCTCCTCGGTCAGATAGAACTGGTAGCCGCCCGGCGGTGCGTCATCCGCCGCCGAGGTGCTGTGCGCGTGGAGGGGAAGGGTCGTATCAGCCATGGCCAGTCATCAGTTGGGTGCGTGCCGCTTCGGTACGGACCACGTCTTCGGTCGGGATGTAGTAGTCGCGCTTGTAGTTGAAGGTATGGATGATTGCCGCGATGATCGTGGCCGCGAACGACACGGCCGCCAGCCACCAGATGTGCCAGATCAGCGCAAAGCCCATCAGCGTGCACAGCGCGGCCAGAACGATTCCCGCCGCGGTGTTCTTGGGCATGTGGATCGGGATGAAGCCCTCCATCGGCCGCTTGTAGCCGTACTGCTTCATCTGCCACCAGGCATCGGTGTCATGCACCACCGGCGTGAACGCGAAGTTGTACTGCGGCGGCGGCGACGAGGTGGACCATTCCAGCGTGCGGCCGTCCCAGGGGTCGCCGGTGGTGTCGCGCAGTTCCTCGCGGCGCATGAAGCTGACCACCAGCTGAATGATGAAGCAGGCAATGCCGCAGGCGATCAGGAACGCGCCGAACGCGGCGATCAGGAACCAGATCTGCAGCGACGGATCCTCGAAATGGTTCACCCGGCGCGTCACGCCGAGCAGGCCCAGCCAGTACAGCGGCATGAACGCGAAGTAGAAGCCGGTGAGCCAGAACCAGAACGATGCCTTGCCCCACGACGCCACCAGCCGGTAGCCGAACGCCTTCGGAAACCAGTAGTAGATGCCGGCCATCAGCCCGAACAGCACGCCGCCGATGATCACGTTGTGGAAGTGGGCGATCAGGAACAGGCTGTTGTGCAGCACGAAGTCGGCCGGCGGCACCGCCAGCAGCACGCCTGTCATGCCGCCGATCACAAACGTGACCATGAAGCCAACCGTCCACAGCATCGGCGCCTCGAACTTGATCTTGCCGTGGTACATCGTGAACAGCCAGTTGAAGATCTTCGCCCCGGTGGGAATCGAAATGATCATCGTCGTGATCCCGAAGAACGAGTTCACGCTGGCGCCCGACCCCATGGTGAAGAAGTGGTGCAGCCACACCAGGTACGACAGCACGGTAATCACCACGGTGGCGTACACCATCGACGCGTAGCCGAACAGGCGCTTGCGGCAGAACGTGGCCGTGACCTCCGAGTAGATGCCGAACACCGGCAGCACCAGGATGTAGACCTCGGGGTGGCCCCAGATCCAGATCAGGTTCACGTACAGCATGGCGCTGCCGCCCTGGTCCGCGGTGAAGAAGTTGGTGCCGACGTAGCGGTCCATCGACAGCAGCGCCAGGGCGGCGGTCAGCACCGGAAACGCCGCGATGATCAGCACGTTGGTGCACAGCGACGTCCAGGTGAAGATCGGCATGCGCATCAGCGTCATGCCCGGCGCGCGCATTTTGACGATGGTGACGAGCAGGTTGATCCCGGATAACAACGTCCCGACCCCCGCCACCTGCAACGCCCATATGTAGTAGTCGACGCCCACATCCGGACTGTGCAGGATGCCGGACAGCGGCGGATACGCGAGCCAGCCCGTGCGCGCGAACTCGCCGACGAACAGCGACATCATCACCAGGATGGCGCCGCCGGTGGTCATCCAGAAGCTGAAGTTGTTCAGGAACGGAAAGGCCACGTCGCGCGCGCCGATCTGCAGCGGCACCACGAAGTTCATCAGCCCCGTGACCAGCGGCATGGCCACGAAGAAGATCATGATCACGCCATGTGCGGTGAAGATCTGGTCATAGTGGTGCGGCGGCAGGTAGCCGAGGTTGTCGCCGAACGCCACGGCCTGCTGCAACCGCATCATCACCGCATCGGCAAAGCCGCGCAGCAGCATCACGATGCCCAGCACGATGTACATGATGCCGATCTTCTTGTGGTCGATGCTGGTGAACCATTCGTGCCAGAGGTACCCCCACACGCGGTAGTAGGTCAGCAGTGCCACCAGGGCAATGCCGCCCAGGACGACGACGGCAAAGGTTCCGATGAGGATGGGCTCGTGCAGCGGGATGGATTCCCACGACAGGCGGCCAAAGATCATGTTGGCGAGTTCTGAACGCTCGGGCATGGTTGTCACCTGGGCCTGTATTGACCAATGCTGGCCAATGATGATTGGCGAAATCTGATTCGTGAAGGGGTGGAACCGGGTTGCGCCTCAGCGCAACACCTGCCTGCCGTCATTGAGCGCGGCATCTGGCGCGAACACCGGCGCCACGTCCGGTGTGTTGCTCGCGGTGCAGATTTCCGCGGTCGGATCGAACCTGGCACGGTTGCGGTTCTGGTTCTGTGCCATGGTGTCCGCCATGCATGTCCCGCCCTCCACGCAGCGGTTCAGGATCAGCTTGTAGAGGTTGGGGTCGACACTGGCATAGCGTTGCACCGGGTCGCTCTCGCTGGGCTTGGCCAGCTTCAGATAGGTGTCCTTCGACAGCGGCGTGCCCGACGATTTCGCCTGCTGCACCCAGCGGTCGAAATCCTCGTTGGACATGCCGTGGAACTTGAAGCGCATGTGCGAGAAGCCCGCCCCGCTGTAGTTGGCCGACATGCCTTCGTAGACGCCGGCCTTGTTGATCACCGCATGCAACTGGGTCTGCATGCCCGGCATCGCGTAGACCATGCCGGCCAGCGATGGCACGAAGAACGTGTTCATGACCGAGGTGGCGGTGATCCGGAACGCAATGGGCCGGTCAACCGGCGCGGCCAGTTCGTTGACCGTGGCAATGCCTTGCTCGGGATACAGGAACAGCCATTTCCAGTCCATCGCCACCACTTCCACGGTGAGCGGCTTGACGTCGGCCGCCACCGGGCGGCGCTCGTCGAGGCGGGTCAGCGGACGGTAGGGATCAAGCTGGTGGGTGCTGACCCAGGTGACCGCGCCCAGCGCGATGATGATCAGCAGCGGCGCGGCCCAGATGGCCAGTTCCAGCACGGTGGAATGATCCCACTCGGGGTTGTAGGGCGCGTCCTTGGCGCTTTCGCGATATCGCCACGCAAACAGCAAGGTCAGGCATATCACCGGCACGATGATCAGCAGCATCAGGCAGGTGGCGATGATGATCAGGTCACGCTGCCGCACCGCCATGTCGCCGGAGGGCGACAACAGCACGGCGTTGCTACATCCCGCAAGGCCCAGCAGCATGGCGATTGCGGCACTTCGCAAAAGCATCTTTCCCGTCACACGAAACGTCGGCACTGCAGCTTCGAAGCGTGGCATGGTGTTGGAAGTGGCGTTTGATTAACGTCGACGGCTGACAGACGCCGCAATCTTTCGATTTCCAATGGCAGTTTAGGCGCTATTCTTGTTACTGCGGGACTTTAAGTGCAGTACGACATTCCTTCCGCACTCGATGGAGACTCCACGATGGCCAGTCTGTCCCACCAGCACCGCGCGTCGCCGACTGCACCTCCGGCGCCCGGCCACCATGACGTGGCACCTGCCGAAATCGCCACAGGCGTGGTGATTGGCCGCGCTTCCGAGTACTTCGATTTCTTCACCTACGGCATCGCCTCGGTCCTGGTTTTTCCCACGGTCTACTTTCCGTTTGCCAGCGAACTGGCCGGGCTGCTCTACAGCTTTGCCATCTTCTCGTTCGCGTTTGTCGGACGCCCGTTTGGAACGGCGCTGTTCATGCGCGTGCAGCGGCGCTGGGGGCGCGGCGTCAAGCTGACGGCGTCGCTGTTCCTGCTGGGCACGGCCACGGTGGGCATCGCATTCCTGCCCGCGTACGCGTCGATTGGCAGTACTGCCATCTATCTGCTGGCGCTGTTCCGCTTCCTGCAAGGCATTGCGTTCGGCGGTTCGTGGGACGGCCTGCCCTCGCTGCTGGCGCTCAACGCGCCCGAGAACAAGCGGGGCTGGTATGCGATGGTGGGGCAACTCGGCGCGCCGACCGGGTTCCTGGTGGCGGGCGGGCTGTTCCTGTTCCTCTATGTCAGCCTGACCCCGCCCGAATTCATCGACTGGGGCTGGCGCTATCCGTTCTACGTGGCGTTCGCCATCAACGTGGTGGCGCTGTTCGCGCGGCTGCGGCTGGTGGTCACGCACGAGTACACGCGGCTGCTGGAGGAAGACGAACTGGAGCCCATCAGCACGCTGCAGATGGTGAACGCGCAGGGCTTCAACATCTTCCTCGGTGCGTTTGCGTCGCTGGCCAGCTATGCACTGTTCCACCTGGTCACGGTGTTTCCGCTGTCCTGGGTCAGCCTGCACAAGACGCAGGCGATCAGCGACGTGCTGGCGATCCAGATCGTCGGCGCGGCCATTGCCTTCATTGGCACGCTGATCTCCGGCTGGCTGGCCGACCGCATCGGCCGGCGCACCACGCTGGCGACGATGGCGGTGCTGATCGGCATTTTCAGCCTGGCGGCGCCATGGCTGCTGGATGGCGGCGCATCGGGCCAGGACACCTTCATTCTGGTCGGATTCGGCCTGCTCGGGCTGTCGTATGGGCAAGCGGCCGGCGTGGTCACGTCCAACTTCGACACCAAGTTCCGCTATACCGGGGCCGCGCTGACCACGGATTTCGGCTGGCTGTTCGGCGCCGCGTTTGCACCATTGGTGGCGCTGGGGCTGTCGTCGCTGTTTGGTCTGGTGGCCGTGACGCTGTATCTGCTGTCGGGGGTGGTGGCTACGCTGATCGCGCTGCGCATCAATCGCGCGCTGGGGACGCCCGACGACGCTTGAATTCGCTCAACGCAAAATCGACGAAGGCGCGTGCCGCGGCTGTGCGGTACGCGCCTTTTCTTTGCAGCAGCGCCGCGTGCCGTGGCGGCAGCGGGCGTTCCAGCTTCAGGATGCGCAGGTCCGCATGGCCGGCGGCGATGGCGGCCGGCAGCACCGTGGCGTGGCGGCCGCTGCGTACCGCATCCAGCACGGCGCTCACCGAGTTGGCTTCGAACGTGATGCGCGGCTCGATACCCAGGCCGCCAAAGTAGCGCGCGATATAGCCGCGCGTGGCAAATTCCCGCGTCAGCATGGCCATCGATTCGCCAGCCAGCGCCTCTGCGTCCAGCGCGGCGCGACGCCGTGCCAGCGGGTGCGACGCGCCCACCATGTAGGCGAGCGGTTCCTCGATCAGCGGCGTGGCTTCCAGATCCGGCAGGTGGATGTCGTCGAAGGCGATGCCGATGTCGATGTCGTCATCGGCCAGCAGCGGTTCCACGCGTTCCTGCGGCATTTCGCGCAGGCTGAGCGTGATGTTTGGATACTTCCCATTGAACGCCACGATCAACGGCACCACCAGGTAGGGCGTGAACGTCGGCGTCATGGCCAGGCGCAGGTTGCCGCGCGTCAGCTCGCCCACGTCGTGGATGGCGCGCTGCCCGGCTTCCAGGTCCTGCAGCGCCCGCCGCGCGTGCACGTAGTAGGCCTGCCCCGCGTCGGTCAGCCGTACGGCGCGGCCGCTGCGGTCGAACAGCGGCGCGCCCAGGGTGTCTTCGAGCTGGCGGATCTGTTGCGAGAGCGTGGGCTGAGAGACGTGCAGCGTCTCGGCGGCGCGCGTGAAGTTGCCGGCGTCGGCAACAGCCAGGAAGTAGCGAACGTGGCGCAGCAGCATGGAGAGGGTCAGGTATTGGTATTGCCAATGGTAGGCATAATAATCCCGTCTTTGACCAATGGCACGAGATTCGACATGCTAGCGGCTCAAATGGGGGGATTATCGTGAAAGACCTGATTCAAGGCATTCTCAAATTCCAGCGCGAGGAGTTTCCGAAGCGCTCCGCGCTGTTCCAGGAGCTGGCCACGCAGCAGAGTCCCAGCACGCTGTTCATCGCCTGTTCGGACAGCCGCGTGGAGCCGGCACTGCTGACGCAGAGCGAGCCCGGCAAGCTGTTCGTGATCCGCAACGCTGGCAATATCGTACCCGCCTATGCGGTGCAGCCCGGTGGCGTATCGGCCAGCGTGGAATACGCGGTGGCGGGCCTCAGGGTGCGCGATATCGTGATCTGCGGCCATTCGAACTGCGGTGCGATGACGGCGGTGGCCATGTGCCAGTGCCTGGACCATATGCCGTCCGTGGCCGAATGGCTCGAACATGCCGCAGGGGCCCGCAAGATCAGCCTGGCACGGCTACATGCATCGGACGCCGAGCGCGTGGCGGACATGGTGCGCCAGAACGTGATCGAGCAGCTGGCCCATCTGCGCACCCACCCGTGCGTGGCCCAGGCGCTGGCCGAGCGGCGCATTACGCTGCACGGCTGGTACTACGACATTGGCACCGGCGCGATCGATGCGCTGGACGGCAAGTCCGGCCGGTTCGTGCCGCTGGCCGAGCATCCGGACGTCAACGCGACGGAGATGGCCGCATGAAGGTGAAGCGCATCGTCGCCAATGTCGCGGCCGCCGACCCGGCCGCCGCGCGCCGCTTCTACCACGACATCTTCGGTCTGGACCTGCTGATGGACCATGGCTGGATCGCCACCTACGGGTCTGTCGCCACGCAGACCGTGCAGGTCAGCTTTCTGTCCGAGGGCGGCTCCGGAACGCCGGTGCCGGACCTGTCGATCGAAGTGGACGACCTCGACGCCGCGCTGGCCCGCGTACAGGCTGCCGGCCTGCCCATTGCCTATGGGCCGGCCGACGAACCCTGGGGCGTGCGGCGCTTCTTTGTGCGCGACCCGTTCGGCAGGCTGGTCAACGTGCTGGTGCATGCTTGACGCACGCGGCGGCGCCTTGGAAAGTGAAACAATCCGTACACGGTGCACCAATGCGAAGATTTGCCGTTAATGTTGTCATCCACGACGACAAGAAACGGCCGACAAGCTTATGCAGTTGCCCCCGATTCCCGCCAATGAAGCCGTCCGCCTGGCCACGCTGCGGTCGCTCAACATTCTCGACACGCCCCCGGAGGAACGCTTCGACCGCCTGATGCGGCTGGCCAAACGCCTGTTTGGCGTGCCCATCGCCGTGGTCAGCCTGGTCGATGCCAATCGCCAGTGGTTCAAGGCCTGCGAGGGGCTCGACGATTCGGAGGCGTCGCGCGACACATCGTTCTGTGGCCACGCCATCTGTGGCGACGACATCCTGCTGATTCCCGATGCCACGCAGGACCTGCGCTTCCACGACAACCCGCTGGTCACTGGCGCGCCCCATATCCGCTTCTATGCCGGCCGGCCGCTGTCCGCGCCCAACGGCGCCAAGATCGGCACGCTCTGCCTGATCGACCGCAAGCCGCGCGGTTTCGACGCCGAAGACCGCGCGTTGCTGCACGATCTGGCGCAGATGGCCGAGCAGGAACTGGCGGCCGTGCACATGGCCACCATGGACGAACTGACGCTGCTGTCGAACCGGCGCGGCTTCAGCGTGCTGGGACAGCATGCGATCGAACTGTGCCGGCGGCTGGACCGGCCCGCCACGCTGGTGTTCTTCGACATGGATGGCTTCAAGCCGATCAACGACCGCTTTGGCCACGCCGAGGGCGACCGTGCGCTGACCGCGTTTGGCGCGGAGCTGCGGGCCGCGTTTCGTGAATCGGATGTGGTGGGGCGTATTGGCGGCGACGAGTTCGCCGTGCTACTGACCAATACCGATGCCGCCGGCTGCCATGACGCCCTGGGGCGGCTTCAGCGGCAGCTCGATGCCTGGAATGCGCGCAACCCGCTGGGGTACGCGTTGCAGTTCAGCGCGGGGGCGATCGCCTTCGATCCGCTGCGCCACGGCAATGTCCACGACCTGCTGGCCGAAGCGGATGCGGCGATGTACGCCAACAAGGCCGCGCGCAAGGCACAGCGCCACTGAAGGGGCACCGCGCGGGCCCAAGGGATCAGCGCGGGCGTGGCGGGGCGCGGTCGGGCGCGGCCCGCAAGACGCCGGCGGCGATCTCGCCGGTCAGCGCGTCGATGGCTTCGAGCTCGGCCTCGCCGATGACCACCGGCATGCGGGTGCTGCCCCAGTCGCCATAGATCATGGCGATGCAGCGGTTGCGGATCTTCACCGGCGCCAGCAGAATCGTGCGCGCATCGGGCAGCGCATCGCGATACCAGCGCGGCATGCGCTGCGCCATCTCCGCGTCGAACGTATCCGCGATCAGCAGCGGCCTGGCCGACAGCCCGGCAAAGTGGAACACATCGGGCACGAAGCCTTCCTCGTACGACAGCGCGGGCAGCACCTCGCGCATGCCCTCGCCAAAGCCCAGGCGCGCGTGGAAGCGGCGCGTGGTGGGGTTCAGCATCATCAGGAAGCAGCGCGAGAAATCGAGCGCCCGCATGCTGGTTTCCAGCACCATCGGCGCCAGTTGCGAAACGGTCAGGCTGGCGCCCTCGCGTTGCACTTCGGCAAGGCCCGCCCGCAGGCGTTCGAGCACGTTCACCGGTTGCGGGCCGTGCGGGGCGCCGCCGTCGGCCGGCGCGGCGGCTTCCGATGCGGTGATCGACGTGCTGAGTGCCTCGGCCTGGCGCACGGCCACGCTGACATCGCCGGGGTTGAGGCCCAGCATCTTGGCATGCGAGTTGAGCAGGGTCTCCACGGACGCCTCGTCGCCCTCGCGCACCATCGTGACGGCGGCTTCGGCAGACACGTGCGCGATGGCCGACAGCCAGTCCGAATGGGTTTCGAGCACGGTGTCGGCGGACAGCGTGCGCGGCTTCATGGCATGGGCGATCAGGCCCGGCAGCCGCCATTTGCGCGCGGCGGCCTCGGCGATGTCTTCCAGCGACACCCCCAGAACCTCCAGCGCGGCCTCGTTCTCGGTCATCGGATGCGCGGCGCACATGGCCTCCACGCGTTCCCATTCGTCGGGGTAGTAGAACACCAGCAGCAGGCGGCTCATGTGGTGCATCAACGTGCAGACCACCGCTTCCTCGCCCTCGTTGATGCCGCGCGCCTGGGTCAGCGCGCGCGTGATCTCGCCGGCCACCAGCGCACGTTGCAGCGCCTTCAGCGCCTGCGGGCGCTTGGGCGCCACGCCGTGGAAGTAGTCGAGCAACTGGATGCCGAGGGTCAGGTGACTGATGGCCTCCACGCCCAGCACCAGGATGGCGCGCGACACCGTAGTGACTTCGCCGCCGAAAGACCGGTACATCGCCGAGTTGGCCAGCCGGATCACCTTCTGCGACAGGCTGAAGTCCGACAGCACGCTCGTGGCCATCTCGCCAACGGTCAGGTCGGCGTTGAGCGTCTTGAAGATGTTGTCGACACAGTACTGCAGCGTCGGGAAGTCTCCCTGCTGCGCCATGCGTGCCCACAGGGTCTCGAAGAACTCCGTCTTGGACATCAGGGCACCACCCGCTGCGCGAACACTTCGCCAAGGCCCATGATGAGCTTGCCGTCCAGCACGGCGTTTTCGAAGTCGGACGGGCTCAGGGCGCGCGCATAGCGCCAGCCCTGCACCAGGTCGCAGCCCTGGGCGGCCAGCAGCGCGCCCTGTGCGTCGGTCTCGACGCCCTCGGCGATGGCCACCAGGCCCAACTCGCGCGCCAGCGACAGCACGGCGGACACGATGGTGCGCGCGTGCGGGGAATCGATCATGTCGGCCACGAAGCTGCGATCCACCTTCAGCGCCGACAGCGGGAAGCGCCGCAGGTACGACAGGCTCGAATAGCCGGTGCCGAAGTCGTCCACGGCAAAGCGGATGCCCAGCGCGCGCAGCGACAGCAGCAGGCGCTCGGCGGCCTGCGGGTCGGTCATCAGCGCGCTTTCGGTGATTTCCAGCACCAGGCGGTCCGCGCCGATGCCGGCGTCCTGGATCGCGCCGCGCACGCTGTCGTAGAAGTTCGGATGCAGGAACTGCACGGCCGACACGTTGACCGACATGTGGCCCACGTGGATGCCCTGCGCATCCCAGGCGGCCAGCTGCGCGCAGGCGCAGCGCAGCGCCCAGGCACCCAGATGCTTGATCAGGCCGTTCTTCTCGGCCACGGGGATGAACACGTCCGGACGCACGTACTCGCCGGCGTGCTCCCAGCGCATCAGCGCCTCCACCGCGCAGATCTCGCCGGAGCCTGGCCACACGATCGGCTGGTAGTGCAGCAGGAATTCGCCGCTCTGCACCGCTTCGAACATGCTCTGCTCGATCCGGAACTGCTCGTCGAGCCGGCGGTCGAGTTCGGGCGAATAGACGCAGTAGCGGTTCTTGCCCAGTGCCTTGGCCTCGTACATGGCCAGGTCTGCACGGCGCAGCCATTGCGATTCGCTCTGCGGGGCTTCGGTCGAAAAGGCCAGGCCGATGCTGGTGGTGATGCGCACATGGCAGCCGCCCAGCAGGAACGGCTGGCGGCACACGTGGATCACGCGCTCCAGGATGCGCACGGCCTCGGCCTCGGACTCCAGGCCGTCCATCATCAGCACGAACTCGTCGCCGCCCAGGCGGGCCACGCTGTGGTGCGCGCGCACGGTGTCCTGCAGCCGCGCGCCCACTTCCTTGAGCAGCGCATCGCCGTACTCGTGCCCCAGAGAATCGTTGATGTTCTTGAAGCCGTCCAGGTCCATCAGCGCCAGCGCGAACGACTGGCGCGACACTGGGCCGGACGTGTATTCCTCGATCCGCTTGCGGATGAAGGCGCGGTTGCCCACGCCCGTCAACGGATCCAGGAAGGCACGCTCGGTCAGCTGGCGCTCGGATTCCACCCAGTCCGTGACGTCGTGGCCGAACAGCAGCAGGCTGGCCGCGCCGGCGGCGGCACGGTGATGGCTCACGCGCAGATCGATCCACCCCGGGCGGCCACCGCCCACCACGCGCACGCGCTCGCGCCGGGCGGCGTGGTCCTGCGCGCAGCCCTGCAGCATGCGCGCCACACGCTCGCGCGATTCCAGCGCGATCAGGTCGAGTACGGAGGTGTGCAGCAGGTAATCCAGCGGATAGACCAGCAGGTCGGCCGTGGTTTCGGTGGCTTCCAGGATGCGGCCCTGGATGTCGACCCGCATGGCCAGCGCGCCGGAAGCTTCCAGCAACGCCCAGGCCTCGTCCCCGCCAGGGGTGGCAGCGGCCAGCCGGCGATCGGCAGGCTCGGGTGCCAGGGCGACATCGTATGCAAGCGCGGTCATGTAGCTGTTATGCCCGAAGTCCCGTGGACGCAGGACAGATATCGGATGGATTCTTATGGAACTGAAGCGCCGGCTGCCCGTGGAACAAAACCAGTCCGGGGCGGATATCCAACCCGGAACATGACCTCTGGCTTCAACGGGGCCGGACGTGACGACAACGGCGATTCTAATACGAGCTTGCGTCCGCCTGAACCCCGCATGGGGAAACGGATTTCGGGAATCGGCGCGGCCGCAACAGGCGGCCGGGGGCGCCGCGCAGCCGAACATCGCCGGGATTGACACAATGTGCATAAATCCGTGACACTCGACGCCATGACCTGTTTCGGCCTGAACTTCATCGCGATTATTCGCACCATTCCTCGAATGGTGGGTTAGCGCGCGTCCGGAACAGACAACAACAACCCGCCCAACGAGGCGGGTTTTTTGTGGCCGCCTCCTGGGGGACCCCCCTATCCAGACAGGAGCGTTCCATGCCGCAATCCCCGGTTTCCGCCGTCCCCGCCACCACCCGGCACGCCGCCCCCGGCGCAGCTTGCGGGCTTGTGCACGCAGATGCCGATGCGTTCGATGCAGATGACTACCTGAGACGGATCCTGACCGCCCGCGTGTACGACGTGGCGCGCGAAACGCCGCTTGACCTGGCGCCGGCACTGTCGGCGCGCCTGGGACACCAGGTCTGGCTCAAGCGCGAGGATCATCAGCCCGTGTTCTCGTTCAAGGTGCGTGGCGCCTACAACAAGATGGCCGGCCTGCCGGCCGAGGCGCTGGCGCGCGGCGTGATCACGGCGTCGGCCGGCAACCATGCCCAGGGGGTGGCGCTGTCGGCGGCGCGGCTTGGCGTGCGGGCGGTCATCGTGGTGCCGCAGACCGCGCCCCAGGTCAAGGTCGATGCCGTACGCGCCCATGGCGGCGAGATGGTGGAAGTGGTGCAGGCGGGCGAATCCTATTCCGAAGCCTATGACCATGCGATGGCCCTGCGGCGTGAGCAGGCGCTGACTTTCATCCCGGCCTTTGACGATCCTGACGTGATCGCCGGTCAGGGCACGGTGGGCATGGAGATCCTGCGCCAGCATCGCGGGGCGCTCGATGCCGTGTTCGTGCCGATCGGCGGGGGCAGCCTGGCGGCTGGCGTGGCGGCCTATGTCAAGGCGGTGCGCCCCGAGGTACAGGTCATCGGCGTGCAGACCGAGGATTCGTGCGCGATGGCCCGTTCGCTGGCGGCCGGCGAGCGCGTGACGCTGGATTCGGTGGGGCTGTTTTCCGATGGCACGGCGGTCAAGCGCGTGGGGGAAGAGACCTTCCGGCTATGCCGGCATCTGCTCGACGGCGTGCTCACGGTGGATACGGACTCGCTGTGCGCGGCCATCAAGGACATCTTCCAGGACACCCGGAGCCTGGTGGAACCGGCCGGTGCGCTGGCACTAGCGGGGCTGAAGCAGTATGCGGCGGGTCTGCCGCAGGATGCGCGGCAGGCGCTGGTGGCCATCACGTCGGGGGCGAACATGAATTTCGACCGCCTGCGCATTGTGGCGGAGCGGGCCGAGGCCGTGGAGGCCGCTGCCCGCTAACGGTACACGCCAGCCGGCGGCCCGGGTTGCCTGGGAGCCGGCTGGCGACCCGATCAGGACTGGAAGTCCTCGGCATCCACGTCGTAGTTGGCCGGTTCCCAGCGGATCGCCAGCAGGGCCAGCAGGCCGGCCAGCGGCGCGAGGGCGATGACCCAGAACACCTTGGTGGACAGGGCGGCGGCCAGCACCGGGAACAGGAACAGCGACGCGGTGGAGCTGGCGCGCATCAGCGTCTGGTTGAAGCCCACGCCCACGCCACGCAGCGACGTCGGGTAGCTCAGCGACGCATAGGTCATGGTATGCGCGCCCGGGCCAAAGCCCTGGCCCAGCAGGAACAGCGCCAGGAACGAGATGGCGATGACCACTTCCGCGCCCCCGGCAGGTTTGCCCACCAGTGCCAGGCCCACCAGTGCGGCCAACTGGAACGCGTAGCCGGTGATGGTCAGTTTCCAGGCGCCGGTCCTGGGCACCAGATGCACACCGATCAGGCCGCCGACGAAGGCAAACAGCAGGTTCAGCGCCAGCGACACCAGGATGGTGGTCAGCATGGTCTGCGCCAGGAAGCTGGCGATGATCACCGGCAGGCCAAAGGCGACCGCGTTATAGGCAAACGACGATGCAATCGACATGATCGTGGCCAGCACGGTGCGGCGCGCATAGACGCCCTTGAGCAGCAGGCCATAGTTGCGCCACGACGCCGGACGCTTGGGCGGCGCCACCACGGCATCGGGCGCTACCTCGGCGTCAATGCCGTACGATTTCCGCAGGATCCTGGCGGCGCCTTCCAGGTCGCCCTGGTTGGCGGCCCACACCGGCGATTCGCTCATGTAGCGGCTGCGCACGGCGATGATGATCAGCGCCGGCACGGCGCCGAAGCCAAGGATGATGCGCCACAGCAGGCCGCTGTGCGATGCCGGCAGGATCGCGTAGCAGCCCAGCACCAGCAGGTACGAGACGCAGATCGCCGCATACCAGGTGGGGCACCACATCGCCACCCGGGCGGCCTTGTTGCCGCGTCCCTTGAGCCTGGAGAATTCGGCCAGGAAAGCCATGGCCACGGGCAGGTCGATACCGACGCCAAGGCCCATCACGAAGCGGGCACCGGCCAGCACGTATTCGTTCGGTGCCAGCGCGCAGGCGATGGCGGCGATCACGAAGCAGAGCATGTCGGCCATGAACACACGGTAGCGGCCGATACGGTCGGTGAGATAGCCGCCCAGGAATGCGCCGACAATCGCACCAAACGTGATGGCGGACGCCACCATGCCGGTGCCGGCTGGCGTCAGCCCGAATTCCCGGGTGACGTCCTTCAGGCCGAAGGCCAGGGCGCCCAGGTCATAGGCGTCCAGGAAGATGCCGCCCAGCGCGATGGCTACGACGATGCGGGCGTTGCTGACGGCGGCGCCGCCATCGTTGACGAGCCGTGCCACATCGGCGGCGGAACGGATAACGGCCCGGGACGGCGCGGCCGTCTGGGCGGAAGCCTGGGCGCCGGCGGGCGACAGGGCGAGATCGACTGACATTTGTAGGAGTACGAGGGCGCTGGAAAAGGAAGGCGAGCGCCTCCCGGCACCCGCCCAGTCAGCGCGAATCGTACGACAACCGCCCGGCCAGCCCAAATGCATTGTTGTTATATCTTTAGAACTTCGCTTGCCGTGGCCAGTAAATCGTCGGCGGAACGCTCCGGTGTAGCAGCCTGTGTTGTACGATGACTGCCTCGTCAGGACTTGCACCATCCACTCAGAAACGGAGACTCCGGGTATGACACAGCAGGCAAAGGTCGCATTGGTCACGGGCGCCGCGCGCGGCATCGGCAAGGCGGTGGCGCAGGCCATGCTGGCCGACGGCTATCAGGTAGTGCTGGCGGGACGCACCGCCGAAACGCTGGAAGCCCTGGCCGAACAGGCCGCGGCGGCCGGGCAGACGGCGCTGGCCGTGCAGTGCGATGTCAGCAACCCGGCTTCGGTCGATGCGTTGTACGCGAAAGTGAGCGAACGCTTCGGTCGTCTTGATGTGCTGTTCAACAACGCGGGCGTCAATGCGCCGGCGATCAGCATCGACGCGCTGTCATTCGAACAGTGGAAGGCGGTGCTCGATACCAACCTGACCGGCGCCTTCCTGTGCGCGCGCGGCGCGTTCGCGCTGATGAAGGCGCAGGACCCGCGCGGCGGCCGGATCATCAACAACGGGTCGATCTCGGCCCATGCGCCGCGTCCGAACACGGTGCCCTATACCGCCACCAAGCACGCCATCACGGGGCTGACCAAGAGCCTGTCGCTCGATGGCCGTGCCTATGACATTGCCTGCGGCCAGATCGACATCGGCAACGCCGGCACCGACATGGCCAACCGTATGGCGCGCGGCGTGCCGCAGGCCAATGGCGAAATTCGTCCGGAACCGCTGATGGACGTGGCCCATATTGCCAGTTCGGTGCTGCACATGGCCAACCTGCCGCTCGACGCCAACGTGCAATTCATGACCGTGATGGCGACGAAGATGCCGTTTGTCGGGCGCGGCTGAGCGCGGATCGGCCGATCAGTGTGCCGGCCGGCCCGTGCGGCCGGCCATGAACGCGGCGGCGTCGGCCGCCGTCATGCCGCGCGCGTCGCGCGCTTCGGGATTGGCGCCGTGTTGCGTGAGCAGTTCGACGATTTCCGTACGCTGGAACATCGCCGCAACCATCAGCGCCGTGCGGCCGTCGGGCGAAGCGCCTTCGACGTCCGCGCCGTGTTCCAGCAGGATGCCGATGATCTCCCGGTAGCCCTTGTACGCGGCACCGGCAATCGGCGTCTGTCCCATCGCATTGCGTGTATCCGGCGACGCGCCGGCGGCCAGCAGCGTGCGGAGCGCATCGGCATGACCGTGATAGGCGGCCAGCATCACCAGGCTGTCGCCTTTTTCGTTGCGCAGGTTCGGCGGCATGCCGCGTTCGATCAGCGCCGCCAGCGCGGCCGCCTCGCCATTGCGTGCCAGGTCGAACACCTGGCCCAGCGCAGCGATCATGCGGGCTTCTTCATCGGCGGTCATGGTGGGGGCTTGGGTCTGGTCCATTTGATGCGCTCGTCTTGCTTTCGTGGAGAGGGCGGGACACGCCCGCCCTCTGCCCAGGGGGCCTCTCCCGTGGCGGGAGAGGCAAACACCGAGGGCGCTTATTTTGCTTCGATCTTCTCGATCGCCGCCGCGACACCGGCACCGTAGGCGGGGTCAGCCTGCGTGCAATGCAGGATATGGCGCTGCTGCACCGGCTTGGACACGCCCTGGATGGCGCGGGCGGTATTGTCGAACAGCGCCTGCTGCTGCGCCGGCGACATCAGGCGGAACAGGTCGCCCGCCTGCGAGAAGTAGTCGTCGTCCACGCGGTGATTCCAGTGGTCGGCGGCGCCTTCCACCGACAGCGGCGGCTCACGGAAGTCGGGCTGCTCGGTCCACTCGCCACGGGTGTTCGGCTCGTAGGCAATGGTGCCGCCTGCGTTGCCGTCGGTGCGGCCACGGCCGTCGCGGTGATAGCTGTTGACGTACCGGGCGGCCTTCGGCGCGTTCACCGGAATCAGGTGGTGGTTCACGCCCAGGCGGTAACGCTCGGCGTCGCCGTACGAGAACAGGCGGCCATGCAGCATCTTGTCCGGCGAGAAGCCGATGCCCGGGACGATCGTCGACGGCGCGAACGCGGCCTGTTCCACCTCGGCGAAATGGTTCTCCGGATTGCGGTTCAACTCCAGCACGCCCACTTCGATCAGCGGATAGTCCTTCTTGGACCAGATCTTGGTCAGGTCGAACGGGTTGTGGCGATACTTGCTGGCGTCGGCCTCGGGCATGATCTGCACGAACAGCTTCCAGCGCGGAAAGTCGCCGCGCTCGATGGCTTCGTACAGGTCGCGCTGATGGTATTCGCGGTCGCGGCCGGTGACTTCCGCCGCCTCGGCGTCGGTCAGGTTCTGGATGCCCTGCTGGGTCACGAAGTGGAACTTCACCCAGTGGCGCTGCATGTCCTTGCTAATGAAGCTGTACGCATGGCTGCCAAAGCCGTGCATATGGCGCCAGCTACGCGGAATGCCCCGGTCGCTCATGGTGATGGTGACCTGGTGGAACGACTCGGGCAGGCTGGTCCAGAAATCCCAGTTGTTCTCGGCGCTACGCATGCCCGTGCGCGGATCGCGCTTCACGGCGTGGTTCAGGTCGGGGAACTTGAGCGGATCGCGCAGGAAGAAGACCGGCGTGTTGTTGCCCACCAGATCCCAGTTGCCTTCCTCGGTATAGAACTTGATGGCGAAGCCGCGAATATCGCGCTCGGCATCGGCCGCGCCGCGCTCGCCGGCCACCGACGAGAAACGCATGAAGAGTTCGGTCTTCTTGCCGATCTCCGAAAACAGGTTGGCGCGCGTGTACTGGGTGATGTCGTGCGTGACGGTGAAGGTGCCGTAGGCGCCCGAGCCCTTGGCGTGCATGCGACGCTCGGGAATGACTTCGCGGTCGAAGTGGGCGAGCTTTTCCAGGAACCAGACATCCTGGAGCAGGGCCGGGCCACGCGGGCCGGCGGTCTGGATGTTGTTGTTGTCGACGACGGGCGCGCCGAAAGCGGTCGTGAGCTTGTTCATGGGATTCCTTGATGCAGACGGCCGGGCCTCGTGGGCCTGGCCTGGACGTTTGTGGGTCTGACTAGCAGGCTGACACCGATGGCGCGAAGCACCGGCGGAAGTCGATTTAACTATCGCAGATGGGCTAAGACAAGTCATATCGTATTGATCAATGACTGCGATAGGCCATCAGACTTTTGGGTTACTGAATTAAGAGTTTTGCTATGGACGGCATGCTTGGGTTCAAGCACGGCCCACCCTTTTGACGCGAATTTGATATTGCCGAGTTCGATCTTTTCAGTAACTGGACAGCGAAATCCTTAGGCTGAAGGCGTAATCAGACAGCCAGGGAGCTTGCCATGACGATGTGGATGGCCTATCGGATCGGGATCGCGGTGATCGCCCTGGCGGCGTTGATCGCGCTGTTCGCATGCCAGTACCGGCTGTCGTCCCGCGTATCGCGCCGATGGCCCGCGCGCGGCAGCCAAGAGGACGATGCCCTTCAGTCGTCGGACGTGGCGAACTGGAACTGACCCTTGCCCTGGGCCTTGGCCCGGTACAGCGCACGGTCGGCCAGATGCAGGATGTCGTCGGCGGTCAGGCCTTCGGGGCGAACGTGGGCAATGCCGATGCTGACGCCGAGCCGGGCCTGGTGGCCTGTGGAAAGCAGATAGGGCGCGCTCACTTCGCGCAGCAGGTCCTGCGCCAGCGTCTGCACGCTCTGCGTGCTTTCGTTGCGTAGCACGATGACGAATTCGTCGCCGCCAATGCGGTAGACCAGGCCCCGGCCCGGCACCGCGCCACGCAGGCGCTCGCCGACCCGCACCAGCAATTCGTCGCCGCTGCCGTGGCCGAACGAGTCATTGACCGGCTTGAAGCCGTCCAGATCCATATAGAGCAGCGTCAGGTATCGGCCCGCCGCCATGCGATGCGCGCTGGCCTCGCGGATTTCGGCAAGCAGGCTGGACCGGTTCAACAGGCCGGTCAGGGAATCGTGGCGGGCCCGGTGGGCGTTTTCGCGCTCGGACCGCATGGTGGCCACCACCATCGCATTCATGCGAAACGATGCGCTGGTCATGCTGATGACATAGACCGGCAGTTGCAGCAGCGTCAGCAGGAACAGCGGTTCGTGGGCCACCAGCGCGCCCGCGCAGATCGGGCCCAGGCTCAGCAGGATCATCAGGGCGGTCATGCGCGGTGTGCCGTAGTTGCGGAAGCAGATGCCGCCACACATGGCCGCCGCCGACAGGCATGCCATGGCCGCGCTGAGCCAGTCGCCGCTGACGACGCTCAGGTACGCGCCCAGGCCGACGCTGGCGGCCCAGGCCAGCGTCAGGCACATGTGCCAGTCGGTAGGGGTGGGGCGCCCTGCGCGCGAGGCGCGGCGGGCCAGCCACAGCACGGTCACGCGCGACAGGCAGATGGCCACTTCAAGCCCGAGCCAGACCAGAAATTCGGGGCGGCGCAGATGGAGCGTGATGACCGTGGCCACCATCAGCGTATTGAGAATGCCGCCGAAAAAGATCGACAGCGTGCCGAACAGGCTGCCGACCAGTGCGTCGCGGATTTCGGCTGGCACGTCCCGGCCCGGCTCCGCCAGCCAGCGCGTGAATCCCCAGCGCGGCGCGCTGTAGACCTGGCCCGGCAGGAACATTGGGGAATAGCGTTGGGTCATTGCCCAGGCATTTTGCCAGACCGACGTTACGCCGCATGCACCTGGCAGGGGGTACTTGAGCGGGGTTGTGCGTCCGCGGGCGCCGGCCGAAGCGTGCGAAGTCCAATGTGCATCGCAATGTGACGATATCGTTGCACCAGCGAAAGTGCCTCATGCGGCGTGTATTCGCCACCCCGTGGCAGGTTTACCGTGCCTTTTCGGACCGCGCTTATATCCTTACAGGGAAAACAACCAGCAGGAGACGACGATGCAAGCGAGGTTTGCGCGCGGCATTGCGCAGACGCCACTGACCGTGGCGGCCCGGGAATATCCGCTGGCGGAGGAGGCCGCCATGCCCGAGGTCGGCGATCTGGTGACCGTCTTTAGCCAGGACCTGGAGACCGAGTTCAATGTCCGCCTGAACGCCGTGGCGGGGCCAGACCTGTGGTACGGCGTGATCTATGCCATCAATCGCGGCGCCGAAATGCTGGTGGTGGCCGAGGGGCTGGAACTGGACGATGTGGTCAGCGTGCGGCGCCAGGAAATCGCGTCGGTCATCCGGGCGGATCATCCGCATTGAGGCTTGCCACGGGGCTGGCCCGCGCAGCCCACCGGCACCGGACGTTGCCGGCCAGGTCTGGCCGCGGGTATGCTGCGCCTGCACAAGCGTCCGCTTGCATCGCGGGCATGCCCACATCCAGCCTGTCACCGTCTTTCATGTCATCGTCATTCACCACCGCCGCCTCTTCCCGCCTGTTCATCGCCGGCCCCGCCGGGCAACTTGAAGTCCTGGCCGATACCCCCGACGGCGCGCCACGGGGGATTGCCGTGGTCGCGCATCCGCACCCCAGCCAGGGTGGAACCGCCGAGCACAAGATTCCGCAACTGCTGGCCCGCGTGCTGCAGGCGCATGGCTTCCTGACGCTGCGGCCGAACTACCGTGGGGTGGGGCAAAGCGAGGGCCAGTACGACGATGGCAATGGCGAGACCGACGATGTGCTGGCCGTGATCCGCCACTTGCGGGCCGAACATCCGGATCTGCCGCTCGCGCTGGCCGGTTTCTCGTTCGGCGGCTTTATCCAGGCCCGCGCCGCCGCGCAGCTGGCGGCCGACGGCGAGCCGGTTGCCCACCTGATCCTGACCGGCATGCCGGCGGGCGCGCTGTCTGAAACGCTGTCCTATGACACGCCCGCCGTGGCGGCCCACGCACTGATCGTGCACGGCGAGCGCGACGAGCGCGTGCCGCTGGCCAATGTCTTCAACTGGGCGCGGCCTCAGGAACTGCCGGTGGTGGTGCTGCCGGGGGCAGGCCATTTCTTTACCGGCAAGCTGCCGGGGCTGCGCCAGGTAGTGGATGAATACCTGAGTCGGCCGCAAGCCTGACGGCCACGGCCGGCGGGGTCAGAACTGGTAATTGATCGAAATATCGCCAGTCCAGCTGGTGGAGCGCGACGTCACCGGGCTGTTGCGGGCATCGCCCACCAGCGCGGACACGCCCACGTCGGCCGTGGTGAACCAGTGCTTGCTGAAGAACCACATGGCCGAGATGCCGCCGCCGTAGGACTTGATGCCCGCGCCGGCGTGGTGCTGCGGCAGGCCCGATCGCGCCGACTGCTCGGCCGTGACGCCGTACCAGCGGCTCATGTAGGCGGAGTCGGCAAAGGTCATGGTGGGGCCCGCGAACCAGAAGAAGTTCTCGTTGCTGCCCGGCAGCGGCATGTAGGCGCCGATGTCACCGATCACGCCGTTGGCGCCGCCGAACTGGCGCCGCACGTTGGCGCGGATCACCAGCGGGAATTCCTTCGACACCACGTATTCGGCAAACAGCTTCGTCTCCGCCGCCATGCCGATATTGCCCAGCCCGCCCAGATGGTCATGGTCGTGCTTCTCGCGGCGCCCGAAATCGTAGGTCAGGGCGATGCCGGCGCGCAGGTTGTTGGTGTGGATGATGTTCCAGCCCAGGCCTTCGCCGGTGGACAGGAACGCCAGGTCGCGGTAGCGGATGTCGATGACCGGGCCGGCCAGCACGAAGTAGTTGGTGGTGCCCTCGTAATACGGCCGGACGCTGGCGGCGGCGCCGACGCGCACTTCCCATTTCTCGGGCTCTCCCTCGAACAGCTTTTCCAGCGGAACCCCCACGGAATACTGCCATTCGGCCAGCGGCGCCGGGGTCTGGGCCTGGGCGCGGGGCATCCACAGCAGGGCCAGGACGATGAGCAGCGCAAGGATCGGCCAATGGCGCAAGGGGTGGCGGACAGCCAGGGACGGCAGGGGGGGAAACGGGACGCGCCACGACGGCTGGCTATCCGGGATGATCGACACTTGATTCTCCGGTCTTCTTGTTACCCCGGGGCCGGGGCGGAATCGACATCTAACGGGACAACGGGCCGTCTGGATGACGGCAACTTATCTTTTCACCGGACACTGCCGCCGGTAACTTCCCGCAATCCCACAACCGTGTAGGAAGGACGCCGATTTCGGCGTCAGCCGATGGCGCCTACCATGCAGCAGGGGCAATGCGCGCGCCTAGTCGTTGACGTCCAGCTCGTCGCCGCGCCAGTCGCGACGCATGATCAGAAACGTGAACGAAGTCGACCATCCGATCAGGATCAGGCCCACCAGCGGTTGCACCGAAGCCAGCAGCCGCAAGGGCCCAACCGGGAAGATATCGCCAATACTCTGTGTCGTGAACGTTTCCAGCGAGAAATAGATATAGGCGATGGCACCATGTTGGCGCATGCCGGTCAATTTGCCGATGTTCAGCACGTCGGTACCGAGCCAATAACCGGCGCTGAACACCATGGCCTCGATGCAATGCGTCACGATGATCAGCACGATCACCGCGCCGATATTGAGCTTGCCGCTGAGCCGTTTGGGATGGAATTCCGAGATCAGCCGCAGCGCCTCGTAGTGGATGCCCACGCTGAGCACGGTCAGGACGCCGGTGAGCGCGATGGCAATCAGGAACTGGAGTGGCGTGTCATCCATGGCCGACATGGCGCGTGAGAGAAGGCCAGACTATACGGCGGCTCGCCCCGTGTAAATGGATCGGCCGCGATGCCGGGCGCGGGCCAACGGATACAAGGCGGGTTTCCGGCTGCCAGATGCGCCGGAGAAGTTCGGGGTGGCGGGCGGGCACGGACCGGTGGGAACGGGGGAGAAACTGGAATGACCAAAGCGGACGGCAGCGTGCCGTCGACAGATTTCGATGGAGGGGGGCCTGGGTTCCTGGCCGGTGCCGGCGAGATGGCGGCGCTGATCCGCCAGTTCCCCTGGAACACCACGCCGCTGGGGCCGCCCGCACAATGGCCGCAGAGCCTGAAGACCGCCATACGCATCATGCTGACGTCGCGCCAGCCCATCTGGATTGGCTGGGGCGCGGATCTCCTCTTCTTCTACAACGACCCGTACAAGGCGATCATCGGCGGCAGGCACCCGGTGGCGCTGGGCCGGCCGACGGCCGAGGTCTGGCATGAGATCTGGCCGGAAATCGGCCCCCTGCTGGCCACGGCCATGGCGGGCACGGAAGGCACCTTCGTCGAGCAGAAGCTGCTGATCATGGAGCGCAACGGGTATCCCGAGGAAACGTACTACACGTTCTCGTACAGCCCGGTGCCAGACGACCACGGCGGCACCGGGGGCATCATCTGCGCCAACAGCGAGGACACCGAGCGCGTGGTGGCCGAGCGGCAACTGAAACTGCTGCGGGAGCTGGCGGCGTCGGCCACCAACGCACGCAGCGGCATCGATGCCAGCCGGCTGGCCTTCGCGGCGCTACACGTGAACCGCTGGGACATTCCGTTCGCGCTGCTGTACATGGGCGGGCGCGGCGAGCAGACGCTGGCGCTCGCGGCCAGCGCCGGCATCGCCGGGGACCATCCGGCCGCGCCGCAGAGCCTGGACGCCGCCGATCCGCTGGCAGCCTGGCCTGCCGGCGAGGCGATACGCAGGGGCGTGGCGGTACACGTTGACGACCTTGCCAGCCGCTTTGCCGCGCCCTTGCCCGGCGGCGCCTGGCACATGGCGCCGCGCGCGGCCGTGGTGTTGCCGGTGCAGCTGTCGGGCGAAAGCGTGCCCAGCGGCGTGCTGGTGGTCGGGCTTAACCCTTGCCGACTGTTCGGTGAGCGTTATCGGGCGTTCCTGGACCTGGTGGTCGGACAGATCAGCCAGGCCATCAGCTATGCGAATGCCTATGAGGAAGAACGGCAACGCGCCGAGGCGCTGGCCGAAATCGACCGCGCCAAGACCACGTTCTTTTCCAATATCAGCCACGAGTTCCGTACGCCGCTGACCCTGATGCTGGGGCCGCTCGAAGAAATGCTCCATCGCGACGGCGTGGCCGATGGGGATCGTGCGCTGGCGGAGGTCGCCCATCGCAATGGCCAGCGGCTGCTGAAGCTGGTGAACGGGCTGCTGGATTTCTCGCGGATCGAGGCCGGGCGCGTGCAGATGTCTGCGCAGCCGACCGACCTGCCCGCCTTCACGGCCGACCTGGCATCGCTGTTCCGCTCGGCGGTGGATTCGGCCGGCATGCGCCTGGAGGTCGACTGCGCGCCGCTGCCCGCGGCCGTGGCGGTGGATCGCGAGATGTGGGAATCGGTGGTGCTCAACCTGCTGTCGAACGCGTTCAAGTACACCTACACGGGCGAGATCGCGGTGAAGCTGGAGCGGCTCGATACCGGCGAGGTGGCGCTGTGCGTCAGCGACACCGGTATCGGCATTGCCGCCGAAGAGCTGCCGCGTCTGTTCGAGCGGTTCCACAGGGTGGAGGGCGCGGTCGGGCGGTCCATCGAAGGCAGCGGCATCGGCCTGGCCATGGTCCAGGAACTGGTGCGGCTGCACGGCGGACGGATCGATGTGCAGAGTACCCCTGGCAAGGGCTCGTGCTTCTGCGTGACGCTGCCGCGGGAGGCCGTGGTGGCGGAGCCGGCGCCCATTCCGGCGGCCACCAGCGCGCGGGCGCTGGCCTACGTCGATGTCGCCCGGCGCTGGGTGCCGGGCGCCGACGATGTGCCGGCGCCGCTGATGGTCGAGCACATGTCCGGACCGGGCCCGCAAGGCGCCGAGGTGCGCGGCCGGCTGGTGGTGGCGGACGACAATGCCGACCTGCGCCACTACATGCATCGCATCCTGCAGTCGGCGGGGCATCAGGTGCATGTGGCGGCGGACGGCCAGCAGGCGCTGGAGATGGCGCGGCGCATCGCGCCGGACCTGATCGTCTCCGACGTGATGATGCCCCGGCTCGATGGCTTCGGGCTGTTGCGCGGCGTACGCGATGACGCGGCGCTGCGCCAGACGCCGGTACTGCTGCTGTCGGCCCGCGCGGGCGAGGAGGCGCGTGTCAGCGGCCTGGCGTCGGGCGCGGACGACTACCTGATCAAGCCGTTCAACGCGCGCGAACTGCTGGCGCGCGTGGCCAGCAACCTGCGGCTGTCGCAACTGCGCCGGCAGGCCCAGCGCGAATTGCAGGACATGAACGCGTCGCTCGAACGGCGCGTGGGCGAGACCGTGGCCGACCGCGACCGGCTCTGGGAACTGAGCGAAGACCTGCTGATGGTGATTGGCGCGGACGGCATGCTGGAGCGCGTCAGTCCGTCATGGGAGCGGGTGCTGGGCCATGCGGCGAGCGTGGTGATCGGCCGCTCGTGCATGGTGCTGGTGCATCCCGAAGACCTGGTGCCGGTGACCGAACAGATGCTCGCCCTGCGGCGGGAAGGCGTGCCGGTGCGCTACGAATGCCGGATGCTCGGTGCCGATGGGGCCGAACGGTGGATGGCCTGGCGGCTGTCGATCGATCCTGCGAACGGCCGCATCCATGGCGTGGGCCGCGACGTGACCGGTGACAAGGCGGCGGCGCAGGCGCTGCGGCATGCCGACGAGGCGCTGCGCATGGCGCAGAAGATGGAGGCCATTGGCAAGCTGACCGGCGGCGTGGCCCACGACTTCAACAACCTGCTGCAGGTGATCGGCGGCAACCTGCACCTGCTGTCGCGCGACGTGGCGGGCGATGATCGCTCGGAGGCGCGCGTACGCAATGCGCTGGCCGGCGTGGCGCGCGGCGCCAAGCTGGCGTCGCAACTGCTGGCATTCGGCCGCCGCCAGCCGCTGGCGCCGAAGGTGGTCAACCTGGGGCGCTTCGTGCGCGGCCTGGACGACATGCTGCGGCGGGCGCTGGGCGATGGCGTCGAGATCGAAACGGTGATCGGGGCAGGTTTGTGGAATACGCTGATCGATCCGTTCCAGGTGGAAAACGCGCTGCTGAACCTGGCGATCAACGCGCGTGACGCCATGAATGGCCATGGCTGCCTGACGGTGGAAGCCGGCAATGCGTCGATCGATGACGCCTACGCGCGCCGCAATGCCGACGTGGCGCCGGGCCAGTACGTGATGCTGGCCGTGACCGATACCGGCGCGGGCATGCCGCCCGAGATCCAGGAGCAGGTGTTCGAGCCGTTCTTCACGACCAAGCCCGAAGGCCAGGGCACGGGCCTGGGCCTGAGCATGGTGTATGGCTTCGTGCGGCAGTCGGGCGGCCATGTGAAGATCTATAGCGAGGTGGGCGTGGGCACCACGGTGCGGCTCTACCTGCCGCGTGCCGACGAGCCGGAAGACCTGGAAGTCGAGATCGACAGCGGGCCGGCCGGCGGGGGCACCGAAACCGTGCTGGTGGTGGAAGACGACGAG
Organism: Cupriavidus sp. 94F1; assembly: GCF_057798875.1. NCBI lineage: Bacteria > Pseudomonadati > Pseudomonadota > Betaproteobacteria > Burkholderiales > Burkholderiaceae > Cupriavidus > Cupriavidus sp. 94F1. The sequence continues at coordinate 68,032 of NZ_JBYOJT010000012.1, forward strand.
GATGTCCGGGCGACGGTGGTCGAGATGCTGTCAGGGCTCGGCTACCGCGTGCTGAAGGCGCGCGACGCGATGAGCGCGCTGGCTATCGTCGAAAGCGGCGTGCCGATCGACCTGCTGTTCAGCGACGTGGTCATGCCGGGGCCGCTGCGCAGCCCGGAGATGGCACGCAAGGTGCGCGAGCGGCTGCCGGGCATCGCGGTACTGTTCACGTCCGGCTATACGGATAACGCCATCGTGCATACCGGCCGGCTCGATGCCGGCATCGAACTGCTGAGCAAGCCATACACGCACGAGGCCTTGGCGCGCAAGGTGCGGCAGATGCTGGTGAGCGGCGGCGCGAAGCTGGCGCCAGTGGACGCGGCGCCAGCATTGCTGGTGGATGGCGCGCCGGCGCAGGCGGCGGCCGTCCCGGACGGCGTGGGCATCGAAGTGCCGCGCCCCCAGCGCGTGGTCTTTGTCGAGGATGACGATCTGCTGCGGGCCAGTACGGCGGAACTGATGCGCACGCTCGGCATCGACGTGATCGAGGCGCGCAACGACGCCGAGGCCATGGTCGCGCTGGGCGGCGACGATATCGATGTCCTGCTGACGGATGTGGGGCTGGGCGGCGTGTCGGGCGTGGACCTGGCGATCCATGCCTGCCGGCTGTTGCCGGCGCTGCGGGTGATCTTCGTGAGCGGCTACGAAGTGGTGCTGACGCCCGCGCAGCGCGACGCGTTGCCGAACGCGGTCATGCTGCGCAAGCCGTATGCGTTGACCGATTTCATCAACGTACTGCAAGCCCGCCCGGAGGGCGGGTAACACTTGCTGGGGCGGTTCAGAGGGCCGAGGCGACGAGTGCCGCCGCGGCACCGCTGGCGGCACTCAGTGCCAGCCATCCGCCCAGGATCAGGGCGCTGTTGCGGAAAGACATGATGGGCTCCGTGGAGAGAGTGCCGGAACCCGTCGGGGCTCCGGCTACAACTGGTGGGCCGCCTGCATCGGGCGGGGATCAGGCGTTGGCGCCGTCGGTGTAGATGTCGCGGGCGCGGGCACCGTCATAGAACGGGTTGCGCGGCTGGTTCACGCTGCGGGCGCCGTCGTAGTACGGGTCAACCTTGCGGGCCGGGCTGGCCGACACGCCAACGCGGTCCAGGCCTGCGACGATGCGTGCGCCGTCGGTGTACGGATCGGCCTTGCCGACCTTGGCACCGTCGGTGAACGGGTCAGCCTTGCCAACGCGTGCGCCTTCGGTGAACGGGTCGAACTTGCCCTGGCGGGCGCCGTCGGTGAATGCGCTGCGTTGATCCTGCACGCGGTAGGTGTAGCCGTAGACTTCGCCGGCCTTCTGGGCGGCGGGGGCGGCTTGCACGGCACCGGTCACGAAAGCGGCTGCGAGGGCGGCGGCGGTAACGATGGTCTTGGCATTCATGGTGGCTCTCCTTGCTGGGTGGCCGGGCGATCACGTCGTGGATTCGCGCAGGCCGGATAACTGTGGCGATGTCGGCGGTGTCTTCTTTTGCTATCTACTGGTAGGTAGATTTGATCGGCTAAAAAAAGAACCGTCTCCGGTGCTGATTCACTGCCTGGTGTTGCTTGGAAGGTGCCTGGCTGTCTGCTTCTTGCTGCGAGGCGTCGTCCATGGCTTGAATATTATCTACTACTAGATAGATAAGCAAGGGGTTTTTGCAAAGCACAATCGTAGAAGTCCGAAATATGGATCACTACGACGTGACGGGCAGTGCGTGGTGGCGGAATAAGCCGTTGAATTTCAAGAGGAAAGATCGATCTCTATCGGTCTTTCCTTCTCGATTAGAGTGTTTGCTCTAATTTCTCGAAGGGGTCTGATCCCGCAATGCGACCAGCCCCAGGAGCAGGATGCGCGTGTGTTCCTGCAACACATCGTGCACCTGGCGTGTTTCGGGCTCGCCAAAGCCGTCCCATTCCAGGGCACGCAGCACGTGACGCCGCATGATCTTGAAGGCGGCGATCTGGCTATCGATCGCCACGGTGCGGATGCGCGTGGTTTCGTCGGTGGCCGGCTGGCCGGTCAATCGGCCGATCAGCGCGGAGGTCAGGGAAAAAATCCGCCGGTTGATGCCGGCATCGATGCGTTCGAAGGCCGTCGGCGGCCCCATCCCGGCCCGCTCACGGGCCATGAACTGGCGCCAGTGGTCGGTCTCGGGGCATTCATACAGGAAGTTCGCAAAGCGTGACTGCAACGCCAGGTAGGCGTCGATCACGTCGGCATCGGCCACGTCGGGGCGGGCAAGCAAGCCTTCGGCCGCTGCCACTACGTCCTGCAGCATGGCCCAGGCGCGCTCGACAAAATACTCGATGCAGGCCAGGTACACGCCTTCCTTGTTGTCGAAGTAGTACTGCAGGGCTGGCGCGTTGACGTTGGCCTCGCGCGCAATATCGCGCGTCGATGCGCCGTCGAAGCCGTGCGCGGCGAACAGCCGCATCGCCGCTTCAATGATCCGTGCGCGGGTTTCTTCCCCGCGCTGGTAGCCGCCTTCGGCCGCTGGCCTGTGTCGCGCCATGTCGACTTGTCTCCCCGAGTGAACAGGCTGAAATATATCAGTTGACAGATTTATTCCGAGTGGAATAATTGCGCAGCATTCCCGACTCTTGCCGCCCCCGCCCCATTCCGCCCCATGTCAGTCCCCTCTTCCCAAGCGCCGGCCATGCCGGTGGATGTTGCGTCGCAACATAACCCAGGCTCGCGCGCCAGCCGCCGCCGCACCGTGCTGATCGGCATTGGCGGCGCGCTGGTGTTGATCGCCCTGGTCATCGGCGTACGCTGGTGGCTCTATGGCCGTTTCATTGAAAGTACCGACGACGCCTATATCCAGGCCGACAGCGTGACCGTGGCGCCCAAGGTCAGCGGCTACGTGGCCGAAGTCTATGTACGCGACAACCAGCAGGTGGTGGCCGGGCAGGCGCTGGTGCGGCTAGACAACCGCCAGTACCAGGCGGCGTTCGACGAGGCGCAGGCCACCGTGGCGTCGCGCCAGGCCGATGTGGCGCGCGCCGATGCCGACCTGCAGCAGCAGAAGGCCCGCATCGCCCAGGCTGCCGCCGAAGTGGATGGTGCCCGTGCCAACGCGCGTTACGCGGCATCGCAGGTCGAACGCTACGCGCCGCTGGTCAGGACCGGGGCCGAAACCGAGGAGCGCACCGCCGAACTGCGCAACGCGCAGACGCGCGCATCGACCACGCTGGCCGCCAATGAGGCCGCGCTGAAGGTGGAGCAGAGCCAGATCGTGACGCTGCAGACCCGCCTGCAACAGGCGCGTGCCCAGCTGGAAGTGGCCGAGGCCAGTGCGCGCAAGTCGAAGCTCGATCTGGAAGACACCACCGTGCGCGCCACCACGGCCGGACGCGTGGCCGACAAGGGCGTGCGCGTGGGCCAGTTCGCCCAGCCCGGCACGCGGCTGCTGACCGTGGTGCCGGTGCAAGACCTCTATCTGACCGCCAACTTCAAGGAAACGCAGGTCGGCCGCATGCGCGCGGGCCAGCCCGTGTCGCTGCATGTCGATGCGTTGTCGGGCGAAGCCCTGCATGGCGTGATCGACAGCCTGTCGCCGGGCACCGGCTCGCAGTTCGCGCTGCTGCCGGCGCAGAACGCCACCGGCAACTTCACCAAAATCGTCCAGCGCGTGCCGGTGCGCATTCACGTGGACGTGCCAAACGCGGCGCGGCCGGTGCTGGTGCCGGGTCTGTCGGTGACGGTCGATGTCGATACCCGCGAGCTGAATCCCGCGCAGGTGCGGGCGCCGGCCGCTGGCGCCAGCCATGGCTGATGCCATGACGCCAGGCCAGGCGTCCCCGGCACCCGTGGCCGCGCCGCAGCCGAACGCCACGGCGGCCGACTGGATCGCCGTGGCCGCCGGTTCGCTCGGCGCGCTGCTGGCCACGCTGGACATTTCGATCACCAACTCGGCGCTGCCGCAGATCCAGGGGCAGATCGGCGCGGCGGGCACCGAGGGCACGTGGGTGTCCACCGGCTATCTGATGGCCGAAATCGTGATCATCCCGCTGACCGCATGGCTTACGCGGGTGTTCGGCCTGCGCCGCTTCCTGATGTGGAACGCGCTGCTGTTCACGGCGTTTTCGATGGTGTGCGGCATGTCGCACAGCCTGCCGCAGATGGTCATCGGCCGCATCGGGCAGGGCCTGGCCGGCGGCGCAATGATCCCGACCGCGCAGACCATCGTGCGCACCCGCCTGCCGCGCCACCAGATGCCCATCGGCATGTCGATGTTCGGCCTGATCGTGCTGCTGGGGCCCTTGCTGGGCCCGGTGGTGGGCGGCTGGCTGGCCGAGAACATCAACTGGCGCTGGTGCTTCTTCCTGAACGTGCCGATCACGGCCGTGCTGGTGCCGCTGCTGTATTTCGGCCTGAAGGCCGAGCGCGCCAACGTGGAGGCGTTCTTCAAGGCCGACTGGCTGGGCATCGTCGGCCTGACCATCGGGCTCAGTTCGCTGACCGTGGTGCTGGAAGAGGGCCAGCGCGAGCAGTGGTTCGAGTCGCAGTTCATCGTCTACCTGTCGATGCTGTCGGCCGTCGGGCTGACGATGATGCTGGTCAGCCAGTTCACGGCGAAGCAGCCCATCGTGCGGCTGCGGCTGCTGCTGAACAAGAACTACGCCAGCGTGATTCTGATCGTGACCACGGTGGGCGCGGGCCTGTACGGCGTGTCGTACCTGTTGCCGCAGTTCCTGTCGCTGATTGCCGGCTACAACGCCGAGCAGGCTGGCGGCATCATGCTGCTGTCGGGGCTGCCGGCGTTCCTGCTGATGCCGGTGCTGCCGCGCATCCTGGGCAAGTTCGACAGCCGCTGGCTGGTGATCAGCGGGCTGGTGTGCTTCTTTGCCAGCTGCATGCTCGATATCGGCCTGACCGTGGACAGCGTCGGTCACGACTTCACCGTGTCGCAGATCCTGCGCGGCTTTGGCCAGATCCTGGCGATGATGCCGCTGAACCAGGCGTCGATGGCGGCCGTGGCCACCCACGAGGCCGGCGACGCCGCCGGGCTCTACAACATGGCGCGCAACCTGGGCGGGTCGATTGGCCTGGCCTTGCTGGGCACGCTGATCGACCGCCGCAATGCCTATCACGACTCGGTCATCCGCGAATCGGTCACGGCCAACAGCAGCATCGGCCAGGACCATATGACGTCGACCATCGCCGGGTTCGTGGCCCAGGGCGGCGACTTCGCCCATGCGCAACTCCAGGCCGCGGCCCAGCTCAGTGGCGAGATCGCGCGGCAGGCCGCCGTGATGACGTTCTCCGAAACCTTCTTTGCCCTTGGCATCGCGCTGCTGTGCTGCGTGCCGCTGGCCCTGCTGCTCAAGCCGCCCCGCCCGGGCGCGCCTGTTTCCTCCGGTCATTGATCATGTCTGTCTTTTCACCTGCCAGGCGGCCACGCCTGCTGACCCTTGCCGCCGCCTCGCTCGCTGCCGGATGGCTGGTGGCCGGCTGCACGGTGGGCCCCGACTACCGCAGCGCGCCCGAAGTGGCCGGCAACGCCATCGACGCGGGACGCTTCCCGCACGCGCCGGCAGAGGCCCAGCCCGTAGCGCCGCGCGCCGCGGACTGGTGGCACGCCTTGGGCGATACCCAGCTCGATACGCTGATCGAGACCGCGCTCCAGGACAGCCCCGATATCGACGTGGCGCGCGCCCGCGTGCGCCAGGCCCGGGCCGGGCTCGATAGCAACAAGGCCAATCTGCTGCCGAAAGTGGGCTTCGATGCGGCGATGCTGCGCACCCGCTCGCCGGACCTGTCGGCGCTGTCCGGCAATGGATCGTCGGGTGGCGGGCGCGGGCCGCTGTCGCTGTATATCGCCAGCTTCGATGCCAGCTGGGAGATCGATCTGTTCGGCGGCACGCGCCGGTCGATCGAGGCGGCCTCGGCCGAAGCCGATGCGGCCTCGGCGCAGTTGGCGGACGCGCATGTGCAGCTGGCCGCCGAGGTGGCGCAGGCCTATATCACGCTGCGCGAACAGCAGGCCAGCCTGGCGCACCTGCAGGATTCCGAGAAGCTGGAGGCCGACATGCTCGACCTGACGCAGCAGCGGCGCGCACGCGGCGTGGCGTCGCAGCTCGAAGTGGAGCGCCTGCTGACACAGCTCGACAACACACGGGCGCAGATGTCACCGGTGCAGGCCAGCATCGCGGAACAGTTCGACCAGCTGGCGCTGCTGACCGGCCGTGCCCCGGGGACGCTCGATGCGGCGCTGTCGGCCGCCCGGCCGTTGCCCCGCGTGCCCGAGACCGTGGCGGTGGGCGATCCGGCGGCGCTGCTCAAGGCCCGGCCCGATATCCGCGCGGCCGAACGCCGGCTGGCGTCGAGCACGGCGCAGATCGGCGTGCGCAAGGCCGACTGGTTCCCGAAGCTGTCGCTGCTGGGTTCGCTCGGGTTCAGCGCGATGGACCCCGGCCACCTGGCCCGCAAGGACAACGGCACGTGGCTGACGCTGCCGCGCCTGCAATGGAATATCCTCGATTTCGGCCGTGTGGCCGCCGGGGTGGATAGCGCAGAGGGCGGACGCGACGAGGCCGACGCCAACTATCGCAGCACGGTGCTGAAGGCCCTGCGCGATGCCGATGTGGCGCTCTCGCGCTACGGCCATCAGCGCGAACACGTGGTCGTGCTGCGCCGCGTGGAGGCATCGTCCGAACGGGCATCGACGCTGCAGCAGCAACGTTACCGTGCCGGCACGGCCAGCATGCTGGAATGGCTCGATGTGGAACGCACGCGCGTGGTGGCGCAGCAGAACCGCATCTCGGGCGATGCGGACCTGCTCAAGGACTATGTGTCGCTGCAGAAGTCGCTGGGGCTGGGATGGCAGACGGCGGCCGCCGCCGAAGGTGCCCACGCCGCGTCTGCGCCAACTGCCACACCGGCCAAAGCGCCCACACCGGCTTCCTGACCAGGAACGCGCGTGCGGCCGTGACGGCCGCATTTGCTGCGCCGCACGGCAACGCCAGCACGGCGGCCCCGGCGCGGCGGGCCGATTCCGCCCCGGCTTTGCGATTCGGTTTTGGCTTTCGCATGGAAAGTGCGGGTGCAGCAATTGCAAGAGAAACGCCGACAGCCGAACCGGACGACGCCGACTTTTGGACAAACAGCCAGCACCGCAGACTGCCAAGTGGATAGAATCGCCGTGGGCATTCTCCCTGCGGCGCCGATTGCAACAATGTGTTACGGGCGGCGGAGGACGGGATGCAGAACAACAGACAAATCGCCCATGCACTTCAACGCCAACGACAGCATCCTGGTCAACATCGTCACCAGCGTGGTGGTGATTCTTGCCGGCACGCTGGTGGTCAAGCTGATCAACCGCTTTTTCTCGGCGCGCCTGCAGGCCGACAACCGGGGCAGCTATCGCGCCTGGACCGTGGCGTCGCGCAATCTGGTGGCGGCGGTGGTGTTCCTGTTGCTGCTGGGCATCTGGGTGTCCGAGCTCAAGAGCGTGGCGATCTCGCTGGCGGCGTTCGCGGCGGCCTTGCTGCTGGTCGGCAAGGAACTGGTGATGTGCTTCCTGGGTGCGTTCATGCGCATGATCACGCGCCCGTTCCAGCTTGGCGACCTGGTGGAGATCGGCCCGTTCGGCGGCGAAGTCATCGACATGGACGTGATGTCCACCACGCTGGTGGAAGTGGCCGCCGCGCGCCAGTACACCGGCTTTACCGTGCAGGTGCCGAACAGCATGCTGCTGACGACGGCCGTGCGCAACCATTCGCAGGCCGGCGCCTATACGCTGGACATGGTGCGGATTCCGCTGGCCGTGGGCGACGATCCCGAAGTGGTGGAGGCGCTGCTGGTGCAGGTGGCGCGCCGCGCGTGCGAAGGCTTCATGGAAGAAGCGGGCCGCACGCTGCGGCGCTACGGGGACATGCGCTTTGTGGACCTGTCGCAGTTCGAGCCACGGGTGATATTCGAACCGTTCGACGTGACCCGCTTCGACGCCGTGGTGCGCTTTCCGGTGCCGGTCAGCGCACGGCTGGCGGTGGCGCAGCAGATCGTGCGCGGCTATTACCGCGAGCGGGCGCAGGGCCGGCCGGTGGATTCCGGGACGGCGCCCCCACCGGAAGCGCCCGTGGCGCAACCGTAGCGCGGGACGGGGTGGCCACCGGGTCCATGGCATCCGGCAGGCCGCAGGCGGCAGGACCGTCGAGGAGAACACCATGGCGCAGGCCCTGATTCGATGGCATGGAGATGGCGCGAACCCCGGCCCGGCGCCCGTGCCGGGGTGGCGGCATGTGCGGTCGCTGGCGTGGCTGGTCGCCATCTCGGTCTGGCTGGCGCTGGCAGGCGGCTGTGCGAGCCTGCCCGCCAATGCCGGGCGCACGCCCAGCTACGCCGCGACGGATACCGGCACGACGCTGCTGGCAAGGTCGCTGGCGCCACGGCTGGGGCAGAATCCCGGGCAGTCGATCTTCTATCCGCTGGGCGCGGGGCCCGATGCGCTGACGGCGCGCATGGCACTGGCGCGGGCCGCGCAGAAGACGCTGGACCTGCAGTACTACATCTATGACGTCGATACCACGGGCAGTGCGCTGCTGGGCGAGGTGATCGACGCCGCCGATCGCGGCGTACGCGTGCGCGTGCTGCTGGACGACATCCATACCGGCAAGCAGGACAAGATCTGGGCGGCGGTGGATTCGCATCCGAACATCGAGGTGCGCATCTTCAATCCGTTTGCCAACCGCAACGCCCGATGGCTGGAGCTGCTGTTCGATTTCGGCCGCCTGAACCGCCGCATGCACAACAAGCAGATGACGGTGGACAACCTGGTGTCGATCATGGGCGGCCGCAATATCGGCGACGCGTACTTCTCGGCCAAGTCCGACATGGCGTTCAGCGACCTCGACGTGATGGTGGCCGGCCCAGTGGTGCCGGCCGCCAGCAAGGTTTTCGACGAATACTGGAACAGCGAGAACGCCTATCCCGTGGCCACGCTGACCCCCGAAGGCAAGGAGGCACCCGACGAACTGCGCGCCTTCCGCAAGCAGATCGAGGCCAAGGGCGACACGGCCCGCGCCAGCCCGTTCGTGCAGGAACTGCTGGATTCGGGCCTGGCGCGCGGCATCGAGTCGGGCCGCCTGCCCGGCTACATGGGCGCGGCGCGCGTGATTGCCGACAAGGCCGACAAGATCGAGGAATCCGCCGACGACCCCTCCACGCACGCCATTCCGCAGCTGCGCGCGATGATGGAAAAGGCCCGGACCGAGCTGGTGCTGGTTTCCCCGTACTTCGTGCCCAACAAGAAGGGCGAGGCGTGGTTGGCCGCCATGGTCAAACGGGGCGTCAAGGTGCGTGTGCTGACCAATTCCTTCGCCGCCACCGACGTTGCGGCGGTGCATGCCGGGTACGCGCCCACGCGCAAGCGGCTGCTGGAGGCCGGCGTGGAACTCTACGAGCTGAAACCCACGGCCAATGCCGAACTGGTGCGCAGCCGGGCGAGCAAGTCGCGCATGTTTGCGTCGAGCCGCGCAAGCCTGCATGCCAAGGCCTACGTGGTGGACCGCCAGACGCTGTTCATCGGGTCGATGAATCTGGACCCGCGCTCGATCAAGCTCAATACCGAAATGGGGGTGGTGCTGGACAGTCCGGCGCTGGCCAGGCTGCTGGTGGAGGACATGGACCGCCGGCTGCTCGATATCGCCTACCGCGTGGGCCTGAAAACGAGCGACAGCGGTGCGCAGTCGCTGACGTGGACCACGCGCGACAACGGCAAGGAAACCACCTACGATCAGGAGCCGGACATGAGCATGTGGCAGCACATGGGCATCGACGTCCTGCAGCTGCTGCCCGTGGAGGATCAACTGTAGCCAAGCGGCCACGGGGCGGGCCTGGCCAGGCTAGGGCACGGTGGTCTCGCCGCCGTCGGGCTGCAGCAGTTGCAGCAGGTAGGCCTGCAGGCGCGACAGTTCGCCGGCGATGCCACCCGGAAAACCCTGCCGGTCGCCGCGCTTGTCGATCAGCAGTTCGGCGACGAAGGCGGATACGGCGGCGGCATTGCCCAGTGCGGCCAGCTGGTTGCCAATGCGCGGATACGCGTAGAACAGCTCCAGCGGACGGACTTCACGCGGCAACTGGGCCAGCCACCTGAGCGCCACTGGCGTCAGCGACAGGTTGATCGGGTCCGGCGCGTGGCGCAGTTCGCTCCAGTTGACGTGCGCCGAGGCAGGCGGGTCGCCGTCCAGTACCTTCCTGGCTTCTTCGACCGTGACGAATTCGAATGACAGGGGATCCATGATGGGTGGCTCGATGTGGGCAGGGCGCGCGGGTATCCACCCGTTCGGGTCAGATTTCGTGCTGCCGCCCATGTTAACGGATCGGTGAAGCGTTTCGTTAGCGGCAAGGTACGACCCGGGCCCGGCCCGGCGCGGGCGCGGATCTCATGGCAGGCTGCCCGATGTCTCATGGCAGGCAAACGCCCGTTTGCCACACTGCAGGCATGAACCGGAGCCTGCCATGACCTGGGATTTGCTGATCGAATCGGACTGCGTACCCGTGCCACTGCGCGCGGGCGCCCGTGTGACCTGCCGCGCCGGCCAGTTGTGGATCACCGTCGAGCACCGGCGCGCCCGGCCGTCGGCGGATATCGTGCTGTCGGCCGGCCAGCAGTGCCGTGTGGAGGAGGACGGCGTCTATTTCCTGAGCGCACTGCGTGCGCTGGGCGCGGTGCAATGCCACATCACGCCGGCCGCCAGCCAGCAGTTGGCGCTGCGCCCGGCCTGACGCGCGCCGCTTCCTCGGCAATCCAGTCGGCCACGTGGCGCACGTCGTCGCGCGGAGTCTCGGTGGCATGGATCAGCCAGAACGCGTTGGGGCTGGGCATGACCGCGCCTGCCGTGGTGACCACGTTCAGCTGGCCGCCTTCGATCAGCGACTGGATCAGTTCCAGGCGTCCGAGCGCCACGCCTTGTCCGGCAAGTGCCGCATGAATTACCTGGTCATACTGATTGAAGCGCAGGATGCCGCGCCGGGCGGCCTGCCGGTAGCCTTGCGCGCCAAGCCAGTTGCGCCAGTGCAGCCATGGGCGCGGATCGTCGAATTCGAGCAATGGCAGTGCCGCCAGGGCTTCGGCCGAGGTCACGCGCGTGGCGCCCAGCGCCGGATTGGCCACCGGTGCGATGGTTTCGTCGAACAGCCGCAGGGCGTGGGGCGGCGCGGCCGATGCCGGGCAATAGCGGATGGCCAAGTCGATGCCATCGGCGCGCAGGTCGCTGATCTGGTTGCTGGCGGACAGCCGCACGTCGAGCTTCGGATACCGGCGCTGCAGGCTGCCCAGCCGTGGCAGCAGCCACAGGCCGGCCACGCCGATGCTGGCCGTGACCGTGACGGGCTGGCTTCCATCGCGCTTGCGCAGTTCCGCGGCCACGTCCTGCAACTGCTGCACCGCGCCGTCGGCGCTGCGGAACAGGCGTTCGCCTTCGGGCGTGAACGCCACGCCGCGATGCTGGCGCACGAACAGGCGTACCTGTAGCTGGTCTTCCAGCGCGCGGATCTGGCGGCTGACGGCCGACTGGGTCAGGCACAGGTCGTCGGCGGCCTGGGTGATGCTCATGCGCCGGCCCACGGCCACAAAGCCCTTGAGCAGATCGAGCGGAAACAGGCGGACGAGCGGGACGGACATGGCAAAGCCTCACGGGGGCGCTGGCGAGCCCCATTACAGCACGGAAATCCGCTCGGCTGCCATGCGCGGATGGAATGGCAGAACGCCTGAAATCTCGTTTGAACCGGCGCCCGGAATCGCTTGAAATAAAGCCGATCCGAACCGCCGCCACTGGAGCCCGCCATGTCGCTTCGCCAGTCTTCGCATGATGTCCGTGCATTGCAACCGGACGCGGCGCCGCCCTGGTGGCGCGGCACCGTCTTTCTGCTGCTGGCGGCCGGGCTCGTGATGGGCCTGGCGCTGGGGGTACGCCACGTGCAGGGCCTGTTCCTGCTGCCGGTGATCGCCGAACGGGGCTGGACCCGCGAGACATTCGGCTTTGCGATGGCCGTGCAGAACCTGGTGTGGGGCATCGCTCAGCCGCTGACGGGCATGGTGGCCGACCGCTTCGGGTCGTGGAAGGTGATGCTGGCCGGGCTGTTGCTGTACGCGGCCGGACTGTGGGGCATGGCACTGGCGCCGTCGTCGATGGCCTTCGTGCTGGCGGGCGGCATCTGTATCGGCATCGCGCAGTCCGGGACGACGTTCGGCGTGGCCTATGGCGCGCTGAGCCGCATGGTGCCGCCGGAACAGCGCAGTCGCACGCTGGGCATTGCCGGGGCGTGCGGGGGCATCGGGCAGTTCCTGATGGTGCCGTCGGCGCAGGCGCTGCTGTCGGCGGCGGGGTGGCAGCTGACGTTGATGATCTTTGCCGGGGCGGCCCTGTTGCTGGTGCCGTTGGCGCTGCCGTTCCAGGATCGCGCGACGGGCGGCGATGCCAGGGGCGACCAGCCTTCGATGCGGGCCGCCATCGGCGAGGCCTTCCGGCATCCGGGGTTCTGGCTGCTCAACCTGGGCTTTCTGGCATGCGGCTTCCAGCTGGCGTTCATCGCCAACCATCTGCCGGCCTACCTGCGCGACCAGGGCATGCAGCCGGCCAGCGCGATGATTGCGCTGGCCCTGATCGCACTGGCCAATATCGCGGGCACCTACGCCTTCGGCTGGCTGGGCGGGCGGCACGTGAAGAAGTACCTGCTGGCCGGCATCTACCTGACGCGCACGTCGGCGATGGCGCTGTTCCTGCTGCTGCCGCTCAGCCCGCTCACGCTTTACGGGTTTGCGGCCGTGATGGGCTTCCTGTGGCTGGGCACGGTGCCATTGACCAGCGGCATCGTCTCGCAGGTGTTTGGCGTGCGGTACATCACCACGCTGTTCGGCTTTGTGTTCCTTGGCCATCAGCTGGGGTCTTTCCTGGGGGTGTGGCTGGGCGGGCTGGTGTTCGAACTGACGCATTCCTATGATCTGGTGTGGATGGGTGCGATGGCGCTGGGCGTGATCGCGGCGGCGTTGCATTGGCCCATCGACGACCGCGAGATTGTGCGCGCGCCATGGCAGGGGCTGCGGCCTTGAGCGCCTGCATGGAATAAAGGGCTGGCCTGGTGTGTTTACGCATCAGGCAGGCTGCGTGCCGGGCGCGGGAGGTGGAGTATGCTTGGCACGCACGTCCTGTCATTCCCGTATCCGGAGGCCGCCATGCCGTTTCGTTTTTCCGTTTGGACGGGTGCCGTCGCGGCAGCCCTTGTGCTGAGCGCATGCGCATCGCTGCAGCCGGTGGAGACCGGCCAAAAGCTGATCGGCAGCCCGCAGGCCGCCGTGCAGCAGGCGTTCGGCACCCCCACCGATACGTTCCAGATGGCCAACGGCACCCAGCGGTGGATTTATTCCAAACAGCCGTACGGCTACGAAATCTACGCGGCCGACTTCGATGCCAGCGGCAAGCTGACGAATTTCCGGCAGACGCTGACCGAAAACGAGATCTACACCGCGCGGCCCGGCCAGTGGACCAAGCAGGATGTGCTGGAACGCTGGGGCAAGCCCAAGGAGCCGATCCAGTACTACGCGCTGATGAAGCGCGAGGCGTGGTCGTACCGGATGTACCTGCCCGGCTACCTGCCGGCGCACTTCAGCGCCTATTTTGACGACAACGGCGTGCTGGACCGGACGATGATCATCCAGGACTCGCGCGGCGGCGAACGCAGCCGGAGATAGCCGAACGGCTATCAACGGCGCGCCGGGTGGGGCGGCCCGGCCATCCGCATTGCGCCACGCGGGTCCGCCCGAGTGGCGCCAATGCAACAATCCACATTGAAGACTCAACTAATTCCCGGGTGAACCGCTCGTCCATTGTATAAACACGAATTATTCGCATTACTATTTGTGTTGATGTGCGGCACACGCCGCATCGCGCACGTCGAGCCAGCACACCGCCCATAACAATCCCGGGAATTCCGATGTTCTTGCACCGTCTGTCCAACGGTCGCGCCAGCCTGCGCTCGCGCGTTTCTGTCCGTTCTTCGCTGCCAGCCACCGCGCTGTCACCTGTTGCCGCCGCAGTGCTGGGCCTGTCGCTGTCGCTGTCCGCGCCCGTCCACGCGCAGGTTCGGGCCCAGCCGGCCGATCCGGGCGCCACCGCCACGCTGCCCACGGCCACCGTGGTGGCCGACCGGTCCGGCGAGGCGGTCAAGGTCGAGCGTGTGAGCAACGGCGCGCTGGGCGACCGCAAGGCCGTGGATACGCCGTTCTCGGTCAACGCGGTGTCCAGCGACGAGATCCAGCAGCGCATGGCGCAGACCGCCAACGATGTGTTCAGGTACGACCCCGCCGTTCAGGTGCTGGGCGACAACGCACGCACCGAGAACTCGTACTTCTCCGTGCGCGGCATTCGCGTGGACATGCTCAACGGCACGAAGGTGGATGGCCAGAACTTCGTCACGTGGGACGCCGACATCCCGCTGGAGCCGTTCGAGCAGGTGGAGCTGCTCAAGGGCCTGTCTGGCTTCATGTACGGCTTTGGCTCGCCGGGCGGCATCATCAACTACGTGGCCAAGCGGCCCACCGCCACGCCGCTGCGCGAGGTGACCATCGGCTACCAGACCAACAACGTCTGGAGCGAGAAGGTCGATGTGGGCGGCCGCTTTGGCAACGACGACCGCTTCGGCTACCGCATCAACGCCGTGAACGAGGACGGCAACACCAGCGAACAGGGCGTGCACGTGCGCCGCCAGACGTTTTCGCTGGCCACCGACTTCCGCATCACGCCGGACCTGACGTGGAACGCCGACATCATGTACTGGAAGCGCAAGTCGCAGGGCACGATCTTCGGGCTGTCGTTCGGCACGGACACCATCCCCGCCGCCAGTAGCGTGGCGCGCAACCTGGCCCAGCCGTGGTCGTCGCACGAGACCGACACGCTGACCGTGGGCACCGGCGTGGACTACCGCATCAACAGCGACTGGAAGACCAGCTTCAAGTACCGCTTCGCACGCCAGAACCGCCTGAATGCCGACAGCTTCCTGTTTGTCACGGACGACGCAGGGAACTACTCGGACACCAACTACCGCTGGAAGACCGCCTACTACTATCAGGCGTACGACGCGATGGTGCAGGGCAAGTTCGACACAGGGGGCCTCAAGCACGAGATCGTGGCGGGCCTGGGCTACCTCTCGCAGGTGCGCGAGCTGGACAACGGCCTGGGCGGCAACGGCATCTTCATGGGGATGAACAACCTGTACAACCCCATCGCGCTGGACGAGCAGGCCGGCGTGGGCAAGGACTACATTCCGTACCGCGACTACAAGATCCAGCAGAAATCGGCCTACCTGAGCGACACGGTGCAGATCACGCCGCGCCTGTCGGTGCTGGCTGGCCTGCGCTACAACATGTTCTCGCAAGACAACTACAGCCCCGAAGCGGTCCGGACGTCGCGCTACAGCGCCAACCCGATCACGCCCACGGCAGCGGTGATGTTCAAGACGGACGATTTCTCGACCGCCTACGTGAGCTACGTGGAATCGCTGGAACCGGGCGGATCGGCCGGCCCGACCGCCGCGAACGCTGGCGAGACCTTCGGCCCGCTAAAGAGCCGCCAGTACGAGGTGGGCTTCAAGACCGACCGCGACAAGTGGGGCGCCAACCTGGCCCTGTTCCGCGTGGACAAGGGCTACGAGTACACCAACACGTCGAACGTCTTCGTGCAGAACGGCAAGCAGCAGTTCACGGGCGTGGATACCAGCGGCTGGTGGCGCGTGGCGCGTGACATTCGCCTGATGGGCGGCGTGCTGTGGCTGCACACCAAAACCACGGACGTCGACGATCCGCAGGTCAACGGCAACCGGGTCTTCGCCACGCCGAACTACATCGTGACCGGCCGCGTCGAGTACGACACGCCGTTCGTCCCCGGCCTGACGCTGTGGACGGGCGCCAAGGTGACCGGCTCGATGTACGTGAACTCGGCCAATACGCAGCAGATTCCGTCGTACACCACGGCCGACGTCGGCGCGCGCTATACCACCCGTGTGGCCGGCAAGCAGGTGACCGTGCGCGCGGTGCTGAACAACGTGTTCAACCGCCGCTACTGGACCACCACCTATGACGGCTTCGTGCTGCCGGCGGCCACGCGCACGTTCCTGATGAACGCCTCGCTGCAGTTCTGATGGATTGAAATGCAGGCGGCCGGCAGGGGCCGCCGTTTTCAGCCTCGGCGCACCGCCGTGACCTTGCCGCCCATCACGTCGATGGTGCGCCGCTGCGGGTTGTAGTCCATCGTGCCCGGCATATGCTGGCCTTCGCGATTGCCGAAGCGCCATGCGCAGCCTTCGAGCAGTTTGGCCGCGTCCGCCTCGGTCTTGCCGATCAGCGCGTCGTCGCCGAGCTTGTCGGCCTGGCAGCCCTCGGGCGTGCCACGGCCGCCTTGGGGGCCCGGATTGGCCACGCCGGCAGTCGGCGGCTGCGGCGCCTGCGGCTGCGCGGCGCAGCCTGCCATCATCGTGGCCATTGCCACGGTGCCCGTGAGGGCCATCCCTTTCCAGTTCGGTGCAGTCATGCAGAGGCTCCTTGGCCGTATGAGGGAGCCCCGATTCTAGCGGACCCTGCGTTCACGGCGACTTGCGCGCCGTGGACCGTCCGCGCCCGCGCGGTGCCGGGGCCGCGAACATCGACATGTCGCGAACGATGCAGCCCAGCAGCGTGTCGGCGGCCACGCCCAGCGGGCGGCCCGCCTTGACCAGCAACCGCGCCTTGGCCGCCTCGAACAGCGGGTGGGCGATCGGCAGGGTCACCAGTTCGCCCGAGCCCAGTTCCCGATACGCGGCAAACGCGCCGATCAGCGTGATGCCGTGGTGGCGCTTGACGAAGTGCCGCAGCACGGCCAGCGAATTGGTGGTCAGCGTGGGCCGGATCTGGATGTTCTCGGCGTACGCCAGCATCTGCACGATCTGCCCGAGCCCGAACGCCGGCGGCATCATCGCCAGCGGGTAGTCGGCAAGCTCGCGCACGTCCACGGTGGTGCCGCGCAGCGCCAGCGGATGCCCGGCATGCACCAGCAGCACCACCGGCTGCGACGACGTGGCCACCCAGCGCACATCGGCATGCGACGGCGGGTTGTAGGCCAGGCCGATATGCGCGCGGCTTTCGGCCACCTCCTGCAGCACGTTGTTGACGGGCAGGATGTCCACCGTGACGTCGAGCCGGGGGTATTGCGCGCAGAAGTCGGTGAGCACCTCGTCCATCAGGCCATCGACATAGCCCTCGCTGGTGGCAATGCGGATCTGGCCGTGCTGCAGGCCACGCAGCGCCTGCAAGCGGTCTTCGAACAGCTCCTGCTGCGCCCGGCAGCCCTGCCAGTATTCCAGCAGGTGCAGCGCCACTTCGGTGGGCTGCACGCCGCGTGCGTGGCGGTCGAACAGCGGCGCGCCGACTTCGTCCTCCAGCAGTCGGATCTGGCGCGTGATGACCGACGGCGATGTGTTGATGCTGTCGGCCGCGCCCCGGATCGATCCGTGCGTGAGCACCTCGTGGAAATAGCGCAGCCTGCGCTGGTTCAGTTCTCGCATGTCGAATGCCAAGCTGTTGCCGATTGGGCAACGATAGCCGACTTAAGTTGCTCTTGCTCTGCTTTTTCATCTGACCGACGATCCTTCGACAACAAGAAAAAGCGACAGCACAACGTTCATCGCATCCAAAGGACGACCACGGGAGAGACCGCATGTCCACCACACTGCCCCCACGCACCACGCCGGCGCACGACCGCGCCGCGCAACAGGCGCTGTACCGCAAACTGAACTGGCGCCTGCTGCCCTTCCTGCTGCTCTGCTATACGTTCGCCTACCTGGACCGCGTCAATATCGGCTTCGCCAAGCTGCAGATGCAGAGCGACCTGGGCTTCTCCGACGCTGTGTACGGCCTGGGCGCCGGCATCTTCTTCTTCGGCTATGTGCTGTTCGAGATCCCCAGCAACCTGCTGCTGCCCCGCATCGGGGCGCGCAAGACCATCAGCCGCATCCTGGTGCTATGGGGGCTGACGTCGGCCGGCATGATGTTCGTGCGCGACGAAACCACGTTCTATGTGATGCGCTTCCTGCTGGGCGTGTTCGAGGCGGGGTTTGCGCCGGGCATGATCTTCTACCTGACGTACTGGTACGGCCAGCAGCGCATGGCGCGCGTGATGGCCGTGGTGATGCTGGCGGGCCCGCTTGGCGGCATCTTCGGCTCGCCGCTGTCCACGTGGCTGATGACTGGCCTGTCGGGCACGCATGGCCTGGCAGGCTGGCAGTGGATGTTCCTGGTGGAAGGCCTGCCGTGCGTGCTGCTGGGCGTGCTGGCGCTGCGCGTGCTGGCGGACCGGCCGGCCGATGCAAAGTGGCTGACCGATACCGAAAAGCGCATGATTGCCGCTGAACTGCACACGCCCGGCGCGGGCCACCATTCGTTTGGCCAGGTGGCGCGCGATCCGCGCGTGTACCTGCTGGCCTTCGCCTACTTCACGATGATCTGCGGCATCTACGCGGTCAGCTTCTGGCTGCCGTCGATCATCAAGGCCGATGGCGTGACCGACACCATGCAGATCGGCCTGTATTCGATGATCCCGTATATCGCGGCCGCCATTGCGATGGTCGTGATCGGCCGGCGCTCGGACCGGCGCGGCGAGCGGCGCCTGCATAGCGCCGTGCCCGCCTTCATCGGGGCCGTGGCGCTGGCGGTGGCCACGCTGTCCAGCGGCAACCTGGCGGTGTCGCTGTTGTGCATGACGATCGCCACGGCGATGATGTGGACGGCCTATACGGTGTTCTGGGCCATACCGTCGCAATACCTGAAGGGCGATGCCGCCGCGGGCGGTATCGCGCTGATCAACACGATCGGCCTGATCGGCGGCTTCCTGAGCCCGACCATCATTGGCTGGGTGCGCACGGCAACCGGCAGCATGCAGGCCGGCCTGCTGGTGATGGTGGCGCTGCTGGTGGCCGGCGCGGTGACGCTGGTGGCCAACCGCATGCCCGCGCCGCACGGCCGTCCGGCCACGGTTTGACGACAACATGAACATGGAGAGGCCCTTGGCACCCCGAATCCTGATCGCCGGTTTCCAGCACGAAACCAATACGTTTGCGCCATCGAAGGCCACCTACGCCAGTTTCGAGCGCGGCGAGGGCTTCCCGGCGATGGCGCGCGGCGACGATGTGCTGGCGCTGCGCGATGTGAATATCCCCGTGGGCGGATTCATCCAGGCCGCGCAGCGCAACGGCTGGGCCCTGCGCCCGGTGATCTGGGCCGGCGCCAGCCCGTCGGCCCATGTGACCCGGGATGCGTTCGAGCGCATCGCCGGCGAAATCGTCGCGGCTGCCCGCGCGGGCGGTTTCGATGCCATCTACCTGGACCTGCACGGCGCGATGGTGGCCGAGCATGCCGACGATGGCGAGGGCGAATTGCTGGCCCGCCTGCGCGAGGTGATCGGCCCGGCGGTGCCGCTGGTGGCGTCGCTGGACCTCCACGCCAATGTCACGCAGCGCATGCTCGACGCCGCCGATGCGCTGGTGGCCTATCGCACGTATCCGCACGTCGACATGGCCGAAACCGGCGTGCGCGCCGCCGAACTGCTGCAGCCGCTGCTGGCCGGCCCGCGCCGCTGGCGTGCCGCCGCCCGCCGCCTGCCGTTCCTGATTCCGATCAACGGCATGTGCACGATGCTGGAGCCCGCGCGCGGCCTGTACGCGGCGCTGGCCGAGCTGGAAGCGGGCGGGGTGGTGTCGCTGTCGTTCGCGCCCGGCTTCCCGGCCGCCGACTTTCCGGAGTGCGGGCCGGTGATCTGGGGCTATGGCGACGATGACGCCGCCGCCGAAGCCGCCGTGCAGGCGCTCTACGACCGGATGCTGGCCGAGGAGGCCGCGTGGGAGGTGCCGTTCCTGTCCCCCGACGACGCGGTGCGCCAAGCCATGCGGATGGCCGAAGGCGCCACGCGCCCGGTGGTCATCGCCGATACCCAGGACAACCCCGGTGCCGGCGGCGATTCGAACACGATGGGCATGCTGCGCGCGCTGCTGCGCAACGGCGCGCAGGGCGCGGCCATCGGCCTGATATGGGACCCGGCCGTGGCGGCTGCCGCGCATCGCGCCGGCGTGGGCGCGGTGATCGACGTGGCGCTGGGGGGCGTGTCCGGCGTGCCCGGCGACGAGCCGCTGCAGGGGCGCTTCGAGGTGCTCGGGCTGTCGGACGGCGTCTGCCGCTTTGGCGGCCCGATGATGCACGGCATGCTGGCCGATGTCGGGCCCGTGGCGCTGCTGGGTATCGGCGGCGTGCAGGTGGTGGTCAGCGGCGGCAAGGCGCAGATGCTCGATCGCAACCTGTATCGCGTGGGCGGGGTCGAGCCCGAGGCGATGAAGATCCTGGTGAACAAGAGCTCGGTACATTTTCGCGCGGACTTCCAGGGCATCGCCCATGCCGTGCTGGTGGCCAAGGCCCCGGGGCCGATGACGGCCGACCCGGCCGACCTGCCGTGGACGCGCCTGGCGCCCGGCATCCGCCTGAAGCCGATGGGCGAGCCGTTCCGGGCCTGACGCCTGACGCCTGACGCCTGAAGCCTGAAGCCTGACGCCGGGCGACCACGCGCCGGCGCTCAGAGCTTCTGCAATGCGGCCAGCCGGAAGATCTTCGCCCACAGGTTGGCGGCGTCCCGGTCGGCTACCGGTATCACCCATTCGCCCGGCTTGCCGTGGCGCAGGCCGACGACCACATACCAGCGGCCCTGGCGCGCCTCGGGCCGGGCCGCCTCGATGTCCGCGAAGATCAGCACCTGGCGCTGACCGTTCATCTGCAGCACGCAGTTCTTGCGTTCGGCGTCGACCTTGAGCGTCCCCCATTCTCCCCTCAGGGCCAGGATGCGCTCGCCTTTGACGCGCCGGCCATGGATGGCCCGGTAGCGGCGCAGCGCCGCCACGCACAGCGCCGCCAGTATCGCCAGTATGAGAATGTCGGCGGTGGCGCCGGCCAGCATGCCGGAAGCGGCCGTCACCAGCTGGTAGAGCCGGACCAGGCCATAAACGAAGGCAACGAGGATCGCGATGCCTAGGAGGATGAAGGGCACGTCCTGATTCCTGAAGGGTGGCGGGTAGGGCGGTGGATGCGGGCAGCGTCGGGGTATGCCCCGGCGCCAGTGTCGGACCGTGCGGGCCTATAATGGTTCGCCCCGCATCGCCGGACGGGGTTTGCCATCCGGTTCGGCCCATCGTCAATGCCATCGTATCCTCTCGTCCTTTGCCTGACCATTGCCGTGGTGTGCAGTGTGGGCATGGCCGTCGCGGCCTGGCCGCGCCGCGATGACCCTACCGTCCGTGCATTCCTGGTGCTGGCGGCGGGCGTCACCATCTGGAGCGGCGGCCGGTTGCTGGAAATCAGCGAGACGGCGCTGCCAGGCCGGATCTTCTGGGCCAAGTTCCAGTATGCGGGCATCGTGGCCGTGCCGATCGGCTGGCTGGTGGCGATGGTTCACCTGAGCCGGCCACGCTTTGTCGTGCCGTGGTCGATGCTCTGGGTGCCGGTGTTCTTCGCGGTGCTGACGCTGGCGCTAGTATTCACCAACGAACGCCACCACCTGATCTGGACGTCGATCGAACTGATGCCGCCGGGCGTGTCGCCGGGCGCGGTGTTTCACCACGGCATCGGCTACACCGCGGTGGCCGCCTGGACCTACGCGATGCTGGGCCTCAGCATGTATTTCCTGGCCACCGCCGAGGTGCCGAACGCGGCGCTGTCGGTGCGCGGCCGCAACGTGCTGATGGCGGGGCTGCTCCTGCCGCTGGTGACGCACATCGCCTACCTGTACCGCTGGACCGGCCCGCTGGGCGGCGACCTGACACCGGCCACCTTTTCGCTGATGACCCTGCTGGTGTGGGTCTGCGCGCTGCGCAAGCACCTGGACGATACCGGCCACTACGCGCGGCTGCGCGTGTTCGACGCGATCCGCGAGGGCTGCGCGATCCTGGGCGCCGACGGACGCATCGTCGAGTTCAATCCCGCCGCTGCCCGGCTGGTGCCCGACCTGCGCCGTGGCCAGATGCCGCCGCCGGCCTGGCACCACGCGCTGAGCGACCCCGACGAGGTGGCGCCCTTCATTCCCGATGGCCTGGGCTACGAACTGACGGTGGAGCCCGTGTGCCGGATGGACGGCAAGCAGATCGGCCTGCTGGTGTTCATGCGCGATATCAGCCGCTACCAGTCGCGCGAACAGGCGCTGGCTACGCAGCTTGGCGAAACGGCGGAGCAGCTGTCGCGCGTGCAGGCCGACCTCGATATCGACGCGCTGACCGGCATCCCCAACCGGCGTTACTTCCAGCGCGAATCGCTGGCCGCCGTGGCACGCGCCCATGAGCGCGACAAGGAAATCGGCCTGCTGATCCTGGATGTCGACCTGTTCAAGCAATTCAACGACCTGTACGGGCACCCCTGCGGCGACGACTGCCTGCGCCAGGTGGCCGAAGCCCTGACTGGCGTGCTGCGGGGCCCGCAGTTCTGCGCCCGGCTGGGCGGCGAGGAATTCGCGGTGGTACTGCCGGATTCGTCGGCGGACGAAACGCGAGCCATCGCCCGCAGCATGGTGGCGGTGGTGCGGGACCTTGCCATTCCGCACAACGGCACGCCCGTGCAGCCCTACGTGACGATCAGCGTGGGCGCGGTATGCGCGGTGCCCGAAGCCCCGCGCCTGGAGCCGCTGCTGCACCGCGCCGACAGCGCGATGTACCGCGCCAAGCGGGCGGGGCGCAACCGCTACGTGGTTGACGGCAGCCTGTACCTTGGGGTGCAGAACAGCTGATTTTGACGATCCCGTGAAAAAGGGCTTGCAAATCGCCAGAGCTTATGTAGAATTCGCGTCTCGCTTCAACGCAGCAATGCAGCGAAACGAAGCCCAGATGGCGGAATTGGTAGACGCACTAGGTTCAGGTCCTAGCGGTGGCAACACTGTGGAGGTTCGAGTCCTCTTCTGGGCACCAATTTTGAAAGCCCTGCTCAACGAGCAGGGCTTTTTCATTTCCGGCCCAGAAAGGGCAGTCCCTGCGGACTGCCCGCGGGGACTCGAAAAGCTTGCGCTTGCCAGCGCAAGCCGGGGTCGCGCCTGGGTGACCGAGTCCTCTTCTGGGCACCAATTCAAGACCCCGCTCAACGAGCGGGGTCTTTTCATTTGTACGCCCAGAAAGGGCAGTCCCGGGCTTTCGCCGGGCTGGCCCTCTCCCCCGACCCCTCTCCCGCGAAGCGGGAGAGGGGAGAACACCAACGGCATATCGACGGCGGCGGTTTGCTCCCCTCTCCCGCACGGCGGGAGAGGGGCGGGGGAGAGGGCGGGCGTATCAAGCTGCCACGCCGCCCACGCCCTGGCCCACCGCAACGCGCGCGTCCTGCGTCGCGGCCTGCCGGACCACATCCCCCACCATCTCGGCCGTCACGGCCGATAGCGTCCAGCCCAGGTGTCCGTGCCCCGTGTTGTAGAACACGTTGGCGGCGTGGCCACGGCCTACGCGCGGCATCATGTTTGGCATCATCGGACGCAGGCCGGCCCAGGGCACCACGCTGCGCGTGCTGACGCCGGGGAAGCAGGCATGCACCCAGTCGACCAGCGGACGGATGCGGTCGGCGCGGATGTCGCGGTTGATGCCGTTGAACTCCGCCGTGCCGGCCACGCGGAAGCGGTCTGGGCCCAGGCGGCTGGTCACGAGCTTGGTTTCGTCGTCGAGCAGGCTGACCGTCGGCGCGCTGGCCTGGCTTTGCGCATCGTTCAGGTTCACCGTGATCGAATAGCCCTTCACCGGATAGATGTTGACGCGGTCGCCCAGCTGCCGGGCGAAGGCGCGGCTGGCCACGCCAGCGCACACCACCACGCCATCGAATTCGCGCGATGTGGGCAGGTTGTCTTCCGCCGACACCACGGTGGCGCGCCGCCCCGTGGTGGCCACCGCGCGCACATCCTGGTTGTACAGCGTGTGCACGCCCAGGCGCTGGATCGCCGCGGCCAGGCCGCTGGTGAACTTGTGGATGTCGCCCGTGGCGTCGCTCTCGGTGTAGTAGCCGCCGTAGTAGTCGCCGGCCAGCGTGGGCTCGATGTCGCGCATCTCGGCCGGCGTGACCGCGTGGCGCTCCAGCCCGCCTTCGGCCAGCAGCTTCGACACCCGGCCGGCATGCTCGAATCCCGCCTTGTTGCGATAGATATGCAGGATGCCGCGCCGCTTCAGGTCGAAGTCGATGCCTTCAGCGTCGGCCCAGGCGAACAGGTGCTGGCGCGCGGCGATGGCCAGGCGCGCGGTCTCGACCGTGTTGGCGCGGTAATGCGGAATCGACGCCATGAACTCGGCGAACCAGCTCAGCTTGTGCCAGGTGGGGCGCGGATTCACCAGCAGCGGCGCATCGGCGCGCAGCATCCATTTGAGGCCCTTGGCCAGCGTGGACCAGTGCGTCCAGACTTCGGCGTTCGAGGCCGACAACTGGCCGCCGTTGGCGAACGACGTTTCCATGGCCGCATAGCGATGTCGCTCGAACAGCGTGACGGAGAACCCGCGCCTGGCCAGCGCGTACGCGGTCGTGACGCCGGTAATACCGCCGCCGATCACTGCAATGGTTTTCATGTGGAAGGGTCTTTCAGGACGTCATGAGGTGGCAGTCCACGGCGCACCATGCGCTTCTCGCGGACGCCCCCTCTGTCCTTGACCTGAGAGATTCGCGAGCCGGGGCTCGCTTGCTCCTTCGGTACCGCCGGCCGACGTACAAGCCGGGGTTCTTCAGAGTTCCATGGCGATACCGGTCCTTTTGCCTGAGAGTTTCCGGGGCGGTTGCTCCTTCGGCGCCGTGCTGCCTGGCGGCAGCGACGGGCTCTCCCGATATCGCGGGGTACAACGGTGGCCACTATGCCATAGAAATTAAGGATTCGGCCATCAGGTTTGTTGCCGTCAGGCCGAAGGCACCAGAAAGCGTTGCGCCAGCCGCACCCAGGCCGCGGCGCCCAGCGGCAGCACCTGGTCGTTGAAGTCGTAGCCGGGGTTATGGACCATGCAGCCGCCGAATTCTCCTTCGCCGTTGCCCAGGATCAGGTAGCAGCCGGGCACCGCATCGAGCATCCAGGCGAAGTCCTCGCTGCCATTGAGGCCCTTGGGCGCCTGCGTCACCACGTGCTCGGCGCCCACCAGCTCCTGGCAGACCTCGGCAGCCAGTGCGGTAGGGCCGGCCGCGTTGACCATCGGCGGCGTCAGCTGGCGATAGTCGATCTGCGCCGTCACGCCGTGGGCCTGCGCGGTCAGGCTGACAATCTCGTGGATGCGGGCTTCCACCAGCGCGCGCGTTTCGGGCCGCGCCGCGCGCACATTGAGGCCGAGCTTGACCTCCTCCGGAATCACGTTGTGCGTGGCACCGGCGTGGATGAAGCCGACCGATACCACGGCGGTGTCGTCGGGCGCCACGCTGCGCGCCACCACCGTTTGCAGCGCGGTGATGATGGCGGCCGACGCGGCAATGGGGTCCTTCGAACGATGGGGCATCGCGCCATGGCCGCCGACGCCGCGGATCGTGACATCGGCCACGTCGGACGACAGGCTGACCGGCCCCTCCAGCACCCGAAACGAACCGGCCGGCACGCCGGGCATGTTGTGCAGCGCGAAGACCGCATCGCACGGAAAGCGCTCGAACAGGCCGTCTTCCATCATCGCGCGCGCGCCGCACAGGTTCTCTTCGTCGGGCTGGAAGATCAGGTTCAGCGTGCCGTCGAAGCTGCGCGACCTGGCCAGCGCGTGGGCGGCGGCCAGCAGGATGGCGGTATGGCCATCGTGCCCGCAGGCGTGCATGCGGCCGGGCGTCTTGCTGGCGTAGGGCAGGCCGGTGGCCTCGACGATCGGCAGGGCGTCCATGTCGGCCCGGATGCCCAGCCGTCGCGTGCCGTTGCCGAGCTTCAACTGGCCCACCACGCCGCTCTTGCCAATGCCGGTGTGCACGTCGTAGCCCCAGCTTTCCAGCAGCGTGGCCACCAGCCGGCTGGTGGCGCCAACCTCGAAGCCCAGTTCGGGCTGCGCATGGATCTGGCGGCGGATATTGACGAAGGTCTCGGTGTCGATGGCAGGCAACAGGTGCGGCAGCAGCTGAAACGGGGTCAGGGTCGGTTCTCGGGTCATGGTGAGGTCTCGGAAAGTCAGGCTCGCGGCGTCGCGACGGATATCGACAGGGATCAGTGTTCGCGTTTCTCGACGATGCGCAGCACGGCCACCAGGGCCAGCACGCCGCACGCCATCATGTAGAAGGCGGGGGCCATCGGGTTGCCAGTCTTCGCCAGCAGCCATGTGACGACGAACTGCGACGACCCGCCGAACACCGTCACGCCCACGCTGTAGATCACGGCCAGGCCCGTGGCGCGCACGCCGGCGGGCAGCATTTCCAGCAGCATCAGGAACAGCGGCGTGGTGCCCAGGTTGATGCTGGCGGTCAGCAGCGCGGACATGCCCAGTACCAGCGGCACGCTCGGGTAGTGGTTCATCAGCCAGAACGCGGGATAGACGGCCAGCAGGCTGAACAGCAGCGACCCGGCCACCAGCGGCTTGCGGCGGTCAAGGCGGTCCGCCAGCGTGCCCGCAATCAGCGACACCACGAGCAGCGTGACGCCCGTGACGCAGCCGGACAGGAACGACAGCGACGCCGGCATATGCAGCACGCGGATCATGTAGGTCGGCATGAAGAACACCACCAGGTACATCGTGGCCGTACCGGCGGTGCCGGCCAGGATGCCCAGCACCACCTTGCCGGCGTGACGGCGGAACAGTTCGCCGACCGGGCTCGGCGCATGCGCGTCGGCCTCGTGCGTCTCGTCGAGATTGGCGCGGATATAGAGACCTACCGGCGCGATCAGCAGCCCGAGCAGGAACGGCACGCGCCAGCCCCAGCTTTCCAGCGCGGCGGTGGGCAGCAAGGCATAGAGCGTGGCGCCCGTGGCCGCGCCCGCCAGCGCGGAAATGCCCTGGCTGCCGATCTGCCAGCTCACGCGCCAGCCGCGGCCCTTGACGTCGCCGCCTTCCATCAGCATCGCCGTGGAGGCGCCAATCTCGCCGCCCAGCGAAAAGCCCTGCAGCAGCCGGCCCGCCAGGATGGTCAGCGACCCGAACACGCCAGCGGTGGCGTAGGTAGGGGCCAGCGCGATGCACAGCGTGCCCAGCACCATCAGGCCGATGGTCAGCGTCATGGCGGCCTTGCGGCCATGACGGTCGGCATAGTTGCCGATCAGTACGCCGCCCAGCGGCCGCATGACAAAGCCGATGCCGAACGTGGCCACGGCCAGCAGCAGCGACCCGTACGGGCTATCCGACGGAAAGAAGAGCTTGCCGATCAGCAGCGAGAAGAAGCTGTAGACCGTGAAGTCGAACATTTCCAGCGCATTGCCGATGGAGCATGCGGCGATCAGCCGGAACTGGCTTTGCTTTGCCCTGGCCGGGGTGACGGAAGTGGCGGGGGCGGCGACGCTGGCAGCGGAGAGCGGCGTGCCGGCGGGCAAGGTGGCGTCGTTCATGTGGGGCTCCACGAACTGGGTTGCGGAAATCGTGGAGCCCTGGCGGGCATCCATCGCTCAGGTTGTACGTCCTTGGCGATGCAGTATTCCGGCAAACACGCCGCCCCGAAAATCATTTATTGTCATCGTGATAACGAAATGGCATCACCGGCACCATCACTGGCCACGTACCATCAGGACTAGTACCTACGCGGCGCATTCCGGTGTGCCATGCACGGCAATTGCGCAGGCGCGCACCATCGCAAGGCATCGGCGGCAAGCCGGTGGGGAGAAACCCTGATGAAGCTGCAACAACTGCGCGTGCTGCTGGCGGTGGCCCAGCACGGCAGCATCCACGAGGCTGCGCGTAGCCTGCATACCTCGCAGCCGGCGCTGTCGAAGGCCATTGCGGAGCTGGAGCGCGAACTGGGCGTGACGCTGATGTCGCGCTCGGTGCGGGGGGTGAGCCTGACGGCCTATGGGCTGGCGCTGGTACGGCGCGCCACGGTGGTGGAGCAGGAACTGCGGCACGCGCTGGAAGATATCGAGTCGATTCGCGGGCACGCCGAGGCGCAGCTGCATATCGGCTTTACCGCCGTGGCGTCGAGCGGCGCGCTGCCGGAGGCAATGGCCGCCTACCGGCAGAGTTATCCGAATGTGACGCTGCGCGCGCTGGAGTTACGTCCGCAGCAGATCCTGGAAGGGTTGCGCGAGGGGCGGCTCGATCTTGGCCTGATCTCGACCAACAGCGGCCCCGGTGGCGGCGGCATGCAGTGGGAGCCGCTGTTTTCGGTGGGCATGGGCCTGGCCGTGCGGCCCGGGCATCCGCTGCGCCGTGCGCGACGCCTGCGTGCGCTGCTCGATGCGGACTGGCTGACGCTCGACCCGCTGGACGATCCCGGCAGCCCCCTGGCAAGCCTGATGCGCCTGCACCGCCTGGACATGCCCAGGCGCATCGTGCAGAGCGCGTCGAACCTGCTGGGGCTGCAGCTGGCAACCAGGACCGACCTGATCAGCGTATGGTCGAACTACGTGTTCGACGGCACGGGGCCGCTGAAGCTGGACCCCGAGGCCCTGGTGCGCTTGCCGATTGCCGACGAGCTGCCCGACTTCCAGCTTTTTCTGGTCTATCGCTCCGAGGACCTGATGACGCACGCCTGCGCGCAATTCACGCGCGAGGTGCGGCATGCGGCCAAGCCGCGCCGCGCACGCTGAGTCAGGACGGGGCGCGCGGACGTGGCGGCCAAAGCCTACTTCTTCAGCAGTCTCAGCAGTTCGTGGGCGCCAGCTTCGGACGAAGCGGGGTTCTGGCCCGTGACCAGCTGACCATCGACCACGGCGTAGCTGCCCCAGTCATCGGTGCGCGAGAACTGCCCGCCGTTTGCCTTCAGTACGTCTTCCACCAGATACGGCACGACACTGGTCAGCTGCACGGCCTCTTCCTCGGTATTGGTGAAGCCCGTGACCTTGCGGCCCTTGACCAGCGGCTCGCCGTCGGCCCGCTTCACGTGGCGCAGCACCCCCGGTGCGTGGCACACCAGGGCCATGGGTTTGCCGGCGCGGTCGAAGGCTTCGATCAGCGCGATGGAGCGCTTGTCTTCGGTCAGGTCCCACAGCGGGCCGTGGCCGCCGGGATAGAAGACCGCGTCGAAGTCGTCGGCCTTGACCTGATCCAGCGTCAGCGTGGCTGCAAGCTGCTTCTGGGCGGCCGCGTCGCCCTGGAACCGGCGCGTGGCATCGGTCTTGAAGTCGGGTTCGTCGCTCTTGGGATCGATCGGCGGCTGGCCGCCCTTGGGTGTCGCCAGCGTGACGTCGACGCCGGCATCCTTGAACACGTAGTACGGTGCCGCGAATTCCTCGAGCCAGAAGCCGGTCTTCTTGCCCGTGTTGCCAAGCTGGTCATGCGAGGTGAGCACCATCAGGATCTTCATTGCCGTTCTCCGGGTTGGTTGGCGCCGCGGCCACGCACGCGCAGCGGCGTTGGCAACCATCGTAGGCAGCGCGCGGCAATTCCGAAAGCCCGACGTTTCCGGTTATCAGGGCGAGGGGTCGGCGTCGCGCTGCTTGCGTCCGGTAAGCATCGCGGCGATCAGGTTTTCGCGGCCCTTGAGGCTCATCGCGATGGCCGCCGCCACATGCAGCGCAATCAGGCCGAGCAGCGTATTCGACAGCCAGCGATGAATGTCGATGGGCCAGTCCTCGCCCCAGAACGGGTCGAGCCGCGACATCCAGCCTGTGACGGCCAGCGCCAGGATCAGCGCCCACATGGCCAGCATCGTCACGGCGCCCAGCGGGGTATGGCTGACGAAGCGCGGCGCGCGGCCGCGCATCAGTGCACGGCCATAGGCCAGTACGCCGGCGGGACGCGGCAACCAGGCCCGGAAGCGCGCATGCTCTGTGCCGACGAAGCCCCAGACGATGCGGAACAGCACCAGCCCGGCGGCCACGTAGCCCAGGATGCGGTGCAACGGGTCGCCGGAGTCGTCGATCAGGTCATAGCAGACGATGGCCGCCACGCTCCAGTGCGTGAAGCGGACGGCCACGTCCCAGACGCGAATCGTGTCGCGCGGATAAACGCGATCCGCCGGGGTGGCCATGCTTACTTCCCGATTTCCGATTTGACGACGTCCAGCGTCTTGGTATCGAAATAGATCTCGGCCTTCTTGCCGTCCTTCGTGGTGCCGTAGATTTCGTAGCAGTTGCCGTCGACCTTGAACTTCTTGATGTTGTAGCCCTGGGCCTCGATCTTGGCTTTCGCGTCGGCCTCGGGCATCCATTCGGACTTCGGATGCTTCTCGCATTTGGCGCCTGCGAACGCGGCAGTGGAAAACAGGCCGACAAAGGCTGCGGCGACGATCTTGTGCATGGCTCAACTCCTCGGACAAATAAGCCCATCTGGGCGGGGTGCAGGCATCGTAGAGCCTAATGAGATCGATTCTCAATATAGGTTTTCCCGATGCCCGTGGCCTGCCATCGCACACTCGCCGAAAATGTCACGTCGATGTCACGTTCTCGTAATATCCCTACATTGAACGTGGACTTCATCATTGTTCGTCTTGTGGGACAATCGCGGCCCATCGGGTAAGGGTTTTCCCGGTGCCGAGCTTCGAAAGGTTTCGCATGAAAACGATTGACTGGAAGGACTGGGAAATCTTCTGCCGCGTGGTGGAAGGGGGTGGCTTCACGCAAGGGGCCGAACTGGCCGAAGTTCCGAAGTCATCGGCAAGCGCCGCCGTGGCGCGGCTGGAAGGCCAGCTTGGCGTGCGACTGTTCGAGCGCACCACGCGCCGTGTACGCGTCACCCAGCGCGGCCAGCAGCTCTACGACCGCGTGGCGCCATTGTTCGGCGCGCTACGCGAGATCAGCGCCGAAGCGGCCTCGGTCAGCGCCGAAGTGAGCGGCTCGATCCGGATCGCCACGCCCTACGAGGTGGGTTCGCAGCATCTGTCGCCGACAGTGAACCGGTTGCTCAAGCAACACCCGTCGCTGCGCGTGCAACTGGACATGAACTGGGACCAGCCCGACCTCATCCGCCACGGCTACGACCTGGCCTTCGTGATGACCGATACGAGCCTGCATGACAGCTCGTTCGCCAGCAAGCGCGTGGTGCTGATCGAGCGCGCGTTCTACGCGGCGCCCTCGCTGATTCGCGAGCGCGGCCTGCCGCGCGCGCCGCAAGACCTGCAGGGCTGGCCGACCGTGGGCAACCTGGACGATTCGAACTGGGAATTCGTGCGCGATGGCGTGGAGACGTTTTCGCTGGATGTGGCACCGCGCATCTGCACGCACAACGCCGAGGTGCGGCTGAAGGCGGCGGTCGATGGCCTGGGCGTCACGCGCCTGTCGCCGCGCTTCGTCCACGAGCAACTGGTGCAGGGCCAGCTGGTGCGCGTGCTGCCCGGCTATTCGTCGTCGCCGCTCAAGGTGTATGTGCTGATGCCCGCGCGCAAGCTGATGCCGGCCAGCGTGCGCGCCTTCCTGAACGCGCTGGAAGAAACGCTGGGGGTGCCGGAGAACGCGCGCCGTCCCACTTCGCGCCTGGGAGCCACCTTGCTGCCGGACACCGCCGAGGCGCCGGACGGGGAAGACGCCGCGCCCACGATCCTGACGCTGGAGTGACCGGCCGGCGCGCGATTCAGTAAGGCTGGTCGCCGCTGCGCAGGTCGAAGCCGAGCGTGTCGGCAATCTCCAGCATTTCGTCGTCGTCCTCGCTGCGCGTGATCCAGCCTGCGTACGCGTCGCCGCCGGTATCCCAGTTCCACAGCGTGTAGCCGGCCACGCGCAGCTGGTCGGTGGCCAGCTCCATCAGCTCGGGCACGCTGGTGCCCTCCAGGAAATCCTCGTCCTCGGGGTCGTCGGTGCCCCAGTTGATCTCCAGGTCGATGCGCTCGCAAAGCTGGTTGAGACAGCCGATGAAGGATTCGACGTCCTTCCAGTCGACATGGAAGCCCGCTTCCCAGTCGATGATCTCCTTGATCTGGAAGAGCAGCATCTCGGCGTCGGCCTCGTCTTCCTCGGCGTCGTCCAGGGCTTCCTCGAACAGCGCCAGATGCCGCGTGGTCTGCTGGGTGTCTCCCAGATTGATCAGCGCAAACAGGCGGCTAACCGCGTCCTGCGCGTCGTCGTCCAGTTCTATTGCCATCTGTGGCTCCTTTGTGGTCCGGCTACGCCTGTCATGCGGCCACTTTCCCGATCTCGCGATGCCCCCGCGGCGTCACGCGCAATGCCCGTGACGCCTGGGTAGGCTCGATCCAGCCCTTCTCGAGCATGGTTTCCAGCAAGGCGGCACCCAGCGCGCCGCCCAGATGGGGCTTGCGCTCGCTCCAGTCGGGACAGGTGCAGGCGAACTGGCGGCGCTTGCGCCGCGTGGCGCCGAGGTCAATGCCCAACTGCGCCATGGCCTGCGTGCCGTCGCCGGTCAGGTCGATCCGCGTGCCGTCCACGGCCAGCCATCCCGCCTGCGACATTCGTTCGAACAGACCCACCGCAAGTTCCCCGGCCAGGTGGTCATAACAGGTGCGGGCCTGCCTGAGCGCCGGCGGCGTCCCGCGCGAAACGGGCACGGTCCGCATGCGTGGCGGCTGGCTGACCAGCGACGCCGTGGCCAGCGCCTCGATGGCCACGCCGATTTCCGGCGCGGCCAGACGGTAGTAGCGGTTGCGACCGCGCGATTCCACGGCCAGCAGGCCGCCATCGGACAGCCGTGCCAGATGGCCGCTGGTGGACGACGCCGACAGCCCGGCGATCAGCGCCAGCTCGCCCGCGGGCCGGGCACTGCCATCCATCAGCGCCCACAGCATCGCCGCGCGCCCGGGATCGGCAAGCAAGCCGGCCAGCTGGCTGATGCCTGGAGCGTATTCCATAGTTCATGCATGGGTGAAGGGACGGATGCAAGTATAGGCAATTCGTGGCGCAGCTGATCTCCGACAATTTTCGCCTTAAACGACATTTATCGTCTTAAATAACAATTATCGTCTTAAATATACAATTGCTGCCATAACAAATGTCTTCTTGAGGCCTAGGCTGTCGACAGCAAGGCCCAGCGCCGGGTCTGCCTGTAATTGGGGTACGGTGGCGCAGACGCCAAATTCCTGCTTCTCGCCCCGCCTTCATTGGTGAGTTACCGTCCGGCGAACGAAAGGATGGTTTTCCGACATGCAATCCACGACTGTAAAGTGCGATGGCGTGCGCTCCACAGTAGTCAATTCACAGCAGCCGCGCAGATCCGAAGGGCTGTCGGTGATCTACGGCCGACAGGCACCCGAGTAAGGAACTGCGATTGCTGTGTACTTTCGCCTTTAGACTACGCCCGAGAGGGTATCCAGTGGCCCGTGCGGATTCCAGGAATGAATCTGTTCGAGAATCCTCTGAAGGGGTGAAGGGGTGAAGGGCTGAAGGGGTTGTGCGCGCGGAATAAAGGTTGGGAGGGCGCTCCGGAAAAGACTGGGATAACGCCGGAAACCCAAGCTAGGACTGGCTTCCCAATCTTTAGGATCTCGTCCCTTGGACCGTCGGACGGCTTTGGGCTGACCTACGTTGCGCAGACATTGGCTGATCTTGTCGGGCAGAGGCTGCTCCCTCAGCGTCTACATTTTAGGTCAGATTTTTGGAGGCGTTAGAAGCCCACTACTCGGCAACGCTCCAGGTTTCCGGTCAGCCACTTTGGGCGTCTTCCCGCGCCCGCTCCAACTTTGACCCGTTTCCGGGTGAATGAAAAGCACGTGCGTCTTGAGTGAGTGTTTCGCTTTTCTAGACTGTTCACCGTGACATGGATAGCTGGTCGATCGTCGCTATCCAATAACTGCTTCAGATCTTCCGGTCCACGATCCACACTTCTCAGCAATCTGAGAATCTCCTCAATCGCAAGCGCTCGTTTGCGTTCAATCTCGTCTAGGACCTGCTCTCGGCGGCGTTTCAGCGCCGGATATTGGAGTCTCATTCGCATTGCCTCCCCACTGTTCGACTTGAAGAGCGGTCATTCCTTCCTTGACGTCCTTGGCTTGTGAGAGCCAGCGTGGGGCCGTTCGATGAACAGTTCCTGCAGCGACACCTCAAGAGCGACTGCAAGCAACACAAGGTTGTCGAGCGACACGTTTACGAGCATTCGTTCAACCTGGCTCACATATGTGCGATGAAGCTTGGCTTCATCCGCGAGCGCTTCTTGCGACCACTTTCGTTGAGCGCGTAGTGCTTTGATGTTGGCCGATAGGTTTGCGCGTGCCTGCTGTTGAAGCGCTTGAGTGTCGTGGTGAGTGTCGTGGGCCATATGGCCGAAAGCATCACCTTCCTCTGGGGTTAGAATCTACAGCCTATGAATCGACAGTTGTTGAATCTACAGAGTTTACATCTCATTCTTGTAAGCCTAAACTTGCTAAGTGGGACACTGCGTTGAGACAACGTGCGTCGCGGTCAAGGATCAATTTTCTGGGTTTCCTTGAGGTCAAGGGCTGCGCTACACGTATGCCTCGGTTGATCGGCTTAGTCGAGTGCCGCGGACGATGAGGCAGTGATCTCTAATTTTCTTGGAATGTCGTGGGGATCGGGATGTTGCGCGTCAGCGTTGAGCACTGGCCGGAAGGCAAAAAGGAGCGAAGCACTACTATAGCTTTCGCCGATATCAAGCGGACCCGAGCGGGAGATCTATCCGATTACGAGGTCGTTTTGTTTGAGGATGGGATGTGGCGGGGCGCGTTTGGGACAGTAGAGAACTATCCGCGTTGGTCCGCCAGCGTGTGGGATCTGGTTGCCCGGTCCCTAGCGAGCGCGTTGTCCGGCGCAGAAGAGTTGCCCAAGCGACCGACACCAGTTGTGGCGCCGACCCACCGATTTGAAGGCGTCAGCTTCGTCCATCTGCGAGAGATTCCGGAGCCGGCACGCAGGCATTTTGAGCGAAGCATCCAAGGCAAGGCGCGTCCTGTAATCAGCGGGTTATCGGACCCATACGCTTGTGCCTGGGACTGGTTTGACTTCATAAATGGATAACCTGTGGCGCGGATGGCGTCGGCGAGATTGCTGCCACAGGTGGAGGCGCGGCTGCCGATTATCGGGTCTATTTGAGGAAGGCCTCCTGCCCGACACGAGACAGGCGACATGCGACCCGTGGTGGTCGGCAAGCATCTGGGATCCGGTCGCCCGCTCTAATGTGCCGCGTTGTCGGGCGGCAAGGAACTGCCTCCGCGACCGGCCGTTCCAGATGTGCCGATCCTCCGGCCCAGTGCGTCCAGTATTCCCTATGTCCGCCTGCGGGAGATCCCGGAGCCGGCACGCACGTTCTTCGCCGACAACATCCGGTACTCCACGGTGCCGGGAATCTGCGAGGATCGCTTTCCGATGGGACTGCGCCTATGCGTGGAACTGGAAGGATCTCTTGAGTGGAGATCGCTAAGAAAACGAGGGCGACAGCAGTTGCGTCTCGATTGTCCAGCGTTCGATGCTACATAGGAGACGCAAGCATGCTTTGGGGTACCGGTTCTCTGGTCAGTAAGCCGACATTTCATCTGGGTGGCTGGAGCATCGTGCAGACAGATGCCGGTGGGGAACACTTGGTAGGCATCGATCTTGATACCGGTGCAGGGCAGGTCAGTAGCGCCATCATTCGGTTCGACGCCAGCACCATGCGGTGCCAAACGGCAAGTGGACGCATCTATGTCTTACATGAAACGTCCGGTCTCTCGGCCCGGGAAGCCTGGTATGTGTGGGAAGCCTGGTGTCAGGTCAACGGCGTCGAGAGTTGGACCGATGTCACCGCCCGCTATCCTCATGACGCCGCGTCGGCAGGGCGGCGTTCGGAAGCACCGTGACGCAAAGGAAACGCATGGTAAATGTCCAATCAACGACATTCGTGAGGCGCGTCACGTCTGGAGTGCGGATGATCGAAACGTTGACGCTTGGCTGCACCAGCGGGTGGGGACCCCGCTTATGATGCGTTGCGCGTCGATCTCTCCAGGGCGAAGTCGGCAGATCAACTTCGCGCATCAGTGGCAACGCGGCTCGCAGGATTGGCATCTAAGTCGACCCACGAGGACTGACGCGATAGCAAAACTGTGCATGCAGATTCTACCGCGACGCGCAACACGTTTGTCGCGGTGCACGGGCTGTCCCTCGGCAAGCACCGGATGTTCTGACACGAGGAGGAGCGATGGAAGCCCCAGCGATGAACATCGCCTCAGCGCGCAATCGTCGACGTGCTCGGCGGCGACACGCAAGGCGCCTGCGATTACGCGTCAATTACATTCTGCACGCAATTGCCGATGTGCGCGCCGACGTGATCGAAGTCTGGATTGCGGCAACGCGAGCAAATGGCGGGCGGCTGCCGGCAGGGTTAGTTCCAGACACGGCGTTGGCTGCCGTCGGGAGAGCGATCGTGTTGCCCTGGCGGCTTATCCCATCCGTGCCGATACGGGAAACCCGCCGAGTCACGCGCGCCATGAGTACGCAGGGTGCCATCGCACTCGGGAAAGAGATCGCTCAAAAAGAACTGGAAGTCCGAGACCATGCTCAGCAACTCGAGCACAAGGAGAGGGGGCTCCTACTAATGCTACGCGACGCGGAGCAGGGCCTCACTGATGCTCTTGAAGGCCGTGTGAGGTCTTTGGATGGGTTACGGGAGTCGATGAAGCGACGCTGACGGCTCGGTGAAGCGCTTGGCATCTGGACAATAAGCTGCGAACGATGTTGGAGATTTCTATGGAATCGCAGTGTGTTGACGGGGAAACCTCCCATACAGCGGGGAACACGACTCACTCGAGGGCGTTCGTCCTGTTGACGATCCTGTTCCTGGGTCAAGCGCAGATTGAGCAAGGAAAATTTACTGACATTGCCGACGTTTTCGCAGAACTCGATGAACTGGACCGGCAGGAAAGGAATTGTAGATGAAACCTGCAGAAAATTAACGCAGCAATGCATGGTGGCGAGTGTGCTGCAGGCGCCAGCATACCGGTCGACACCCACGTCGCAAAGAATGCCACTGGCGACCCGAGCATCATGGACGGAAATTTGCTGCCAGCAGGTCGCGGCGCACAATCGTTGTTAGGAGGAATGCGACCATGGCCACTCGTCGAAAGACCGCGCCGCTGGACACGGACGTCTATCAGGTTTGCGCGCAATCGTCACCCAAACTTAGCGCGTTGGCGCTTGAGCACGTCCGGTATTTCATCAGGGATGAGACACCGTGGTTGAAATTGTCGTTTGTGGATCAAAGTTTGCCGCCCGTGGTCATTGCAGTGTCGACGATTGCGGAACTCGCTGAGGCAAGCGTCAAGGATTTGCTCGCGCTGCAGCTGAGCCCGGCGGGCGACACCATCATTTCCGATTCGCTGGACGTCCATCTAAGCGTGGAGGGCCTGTTCCGAGATCTTACGTGCCCACGCGCCTAAAGCTTGCTCAGGGCGGTGGCCTTGTCGAGCCAGCGCCGAGTTCTTCGTTGGGCCAGCTCGTCGCTGAGGCCGAGTGACGAATCCAGCAGTACAAAGTGATCATCGTCATCGTCATCGCCATCAGCACTGTCACTGCAGGCGTGTTCGCCATAGATGGAATCATCGATGGCCAACCAACTCGCGAGCCGATGCTCGTGGGCGCATTATGGCGATCACAGTTCCATCTTGGATGGCGCCGAAGCGCGGTCTGACCGCCGCCATGGTATCCACAACACGTTGTGATAGCACAGGTGGCAGGTGCGCAATGACCACTTCGCGTGGAAGACTGTCCAACCAGGACGTGGTCGGGACAATCTCGACGTCTGGGTATGCGCTAAGGAGACCGGCAAGGATTGGCGCAAATCCGAAGGGCGAGCGTCCGGAATCCAGACTGATGCCGCCTTCCCGGTCGAGATAGGCACTACCAGCGTAAAGAGTACCGTCGAAATCAACAAATAGGGTAGGGCCGTGGCTCACAAAAGACTGTTGTCGTGGGACAGCCGCCGCCGGCGCTTCAGAAGGGGCGCCGATCGGCCAACACGATGGCCCGGGGCCGCAACATCTAAGCCATACTGTATGTCACGACCGACGCTCCCAGAGCGGTTGCGATATCAGCGTTTATCACAATACCTACGCGTGCGATGCTAAACGGTGGTGGAAAGTTTTGCTGCAACACGAGGATTGTGAGGTCAGGTTCAAGAGGGGACGGGAGGCGCGACCGAAAAATAAGCGTTCCGATTTGTTGCGGCGGGGAAAAGCTACGGGAGAATTGTCCTGCGCCGATTGGGCGCGTCTAAGGAACGTTTGATGATTGCACCAAAGACCGAAGCCAAACCATTGCCCCCGTTTGTCGTCCTTACCGTTGAGGTCAGAGGCGGCTCCCGATGCGAACTGAATTTCGTTGCAGCGTGTGTCGCGGAAAGGAAAGTGCTCGAATTGTCCGGCGTGGCCACATGGCGGGGCAAGGCAGACGATGATTGGCATTGTGTCATTGATCAGCAAAGCAGGACGAAGGTTGCTCAGGCAGCGAACCATGGCGCAGATCTACCGGCACTTATCCGTAGTTGCGAAGAGCAAATCGGCAACGTGATGTTGCATGAGGATCCGTTCCGCCCGGAATTGGTCAGGGGCATGTGCTATCGCTAGAAGATGTTGCAATTGTAGGTGGCAGGGTCATGGCAGTCTGGAGTTTGGAGACTCCAAATGGAGGGAACGTAGTCTGTTCCTTACCCCTGCTTGACGAGGTTGGTAGGAGATACGATCGCGATGGCATGACGCGGACGCTTCAGTGGATTCTTCGCAATGATGATCCGCTTGAGAGCCTCTTCCCCCGGCTGCTGGCGTCCGCAGAGGCAGAAGGTCAGCGGCTTTTGGACGAGAAGCGAAGCGACGGATCAAAAGTCGTTTCCTTTTTCCACTGATAGACGGCCAACGAGAGCTACCAACTGCTTAGGGGTGGCGGCAATTTCGTGGGGATCAGCGGGCGGCGGGAGGGGGGCAACCGGCTTGTCTCGCCGGTTTGCGCTGGTTGCAGTCCATCCCAGGCGGTGATTCGCTACTCGGTAAAGAAACCTGCGCTTTGATACGTTCACCTCGCTCGACTGCCTGAGCCTAGTGGTGACCATGCCGCAGGTGCTGATGGCGCGCAGCGACATGCAGGTGAAGAACGTCGACACAGCTGGTGGCCTACCTGAAGGCGCCTCCAGGAGACGGATCGGCCGGCACAGCATCGGCGTGTCACGAGAACAGCGCCCATTGTTGAGTAGAGCAGTGCCTGCGCAACTTGGCTCTTGTAACCAGAATGGGTAGCGGCCGGGATCTACGAAAGGGGTCTCATACCGGTCCCTAGACTGTGAAGCGAAGTTCCGTGGCGACCTTTCATAGCATCTGAGCGGTTTTGCATCAGTGAAGGGCGCTCTCGCTCTGCCGCCGACTCCGGCCGACCGTCCCTGACCGACCCTTCTGGGACACCCGGCGTTTGAGGTGGATTGTCCGCAGTGAACAAAACTCGGTCATTGACTTGGTGGACCTATGCTCCGAGCGCAAGGGGCAAGTGTACCTTTGCGGGCTTCCTGACTTGAGAAGCGTGACGGTAGTCCAAATGCGATTCACGGGGGCTAACCCAGGGATCTATCGACGGCGCAGACGCCTTCAGGGAGCGTTCTCAACGCCCCGGGGGACTGCGTGTTGACTGCTAGCGCGATCCGGTTCCTGCGTCGTGCCGCGAGGAAGCTCCAGCCTTCCGGGACCGTATCTCAGCGTAAGGCTCGATGCGCGCTGCCGATACCGGCTTGCCAATGAAATATCCTTGAACGGCATCGCAACCGAGCTCTTCGATGAGGGCGAATTGCGTTTCGGTCTCGATGCCCTCCGCGATCGTTTTCATGCCCAGCGCGCGCGCGAGTGCGACCATCGCTTCGACCATCGCGCGGGCCCGATGACAGGTCTCCTTACCCGTGATCTCTTGTACGAACGACTTGTCGATCTTGATGCGATCGACAGGCAGCCGTGTGAGGTATGCGAGGCTGGAGTAGCCGGTGCCGAAATCGTCGAGCGAAACCGTGACGCCGAGCCTTCGTACCTCTGAAAGCGCGCGCGACGCGGCGGCAAAGTCGCTCATGACGACAGTCTCAGTCACCTCGATATCCAGTGCGGAAGGGCATACGCCTGCCGCCTCGGCCGCCTCCGAAACCAGTGCGGCAAGATCGCAGTTCTGGATCGTCGTTGCCGAAAGATTGACGGCGACCTTGAACGGCATGCGGTTCGTCGCCTGCCATTTCGCTGCCTGGCGGAACGCGAGGCGAATTAGCCAGTCGCCCGTCGCCTCGTAAGCCGGCGATTCAAGTAGCACATCGAGGAAGTCGGCCGGCGTGAGCAGCCCAAGTTGCGGATGGTTCCATCGCAGGAGCGCCTCGGCTCCATAGACGCGGCCAGTATGCAGGTCGAGTTGAGGCTGGTAGTACAGTTCGAACTGGCGGGTGGCGCTGGCACGCTCCAGATCCGCGCGTAGCCGCCGGCGATGCGAGAGGCGCAGCGCATCCTCCTTGCCAAACGACCGCACTTGCGAGCCGCCCGCGCGCTTCGCGTGATACATCGCTATGTCCGCATTCCGCAGGAGCTCTCCCGCATTCGATGCCGAGACGGGGTAGCGCGCCACGCCGATGCTCGCGCCAACCGACGCCCGCACGGATGGCGTATGAATCGGCTCGCGCATGCGTATTGTGACGTCACGCGCGACGCGCGCGGCCTCCCCCTCGGGGGCGTCGACGAGAAACATGACGAATTCGTCGCCGCCGATGCGCGAGACATTTCCACCTTCCACAGACATGCCGGAAAGGCGCTGGCCGATGGCACGTAGCACTTCGTCGCCAATCGCGTGGCCATACGAGTCGTTGATATCCTTGAAGCGGTCAAGGTCGACGAAGAGCAGATCGACGGAAGCGGCCGCACCCTCGTCTACGAGACGGTTCAGGCGTAGCAGCAGTTCCCGCCGGTTGATGAGGCCGGTGAGCTCGTCATGTGTCGCCTGGCGCGACAAGCGGTCGGAGATCGCGCGCGCTTCAGTGACGTCGCGGACCAGCACGATGAGACCGTCGTCGCCGGGGAACGCCCGCACTTCAAACCAGGTACCGAGCGGGGCGTAGAAGTCGGTAGCACTGCTCGGCATACCCGTCTCGGCAGCCCGCCGATAGGCTGTCTCGTAGCTCGACCCGATGAGGTCAGGGTATTCGGCCCAGATATCGCGACCCAACAGATCCGTAGACCGACGCTTGAGCAGCCGCGCAGCGGTCTGGTTGATGTTCCGAAATTTCCACTCCCGGTCGAGCGCCATGACGCCGTCCGTGATGTGATCGAGTATTTGAAAGCTCTCCACGCCCAAGCCCCTTCCTTGATCGACCAGTGCGACGGCCTGATATGTCTGCGCTCACTGGCAGCGCATATCGTAAAGGGAAATTGGCATGTTGGCGAGCCGAGCCCTCTGCCTACCTGAGTCACGGCTCGCCGGCCCCAGGGGCAACTTCAGGA
Organism: Cupriavidus sp. 94F1; assembly: GCF_057798875.1. Lineage (NCBI taxonomy): Bacteria > Pseudomonadati > Pseudomonadota > Betaproteobacteria > Burkholderiales > Burkholderiaceae > Cupriavidus > Cupriavidus sp. 94F1. The sequence goes on from NZ_JBYOJT010000012.1 coordinate 109,458, forward strand.
CCGGACCCTAGGGAGTGCTTGCCGATTCCGAAATCCGGCCAACCAATGCTTGCGCTAAGGCGCCGGCTAGCTGGCGACGCCCATGAGCCGTCGGTTTCAGCGATCTTTTTTTGGCCCTATCAGCCCGGCAGCTTTGCCGCAAGAACGTCAACCTTTTCGATCGACGGCGGTTGGGCGAATAACTCTCCTGCTTTCTCCATGAGCGCGGCTGCGACTTTGCCGGAAAGGTGAGCTTGCCGCCCAGCCTCATCCGGAAACGCGTCAAAGATGCCAAAGGTCGATGGCCCCAACCGGATGCCGAACCACGCTGTAGTTGCTGGCTCTGCCTGAACCAGGGGAAGACCACTTAACAGAAAGTTCTCTACGTCTTTCTCCTTACCCGGCTTGGCTTCGAGGCGGACGAACAACGCCAGTTTGACCATGACATCACTCCTGTTGTTAAGCAGACATCACGTATGGGGCAAGGCGAACTTCCCCATCGGGCCTCTATCCGCCGCGGGCGTTATGCGGCTTTCTTGACGCTGCCGTGCGGATCGATCACGAACTTCTTCGGCGAGCCGTCGCTGAACGTCTTGTAGGCATCAGGCGCCTGTTCCAGCGGGATGATTTCGATGTTCAGCATGGCGCCAAGATAGGGCATACGGTCCCACAGGATCGCCATCATCAGGTCGCGGTTGTAGTGCATGATAGGAGCCTGCCCCGCCGTTAGTTTAGGCGACTTGATCCAGGCCTTTCCGAAAGCAATGGGAAGCTGGCCCTTCTTCGTCAGATCAGTGCGCGCTTTCGGGTCGGCATCGGTGTAGATGCCGGGGATGCCCATCGCCCCACCAGCCCGCACTACGTCGAAAAGCGTGTTGATGACCGCCTCGGAGTGTTCGCTGTTCGCTTCCGGGCCACTCCCGTGCGCCTCCAGCCCGACGCAATCCACGCCGCAATCCACTTCCCGCTTGCCCAGGATCGCTTCGATCTGGTCGGCCACCGGCGTGTCACTGGAGAGATCGACCACCTCGCAGCCATTATTCTTCACTAGGTCCAGCCTCGCCCGGTTGGTATCGGCCACGATAATGCAGGACGCGCCGATGAGGCGAGCTCCCGCCGCGGCGCACCGTCCGACCGGCCCGGCCCCGGCGATATAGACCGTCGAGCCGACCTTGGCCCCGGCCTCCATCAGACCATGGAAGCCGGTCGGCAGGATGTCCGATAGCAGCGTAAGATCCCGGATCTTCTCCATCGCCTGCTCCTTGTCCGGGAAAGGCAACAGGTTCCAGTCGGCGTAAGGGACCATGAGGTAGTCGGACTGGCCACCCTGCCAGCCGCCGAGGTTGAAGCCATAGGCGCCGCAATCGACGGCGTCATTGACGTTCATGCACACATCGGTGTGCCGTTCCTTGCAATTGCGGCAGCGCCCGCAAGAGACGTTGAACGGGACGGAGCATATGTCGCCCGTCCTGATGAACTCGACGTCAGGCCCGACCTCGATGACCTCTCCGGTCATCTCATGCCCCATTACCATGCCCTTGGGCGCCGCGAACCGGCCGCGGTAGATGTGTTGGTCGCTGCCGCAGATATTCGTTGTCACGATCTTCAGGATGGCGCCGTGATTGGCCTTTTTCCCTGTCGGCGTGACCAGCTTCGGATAGTCGAAAGTCTGCAACTCCATCTTCATTGGGCCCATGAATGTTATTACGCGATTGCCACCCGCAGCCATGATGTCTCCTTGTCGGGAATGTGAGATGACGATGAGATAAGACTAGGCTTGTCGCGGTTGCACTTCTTCTTCATTCCTGCAAGGAATTGTCAGATTTCTGCGCTTCAACGACCGTCTATCTCCATCGCCCATCAGTGACAGGCCGTGGGGCTTCCCCGCGCTCCTGGGCGAGCGACGGATAGTCGGTATATCCGCGCTCGCCGCCTCCATAGAATGTGGAAGGATCCGGCGAGTTGAGCGGAGCGTGCGACCGCAAGCGTTCCGGCAGGTCGGGATTGGCGACGAACAATCGTCCGAACGCGATCAGGTCTGCGCTGCCGTCCTCAATCCATTTTTCTGCACTGCTCCCGTCGAAGCCGCCGGCGACCATTAGAACCCCACGATAAGTGCGGCGTATCATCTGCGTCATTCGTTTCGCACGCTCGATAGAAGCCACATCCTCGCGGGCCGCCGCGAGCGCGGGGTTCACGATATGCAAATAAGCCAGCCTGTATTGATTGAGCCTCTCGATTACGTAAGAGAACGTGGCCTCTGGATCGTCGTCGTGCATGTCGTTAAAGGTGCCAAGAGGAGAGAGCCTTACGCCGACCTTCTCGGGTCCCCACACTTCGCAAACTGTCTCGATCACCTCGAATAGCAGCTTGGCCCGACGGTCAATAGATCCACCGTACTCGTCCGTGCGGCTGTTCGTGCCGGACAACAGGAACTGGTCGAGCAGATATCCGTTAGCGCCATGCACTTCGACGCCGTCCATACCTGCCGCCTTTGCGTTGCGCGCACCCCTGAAGTACTGGCGCACGAGATACGGCATCTCTTCGATCTGTAGCGCGCGAGGCTTGATGCAAGGCGCGATGACACCTTCGCCCCGCTCATTCTCAATGAACGCCTCGGCTTTCGGTTGGATCGCGCACGGCGCAACCGGCAGCATTTCATCGGGCTGCAATGAAGGATGTGATATGCGCCCTACGTGCCACAGTTGCATGAACATCAACCCGTCGGCCTTGTGCACAGCGTCGGCCACTAGCCGCCAGCCTTCAACCTGAGCCGGGGTATGTATGCCAGGGGTCCATGCGTATCCTTGCCCCTGCATAGAAACCTGGGTCGCCTCGCTGATGACGAGCGCAGCCGCTGCACGCTGCGCGTAATAGCAGGCATTGAGCTGCGACGGAATGTTGCCTGGTCGGTTAGCGCGCGAACGCGTCAACGGCGCCATTACGACGCGATGACGAAGGTTATACGACCCAACCTTTACAGGCTCAAACAGCTTGCGTAGGGAAACGCTCTCGTCGTGCTGCCGGACTTCTCCGGTGGCGATTTCCGAATCAGGCATATTCGCTCCTTGTGGTTTCGACTGGGGCTTCGAGTCGCAGTGATACATCCGCATTAAGGCGTCGGTTTCAAAGCGCATCGAGAAGATGCACTACGCGAAGTCTAGCCGTGAGTCCACGCGCGCTTCTTTTCCGTTTCTGCTCAGCTATGTCACGATCCTGCAGTCATTCTGTTCGACGCCCGTCGGGGACTCTGGCTGCTTTGAATATGGCTGCGTTGGAGCATTCGCGTCTAACCCTGGCACGCGCGACTGGCCGGCGTTGCGGAAGCGAGTGCAGACCTTCGACACAATTCAGCAGAATCGCGAAAGACACCATCCTGTGAAGCTTCTACCGTTGGGCTTTGGCGAACCAGTCTCCTCGAACGGGGGATGCAGATGTACCAGCCCAGTACTATTCCTTACCAGCGCCATAAGGGATTTGAAAATGCCTTCTCGCCTGGTTCCCTTAGCTTGGGATTGTTCTTTCCAATCGAAGCTTTCGAGGGAGATCAGCCGAAGATGCTCAACCAGGTTGCGCTTGCGAAGCGCGCCGAGGGGTTAGGGTTTTCGGCGTTATGGTTTCGTGATGTTCCGCTGAGAGATCCAAATTTTGGCGATGTGGGCCAGATATTCGATCCGTGGGTCTATATGGGATTCATCGCCGCCCACACATCGAGAATTGGCCTCGGCACGGCTTCAATCGTGCTGCCGCTGCGCAACCCGCTGCATACCGCCAAAGCGGCGGCGAGCATCGATCAACTGAGTAATGGCCGGCTACTATTGGGAGTCGCCTCTGGCGACCGTCCGGTTGAGTTTCCAGCGTTCAACATCGACCCGGAAAAGCGAGGCGAGATCTTCCGCGAGAGGGTGGAAGTGATCCGACGGGTTCAGCAGACAAGCTTTGAACGCGTTAGTTGGAGTGACGGACAGCTAGTCGGCGCCGACCTGATCCCAAAGCCCACTACAAGCGAGATACCGCTCTTTGTGACCGGACACAGTCGCCAATCGCTGGATTGGATTGCCAAACATAGCTGCGGTTGGATCACCTATCCCCGTCCTCCTCACCTCCAACGGTCGTTCGTAGATAAATGGCGACAAGAAGTTGCCGTGCAATCCGGGAGCAAGTACAAGCCGTTCCTGCAGTCGCTCTACATTGACCTCGATGCATCGCCGGCGGTGCCGCCATCGCCGATTCACTTGGGATTTAAGCTCGGCAGGAATCATCTGATTGCCTTGCTTGATCTCCTGCAGCAGATTGGAGTCGATCACGTCATCTTGAATCTGAAGTACGGCCACCGAAGCGCGACCGAAGTCGTCGAAGAGCTTGGCACTCATGTGGTTCCTCGCTTTCGAGCGCGGGATTCCAAGCCGGACGCGGAAGTCGTCAGGGCCTGGTAAGACGGGTTAGTGCCGGATAGAACGCGCTCTCAGAAACTTCGAACGCCTGATTCCACGACCAATTTTGATCAAGCATCCATCCATCGGCGTCTCCTGATGCGGCAGCACTTCCGCAAGCCCATTAGTATCCACATGAGGCGGACCATTTCTTTGATCCTTGAAAAGCTTCGGCTGCAATGGCGCGTGTTGACCTTCTATGAGCGCTTCGAGCGGATCATCGCCCACGTTCTGAGCTTAGTGATCTCGGTGGTCATCCTTGTGTCGCTGTGGCAGTTGATCCGGGCCGTCATCGCGCTGTTGCTGTCGGGGGCGTTCGACGTTCTGGATCATGCGGTCTTCCAGGCGGTCTTCGGAATGGTGATGACACTCTTGATCGCGATGGAGTTCAAGCACTCGATTATCCGCGTCGTTTTGCGGAGAGATCACATCGTGCAAGTCAAGACCGTGATTCTCGTCGCGATGCTCGCAATAGCGCGCAAGTTCATCATTCTCGATCCGGCCACGGACCCGGCTCACATCGCCGCACTCGCGGCTGGACTGGTTGCGCTTGGCAGCGTCTACTGGCTGATGCGGCAACGCGACGATCCCGTCGATGCCGCGACCTCCGAGTGCGCGGTACAAAATTGCAACGAGCGCGTCTGAGAATGGGGTGTCCGAAATGGATGTGGACGGACACTCTAGCGAAGACCGGGCCAAAATGGATGTGACTCGTTCCCAAAGACGGTTTCCGAAATGAAGGGGCCCATACCAAAGACAGGGTCCGAAATGGATGGAAAGAACACCTAACGCAGACAGTCACGGGGCACTAGACTTCGGTGGGTCAAGTTCGATCCGCCCTCCTGGAATACACGCACCATGGGGAAAATTTCGCGTACCTTAGAAGTGCGTTGTCTTTACTGCCACTCCGTCGGCGTGTCCTGCACCGACAGATCCGTAAACGCAGTGCAATGGATGTTGTGTGTTATCCCGGCGGACGGGACGACCGTGCGCGCAAGCGCCACCAGTGGTGGCGCGGGTATTAGTGTCAGGGCGCCGTTTATCGCCATCGTGCCAGCGTGGGCTAGCATCGAAGTGGAGAATAGAGATGATCAGCGGGGCATGGTACTTGCGCTCAGTTCGGCAAGGCTGAGGGACACCGCGCGAAAGGGGCTCGGAACTCTGGCGTGTGACATCCCAAGCTGGTTCACGGCGTGGGACCCTTTCCTACGCGGAGCGGCGGACACGGTTTCGGCGCTGCATATCGGCAAGCCGCCCGACCCCGTGTGCGTCGCAGCGTTCGCCGAGGTCATTTCAATTCATCTCGCATGCCGGTACGGATGCTACGACGATATACCTGCCGTAGGCTCGAGTCTCTCCCAGCTAAAGCTGAGCGTCGTGGACGATTTCATTCAAGAGCACATCGCGGAGTACATGCCGATCGAGCGCCTCGCCGCGCTGGTGAACATGAGTGCGTCGCATTTTGCGCATGCCTTCAAGAACGCGACGGGACTTACGCCGCACTTCTATCTGACTACCAGAAGGTTGAGACTTGCGAAGCTAATGCTTCACGAAGGAAGTCTCCCGCTGGTCGATGTGGCGGCACGCGCAGGCTTTCAAACACAGCAGCACTTCACCGCGGTGTTTCATCAATATGTGGGCTGCACGCCCAGGGCTTTCCGTCTCGCACAGAACCAACCGACGACTTGGTGACCCCCTCAGGCCCCGATCCTGAGTCAACGACACGTGCAGGAATCCGACACCTCTGCGCAGAAACTCGAAAGAACCAGACGCGTCCTGGACGTATGCTTTACCACAGTCGCATCTTTGTGTTGCTCGCCCCGCAGGCGCCCTTGCTCTCGTCTGGATGACAAATACCGACGCGATTTGTCACAGGCGCGAAGCTACTGGTCCTCGGCCTGGGTGCGCGGGACGGGCGTGCCAGAACATACCCATGCACTCGTGACCACATCCTGCGTCGGGCGTACATCTATCCCGCTGCGCATTCCGGAGAACACCATGAAGACTCACCTGATATCGGCCGCAAGGCTTTCGGCCCTCTTGCTTTCGCTATTCGCGGGTGGCCTATTGGGCAACGCCGCGACAGCGCAGGATGCGCCCATCGTGGGCAAGACGACACTTGGCGTAACCGTCACCGAGGCGCAGGTGGTTGCAACGGGCTGGCGCGCATCGAAGATGATCCACACCGATGTCTACAACGAAAAGAACGAGAAGATCGGCCGAGTCGACGACCTGATTGTGGCGCCCGATGGCTCGCTCTCTGCGGCAATTATCGACGTGGGCGGCTTTCTCGGGATGGCGACGCATCGTGTCGCCATCCCCGTACAGCGTTTCAAGCAGATTGCACCGAAGGCAGTCCTGCCCGGCGCAAACAAGGATGCGCTGAAAAAACTGCCGGAGTTCGAGTATGCCAAGGGCTGATATCGGGCGGCGACACCGCAGCACGCGTGACTGACGGTTCGGGCCGCTTCGGCGAGTCCATGGAATAGGAGTCGCACCGAGGCGAACCTTCAGTCCTCTACTATCTCTCCAACGGAGATCATCATGGCCACTTGCAGCGTTTGTGGAAAGCCGGCGACCTCGCAGATCACAATCACCGAGAACGGCCAGCGCCGTCAGTTGACGCTGTGCGACAAACACTATGTGGAGTTCATGGCTCGCCACCAGCGCAGCCTCTCGCCCCTTGAGTCGCTCTTTCACGGCGGGCTCTTTGAAAGTCTTTTTGACGATATGTGGTCGCCGCCTGAAGGTAGGCGGAGCGGCTCGTATTCCCTTGGCCACGCGGACGAGACGCGTGCGAGCGCTAGTGAAGGTGGCAACGGTGGCGCAGGCGAGGGTACACGCGGGGGGACACCTGGGGGGCGGCCGCGTCGGCATCGCCGTGCGCGCGAAGCTGTTGACCTGCAGACGTTCCTGAGTGATAGCGGTCTCGACCGCTTGCAGGCGGCCGCGCAAAAAGCGGTCGAGTTCGGCAAGTCAGAAGTCGATACTGAACACTTGTTGCTCGCACTCACCGACAATAACGTGGTGCAGGAGATCCTCCGCGAATTCAAGCTGGATCCCGAAGAGATCAAGAAGACTGTCGATCAGAGCGCCCCACGTGGCACACGCGCGGAGAGGGCGGAAGAGGAACGCATCGGCGTATCGCCGCGCGCAAAAAGCGCACTGGAGAGCGCGCTCACCGCGTCGCGGGAGCTCGGTCACAGTTATGTTGGGCCGGAGCATATCCTGATCGGGCTCGTCGAAGAGGAAGATGGTTTCGCGGGCGAGTTGCTGCGGAAGTACGGGCTATCGTCGCATTCGCTCCGGCAGAAGACTGTCAAGGTGGTCGGCAAGGGCGCCGAGGAAGGGACCGTCGAGGGACGATCCACCACGCCAACGCTGGACAAGTACGCGCGCGACCTCAGCGATCTCGCGCGTCGCGGCAAGCTCGATCCGGTGATCGGCCGCGATAAGGAAATCGAAACGACTATTGAGGTTTTGGCCCGCCGGCGCAAGAACAACCCAGTGTTGATCGGCGAGCCGGGCGTCGGCAAGACGGCCATCGTGGAAGGACTCGCGCAGCGTATCGCGCAGGACCAGGTTCCGGAAGTACTGCGCGGCAAGCGTGTCGTCGAGTTGAACATTAACAGTGTGGTCGCGGGGGCTAAATACCGTGGTGAGTTCGAAGAGCGCGTGAAGCAGGTGCTCGATGAGATCGTCGAGAACCAGGACCGGCTGATTGTCTTCATTGATGAACTGCATACGATCGTGGGCGCTGGCCAGGGCGGCGGAGAGGGTGGACTGGACATCGGTAACGTCTTCAAGCCGGCGCTCGCGCGCGGCGAACTGCACCTAGTAGGCGCCACGACGCTCAATGAATACCAGAAGTACATCGAGAAGGACTCCGCCCTCGAGCGCCGCTTTCAGCCGGTGAACGTACCCGAGCCGAGCGTCGCGGAAACCATCGAAATTCTGCGCGGTTTGCGCGACCGCCTCGAGGCGCATCACAAGGTAAAGATCACCGAGGAGGCCATCGCCGCTGCGGCGAAGCTGTCGGACCGCTATATCGCCGCGCGATTCCTGCCAGACAAGGCGATCGACCTGCTCGATCAGGCGGCCGCGCGCGTGCGTATCGCATCCAATTCCAGGCCGACGAAGTTGCACGACATCGAGGCAAGTATCCGGCGCACCCGTCAGGAACAGGATGCGGCAAGTGCCGCGAAGCAGTTCGACAAGGCGAAGGAACTGGAAGAGAAACTCAACTCCGAGCAGGAGCGCCTTAACGATGCGACAGAAGCGTGGAAGAAGGAACGCGGCACGAGTTCGCAGAATGTGACGGCGGAGGATATCGCGCAGGTCGTGGCGTCGCTCACCGGCGTGCCGGTGTCAGAGCTCACCGCGGAGGACAGAGAGAAGTTGCTTCGTCTCGAGGAGCGCCTGAGGGAGCGCGTGGTCGGCCAGGATGAGGCGGTCAGCGCCGTCGCGAAAGCTGTGCGGCTGTCACGTGCCGGTCTCACTGAAGGCGGCAAGCCGACTGCGAGTTTCCTGTTTCTTGGGCCGACTGGCGTGGGCAAAACCGAACTCGCCAAAGCGCTCGCTGCCTGCGTGTTCGACGATGAGAGCGCGTTGATTCGCATCGATATGAGTGAGTATTCCGAGCGGCATACCGTGGCGCGGTTGGTGGGAGCGCCTCCGGGTTATGTTGGCTATGAGGAAGGCGGTCAGTTGACTGAGCGCGTGCGGCGCCGCCCCTATTGCGTGGTGCTGCTCGACGAGATCGAGAAGGCGCATTCCGAGGTGCACAATATTCTGCTGCAGCTCTTCGACGAAGGCCGTCTCACCGACGGAAAGGGACGCCTCGTGGATTTCACGAACACGATCATCATCGCGACAAGCAATATTGGATCGCAGATGATTCAGGACAACATGCGTGCCGACAAGAAGCAGCTCGACTATCCCGCGCTGCGCGACCGGCTGATGGAAGTGCTGCGCCATCATTTCAGACCCGAGTTCCTGAACCGCATCGATGAAGTGGTGGTGTTCCACGCCCTCGGAAAGGCGGAGATCCGCAGTATTGTTGATCTGCAACTCTCGCGCGTGAAGCGCACAGCGGCCGGTCAGAATATCAACTTGTCGTTCGACGATTCACTGCGTAATCATCTCGCGGAGATTGGGTACGACCCCGAGTTCGGCGCACGGATGCTCAAGCGCAAGATTCGGGCGGAAGTGGAGTCTCAACTCGCCGATGCGCTGCTGCGTGGCGATGTGCGCGACGGCGACAAGGTGACGATCACCTACGACTCTGGCGCGAATGCGGTGCGCGTGCAGAAGGCAGCCGCCAATGCGGAGGCGGCGCGGCAGACCCAGGAGGAGAAACCGGCGCACGTGTGATACGCGTGATGGAAGGCTCTGGGCGATGTCCGCTTGCACGGGTCGCCTGCGAGCCTCGGCCATCCTCGGAACAACCGGGCGCGGCCGTTCAGCCGCCGTTCAGATAGCGATGCACCAGTGCCACGCACATTGCCCCTTCACCTACTGCCGATGCCACACGCTTGATCGACGCGTGTCGCACGTCTCCCGCAGCGAACACGCCCGGCATGCTGGTCTCAAGATGTAGAGGTGCGCGCTCCAGAGGCCATCGCAGCCCGTGATCGAACTCGCGCAGGTCTGGACCGGTGACGAGGTAACCCGCCTCATCACGCACGATGCCCACCTGTTCGGCCCATTCTGTTTGGGGCACGCCGCCGATGCAGACAAAGAGCCAGTGTGTCTTCACGTTGCGGCGCTGGCCGGTGCGCGCATCGGTCAGCGTGACTTCACGCAGCGTCTCGTCCCCGACAAGCGCCGTGACAACGGTACATGTCTTAACTTCGATATTCGGTGCAGAGTTTACGCGGTCCACCAGATACTGCGAGAGAGTATGCTTGAGCGACGCGTCGCGCACGACCATGCAGACGCGATTGGCAGACTGCGCGAAGTACATCGCCGCCTGGCCCGCCGAGTTTCCCCCGCCGACGATGTAGACGTCCTCGTCATGCATCAGCGCCGCTTCGCTCGCGCCTGCGCCATAGTAAAGGCCGGAGCCGAAGAAGCGTTCCTCGTCTGCCAGCCCCAGCTTTCGATACGTCACGCCGGTCGCGCAGATTGACGTTCGAGCCGTGATGCGGGTGCCGTCTTCCAGGTGGACGATGCCCTTGCCCGGCGGAAATTCCGCGCGCATGCCGGCACGCGCAAGAAGTATCTCCGAGCCGAATTTCATTGCCTGGGCGCGGGCACGGTCGGCGAGTTCCCGGCCGCCGATGCCATCCGGAAAACCGAGGTAGTTCTCAATCTTCGAGCTGCTACCGGCTTGACCCCCGAGGGCCCACCGCTCCACCAGCACCGTGCGTAGCCCTTCCGATGCACCATATACCGCCGCGCTCAGTCCTGCGGGTCCGGCGCCGTAAATGGCGAGGTCGTATTCCGAGCGTGAGGGGTAGGCAAACCAGCCGAGCTTTTCGGTGATCTGCCGGATGGTAGGGCCTTCGAGCCGTGTTCCATCATTGAAGACGCACACGGGCAAGCGAGGATCAGACAGATGCTGCACGCGTGCAAGCGATGCGGCATCTTCATCGCAAGTAAGTTCGATCCATTCGAAAGGGATGTCGCTGCGATGAAGGAAGTCGCGAATCGCATAGCCACTGGCCGTGCGCATTCTTCCATAGATCTTGACCATAAGGTAGCTCCAGGTGCGTCGTCCGTGCCAGTCCGTCTGCGCGAGTGGAACTACAATAGGCGCGTGTTCAAGTGAGTGTCTTTTTTGATGCTGTCTCGGTTTGTCCAATTTCTGCGGTCCCTGACAGCGATACATCTGCGGTGGACGGTCTGGAAGATGTACGGCGCTCAGCGACTTCGACGCGCTCCGAGTGCATCGTCCTGTCAACGCGTCCGCCTCTACTGTTTCCACAATCCTGCTCAGATCGACTGCAGCACCGCCGTTCGCGCATCGCCTTAAGTACAGCGGCTCAGGCGCCCCGGCGCCGGCTATTGCAGGGCATGCGGCTCTATTGAGAGTAGGCAAGGTCGGGCGGTTGGGAAATTTCGTCCGCTGGTGTGCGAAGCCGGCGATGGGTCTCCACCCCCGCACAGGCACGACCGGACCGGGTCTGGTGTTCAAAATCCATGCGTTGTGGATATGCGAGACGGAACGGCTTTCCGGTACCGTGGGAATGGGACAGGCCGACGGGGCGTGGCATGTGCGGGGCGATATATGAAGCGAGATACGGACGGACTGCCGGCGAACTAGGCGATGAAGTTCAGCGAGCGCGTGAGCGCATCCGCTGCCAGATCTGCCGCGTCCGAGCGGCCGCCAAGGACGGGGGCGACGTCGCGCTGGCAATGCGGACCTTGCAGTGTTTGCGCCTCTGCCATGCGGAACTGCTCCGCCTGCGAAATGCGCGAAGCCTGGCCGAAAGCGAAGTTGCCTCCGGCCCAGAGCTGTCTGGTCGTGGCGGCTGAGCGCGACAGCGCCTACTTTTTTGCCTCTGACCTTTGCCATGTCAATCCAGCGTAGCGCACGTGGCCTCCGCATCGTGGTCTGAAGATTTGTGCTGGCTCTCGCATCTATGGCTGAAAACGGATTGCTAAACGGTCATTGGCACGGGACCCATCAACGGACCGCTTCTGGCCGGCAAGCGCCCGCCTGCCGGCCAGAAGTATGGTTAGACTTCAGTTTGCTCAGCAATCTCCAAGGCGTCATCTACCTCAATTCCCAGATACCGGACGGTACTCTCGAGCTTTGTATGCCCGAGGAGCAGTTGGACAGCTCTCAGGTTTCTGGTCCGTCTATAGATTAGCGAGACCTTGGTTCGCCGGATTGAATGCGTCCCATAAGCGGAAGTGTCAAGGCCGATTGACGCTATCCAGCGATGGACCAACCGCGCATATTGTCGGGTCGATAGATGGGGCGACGAGCGCAAACGACTGGGGAACAAGAAGTCGCCACAGCTCAATCCCCGTGCGCGTATCCAGGCCTGGAGGCATTCCCGAGTCTGTCCAGTAATCTCAAATTGCACGGGTCGATGCGTCTTCTGTTGCATGACCGTCGCACGCATGCCAACTTGGCTTCCTACGCTGACATCTTGTACGCGGAGACGAATCAAATCGCAAGCGCGCAGCTTGCTGTCGATGGCGAGGTTGAACAACGCCAAGTCTCTCGTGCTAGCGGTGAGCTGAAGGCGCGTACGGATTGCCCAAATCTCGGACAGCTTCAGAGGAGGCTTTTGCCCCGTTAGTCTTCCCTTGTTCCACGGGGCACGGCGGCTTACAGATGGTTGGGAGGTAGTCATGACTCACTCCTGGAGTGGATGGGAGCCCATTCTGCGCCTGTGCCGGAACCTCTCAAGTGGCGGGCGCTAGTCCCACTCCGCTTCCGAAACCAACTCCGCTGACACGACGCCTTCGACGCTCATCTGGTAGAGCTTCCGATAGCACAGTGGACATGGCGCCCAGTCCAAGGCCTGGTTGCCTCCAATCTCGAAGTGCAGTTCGCGGATCCGGACGGTGACGCCGCATTTGCAGACGAGAATTTGGGTATGGTCATCCATCGCGTATCTCCATGGCAGAAAAGGGGATTACAGCATGTGACGGCCGGAGATCTCCATGGATCAGCGAGTTGCCAATCTTTCTCAGGATGCGCGCGAGGGCACAGCAGGCTCCGAAGAGCGCAAGCATAGGACCAACATTTTCGTGCGGGGGCAGTTTCGGATCTTGCCGATTCACTGATTGCCGAGATTCAATCGCCGAGCTTCTGTCCGGGACAGAGGTGGGTCTTGATGAGTGGGCGGTGACAGCCTATTCCCGCCAGCCAGCAACTGCGCTCCCAGAGGCAGGACACCGCCGCAGAGCGGTCGTTCGAAAGCAAGCGAACCGTGGCTTATGCAGCGGCGGCTGCCGTGCGCCTCTGTCCGTGCAGAAGAAATAGCGTTAGGATCGAGGCGAATCCAAGAGCCGACGACACCCAGAGCGCCCTAGCGCCCAAGGAATCGAGCAGCATGCCGAAGAGCTACGGCGCCATTGCTTGGGCGACGCGGGCCGGCACCATTAACAAGCCCTGACGGTGGCCATACCCGCCCGGCCCGAAAATAACCAGCGGCAGCGTGCCCTTGGCAATCGTGAGAATGCCGTTGCCCGCCCCGTGTAGGACGCCAAACAGGGCCGCCGCGGGCGCCCCGGCCACACCGAACGCCAATGCGCCGATGGGATGCAGCGCCGCCGCGATCCGCGCCGACAGCAAGGGGTGGACCTTGCGCAGCAGGCCGAACTCCAGGATCCGGGCACCGACTTGCGCGGGTCCGATCAGCGCGCCCACCATCACGGCCATGGCCAACGACGCCCCACCCGCCTGCAGCAGCCGCCTGCAGCAGCCGCGGAAGGTGTGCGGCCATCGCTGTGCTGATAAACCAGGTCGCCGCGAAAACGAAGGTCAGCGCATAGGAAGCCGTCCGCTGCGAACGCTCGTCACCCGGGTGCGGCCGATCACTACGCGTTGATGGCACGGCTTCGCTGGGCGCATTCGCTCCGGCTGCCATCCGCGGCATGCTCAGGTTCAGGGCCAGCCCAAGCGTGAGATGCAGCGCCGACCAGGACAGGCAGGCACCGCGCCACCCGATGTGCGCCTCCATGTAGGTCGAGAGCGGCCAGCCGACCGTGCTGGCGAAGCCGGCGATGAGTGTGATGCCGGTGATCGCGCCGCGCGAACGGTTGCCGTACAGCGCTACCAGCGTGGCGAACGCCGCTTCGTAGAGCCCGGCGCCCATGCCGATACCCAGAATCACCCAGGCGGCGAAGAGGCCCACGGCGCCCTGTGCCAGGCCAAGCCCGGCGAGTCCGATAGCAAACAAAAGGCTTGTGGCCACGAGCACCGATCGTCCTCCCGTGCGATCGATCATGCCCCCAGCAGCGGGCCCCAGCAATGCGGACACCACCAGTGCGACGCTGAAGGCAGCAAAGATCGTCGGCGTGGAGACACCAAGATCCTTGGCCATGGGCGTTGCGAGCATGGCGGGCAGGTAGTAGGTCGAACCCCAGGCCAGCGTCTGGGCAATCCCCAGCCTGGCGATCACGCTACTGCTCGGCTCAATGGCCATCCCGTTCCTGGTTATTCCACTTCGCTGCTGTCGGTGTCGCCGGTCTGGGCCTCGTTCTCGTGCTGCATGGCCGCCGCTGCCAGCGTCGTCGCGTTGGCGGGCGCGGCTTCCTTGCGCTCGCTGTAGCGGTCCGTCAGGTAGTCGCTGCGGTCACGCACCAGCAGCGTGAACTTGACGAGCTCTTCCATGACGTCGACCACGCGGTCGTAGTAGGACGACGGCTTCATGCGGCCGTTGCCGTCGAACTCCTGGTACGCCTTGGCCACCGACGACTGGTTCGGAATCGTGATCATGCGCATCCATCGGCCCAGCACGCGCAGCGTGTTGACGGCGTTGAACGACTGCGAGCCGCCGCACACCTGCATGACGGCCAGCGTGCGGCCCTGGGTCGGGCGAATGCCGCCAATCTCCAGCGGGAGCCAGTCGATCTGGTTCTTGAAGACGGCCGTCACCGTGCCATGGCGCTCGGGGCTACACCAGACCTGGCCTTCCGACCACTCGGAGAGCTTGCGCAGTTCGACCACCTTGGGGTGATCAGCGGGCACGCTGTCCGCCATCGGCAGGTCGCGCGGGTCGAACACGCGGGTCTCCGCCCCGAAGTGCTGGAGAATCCGTTCGGCTTCCTGCACCAGCAGCCGGCTATAGGAAGTCTCGCGCAGCGAACCGTAGAGCAGCAGGATGCGCGGCGGGTGGGTGCTGACGCGTGGCGGTTCCAGCTTATAGAGCTCAGGCGTATCGAGCACCGCATGGACGATATTGGGAAGATCCGCGGTCATTGGATTCTCCGCCCTTGCGCGTCGATGACAGGCTCGCCGTCTTCCTTAGTGAAGGCGCCTTGCTGCGGCGCCGGCAGGATGTCTAGCACCAGCTCCGACGGCCGGCACAGCCGTACGCCCAACTCGGTGACGACGAAGGGCCGGTTGATCAGGAGCGGATGGGCCAGCATCGCGTCCAGCAATTGGCCATCGGTCATCGACGGGTCGGCGAGACCAAGCTCGGCATAGGGCCTGCCCTTCTCGCGGATGGCTTCGCGCACGGTAAGCCCGGCGTCGCGGATCATTGCCTGCAAGGTCTGCCGGTCGGGCGGCGTGCTCAGGTACTCGACGACGGTCGGCTCGATGCCGGCGTTGCGGATCATGGCGAGCGTGTTGCGCGATGTGCCGCAGGCGGGGTTGTGATAGATGGTGACGGTCATGGGGTATCTCAGTGCGATTCGTACCAGTGCTGCGAACGGTTGACCACGCCGACGACGAACAGCATCACGGGGACCTCGATCAGCACGCCGACGACGGTGGCGAGCGCCGCGCCCGACTGGAAACCGAACAGGCTGATGGCGGTGGCCACGGCCAGCTCGAAGAAGTTGCTTGCGCCGATCAGCGCCGATGGGCCCGCCACGCAGTGGGCGACGCCGAGCTTGCGATTGAGCAGGTAGGCCAGGCCGGAGTTCAGCAGGACCTGGATCAGGATCGGTACGGCCAGCAGCAGGATGATCAGCGGCTGCTCGACGATGGCATTGCCCTGGAAGCCGAACAGCAGCACCAGCGTCGCGAGCAGCGCGGTGATCGAGTAGGGCCCCAGCGCACCGACCACTCGCTTGTAGGTGGCTTCGCCTCGTGCCAGCAACGCCCTGCGGACGACCTGCGCGATCAGCACCGGCACCACAATGTAGAGCGCGACCGAAGTGATGAGCGTGTCCCACGGCACGGTGATCGACGACAGACCCAGGAGCAGCGCGACGACGGGCGCGAAGGCCACGACCATGATCGCGTCGTTGAGCGCCACCTGCGACAGCGTGAAGTAGGGGTCGCCCTTGCAGAGTTGCGACCAGACGAACACCATCGCTGTGCAGGGTGCCGCCGCCAGCAGGATCAGGCCGGCGATGTAGCTGTCGAGCTGCTCGGCGGGCAGCCAGCCAGCGAATAGATGGCGCACGAAGATCCAGCCCAGCAACGCCATCGAGAACGGCTTGACCAGCCAGTTCACGAACAACGTCACGCCGATGCCGCGCCAGTGTCCCGCGACCTGGCCCATGGCACCGAAATCGATCTTGATCAGCATCGGGATGATCATGATCCAGATCAGCACGCCGACCGGCAAGTTCACCTGTGCGACCTCCATGGCGCCAATGGCCTGAAAGACCGGTGGCAGCCATTGGCCGAGCAGGATGCCCGCCACGATGCAGAGCGCCACCCAGACGGTCAGGTAGCGCTCGAAGAAGCCAATGGCGCTGGGCTGCGCGGCCCCCGCGGCCCGCTGCGCGGTGCTCATTGCCCGGCCTCTACAGGCTGTTCGCCGATGGCGCGCATCTCCTTCTGGATGGCGTTATGGTCCAGTACGTGCAATGGCAGGTTCACGAACTGGCTGACGCGGGTCAGGATCTGACGAAAGACCTGGTCGAAGACCTTGCGCTTCTCTTCGTCCGAGCCCTGAATCGCGGCGGGGTCTATGAAGCCCCAATGTGCGGTGATGGGCGTGCCCGGCCAGATCGGGCAGACCTCGCCCGCGGCCTGGTCGCAGACGGTGATGACGAAGTCCATCCTGGGTGCGTCGGGCAGGGCGAACTCGTCCCAGCTCTTGCTGCGCAGGCCGGATGTGTCGTAGCCGATCGACTGGCAGCGCTCGATGGCAAAGGGGTTGACCGTGCCAGAGGGATGGCTGCCGGCGCTGTAGGAGTGAAAGCGTCCCTTGCCGAGGACATTGAACAGCGCTTCGGCCATGACGCTGCGGGCGGAGTTGCCGGTGCACAGCACCAGTACGTTGAAAGTCTTGTCGGGCATGTGGTCGTTGGGTGATTGGGCGACGTTCGGGCGAGCAGGTGCCTCCTCGTATGAGGCTCGATGGGGGAGGCGGGTTAGCGAGTACTCAGCAGCAGCCGGATTCCGGGGTGCAGCAGGCGGTCTTGGCGGATGGCTTCGGCGTGACGGTCACCGGGATTGGTACACAGCACGCGGCGGCTTCGGCGGTACGGTCACGCGATTCGCCATACGTCGGCGCACTGCCGAGCGTGTGGAACGACTCCCAGGCGATCCCCGTCGGGTCGACCGACCAATGCTTGTTCGAGGTTGCGTAGCAGCAGTTCGTCTCGGACTGGGACTGCATGGGCAGGTCGGCGCTGGCGAGGCGCGCCTGCATCTCGGCAAGCTCCGCGTCGGTCTCCACCTGGATGCCCAGATGGTCCACCCCCAGCTTCTCCGTGCGATTGGAGATCGCGAAGTTCACGCGCGGGTCGTCCAGCGCCCACTTGGCGTAGTCGTCGCGGACGACGATGGGTTCGGCAGCGAACAGGGCCGAGTAGTAGCGGATGCTGGCCGGCAGATCGGCCACGCTGACATGGACGTGGAAGCGCTTCATGGTTCAGGACTCCGTGGCGACGGAACAGGAGGACACCGGCGAACACGGATTGCCGCCACAGCAGTTCTCCGTGAGATAGCCGAGCAGGGCATTCATGGTCTCGAAGCGCGCCATGTAGATGATCGAGCGGCCCTCCTGGCGGCTGGCCAGCAGACCGGCGCGGTGTAATTCCTTGAGATGGAATGACAGCGAGGAGGCCGGCATCTCCATCAGTTCGGCAATGCGGCCAGCCGGCAGGCCTTGGGGGCCGGCCTGCACGAGCAGGCGGAACACAGCCAGACGGACGGCGTGGGCGAGCGCGGCAAGCGCTTCGAGGGCGTTATCGGTTTCCATGATTCGAATATAGTCGAATCATAAAAGCGTTGCAAGCGTACTTTTGTGAACGGTCGGCCTCAGCAGGTGGCTCAGCCGGGTCAATATACGGCGTCTAGTTAGCGAGGTACGTGAGACAGCGAGCAACGTGTCCTGAGTAAAGAACAAGGGCCGCTTGGGAATTCGGTATGAGGCCGTGGTGGAGATCGAGCATCGGCTCGATGATGGCGAAACGCTATCGCAGGTCGCGGTCGCCGACTTGCCATTCCAAGTGCTGCCCTACCTGGCCCCGAGCCGTTATTGCGAATCTGACCGCATGATGGAATTTGCGATGCGCGAGTTTGGCGGCATGCGGCAAGGCTACCCGCGCGCGTATGCTATACGGGGGTGGGTGCGCAACCATGTGTGCTTTCTTTCACGGTCGACCAACGAGGGGACGTCGGCGATCGATACGCTCGTGGAGCGTACGGGGGTGTGCCGGGATTTCGCTCATTTGATGATCGCCATCTGTCGCGCGCCGAGCATCCCGGCCCGTATTTCCAGCAGCCTGGACTATGGCGCGGATCCGGCGATGGGGCCATACGCTGAGAGCGAGGCGCGCCTTGTTCATAACGGATAACGCTGAAATGACCGGACCACCTTTGCGTCCGTGTCGATTTCGTGGTTAAAAATGCTAAAACGAGATTGGCTTTTCATATCTAATGGCTTCCTTGGATGATGGCGTTTCGGGCTGCGAGAACGCTCTGCAGCCTGATTTCTACCGATTCGTCGCGCTCCAAGCAGAGCACAGGGCAATTCAGCTTCTTCATCCACTGCCTGTGGCGTTCAAGACTACGACCTTCTGCAGTGCCAGCGTCATACTGGGCGGCCCACGCCATAAATTCCGGATCAGCCTGCCCAAAGCGGCGCTCTTCACGCAGCTTGAGCCGAGCTAGACGGATAGCGGTGGGAAGGTAGAGAAAGACCAAAAGATCAAAAGCATTCTCAAGTTCTTGGCCCCAATCGATTACAGCGCCCGCCACGACAGCTTCGGGACTCCCGTGCAAGTCGTTCAGCAGTAAGGAGCAGCGTTCCTCGGCTCCGAACTTCTGTTGGTACGGTGGATCGGTGGGGCGCCAGAAATAGTCGTCGGTTTCGAGGACACGCGCGTGGGTAGCTTCGCCAAGGGCGGTAGCCAACGTTGATGTGCCGGAGCCTGCCGCCCCTGTGATCAGGATATACATGCCAGCAATCGGAATTGAAGTGAAGGGCTGATTATATCGATGTGCTGTCGTGGCTACGAAGCATCCGGATCCTGCGGCTTCTAATTAATGCCGGCGAAGCTTTTGACATGACTACGCCGATTCTCGTATGGGCACCGCCCCGCCGCCTTCATGGAGTTCCCCGTGTTGATTAGGACAACGTTCCGACTGACTGCTCATGGCCGATTCTGTTGAAAAACCCGACTTCAGCATCGGCCAGAAGAGGTATGCGCGTGCGGAGAGACTCGCGTTGAGCCTTCGCGCTCGAACTTCGAGGGTCTTTTGACCCGCCGCATCGCTTCTAGGTCGCCATCGCATCCCGATCTTCACCGAGTGGCATCAACCGCTTTGCCATTCGTCGCAGGTTTTGCGCTGTTGCCGCCAGTAAGAACTCATCCCGGGCTCCAGTCAGTCCCCGTAGCCGCAAGCGATCAAGTTTCAGGATTCGTTTCAGGTGAGCAAATAGCATTTCCACCTTCTTTCGATCCCGGCGCGACTGCTTGTACTCGGCTGTTCCCGCAAGCTTCCGTGCTACGTCACGCGCATTCTCATGGACGCTGCGCGCTATCTTGCGGAATGGCATGTTCGGGCAGCATTGATTCTTCATCGCGCATCCGCCGCAGTCATGCTGACTGGCTCGATAGATGACCGTGTCGGCCTTCGTGACGTGAGTGCGGGGGTTCAAAAATGCACGCCAATCGCTGCGCAGCGCGTTCCCACCGGGGCAGCGGTACTCATTGGCTTGCTCGTCCCAACTGAAGTCGTCCCTCGGTAACGTACCGTCGTCGCGGCGGGTCTTGTCCCAAACCGGAACATGCGGCGCGATTGCCTTCTCTTCGACCATCCAACCAAGCATCGGCGCTGTCCCGTAGGCCATATCACCCGCAAGGCGATCAGGCTTGAGTGCAAAGCGTTCTTCGACACGATCGATCATTGTCTTCGCTGACTCGACCTCTGCGGTTCGATGCGCAGGCGTGGCCTCCACATCGAGGATGATTCCTGCGTGCAGGTCTATCAGGTAGTTGGTCGAATATGCGAAGAAGGCTGGACCACCTGGTGCGGCGGTCCACCGCGACGCTGGATCAGTCAGCGAAATACTCTTCGGCGCAGTCGCGGGCTCAGCGGCTGGCGCTTGATTGACCTCTTCGAGCGCAGCAAGATATTCGCGCACCGCGCGGCTGGGTCCTTCGCCCTTGCTCCAATCTATGGTCTCCGTGCCCGCAACGCCTTTGGAGCGATTGGCATCAGCCTTGATGATGCCAAAAGCAGCCAGTGACGCGTACCAGGCGGGCATTCACGTGTTGCGTTGCTGTTTCGCCAGACGAAGCACTGCCGCAACAATTTCCTTGGGCGAGCAAGGCTTTTCAAAGACAACGTCGAACAAATCAGGATGGCTGCGCCCGATTTCTGCCTGTGCCGCAGTGAAGAGAATGATTGGAATTTTAGAGTTTGCGTGCGAGGCGTCCGCCCGAACAGCGCGTGCTAGGTCAAGTCCTGTCATGATCGGCATCATGAAATCAGTGACTATGACATCCGGCCGGAGGTCCGAGATCAGCCGCAATCCGGCCTCGCCGTCCGCTGCGGTTCGAACCTCCAGTCCCTCGGCCGTGAGCACGAATGCCAGGGCGTCGGCATTCATGGTCTCGTCGTCGATGACCACTACTGTAGCCATGATACTCAGGCCCCCGAGGGCGCTTGGACACTGGGGGGTGCGATGCCGGAGTCTTTGTCGACCGTATCGCCAGGGATGATCAAGCGGTTCGCAACCTGCAAGCCCCCCGGGCCAATGACGACATTGTGGAAAGCGGTATCAAAAGCGCTGTCGCGCATTTTCACCACGCCAATAAACCGCCTCAGTTCGCCGTGCATGCCTGCCTGTCGCAACAAGACAAGGTTGTCCATCAAGCTGGTGAATTCAGGAAGGGGGTCTGTACCGGCAAGCCCATTGAGGTCTCGCATCTCCAGCGTCGCGACGGACGACACACCCAAGGCGCGCAATTCGTTCGTCAGGGCCGTATAGAATTCGCTCAGCCGCGCTGGATAAACCGCCGCCCGTTCGAATCCGGTCATACCGTCAATGAACAGGCGATGCACGCGTCGCTGGCGAACCGTATCGAGAAGCTGATGACCGAGAGAGTCGAGCAGGTTTTCGGTCATCGGGTTCCAAAGGACAATGAGCGCACCGGCGCGTTCCAGTGCCTCCAGATCAATCCCGAGTGCTCGGCCTTTGGCTTTCAGTCGTTGTGGCGATTCATAGAAGCCAAAGTAGAGCGCGGGCTTCTCGGGCGTCGCGAGACTTAGGAAGTTCAGCCCGAAGGTCGTTTTGCCGCTGCCGGCAGGGCCCATCAGGAGGGTGACGGCCGCAGGGGGCAGGCCGCCTCCGATCAACTGTTCCAGGCCGTGTACGCCTGTTGCAATGCGCTCGTCGCGCAGCCATTCCTCGCTAGACGGCGTACCAAGAAGTGCCTCCAGCCGGGGATACACGTCAATGCCGGTCTCCGAAATCCGGTACTGATGCAAGCCACCCAGGGCGGCACTGCCTCGAGACTTGGAAATGCGCAGCTGGCGGACCGTGCGGATACCTACTAGTTCTTCCTTGAGCTGTATGACCCCGTCGACCATGGTGTGCTCTGGGCTCACATCGTCGATTGGGGCGCTGGTCAGGAATAGCACCGTGCAACCAGTGAAAGCGGTATGACTCTGCAGTTCGGCCACGAATGTCTTGACGTCAAGCGCGGACTCCGCCTTGTCTTTTGCGATCAGCAGTCCATCGAGCACTAGGGTCGTGCAGTGATGCCGTGCAAGCTCACTGCGCAATGCGTTGACCAGTGCGGCGAGCCCTTCCTCACGTAGTACTTTGAACAGGCTTATATAGAACAGATCCCGCCCGACTGCAGACGGATCGTAGAAGTCGAACATCGACAGGGCTTGAAAGAGCCGGTCGTGCGACTCGGCAAGGAGGGTCACATATAGCGCCCGGCCGCCATCGCGGATCTGGTTGAATGCGATCTGGTTGGCCAGGATGGTCTTTCCGGCACCAGGGCTGCCTTGAACGATATAGGCGGCGCCTTTCACCAGGCCACCGCAGAGGATCGTGTCCAGGCCGGGAACGCCGCTTTGTACGCGGACAAGCTCTTTTGTCATAGCCGATTCAATGTCAGGACAGATGGCGATGTGGCCCCACCCGGGATGGGGGCAATTCAGCCTCTGCGCGCTTCGGATCACATGAATTTTAGACGACTCTGGTGCCGAAAGTACGGGATGCAGTCAATGAGAGCCATTTCGGTCAAAAATCTGGCGTGGCGACGGCGCCGATGGCCTTGCGTGCGCCCGGGCGCGACAGGTGGGAAGGGTCGTGTACAGCCACTGGGCCACGCCACGCCTGTATACAGCGCCGCGAAAGCTTGTTCGGGCAGCGCACTACAGACTCCGACGCTAAGGGAGGCAGCGCGGGACGACGATAAGAGAGTCAGCCCCGTCTCTGCTCGCTAACCAGGCAAGACGCCCGAAGCCATGACCTGGTTGGCCGACTAGGTGGCGATGAATTTGTCATGTTGTTGCGGTATGTCTCCGGATCTGCGGCGATCGAGGTTGCCGAGCGGATCATCGCACACACGTCCGGCATCCTGATGCAGGACGGGTTTCTTTGCTCCCCACGTCGGTAGGGAGTGGTACTTCAGAGCCTCAACTTTCATTGAGAACCGTCCCGGTCTTTTCGTAGGCCTGTCGAATCGGATCGGAGAGCCCAGTCTGGTAACCCGGGAGTCCATCAACTCCAGTCAGGTTAATGTCGTATGAGTGCCTTCCGTGCGGTCGGCGTCGCGCTGAACGTAGTCGGTTATACGGCAGACCCGCTACGGTGGGATAGACACGGGGGGCCATGTTCGCCTAAAGTAGGCGCCCCGCAAATTCCCTCCGTAGTGCCCATGCTGTTAGGCGATTTCGACTATCTGGTGCTGAAGGTGCTTCGCGCGCACGCCGGAAGATGGCAGCGGTCGGGGGACCTGATTCGTGAGGTCGCCGCGCGAGATGCTTCTGCCTACCCGAAGAAGGTCACGCGGTCCTTCCTAAAACTAGAAAACCATCAACTAGCGCAGCGCCGTGGCGAAGATGCCAATCGCGAATGGCGCGCCATGTCGGCCGTCGCTGTCAACAAGGATGCACTGCGGCCGCCGGTGGACCTGGCCGTCGCCTTACTGAAACTGCGGCAACTCGCTAATTCACATTTGCCGGCCACAGTAACGGATGGCTTGGCGGATTACTTCCGCGGTGCCGTGCGCGTGCTGGAAGAAAACGTGGCGGCCGCGCGGCTAGCAACGGCCCGAGCATGGATGGGCAAGACGACACGGCTCGACGGACGTTATCCGCTGATCGCGCCTCAGGTTCGCGAGGGTGTACTGGATGCTGTGCTCAACGCGCTCTATCAGGATGGCTGTGTCAAGATTCACTATCAGAATGGACGGACTTCCACCGTGGAGCCCCGGCAATTCACCATATTGCCGCTTGCGCTGGTGGAGAAAGGCCCGGTCCTGTACCTAGTGGCTGACCGCCCGCGTACCGATGGTGGCACCAAGCGACACCTGTTGCGCATGGACCGAATTCACGCCGCGGCCTCATGCGATGCCGTGCTGGCACGGGATGCGGCATTCTCGCTCGACGCATATGTACGGGACGAGCGGACTTTCGAGTTTTTCTCCGAACCGCCCGTGCAAATGGTGCTCCGCGTGCGCGAGGCGGGCGGTTTCCTCAGCCCCTTCCGCGAGCTGAAATTTTCGGAGGACCAAGCGATCACAGAGATGGACGGCGGGTTCATGCTGACGGCCACCGTCACGCCCTCGATCGCACTGAGCAATCTGCTGCTGGAACGCGCGGATGCAGTTGAGGTAGTCTCGCCGGCGGCCCTGCGCGCCGACATTGCGGGTCGGTTGCGGCGCGCGCTGGGCGCCTACGGCGAGGCGAAGTTGGCCGCTGACGACGAGAGGTCTGGCCACGCATAGGCTAGTAACACATCGGCTTCGGTGTTGGCTAGTTGCGAACGCAATACCTGCGTTGGCGTACTACTATGCGCAACTTCCATATCAACGTCCGACGCGGCCCCGATGCTGGCATACGACATGGCCGCGTAACCGCCACGCTGGGCGTTGTCGATCAACGTCCGGACGCTTGACGCCAAGGTCGTGGGAGACGCACCAACAACGCGATGCAGGCGCGCCAGCACGTTACACGATGCCAGCGAGGCAAGCCGCTTCCACCGGGCATTTTCATCTACTTCGCTCACGTCGATGATGGCCGCACCTGCCAGGATGCGGGCGGCGGTCACGAGGCTGCAGGAACTCGACGTGATCCAGCATCCCGTGCGGACCATTGGCAGATGTCGCGCTTCGCCTTCGACCAGCACGACGGCCGCAACGCCTTGCTCGCGTGCCACGCGCAACGCCTCGACGGGACCCATGAGATTCCACGGTGCCTGCATCGACGGTCCGGCAAGACCCTCGATGCTAACCATATGCACGATTAGGTCAGTGGGCCCGCCATCGTTATGGTCCGACCAGACGATACGCCGATCGGCGGCATTCAACGTATCCACGATGGCTCGAAGTGCGTCGCGGGCAATGCCCCAGCGCTGCACCGACAACCGCATTGGTGGGATGTGGCCGACTTCGTCGGCATTACCGGGACCGATCGGATGGTTCGGGGGGCTGGCATGGTCCTCACGATAGGAAAGCTTCGGCATGGGTTCGACCTGATCTGTTGCGATGCTCCGAGTCTTAACCTCCAGGTGGACAGTGGCTGTCCAGGATGGCTTACCCCCGTACTGGACACTGGTTGTCCGGTTCGCCGGCTATGCGGTGGTTCCGAATCGCCATGGACCGTGGTGACTTACTCTACAAATGAGCGCTACAGAGTGGCGCTTCGAAGGCCATGTTGAAGAGGTTGGGGCGACGTCCGTGGAGCTCCAGGGCAATACATTAGAAGAGACCCATGATTTGGCGGGACAACACGCCCCGCACGCTGAGGAAGGCAGCGAACTTCGTAGTGGGTGCTACCTGCGCCCAGGTAGGGGTGGAGAAGATCATCAACGCACCGTAATCGTTCCACGAATCCTCGGGGAGGCGACGACTCCGCCGACTGGACAGAATTTGTCCAGTTGCCATACGACACTGACCTTGCTGTTGCACGCGACGTGGCGCTACCGTCGTACGGCCACGCACGAGCGGGAAACCGCGTAACCTGAGGAGTCTACGAAATGATCATTTTCACTGCCTTCTGGGCAACTTTTACGCTGCTGCTCGACACCGCGATGGCGGCCTTTGGCGCCTGGCTTGCAACGACCCTGTTCGGAGCGATCGTAGTGGCGGCCTCTACCTGTGCGCTTTCGGTTGCATACAAGGCGATTTCGAAGGGCCCCCTGGAGGGTCTCCTTTAACCCTTACTCGGCTGGCCCAAGCCCAAGACGACCAAAGGTGCCTCGTCGCGGAACCGGGGCCCGTCGAGAACGTGATTCGCCAAGCCGTCAAACAACCAACGGCCCGACTGCGTGGGCCAGGGTCAACGTGCGTACGAGCTGGACACTGCTCAAGTCGCGCGGCGCCCGCCGAGGCACCTTGGTGCGTCGGGCCTTCGCAGGCCGGAATGCTGCTTCCCACGGAACGAGGCGAGCATGGACACAGGGAAACCTGGGCACGGCCTCTAAATGGGGATATCGCGTGATCGTGGATCGCGAGGGCCGCTTCGAAGGCATC
Source organism: Cupriavidus sp. 94F1 (assembly GCF_057798875.1). Taxonomy (NCBI): domain Bacteria; kingdom Pseudomonadati; phylum Pseudomonadota; class Betaproteobacteria; order Burkholderiales; family Burkholderiaceae; genus Cupriavidus; species Cupriavidus sp. 94F1. The sequence goes on from NZ_JBYOJT010000012.1 coordinate 135,626, forward strand.
GGTGATTCGCGGCCGCTTCCGCCTCGAAACGACAGTCGCTGGTCAGCACACTATCCGGTGCCCTGATGCCTGCGTGCGAATCCTACAGATCGGGAAGGCCCACCCCACCGAAGTAGGCTTCAGTGCGGGGAAGGCTGGCCGATAGGAGTTGATCACGTTCGCTACAACGGCTGGTCAGTCCCAAGGGCGAAAAGCAAGACTGTCATTCTCATTGCAGCACACAATCTACGATGACCAATATCAATCAATTTCTGCGCGACAACCTTGGCAAGGTTTCGAAGAATATGCTGGTCGCACCGGACATTCCGGAAAAGAAGCTCAACAACGCCGTGAAGGCGTTCTCGCACGGCGACAGCATCTCCCACGTCCCGTCCCACGTCGTGGCCCTGTTTGACAACACCTTGTTCGGCAGTGCCAAAGAGGGTCTGCTGTTCACTGGCGAACGCGTGGTATATCGGGAGACGTTCGGAGATCCGATCGGGATTCCGTACGCGAAGGTGGACGCCGTGCGCCCGCTGCCCACGGCCAAGGACGACACGAAGATGGAAGGGATCGCGGTCTCGCTTAAGGGCGGTGGGAGCGTCCAGTTCAAGAACCTGCTGGAGTGCGACTATGTGCTGCTGGCCAAGATTCTGAATTCTGCCACGCAGTCGTTCGAGGAATACAAGGAAGAAAAGCAGTTCTTGCCGATCAGCGAGATGAGCGAGACGCTGAAGATTGCCTATCTGAAGCTGATCGTCAACATGGCGGTAGCCGACGACGCCACGATCGACCGTCGCGAGTTCGCCGAGATCCTGATGCTGATGACGCGCCTTGAGCTGACCACGGACTCGCGCTTTGCGCTGCGCGGGTACATGGCCTCGCCTGAGGCGCTCGTGCCGGTCGAGGCATTGGTTGGCGAGCTCGACGCTGCCTGTCCCGATGGCCAAGAGCGCTCAGTCCACGTCTCGTTGGTCAAGGACCTGATTAACGTCTACCTGAGCACGGGCGGCAAGGATGTCAAGGAGTTCGCATTTCTCGATAACCATCGGAGCCTCTGGAAGGTGACGGACGACGAGATCGACCTAGCGCAGCGTGTGATCCGCAACGATCACAACATGATCAACGAGGATTTCTCGGATGACCAGATCGTCGCGGCGCTGAAGGACATCTCGGCCAGAGCCGCCGCGGTCGGCACGCCCCTGGCTGCCGTCTACCTGTCGGGATCGGTGATCGGTCTATCGGCGGCGGGAATGACGTCCGGGCTCGCCGCGCTCGGCATGGGCGGATTTCTCGGCCTCTCGAGCATGGCCACCGGCATTGGGGTTGCAATCCTCATCGGGGTGGGTACCTACGCGGGTATCAAGAAGCTGACGGGCGCGAACGAACTCACGCGCGCGCGACGCCGGGAGCTAATGCTGCAGGAAGTCATTAAGCAGACGCAAAGTACTATCTCGCTGCTGATCGGCGATATCAATTATATGACCACGCGCCTGAACGAAACGGTCCAGGCGCACGGTACACAGGACGCGAAGGTCAAGGAGTTGCTGAACGTCATTACCCAGATGACGGCGGCAGGTACGGTGTTGAGGAACCGTGCCGAAGACGTTCAGAGCAGCGCGACGCGCTTGCGCTGCGCCGCCAACCTGGATCTGGACAAACTACGCATGCTCACCCGCGAGCCGACCAAGGCAGATCTCTACGACTTTATCGTGAGCTTCTACGAGGAGCGAGAGATGACGGAGTCGAAGGTTAACCACATGGTCATCCGGCGCACGCACACATCGCGTGAGCTGGAAACACTCGCGCGGGCATTCGAAGCCATCGGCTACTTTAACGTTGGTGACGTCCTCATGGGATCGGCCATGGACGCGGCAGGCAGGGCGAAAGACAAGATCGCAGGGCTCTTCTCGTGAGTCGTTCCGGCAAGTTTGACGACGAGGCGCGTGCGCTCCTCATCCAGACGCATCAGCTTGAGCAGGCCGACAGGAAGCTTGGCGAGCTCGAATTGGCGATGGATGCGATGCAGGCATCGCAACGCCAGAACGCAGTGTTGCTGGACGAGGCGATCGCCGTGGCCACCCTCTCGATGCAGGCAAGTGAGCACGTAACGATCGTCTTTGATGAGGCCGACCTCTGGTTCGACGCGCCCAAAGACGCTGCCGGCGACGGCTGTCCTGCCGCGCCAGCGATCGCGCTGCTCGACACCATCGGGGCGCCAGACGCTGGCGCATCCGGATGGGCGCAATACCTGGTCGACATGGAGTCGTACCGGTCACGCCACCAGTTGGGCGCCCTGGAAAGCCCATTCAACCAGTTAATGACGCCCCCGCAGCGCGTAGCCCTGGAGCAGCGAATCAAGACGGAGTTCTCGATTCAGGGGCCCTGCTGCGACAAGTACGACTACATGATCGCGGGAACGGTGGGCCTGATCGGCGGCATCATCGATATTCTCTTTGTTGGTCTGCCAGGACAAGGCGTACTCACGAAGGTTACGGACGAATGGGTCAACAGTGCGGTGCGCAAGTTCGCTTCCATGGTGGGCTGGAAGGGCGCGCGCGATGGCAAGGATCCGACCGCCAGCGCGATCGGATACCTGGAGCGCCTGTATCGCGTGAACTATGACCACCGGCATGGTGGCGATGTGAACGGCGCGTTCAGGATGAGCACGATGAACCATCACATCAAAAGTTTGGGGCATTCCCCAGACCTGGTGGGGCTGTTCTTCTCCATCCTCGGACAATTCACTAACACGGCGCACTTCGTGTCGGGTGGGAAGCTGATCACTATCGATACCGAGAGCTTCGAGTTGCAGGGCGGCACGCTGGCCGCGAAGCTTTTCGCGGGCTTTGCCAACTGGCTGGGACACCTGTTCTCCGATGTGGCAGGCTCTTCCGGCGCATCCGGACGGGGATCCGGCATTCCGATTCCATTCTATTCGCTGCTGCAGTTCATCGACGCTGGCGAATTCGGACAGCACCGACAGACCTTCGCCACCATTGCGGTCCAGGTGTTCGAGGACGGCTACGACCTGCGCCATGGCTTGGCGATGGCCATTCCGGTCTTGATAACAGAAATGCTGACGCGCCTGCTATGGGTGATCAAGCAGCGCTTCTATCACAAGCGCCCGTGGCGGGATTGCATCCCTTCGGCGAGCGTCTCGGAGCTTCGCCGGATGTTGCTGGTCGCCCATGGTGCGCTGTGCCTGGTGGACGTCGCGGATGCCACGCTGCGATCAGGCGGTGACCTGGTGCAGTTCATGCTGCGCAGTAATCTGATTGCGTGGGTGCGGCTTGGTTCCCTGGCCTTGAAGGAGTTGACTGCCTTGGTGCGGCAAGGGAGTCTCGATGTCGAGCGTGTCGATGCGCACCTGGAAGCAGAGTATCGGCGGATGCTAGGGGGCTGAGCGTGGCAGGCACGCGCCTCGGAATTTTTACCGCTCGTGTCAGTCTTGCACTTGCAGGCTGCGAGCAGGAACTGCGTCTCCGTCAGTATGAGGTGCGATGGTGGCCAGACGGCGCCGCTGACTGCGTTCTGGGAGCGAATGAGGGTGTCTATATGAAAGGCGGTTACTTCGGAACTCTTGATGCTCAACGACGCAATGAAAAGATGGCTGCGACGTGTCCTGCACGCCGTCGCGAGTTGGTGGCTGCGCTTACTGTCTCTCCACTGGAGAACCGACATTTTCACCAAGTCAGGCAATGAGGTTCGTGCAATCACGCCGGCTTAGCGGTATCGTGGGGTAGCCGATGTGGGCAGTGGAGCGTGCCAGCAGCGTGCAACTTTCCATGCCTCTTGAAACCGTTCGCCCATATTCCATTGGCTATGTACCGGACTTCGATCATTTGATAACGCCGATGCAATGTCTCTTGATGGCTGACCTGCCTTCAGAAATCCGGGAAACGGCCGTTCAATGTCAATCGATAGATGCTAGCCTGAGAGCCGGGGCAAATCCTACCTCTGAGCCTTTAGTCACTGCGCTCTTGAACAACACAAAGGCGCATTAACAGTAACGGCCAATTAGTTGCCCCTTACGGGCTCTCCCATCGTAAGTCGCCGCGCCTTATCCAAGCCGCGGCTCGAGGATCTCGATAGAGACAAGTTTTCTATCTTCAATCAGACGGGTAATGCGCGCCAGAATCCGCTGGCCAACAATTACGGGGCCCGATGCGATCGGGTTAGCTCGCGCGTGACGATCCGCTCCCTCTTCTCGGTAGCCAATGTCGATGAAAACGCCCTTGTCATTGATGGCGGTGACTTTGCCAACCACGTTCATTCCCACACGAAAATCGTCAAAGCTGAAGGTGGTCTTCGGTTTCGCTTGGTAGCCGAACTGGATGGCCTGCATGTTCCTGACCTCATAAACGCTGGGTTCTCGATCTCCGGCACGGTGGAAGGTCAGTTGTGCTGACGTAGGGACATTCCATACCTTGTTAGAGGCATCTCGCCCCGTCGATGACACCAGGGCATAAGGAGAAGGGGCACGAAAGATAGAGGCCACGATGCTCCGGTCAACGTCAAACTCCGCCCGAGACACTAATTTGCGATTGAAATTAGTGCCTTCTATTTCGTCCGAACGATGTTTGCCAATACTCAGGATGTCCCCGCAAAGCGTTCGACCACCATGGAGCAAGATCACATCCCAACCGCCCAACTCCGCAAGCGACTGGCGAAACGCGACGATCTCGGGGGAGGGGCTCGGCGCTTCCCCCACTTGTGGTTTGCAGCCAAAGAAGCGCATCAGCGCATGGAGCAGCCGAAGCAAGAATGGTTCCTGACCGTTGGGCATGAGGTCTTCCAACTCTTCGAATCGGAGCACGTCCGGGCGACTGGCAATCGCGTCATCCAACCAGAGGTTGCCGTAAGGATCGTAGAAGACGACGAAATGTCGCATCGCTACGGGTGTCCGGCCTTTGCTCATATGGTGAAGCCGCAGGATCTCAGTGCGATCGGCGACGTCCTCGAACAGTTTCCCGCCGTTGATCAAGTCGCCCTTACGGTTGCGCTGCATCACACTCCCGTCGCGGCCTAAGCTAACCTCTCCGGTCCAGTTTTTCAGTTCCACAACGATTGCCTCGTTGGGGCCAGTGAAAACGAAATCCATCTCCCTGCGACGCTTCGCGGTTGGGTCAGGGACACGAACGCCATTGACCAACTCCCATCCGGTGCCGATCAATCGAGGCGCCAGCGCGTTGCATACCTCGTGTTCAGCTTCATGCCCGCGAAGCGATGTGTCGCTCGAATCGTGGTGATAGGCCTTCGTATTTTTGTTTGCTTCCTTGATGCGATTGAACAGATCGATCATTGCGATTGTGTCGTTAGGACATCGTCGGAGAATTGAAGATCAATTGTCTACGATGTAACCAGTCCCGTCGAGGGTCCCATTGTTGCAGCCTTGAGGCGGCGCCATCGGCGATTCGTTGGCGGATAACCGGTCGTTGAGCGGGAGACCGAGATCTCGGCTATTCGAATGGGATGCGTGGTCGACCGATGGCTTCTGGCGTGCGCCGTGCTTAGGAGGCGCTCCAGTGGGTGCAAGTCCCCCCGGCAAGCGCTCTAGCCGGGAGTAGTCTGCCCAGCCATAGAGGCAACGAAGTGGCTGAAGCCTCCGGGTGTCCCAGGCAAAATGCGGCCGCATCTTGCCTGGGACAGACGGTAGGGGAAGCAGTGTTTCCGTGGTCCACCGACTGTCTTTCCAGAAGAAGGCGTCAAAACGCATCGCCACGCGGACCGAGAATGCCGACGCGGCGAGCCGAGCGGCCGTACTGTCCACGCTTTCCTCTAACCAATTCTTGCGACGTTTGCCAGCGTCGTCGAACGGGCCGCTGCTGAGGGTTTCCACGCCGGCTTGCTCACCACCGTCTTCGGAAGTCTCCCCGATTGCAATTAGGGCTCGCGACTCACTGCGGAAGCCAAAGAGGGCTGTCCCAAGCCTTCAACTCCTCAAGAAAAGCTCTTAGCTTCGACGGCATAAAGCGGCGCGTCGGATAAACGGCGTGCACCGATATCTCCGGCGATGACCAGTTCGGCAAGATACGCACAAGCTCACCGCTGGCGATCTGCGCATCGGCATATCCGGAAGGAAGGAGCGCGATACCATGCCCGCGGCGTACAAATGCGTTGACGATGTGGAAGTCACGTGCGGCGACAGGGCCGGTCACCCGGATCTTTGCCGACTTTCGGCCGCTCATCAAGTGCCAGTCCGTCTCATTGTTCCGGGCATTGATCAGAACGCATGGATGCTCGCTGAGGTCTTCTGGCCGAGAGGGGAGGGCATGAGTCCGCGCATACTCCGGCGACGCAACCAAATACCGCACACTTCTTCCTACGCGTTGCGCGATCAGGCTGGAGTCTTGCAAATCGCCGAAGCGAATGGCAACGTCCACGTTCTCTGCGATCAGGTCCAAGAACAGGTTCGTGAAGTAAAGGTCCACCTGGATACCTGGATACTTGTTCAAGAACGCCGATAGAAATGTGTAAAAGGGCTCATATTCCAGCATTACCGGCCCCGATACTCGCAGCAGCCCTTCCGGTTTGCGCTGCGTCTCGGTTATCGCATGCTCCGCGTCGAACAGGTGACTCAACGGCTCACTGCACTGATCGTAGTAAGCGCGCCCCTGCGTCGTCAGGCTGAGCTTGCGCGTCGTACGTTGCAAGAGCGTCACGCCAAGGCGTTGTTCCAGGGCGGTGACCTTCCGGCTCACCGTCGAGACCGGCATGCCCAGCGCCTGCGCTGCGCGGCTGAAGCTATCGAGCTGCACCACACGCACGAAGACGGCGATGTCGTTCAGATCCGTAAGTTCGGTCATGGCGACTTTTGCATACGTGGAAAAGAGATTCCAGATATTCTAGTCTAATCAAAAATCGCGCCGTAGCCGAGACTTGTCTCCAAGCAGTTCAACCTCCCTTGGAGAACAGTCATGTCAAGCAAAGTCGTCCTCATCACCGGTGCATCGAGTGGAATCGGAGAAGCCACCGCAAGGCTGCTGGCCTCGCAAGGCGCAACCGTCGCACTGGCCGCGCGTCGCATAGACGAGCTCAAGCAAATCGCTGCAGATATCCAGGCAAAAGGCGGCAAGGCGTCCGCGCACCACGTCGATGTCACCGACCAGGCGCAGGTCGATCGCCTAGTCAGCAATGTCGTCGCCCAGCACGGCCGTCTCGATGTGATGGTGAACAACGCTGGGCTGATGGCCATCGCGCCCCTGACGCTTCGGAAGACCGAAGAATGGGAACGCATGATCGACATCAACATCAAGGGGCTTCTCTACGGCGTCGCTGCTGCGCTCCCGATATTCGAGCAGCAGCAATCGGGTCATTTCGTGAACATCGCGTCGGTTGTTGGGCTGAAGGTCTTCAGCCCGGGCGGTACGGTGTACTCGGGCACCAAGTTCGCGGTTCGCGCCATTTCGGAAGGGCTGCGCCACGAGGTGGGGGGCAACATTCGCACCACCGTGATCTCGCCTGGGGCGATCGACACCGATCTCAAGTTCGGCTCCGGTGACAAGGCAAGCCGCGATTTCGTCGTCGATTTCTACAAGATGGCCATTCCGGCCGATGCAATTGCGCAGGCTATCGCATATGCCATCGCCCAGCCTGCGTCCGTCGACGTGAATGAGATCGTGATCCGTCCCACGGTGCAGGATTTCTAAGAAGCAGGGCGGCCGGTATCGCGCCGCCGCCTCTGGAAAAGTCTCCACGCGCCGGCCCTTGCGGTTGGCGCCCCCCCCCCCGATTGATCATGCGGTGCGCGCCATCTCCACAGTATTCGCCGGCGTGTCCATCGCCAGCGTCATCGGATCGCCTATCACCACGATATTGGCCGACGCGTTTGGATGGCGGATGGCATTTGCCGCCGGCGCCGCACTCTGCGCCACCATGTCGCTCCTGATGTGGAAGTTCTTTCCCCGCATGGAGGCGCTGCCCGAGGACACCACCCATGCGTCTTTCAGGTCGCTGATCCAACCCAAAATCGTGAGCCATCTGGCGATGTCTTTTCTCGCCTTGACGGCCATGTTTACGTCCTACACCTACCTCGCCGACCTACTGACGCGGGTCGGGCATTTCAGCAGTACCTCGACCGGCTGGATCCTGATGGGGTTCGGCGTTGCGGGCGTCGTTGGCAATGAAATCGCGGGCCGGTTCGTGGATGTGAATCCTCTACGTGCGGCAGTTGCCGCCGTTGTCATCGCCGGTCTCGCCATGGCGGCTTTTCCCTACCTCCTCGATAGCCGTCTCGCTGCCATGGCAGCGCTCGCGATCTGGGGCGCCGCGCATGCGGCCGGGTTCGTGACCAACCACGTGCGGACGATTCGTGCAGTGCCTCCTGCGCTCCAAGACGTAACGGCATCGCTCAGCGTTTCCATCTTCAACGCCGGAATCGGCATGGGTGCGGTCGTTGGCGGCAACGTCATCGGCGCGCTTGGCCTGCCCGAGATCGGTGTCGTTGGCGCGTTAATCGGCGTTCTGGCGTTGAGTGTCGCGACGGCGCTCGCTGTCGCTGCCAGAAGTCCCGGAGTGATCCCAGATCGAGCCGGTGCGGTCCTGTCACGCCAGCAATGCTAAGCCCAATCATCGAACTTTACCCTCTAACTCGGAAGCAACTCATGACTACCCATAAGAATGAACATTTCAAGCGCGTCTGGTTCATCACCGGTGCAACGCGCGGCCTAGGCGCGCAGATGGCGAAGGCTGCCCTTGCCGATGGCAATGCGGTTGTTGCAACAGGTCGCAACGCCTCCGCAATCGTCGAGCGGCTGGGCGATTCGCCCGCGCTGCTGGCGCTCCGCCTTGACGTGACGGACGCAGGGCAAGTTCAGGCGGCTGTCGATGCCGCCATCGACAGGTTCGGTCGCATCGACGTACTGATCAATAACGCGGGGTTCGGGCTGCTTGCTGCCATCGAAGAATCGAGCGACGCCGACGTCCGTCGGATCTATGAAACCAACGTTTTCGGTTTGCTAGGCGTGATACGAGCGGTGCTTCCCACGATGCGCAAGCAGCGTTCGGGCCACGTTATCAACCTGTCGTCGATCGTGGGTTATCAGGCGTCAGCGGGCGTGGGCGTGTATAGCTCGACGAAGTTCGCGGTCGAGGGCATTACGGAAGCGCTGCACGCGGAACTGAAGCCGCTGGGCATCCATGCAACAATGATCGAGCCAGGATTCTTCCGCACGGATTTCCTGGACACATCGTCGCTTGTGGTCGGCACGGACGTCATCGACGACTACGCCGAGAGCTCGGGCAAGCTGCGCGAGCTTGCCGTTGGCATCAATCACAACCAGCCCGGCGATCCAGAGCGGTTGGCAACGGCTGTCGTCGCGCTGGTTAACGCGGAAACACCGCCGTTGCGCTTGCCGCTCGGCACCGATACGCTGCAAGCTATCGCCGGCAAGAATGCGTACGTGGCGACAGAGACGGAGGCATGGAAGACGCTCTCGGCGTCGACAGATTTCCCGGCGGAATGATCTGCCATCCTGTAGGCCCTGCTGACTGATCGACCAACGCGCGACCGCGCCAACCCGAATCGGAACAACACTGCAGTCCCATGAAAAAGATCGGATTTCTCTCTTTCGGCCATTGGGGCCGAAGCCCAAGCTCTCGCACAAGAACCGCTGCAGACGTGTTGCTGCAGTCGATCGATTTGGCTGTCGCCGCCGAGGAACTGGGCGCGGATGGGGCATTCTTCCGCGTCCATCATTTTGCGCAGCAGTTGGCCTCGCCATTCCCGCTGCTTGCGGCAGTCGGCGCGAGAACCACACGCATCGAGATGGGCACGGGGGTCATCGACATGCGTTACGAAAACCCTCTGTACATGGCGGAGGAAGCCGGTGCGGTTGATTTGATTTCCGGCGGCCGGCTGCAGCTTGGCATCAGCCGAGGCTCCGGTGAGCAGGTCGTGGACGGGTGGCGCTATTTCGGCTACGCGCCTGCCGAAGGCGAAAGCCACGCCGATCTGGCACGGCAGCATACAGAGGTGTTCTACGAAGTCCTGCAAGGCAAGGGTTTTGCGCAGCCCAATCCACGTCCGATGTTCGCTAACCCGCCCGGCCTGCTACGCGTGGAGCCGCATTCCGATGGGCTCAGGGACCGCATCTGGTGGGGTTCGGGCTCTAATGCGACCGCGCAATGGGCCGCCAGAATGGGTATGAACCTGCAGACCTCGACGCTGAAGAACGACGAATCCGGCCGTCCGCTCCATATCCAGCAAGCCGAGCAGATTCGCGCTTACCGTGCCGCATGGAAAGAGGCAGGTCATACCCGGGAGCCGCGGGTCTCGGTTACCCGTAGCATCTTCCCCTTGGTCAACGAGCAGGACCGGGCCTATTTCGGCCGTGGCACGCAGACCGCGGATACCTTCGGCTTCCTCGAGGATGACGTGCAGAAGATTTTTGGGCGGAATTACGCTGCAGAACCTGACGTACTCATCGACATGTTGGCAAAGGATGAGGCCATCGCCGCGGCGGATACGCTACTGCTGACAATCCCGAACCAGCTCGGCGTGGAATATTGCGCCCACGTCATTGAGACCGTTCTGCAGCAGGTGTCTCCCGGTCTCGGGTGGCGTTGAAGGGCGCTTCTGCATCTGTAGCCGGCACCTCTTATCGCCGCTCGGTTATGCCAGTCGACGTTTGATCGATGATGCCTCGGAATCGACAGAAGCCTTTCGTAGTGGTTCAAAAGCAACACGGAGCCTGCAGGCCGCAGCGCTTCCAAGCCTCGTAAACGCATCTTTCGATCCGTAAAATGCGAAAATCCGGTCCCGAGGGACCAGTCGCCTATGCCGTTGCGGCTTTTCGCCGACGCCGCTGAGGTTCGCACGGGCGCCCGCACATTAAAACAATGAAAGCGCGGACATAGCCAGCAAGCAGACGGCTGCCGCGCGCAAAAAGGGGCGCCGGCTTGGCCGGCCAAAAATCCGCATGACAAGACATTCGAGTCTCTCCGCCGGTGAACAGCCGTGCCTGCGCGCCATTGCCGGCGCCGTCTCCCTCTTCATGATGTCCCTCGCCGCGTCGCCGGCACAAGCCGCTGGCGGCAACGGCGGTGCCGGGGGCTACACCGCCTTCCTACCGGGTGGGTGGGGAGGCTACCTCGCGGGCCAGGCAGGGCAGAGCGGCCTTACAGTGTTCGATGGCGATGGGACTGGCGGCGGCGGTGGCGCTCGAAACGGGGCCGGTGGCTCGGGTGGCATCAGTCCGTCTCAGACAACGCCGCTGGGGCTGGCGGGCACAGCGGGTACCGCGCCAGGCCAGTTCGGCGGCAATGGTGGTGACGGTCAATTCGACTATGCCTTGTTCACAGGCGGTGGTGGTGGCGGCGGCGGCGGGGGTGCGGATGGCATGGTGACGGGCGCTGTGCCCACGACCATCTCGGCCAGCGTGCGCGGCGGCAACGGCGGCAAAGGTGGCAACGGTGGACGGGATCTGACCGACCCGCTAGCGAGCTACCCAGGTGGCGGCGGTGGCGGTGGCGAGGGTGGTTACGGCCTGATCCACGCGGGGAGCGCCGAGATTTTGGTGAAGGCGGGTGGCGGGGTGTACGGCGGTTGGGGTGGCAATGGCGGGAATGGCGGGGGCTCGAAGCCGATGCCAATGCCGGGCCTATCAGGCGCGGGCGACGGCGGCGACGGTGGTGTCGGCATGTTGGTGAGCGCCGCTGCCACGGTGCATATCGAAGCCAATGCCGTGGTGGCGGGCGGCAACGGCGGGGTGGGAGGCAACGGCGGCGATGGCGTCTACGATATCTACGGCAGCCGGGGCGGCAAGGGTGGCATAGGCGCGACCGGCATGGAGCTGGCCAGCGGGTCCATGCTGATGAACGAGGGCACGATCAGGGGCGGTACGGGCGGCTTGGGCGGCGCGGGCGGCACGAACTTCGATGGTTCGCGGGCCGCTGACGGAATGCGAGGGATCGACGGCATGGGCGTGCGCGGCAGCAATCTAACCATCGTCAACAAGGGGACCATCGCAGCAGGTGGCCTCGGCGTGCCGGCTGTCCAGTTCACGGGGGGCACGAACCGCTTCGAGTTCTGGACCAACAGCACCGTGGGGCAAATCGACGCTTACGGCAATGACGACACATTGGCGCTGGCTGGCGACGCCGGCACTGCCACACTGACCGGCGGCATCGGCAACTCCGGCCTCTATCGTGGCTTTGAGCATTTCGAAAAAATCGGTGCCTCGGTCTGGACCCTCGCCGGTACCAACACCGATATCACAAGCTGGCAAATCCTGGGCGGTACGCTGGCGATTGCCTCGGACGCCAACCTTGGCGCGCCAGCCGGCACACTTGGGTTGAACGGCGGCACGCTGCGGACTACCGCAGCCATGACCACGGCGCGCGCAACGACGCTCGGGGCGGGGGGCGGTACGTTCGAGGTGACGAACGGCACGCTCACGTACAACGGTGTCATCGACGGCCCCGGCAGTCTGACCAAGGCGGGGAGCGCCACGCTCGACCTGAACGCCGTGAACACCTATGCCGGTGGCACGCTGGTCAGTGCTGGCACGCTGAGCGCAAACGTCAATGGGGCGCTGGGCACTGGCGGGGTCAGTGTCGATGGCGGCACGCTTCGCCTGTATGGGAACTTTGATCTCGGTGGCCGGCAGGTGGTCAATCGATCCGGCTACATCCAACTCTTCGGCGCAGGCAGCCTTGGCAATGCGCAGGTGACGAACCTCGGCGGGTTCACATACCTGCTCGGCAGCAGCACGGCGGCCAATGCGACGATCGTCAACAACGGCGGCGTGATGTCGTTTCAGGAGGGCAGCACCGGCGGTAACAGCCAGGTGACGACCCGCAGTGGCAGCTACACCGAGTTCTGGGGCTGGAGTACCGCTGGCAACGCCTCGCTGGTGACGGAGGCCGGGGGCTGGGTCGATTTCTCGGGCACGTCCGGTCCGGCGTTCGACCATCGGATCACCGCCGGCGCCATCGCCGGGGCGGGGCGCTTCCAGCTTGGCCGGAACGTCCTGACCGTGGGGGGCAACAACACGTCCACCACCGTAAGCGGCACGATCGAGGATGGCGGGGCCGGTGGCGGCAGCGGCGGGGGGCTCGTCAAGATCGGCGCTGGCACGCTGACGCTGAGCGGCGCGAATACCTATACCGGGGCGACGACGGTGAACGCGGGCACGCTGGCCGTGAACGGCAGTGTGGCAGGGGCGGTCACGGTGAACAACGGCGCCACGCTGAGCGGCGCTGGCAGCGTCGGCAGTACCGTGATTGCATCGGGCGGCACGCTGGCACCGGGCAATTCCATCGGCACGCTGACGGTCAACGGCAACTTGACGCTGGCGTCGGGTTCGACCTATCGAGTGGAAGCCGACCCGGCATCGTCGGCCAGCGACCGCGTTGCGGTGAGCGGTACAGCCACACTGGGCGGTGCGGTGGTCCATGTCGGCCCCGACGGCAACTTCGCGTCCACGCGCCGCTATAGCATCCTGACCGCCGGCACGGTGCAGGGCCGCTTTGCATCGATCAGTTCGAACTACGCGTTCCTCGACCCGACGCTGACCTATGGCGCCAATGAAGTCACCCTGGCACTCACGCGCAAGGTGGTGACGGACCCCGTGCCGCCCGTCTCGCCGCTCGTTCCGGGCGCAGGTGGTGGCACTAGTGGAGGCACCGCGCGTGCGATGCGCTTTGCCGATGCCGCAGTCACCGGCAACCAGCGTGCCGTGGCTAACGCACTGGAGACCCTGACGGACAGCAACCCGGTGCACGAAGCCGTGGTGACGTTGCCCGAGGGCGCGCCGCCGGCCGTCTTCGACAGCCTTTCCGGGGAGGCCCACGCCAGCGTGTCCACGGGTCTGATGACCCTGGCGGGTGGGGCGCGGGCGCTGCCGCTGGCGCATTTGAATGACAGCCTGTCCGCCGGCATGCTGCCCGGCGCGCCCATCGCCCAGCTTGGCGGCCTCCTGCCGGCTGCGGCACTGCCCATTTCCGCCGCCCAGCCGCTGTGGGTGGAAGTGCTTGGCAACTGGCAGAACTTTCATGGGAGCGCGGATGCAGCGCGCGTGCGCCAGCAGACTGGCGGCTTCTATCTGGGTGGCGACGGTGCGGTGGGGCAAGGCTGGCGCATCGGCGGCGCGTTCGGCTACGCCAACAGTACGCTGCGAGTGAGCGAACGGTCGTCGCGCGCCATCACCGATTCATTCAGCGCCACGCTCTACGGCGGCCGCGCATTCGCGCTTGGCGGCGGCAAGCTCAAATGGCTGTTCGGTACCGCCTATAGCTGGCACGACGCCGACACGGATCGTCAGGCCAGCCTCGGCGGAAGTACGGTGCAGTCCCTAACCGCCAGCTATCACGCCAGCACGGCGCAAGTCTTCACGGAAGCCGGCTTCGCCGTGCCTCTATCGGCGACCATCCAGCTCGAACCGTACGGGGGCATGGCGTGGAGCGACACACGCACGCGCAGCTTCGCGGAGACGGGCGGCTCGGCGGCCCTGCACAGCCCTGGCGATAGCAACACGTTGACCACCACAACGCTCGGCCTGCGTACCAGCGCCCGCGTCCAGTTTGGCGGCACTGACGCGGCGTTCTACGTCGGAGCCGGCTGGCGCCATGCGTTTGGCGACGTACGCCCGGCTACCACGCTGGCTTTCGATGGCAGCCAGCCTTTCACGGTGACGGGTGCACCGATTGCGCAGAACGCGGCGCTGGCCGAACTGCGCGCCGACTTCGCCATTTCGCCCATGGCCACGCTTGGCTTGCGCTATACCGGCCAGTTCGGTGGCGGCAACCAGGACCATACCGGCACGTTGGGATTGCGGTGGAGGTTCTAGCGTTGAGGGCGAGCGAGGAGGGCGGTTCGGTCGCTCCGGAAGGCGGCCTCTTCCTGGCACCATCCGTAGGGGCATGCTCGGAGTTCCTGGCCGGTAGCAGCCCCCCACCTTGCGATATCAATAAGGTGCAATTGCAGATCGTAAGGCGTGCGGCAGCGGGGTCGACTTCTACGGATGGTTGCCCTTGATTGCGACACGTTTGGGTCGTCTGTAACGCGGCCTTGCCTCTGCGGAAACACTAGTTACGGATTGTCACGAGTTAGCAGTCAACTGAGCGTGAAGCTGCCCCGTTTTTTGGCTAAGCGCGGCACATCGCAGCGCCTAAACCTCTCAGAAGGATTGTCGATCATGAAGAAGCTGTTCGCTGCCATTGCCGCTTTCGCCATCACTGGCGCCGCTTTTGCTCAGGGTGCTGCCCCGGCCGGCGCCACGGCCGCTCCCACGGCGCCGGCCGCTCCGGCAGCTACGGCGCCGGCTGCGAAAGCACCTGCCGCTACCGCGACCCACAAGCACGCCACCAAGCACGCCAAGGCAACCAAGGTGAGCGCCGAGAAGCCTGCTGCGCCGGCCAAGGCCGAGAAGGCTACGGTCAAGGCAGAAAACGCCGCGCCCGCAGCCGCCGTCAAGAAGCAGTAATACGACAGTAGGTCTGCGAGTTGACGCCACAGGCGGGCCCGCAAGGAAAACAGCCGACGATGTCGGCTGTTTTCTTTGGAGCAGACCGTAGGCGCTTTAGGCGGCGAGTGCCGCCGAACATAGCGGGCGGTAGTCGGTTGCCGACCATTGCAGCGCTCTGCCGGTACGACGCTGCCAGGGATTTGCCGGTCGCGTCGAAGACCTCGGAATTCGTGCCGGAGGTGGCAATGAACCGGTTGCCGAGGATCTGAAAGAAATAGATGTCGTCCAGCGGAAAGTTGGATCGGAGCACCTGTTCTTCCCCGTTGGCGAGCTTCCGCAAGACGAACTCGCCGCGGCCATTGACATACGCGGCGAGCGAACCATCGTCGGAAAATGCCACCTGGGATCTCGCGGTAAGGCGCCGACAAAAATCCCGGCTTCGTCCGAAGCCAATCGCTGACGGGCTCCTTGCTCGATGCGCGAACGCTGGAATGCCATAGCGCAGAGGCCGTGCTCATTCCGCTTGATCATCAGTGCGAGGATCTGAGCCTGGCCGTGCGGTTTTAGGTAGTCCGTATAAAACTCGGAACGCAGCAGCTCCTGCCTTGGCAACGCTTCGTCGCTGTCCAGCCAGTTGCCTGCGTCTTGTCGCATGGCTACGTGCGCCAGCATGTCGAGCCGGTGATAGTGCGTCGAATAGGCGGTGACCGTCGCCTGGGCCAGGCCGACCACGCCCTCAAGCTGCAGATTGAGCGCCGACTGATATAGCCAGCGACCGTCATCCAACCCTCGTTTGTCCGCGGAGATTTATATACTGAAGGGTTGCCTTCTTCACAGCCTGGCGTCGGTTCCCGACGCCCGATCGGCAATGAGGTAGCTGTTATTCATGGCCTTTGGATGACGCTGGCTATCAGCTTCCTTGCCGCCTGTTTAGCTTCCACGCGTAGTTGGACATGCTCGTTCAGGTTGTGCGTCCAAGCGAGGCCGCTTTCTTCGCCGAGCGTCTTCACCAGTTTGAGAACCTTTAACCGTGTGCAATGGTCCAGGAAGTTGCGGAGGACGGCAGGGTGAAGGCTTGGCATTGTGACGGTGATGTTCTTGACCTCCTCGAAGGTTTGTCCCTTCCCTACATCGCTGACGAGTTCCAGGAAGGCGCGTTCTGGCACGGAGACGAGAACAGATGGATTTTCTTCTGATATTGGCTTGAGGCCTTGGTCGTAGGGGAGCGAATTGTCGAACAGATTGGTCGTTTGGTACGTGTAGGTGAGGTACTTGCCGACCCATTCCGGAAACCGGTATGAACTCTGACCCCAGAGCATGACGTTCTCGCCGAATGCAATGTTGTGGGGTGCGCCATGCCAATCCAGAGCGGTTTTTCCCCCGACGTGAAGACCTTGGACTCGACGGCCCAAGAACGCCAGTATTCCGTCACGGGTGGGTTTGTCGCCTCGAAGTAAGTAGGCGCTTGGAGCGGCCCCCCGTATCTGAGGACACGAGGACTCTCTTAAAATAAGGGATAGTCTTGTGTCTATCAGTAAGCCTAGTCATTACGTGGAACCCATCGAAATTCTGACCGAGCCGGAACGTCGTCGGCGACGCACGGCTCAGGAAAAAATCGCCATCGTGCAGGAAACACTGGCACCGGGCGCATCGGTGTCAGCCGTGGCGCGGCGGCACGGCGTGAACCCGAACCAGGTGTTCGGCTGGCGCAAGCAATACCAGGAAGGCAGTCTGGCAGCGGTGCAAGCTGGCGAAACTGTAGTCCCGGCATCGGAGCTGGCCTCCGCCATCAAGGAAATCAAGGAACTGCAGCGCCTGCTTGGGAAGAAGACGATGGAAGTCGAGATCCTGAAGGAGGCTGTTGAGTGGGGCCGCTCAAAAAACCTGATTGCGCGCTCGCCCTTGCTGCCGGGGGACGACCATTGAAAACGGTCTGCGAAGTTCTCGGCGTAGCGCGCTCCGGTGTGGCGGTGAAACGGGTTCGCCCGTACGATTGGCAAGATGGTCGCAGCGCTAGAGTGACTGACGACACGGAACTGGTCGAAGAAATCCAGGCCCACGTCGCGCACCTGCCAACCTACGGCTATCGGCGCATCTGGGCGCTGCTGCAGCGCAGTCGAGAACAGGCCAGCGCGCCGTGCATCAACCACAAACGCGTGTATCGTGTGATGCGCGAACATGAGTTGCTGCTGCGCCGGCCTGGCGTGCGCCGAGACACTCGGCGGCATGACGGCCGCGTGGCCGTGGACCGAAGTAATACGCGCTGGTGCTCCGACGGCTTCGAGTTCCGATGTGACGACGGCACGCCGCTGCGTGTGACGTTTGCGTTGGACTGCTGTGACCGGGAAGCGATTAGCTGGGCAGCAACGACCGGCGGGCATAGCGGCGACGTGGTGCGCGACGTGATGCTGTCCGCCGTGGAGAGGCGCTTCGGAACCACGCAAACCACACAGCCCATCGAATGGCTGACGGACAACGGCTCGGCGTATATTGACCGTCGCACGCGACACTTCGCACGTGAGTTGGGCCTGGAGCCGCTGACAACGCCTGTGCGCTCGCCGCAAAGCAATGGCATGGCCGAATCGTTCGTGAAGACCATGAAACACAACTACGTCGCTTATATGGACAAGCCTGACGCACCTACGGCGCTCTCGCGTCGCGTCTGGCTGTTGCATTTGAGCATTACAACGAGCGTCACCCGCACAAAGCCCTGAAATACCGCTCGCCCCGCGAGTTCAGAAGGGCTGCTGCGTCATCAACCTAACGGTGTTCGAGTGTCCTGAGTTACAGGGGCAACTCCAGCGCTCCTCCCAAGCTGTTCGAGCCACCCTTCGCTGACCATATGACTAAGGGAGCGCTCAGACACGCCAATTTCGCGGAGCATCTGTGTGTCCATCGGCTGGCCACGTGGCGCTTGCGCCATTAGATTATGAAGTGGCTTGTTGCGCATTTTTTGCCATGTACGGTTTTGGATGCACGAAGCCCCGTCGAATTGTATGTTTTTGCATTAAATTTGCAAACAGCGTTCATCCAAAGGCGCCGAAGTGCTATAGGCGCCAGATTGTAGGCATCATTTGATGCTTAAAGTAAGAGGTTCCCATGCGTACCGCGATTGCGCTCGATGATGATTTATTGGCCAAGGCCCAAGCCTACACAGGGTTGAAGGAGAAGACAGCGCTCGTACGCGAAGCGCTAAAGGCCCTGATCCAACGTGAAGCCGCCAAACGACCGGCGAACCTCGGCGGGAGCCAGCCGGGCATCGAAGGGGTACCAAGTCGTCGGCAAGAAATCGAATGATTCTTGCCGACACCTCGGTTTGGATCGACGACCTCATCGCTTCTGATTCGATGCTGATAACTGAGGGGCGTGTGCTAATTTATCCATATGTAATAGGCGAGATTGCACTCGTTAGCCTTCGGAACCAAGACGCAGTGCTTGGCGCATTGCTGGATTTGCTGCGGGCGCCCGCGCTGCCGAGTGCCGGCTTTCCGGCTGCCGCCTTCCGCAGTGGAAAGTCAACTCCACCGTTTTCAATCTCACGCTGCTCAACAGCGACATGATCGGGCTGGCGTTGCACCGCACGGTGCGCCGGCTGGAAGAGTTGGGCGCCCTGCGGATCATGCCGTTGCGGCTTGCCTGTTTTGGGTCGGTGTCGATGTACTGGCGCGATGACGGTCTCAAGCGATCCGCCGTGGCCGCCATGCTGAAAAGCCTGCGGAATGCAGCGAACCGGGTCGGTGGCTTAGAAAAAGGGCACTCTTTGGCGAGTCGTCACCTCGCAGATCAAGACGCGCTCGGCGCTTTCTCCAAGCGAGCAGTAACCCATATTGGCTAATGGAAGAGTGTTCTTTCGGTTCTTGATATGAAAGGTTATCAAGAACCGTAAAAAAGGTCCCTTATCAAATAAAGCGTCCTATAGACCTCCTTGTTGATGAGTCACCCCCAACTGGGGGATGTGCCGCCCCTCTCGCGCTGCTACAGTCGCGCGCAAGCCCCCGACGAGGGCGCCACTGGCCGCGCGCCCCGGAAAGGGAGGGCGGCCACTTCTATATAAATACGGGTTGGGTCCATGTTTCCACACGCTCTTGCCGGCGCGCGCGCTGCCGGCCTCGCCTTGCTCACCGCGGCGCTGCTCGCCGCCTGCGGTTCCGACGACAGTCCCCCGACACCGGCCGCCACGCCGGCGGCCTCGCGCCTCGTGGTCGACACGGGCAGCGCCGCGCCGGTCGCCGGCGGCACGCTAACTCTGAAGGCGAGCTTACTGGCGGCCGACGGCAGCGAGCTGAAAGGCGCCAGCTTTGCGTGGACGTCCTCCGACCTAACCGTGGCTACCGTGGTGTCTGCCTCGGACAAGGCGCCGGCTGCGGTGTCGGCGTCGGTGATGGCGGCCGCTCCGACGCCGGTCGGCACCTATGCAACGGTCCAGACCCTGGCCGCCGGCGCAGCCGACATCACGGCCACGGCGACGCTCGCCGACGGCAGCCGCATCACCAGCGTCACGCACCTGGTGGTCCAGGCGGCGCCTGCCAAGTCGTATACCCTCGTGCTGAGTCCAGCCACCGTTGCCGTGAGCGCGGGCGGCGCGGCACAGACTGTGACGGTGGCCGTGCGCCGGTCGGACGGCGTGGACGGGGTAGCGGATCTCACCCACTGGTCGTGGACCAGCGATGACGCGAGCTTCGTGGCGACGCCAGCCGCCGACGGCCGCAGTGCCCAGGTCGCTAGTCCCAACTCGGCCACCGCGGCCGGCGCTGCAACACTGACCGCCTGCGCCGACGCCCCGGCCGGCGGGCGACTCTGCGCAAACGCTGCGCTGACGCGCAATGCCGCGCTGCCACCGACCTATACGGTAGGCGGCACGGTGTCGGGCCTTGCCACCGGTAAGAGCCTGCAGCTCGCGGACACCAATGGCGACACCCAGGTGATCAGCGCCAATGGCGGATTCACCCTACCCACGCCGCGGCAG
>NZ_JBYOJT010000013.1:0-150190 GCF_057798875.1 Cupriavidus sp. 94F1
GAAGTACGACGAAATCGACGCAGCGCCGGAAGAAAAGGCACGCGGCATCACGATCAACACCGCACACGTGGAATACGAGACGGCCAACCGCCACTACGCCCACGTTGACTGCCCGGGCCACGCTGACTATGTGAAGAACATGATCACGGGCGCCGCGCAGATGGACGGCGCGATCCTGGTTTGCTCGGCTGCCGACGGCCCGATGCCGCAAACGCGCGAGCACATCCTGCTGGCCCGTCAGGTTGGCGTGCCGTACATCATCGTGTTCCTGAACAAGTGCGACATGGTCGATGACGCCGAGCTGCTGGAACTGGTGGAAATGGAAGTGCGCGAACTTCTGTCGAAGTACGACTTCCCGGGCGACGACACCCCGATCATCAAGGGTTCGGCCAAGCTGGCGCTGGAAGGCGACAAGGGCGAGCTGGGCGAAGTGGCCATCATGAACCTGGCCGACGCACTGGACTCGTACATCCCGACGCCGGAGCGCGCCGTCGACGGTACGTTCCTGATGCCGGTGGAAGACGTGTTCTCGATCTCGGGTCGCGGCACGGTGGTGACCGGCCGTATCGAGCGTGGCGTGGTCAAGGTCGGTGAAGAAATCGAAATCGTGGGTATCCGCCCGACGGTGAAGACGACCTGCACGGGCGTGGAAATGTTCCGCAAGCTGCTGGACCAAGGTCAAGCGGGCGACAACGTGGGTCTGCTGCTGCGCGGCACGAAGCGCGAAGACGTGGAGCGTGGTCAAGTCCTGTGCAAGCCGGGCTCGATCAAGCCGCACACGCACTTCACGGGTGAGGTCTACATCCTGTCGAAGGACGAAGGTGGCCGTCACACGCCGTTCTTCAACAACTACCGCCCGCAGTTCTACTTCCGTACGACCGACGTGACTGGCTCGATCGAGCTGCCGAAGGACAAGGAAATGGTCATGCCGGGTGACAACGTGTCGATCACCGTCAAGCTGATCGCTCCGATCGCCATGGAAGAAGGTCTGCGCTTCGCAATCCGCGAAGGTGGCCGTACCGTCGGCGCCGGCGTTGTGGCAAAGATCCTCGACTAAGCAATTGGTCGAACTGGCGAGCGCGATACCAACCTGTCGCGTTCGTTTGCCAGAGGGGTTGGCTTGAAGCCGGCCCCAAAGTTGTTTTAGGGGTATAGCTCAACTGGCAGAGCGTCGGTCTCCAAAACCGAAGGTTGGGGGTTCGATTCCCTCTGCCCCTGCCAAATCAATCAGCCGCGTCGCGAGTAAGACTTGTGACGCGGCTTAGTCTCGTTTGCGAAACATGGCTAATCCCAATGTCGAAACCGTAGGCGCCTCGAGCGGCAAGTGGATGCTCGTCGCTGCGGTGCTCCTGGTGGTTGCCGGAGTCATCGGTTTCTACGCGCTGGCTCAGCAGCCGTCGTACGTACGTGGCGCCGCGCTTTTTGCCGGCCTCGCCCTGGGCGTCGTCGTGGCGCTGGTCTCCGCGCCGGGCAAGGACTTTGTGGGATTCGCACGTGAATCGTACCGGGAAGTTCGCAAGGTCGTTTGGCCGACGCGCAAGGAAGCCGGTCAGATGACGGGCCTCGTGTTTGCCTTTGTGGTGATCATGGCGCTGTTCCTGTGGTCGGCCGACAAGCTCATCGAGTGGGTGATCTTCTCCCTTGTCCTGGGCTGGAAATAAGAGGTAGCACATGACGGATAACGCTCAGCAGGAAACCACGGCCGCAGAATCGCCTTCGTCGAAGAAGCGCTGGTACGTGGTGCACGCCTACTCCGGCATGGAAAAGAGCGTGCAGCGCGCGCTGCAGGAGCGCATCGAGCGCGCCGAGATGCAAGACAAGTTCGGTCGCATCCTGGTGCCTTCGGAAGAAGTGGTAGAAATCAAGGGCGGTCACAAGTCGGTGACCGAGCGTCGTTTCTTCCCCGGCTACGTCCTGGTGGAAATGGAAATGACCGACGAAACCTGGCACCTGGTGAAGAACACCAGCAAGGTGACCGGCTTCGTGGGCGGTGCACGTAACCGTCCGAGCCCGATTTCCCAGCGGGAAGTCGACAAGATCATGACCCAGATGCAGGAGGGGGTCGAGAAGCCGCGTCCCAAGACGCTGTTCGAAGTGGGCGAAATGGTGCGCGTCAAGGACGGCCCGTTCACCGACTTCAACGGCAACGTCGAAGAAGTGAACTACGAAAAGTCGCGCCTGCGCGTGACGGTCACGATCTTCGGACGCGCAACGCCGGTCGAGCTCGAGTTCGGCCAGGTCGAAAAGGTTTGAGGATTTTCTCCGCTGCGGCCCGCAAGGGTGGCAGCGGAAGGATAGGGCGGCCGGAAGGCCGGCCCGAAGAGGAGCGTGAGGTCCTGCCCCGGCATGGCGATAGCGCGTTACGACTCAACAGGATCTGATTTCCGCAACAGGAACGGATCCGGATTGGAGTAAAGATGGCCAAGAAGATCATTGGCTTTATCAAGCTGCAGATTCCGGCTGGTAAGGCAAATCCCTCCCCGCCCGTTGGTCCCGCACTGGGTCAGCGTGGTCTGAACATCATGGAGTTCTGCAAGGCGTTCAACGCCCAGACCCAGGGTATGGAACCCGGTCTGCCG
Source organism: Cupriavidus sp. 94F1 (assembly GCF_057798875.1). Taxonomy (NCBI): domain Bacteria; kingdom Pseudomonadati; phylum Pseudomonadota; class Betaproteobacteria; order Burkholderiales; family Burkholderiaceae; genus Cupriavidus; species Cupriavidus sp. 94F1. The sequence continues at coordinate 2,580 of NZ_JBYOJT010000013.1, forward strand.
GTGCCGGTGGTGATTACCGCCTTCGCCGACAAGAGCTTCACGTTCGTGATGAAGTCGCCCCCGGCGACCGTGCTGATCAAGAAGGCAGCAGGCATCACCAAGGGTTCGCCGAAGCCCCATACCGACAAGGTTGGCAAGATTACCCGCGCCCAGGCTGAAGAAATCGCCAAGGCCAAGAACGCTGACCTCACCGCCGCCGACCTCGACGCCGCCGTGCGTACGATCGCTGGTTCGGCGCGTTCGATGGGCATCACCGTGGAGGGTCTGTAAATGGCTAAGGTTTCGAAGCGCGTCGCCGCCAACAAGGCGAAGATCGAGCGCACCAAGTTTTACCCGATCGACGAGGCCCTGGGCCTGGTGAAGAGCTGCGCCTCGGCGAAGTTCGACGAGTCGATCGACGTGTCCGTGCAACTGGGCATCGACGCCAAGAAGTCGGACCAGGTTGTTCGTGGTTCCGTCGTGCTGCCGGCTGGTACCGGCAAGAGCGTCCGTGTGGCCGTGTTCGCCCAGGGCGAAAAGGCCGAGGCCGCCAAGGCTGCTGGCGCCGAAGTGGTCGGCATGGAAGACCTGGCCGAGCAAGTCAAGGCCGGTAACCTGAACTTCGACGTCGTGATCGCTTCGCCGGACACGATGCGTATCGTCGGTACGCTGGGTCAGATCCTCGGCCCGCGCGGCCTGATGCCGAACCCGAAGGTTGGCACCGTGACGCCGGACGTGGCCCAGGCCGTGAAGAACGCCAAGGCTGGTCAGGTGCAATTCCGTGTCGACAAGGCCGGTATCATCCACGCCACCATCGGTCGCCGTTCGTTCGACGACGCCGCTCTGAAGAGCAACCTGAGCGCCCTGCTGGACGCCCTGGTCAAGGCCAAGCCGGCAACCAGCAAGGGTGTGTACCTGCGCAAGGTGGCCGTGTCGTCGACGATGGGCGTTGGTGTTCGCGTCGAACAGACCTCGCTGTCCGCCTGAGCTGACGGCAATCCTCTGACCGGATCCCGATAACACCGGCCAGGGCAGGAATTGAGGATCGTGGCAGTGCCGCGATCGTCGCAAGGCTTTGGGCAGTGGCATCAGCGGCGCGCACGGCGCGCGGCAGGTGCTGCTGGTTATCAAAGACCGCTGGTGTTCACACCGCCTCTGGCAGCGTGGACTTAATCGGTCGGCACATGCGGGGCTTGCCCCGATGGCAGCCGGCCCGCCAGCGCAGATGGCGCACCCGAAGGGATTGATGACGCCGGAGCAATCCGGTGGATTCGGGCCAATCGGACGCCGTTCGTTTGGACTGATGCGCCGTTTGGCGGGCAACCGTCGAATACGCATCGTTTTGGAGCTTAACCGTGCCACTCAATATTGAAGATAAGAAGGCCGTCGTTGCTGAGGTCTCGGCGCAAGTCGCCAAGGCCCAGACTATCGTCGTGGCCGAATATCGCGGCATTGCGGTTGGCGATCTGACCAAGCTGCGTGCCAACGCTCGTCAGCAAGGCGTGTACCTGCGCGTTCTGAAGAACACGCTGGCGCGCCGTGCCGTCGAAGGTACGCCGTTTGCAGCCCTCGCAGAGCAGATGACCGGTCCGCTGATCTACGGTATTTCCGAAGATGCAGTGGCCTCGGCCAAGGTTCTGAACGACTTTGCCAAGACCAACGACAAGCTGGTCCTGCGCGCTGGGTCGTACGACGGCAAGGTGCTCGACGCTGGTGCCGTGAAGGCCCTGGCTTCGATCCCGAGCCGTGAAGAACTGATCTCGCAGCTGCTTGGCGTGATGCAGGCGCCGGTGTCGGGCTTCGCCCGCCTGCTGGCCGCACTGGCTGCCAAGAACGCCGAAGGCGCTCCCGCGGAAGCGGAAGCCCCGGCCGCCTGAGCTGCCGCATAGACAGATCGCAATACCGATCCCGAATCAAATCTAGTAGGAGTAATCCAAATGGCAATCACTAAAGACGACATCCTGGAAGCCGTTGGCGCGATGTCCGTGATGGAACTGAACGACCTGGTCAAGGCGTTCGAAGAGAAGTTTGGCGTGTCGGCTGCTGCCATGGCTGTGGCTGCTGCCCCGGGCGCTGGCGGTGCTGCCGCTGCTGAGGAAAAGACCGAGTTCAACGTGATCCTGGCCGAAGTCGGCGCCAACAAGGTTGGCGTGATCAAGGCCGTGCGCGAAATCACCGGTCTGGGCCTGAAGGAAGCCAAGGACCTGGTCGATGGCGCACCGAAGCCCGTGAAGGAAGGCGTGGACAAGGCCGCTGCCGACGAAGCCAAGAAGAAGCTGGAAGACGCCGGCGCCAAGGTCGACGTCAAGTAAGTGGTACCGCGCGTGCCTCTGTGGCACGCGGCAGGGGCTGGCAAAGGGAAATTCCCGGCGCCAGCCTTTTTGCGCTTCTGCGGAGGTGTTCGATCCGTCACCCGAGAAGCGGCGCAAACCGGCCCGGATGGGTGAAATGTGAATTAAGCTATGCTTGGCAGGCGATAATCCATCGCTGCCTCAGCAGAAGCCAAACATCAGTGGCACACTAGGTGGTTGCTGATGTTTGTCTTCTGAACCGACTGCAGAAGACAAGTTTGGTCGGGTGTCCCCCGGACGTGTGCAGGCATTGCGCCGTGCAATGACCACACCGTCCGCAGCGTGCGGGCACCGTCAGCCAGAGGTTGGTAGCGGCCAACCGCCAAATCCCCTCCCAGTCGCTGAACACCTCAGGTGCCGGCCAGGTCCAGCCAGCCCTGCGATGATTCGGAGATCCCATGGCGTACAGCTTCACCGAAAAGAAGCGCATTCGCAAATCCTTTGCGAAGCGCGCGACGGTTCATCAGGTTCCATTCCTGCTTGCCACACAGATTGAATCCTACACCCAGTTCTTGCAAGCGGAAACGCCGACCGCGCGTCGCAAAAGCGAGGGTCTGCAGGCCGCTTTCAACGCGATTTTCCCAATCTCCTCCCATAACGGGCTTGCCCGTATGGAGTTTGTCTCGTATCACCTGTCCAACCCGCCGTTCGACGTCAAGGAATGCCAGCAGCGTGGCCTGACGTTCCACTCGGCGCTGCGCGCCAAGGTTCGCCTGATCATCAACGATCGCGAAAATCCGGGCAAGGTGAAGGAAGTGAAGGAGCAGGAAGTCTACATGGGCGAAATTCCGCTCATGACGTCGACCGGTTCTTTCGTGATTAACGGCACCGAGCGTGTCATCGTTAGCCAGCTGCACCGCTCGCCTGGCGTGTTCTTCGAGCACGACAAGGGCAAGACGCACAGCTCGGGCAAGCTGCTGTTCTCGGCGCGGATCATCCCGTACCGTGGCTCGTGGCTCGACTTCGAATTCGATCCGAAAGACATCCTGTACTTCCGCGTCGACCGCCGCCGCAAGATGCCGGTGACGATCCTGCTGAAGTCGATCGGCCTGACGCCGGAACAGATCCTGGCGCACTTCTTCGTGTTCGACAACTTCACGCTGCAGGGCGAAGGCGCGCAACTCGAATTCGTGCCCGAGCGTCTGCGCGGTGAAGTCGCGCGCTTCGACATCGCCGACAAGAACGGCCGCGTCGTCGTGGAGAAGGACAAGCGTATCAACGCCAAGCACATCCGTGACCTGGATTCCGCCGGCACCAAGCTGATCAGCGTGCCCGAGGACTACCTGCTGGGCCGCGTGCTGGCCAAGAACATCATCGACCCGGATACCGGCGAGGTGATTGCCAACGCCAACGACGAGCTGACCGAGACGCTGCTGGAAAACCTGCGCGAAGCCGGTGTCAAGCAGATCCAGACGCTGTACACGAACGATCTCGACCAGGGTCCGTACATCTCGCAGACGCTGCGCGTGGACGATACCGCCGACCAGACGGCCGCGCGTATTGCCATCTACCGCATGATGCGTCCGGGCGAGCCGCCCACCGAGGACGCCGTGGAAGCCCTGTTCCAGCGCCTGTTCTACAGCGAAGAGTCGTACGACCTGTCGCGCGTTGGCCGCATGAAGGTCAACAGCCGTCTGTCGCGCCCGAGCGGCGAGGGCAGCATGGTGCTGCAGGACGAGGACATCCTCGAGACGATCAAGATCCTGGTGAACCTGCGTAACGGCAAGGGCGAAGTCGATGATATCGACCACCTGGGCAATCGTCGCGTGCGTTGCGTCGGCGAGCTGGCCGAGAACCAGTTCCGCGCCGGCCTGTCGCGCGTGGAGCGTGCCGTCAAGGAACGTCTGGGCCAGGCCGAGACCGAGAACCTGATGCCGCACGACCTGATCAACTCGAAGCCGATTTCGTCGGCGATTCGCGAGTTCTTCGGTTCGTCGCAGCTGTCGCAGTTCATGGACCAGACCAACCCGCTGTCGGAAATCACCCACAAGCGCCGTGTTTCGGCCCTTGGCCCGGGCGGTCTGACGCGCGAGCGCGCCGGCTTTGAAGTCCGTGACGTGCACCCGACCCACTATGGCCGCGTGTGCCCGATCGAAACGCCGGAAGGCCCGAACATCGGTCTGATCAACTCGCTGGCACTGTATGCCCGCCTGAACGAATACGGCTTCCTGGAAACGCCGTACCGCAAGGTGGAAAACAGCAAGCTGACCGACCAGGTGGATTACCTGTCGGCCATCGAGGAAGGCAAGTACGTGGTGGCGCAGGCCAACGCGACCGTTGACGCCGACGGCAACCTGACCGACGAACTGGTGTCGGCACGTGAAGGTTCCGAGCGTGAAACGCGTATGGTCACGCCGGACCGCGTGCAGTACATCGACGTGGCGCCGTCGCAGATCGTGTCGGCCGCCGCATCGCTAGTGCCGTTCCTGGAACACGATGACGCGAACCGTGCACTGATGGGCGCGAACATGCAGCGTCAGGCCGTGCCTTGCCTGCGTCCGGACAAGCCGCTGGTGGGTACCGGCATCGAGCGCACCGTGGCCGTTGACTCGGGTACGGCCGTGCAGGCGATGCGTGGCGGCGTGGTGGACTACGTCGACGCCATGCGTGTGGTGATTCGTGTGAACGACGACGAAGCCGTGGCCGGCGAAGTTGGCGTGGACATCTACAACCTGATCAAGTACACGCGTTCGAACCAGAACACCAACATCAACCAGCGTCCGATGGTGAAGGTTGGCGATATCGTTGCCCGCGGCGACGTGATCGCTGACGGCGCCTCGACCGACCTGGGCGAGCTGGCACTGGGCCAGAACATGCTGGTGGCGTTCATGCCGTGGAACGGCTACAACTTCGAGGATTCGATCCTGATCTCGGAGCGTGTGGTTGCCGAAGACCGCTACACCTCGATCCACATCGAGGAACTGTCGGTCGTGGCCCGCGACACGAAGCTGGGACCCGAAGAAATCACGCGCGACATCTCGAACCTGGCCGAAGCGCAACTGGCGCGTCTGGACGAGTCGGGCATCACGTACATCGGCGCCGAAGTGGAAGCCGGCGACGTGCTGGTGGGCAAGGTCACGCCGAAGGGCGAGACCCAGCTGACGCCGGAAGAGAAGCTGCTGCGCGCAATCTTCGGCGAGAAGGCTTCGGACGTGAAGGACACGTCGCTGCGCGTGCCGTCGGGCATGAGCGGTATCGTGATCGACGTGCAGGTCTTCACGCGTGAAGGCGTGACGCGCGACAAGCGCGCCCAGTCGATCATCGACGACGAACTGAAGCGTTACCGCCTGGACCTGAACGACCAGCTGCGTATCGTGGAAGGCGATGCCTTCCAGCGTCTGGAGCGCCTGCTGCTCGACAAGACCGTCAACGGCGGTCCGAAGAAGCTGGCCAAGGGCGCCAAGCTGACCCGCGAGTACCTGGCCGACCTGGACAAGTACCACTGGTTCGACATCCGTCCGGCCGACGAGGAAGTGGCTGCCCAGCTGGAAGCCGTGAAGGAAGCCATCGAGCAGAAGCGTCACGAGTTCGACCTGGCCTTCGAAGAGAAGCGCAAGAAGCTGACGCAGGGCGACGAACTGCCGCCGGGCGTGATCAAGATGGTCAAGGTGTATCTGGCCGTCAAGCGCCGCCTGCAGCCGGGCGACAAGATGGCCGGCCGTCACGGTAACAAGGGTGTCGTGTCGAAGATCGTCCCGATCGAAGACATGCCGTACATGGCCGACGGTACGCCGGCGGACATCGTGCTGAACCCGCTGGGCGTGCCGTCGCGGATGAACGTGGGCCAGATTCTGGAAACCCACCTGGGCTGGGCCGCGCGCGGTCTGGGCCAGCGCATCGGCGACATGCTCAAGGCGTCGGCCAAGGCGCAGGAACTCCGTCCGCTGCTCGCGCAGATCTACAACGAGAGCGGCAAGGCGGAAGACCTGGACAGCCTGAGCGATGCCGAAGTGCTGGAGCTGGCAGGCAACCTGAAGAAGGGTGTGCCGTTCGCCACGCCGGTGTTCGATGGTGCGCACGAAGCCGAAATCCGCCGCATGCTCGACCTGGCCTACCCGGACGAGATCGCCCGGGAGAAGGGCCTCACGGCATCGAAGCAGCAGGTCACGCTGTACGACGGCCGCACCGGCGAAGCGTTCGAGCGTCCGGTCACGCTGGGTGTGATGCACATGCTGAAGCTGCATCACCTGGTGGACGACAAGATGCACGCCCGTTCCACCGGCCCGTACTCGCTGGTGACGCAGCAGCCGCTGGGCGGTAAGGCCCAGTTCGGTGGCCAGCGTTTCGGTGAGATGGAAGTGTGGGCACTGGAAGCCTACGGCGCATCGTACGTGCTGCAGGAAATGCTGACGGTCAAGTCCGATGACGTGAACGGCCGTACCAAGGTGTACGAAAACATCGTCAAGGGCGAGCACTCGATCGATGCCGGCATGCCGGAATCGTTCAACGTGCTGGTGAAGGAAATCCGCTCGCTGGGTATCGACATCGATCTGGATCGCTACTGATTCGCCGATTGATGCGGGTGCCGGCCACGGCGGGCACCCACCAGCGCAGGTTTCCCACAGGATTGAATGCCGCTGCTCCGGACAGACTCCGGACCGGCGGCGAAACAAGGAGTTGCAATGAAAGCATTGCTCGATCTCTTTAAGCAGGTTCAGCAGGAAGAGCAGTTCGACGCGATCAAGATCGGTCTGGCCTCGCCGGAGAAGATCCGTTCGTGGTCGTACGGCGAAGTGAAGAAGCCGGAAACGATCAACTACCGTACGTTCAAGCCGGAACGCGATGGTCTGTTCTGCGCCAAGATCTTTGGCCCGATCAAGGACTACGAGTGCCTGTGCGGCAAGTACAAGCGCCTGAAGCACCGTGGCGTGATCTGCGAGAAGTGCGGTGTCGAAGTGACGCTGGCCAAGGTGCGCCGCGAGCGCATGGGCCACATCGAACTGGCCGCGCCGACCGCGCACATCTGGTTCCTGAAGTCGCTGCCGTCGCGTCTGGGCATGGTGCTCGACATGACGCTGCGCGACATCGAGCGCGTGCTGTACTTCGAAGCGTTCGTGGTGCTGGAACCCGGCATGACCCCGCTCAAGAAGAGCCAGATCATGTCGGAAGACGACTACCTGGCCAAGTGCGACGAGTACGGCGAGGGCGAGTTCGTGGCCATGATGGGTGCCGAGGGCATCCGTGAACTGCTGCGCGGCATCGACATCGAGAAGCAGATCGAACAGATCCGCGCCGAGCTGCAGGCCACCGGTTCCGAAGCCAAGATCAAGAAGTTCGCCAAGCGCCTGAAGGTGCTGGAGGCGTTCCAGCGTTCGGGCATCAAGCCCGAGTGGATGATCCTGGAAGTGCTGCCGGTGCTGCCGCCGGAACTGCGTCCGCTGGTGCCGCTCGATGGTGGCCGTTTCGCCACGTCGGACCTGAACGACCTGTATCGCCGCGTCATCAACCGTAACAACCGTCTGAAGCGCCTGCTGGAGCTGAAGGCCCCTGAAATCATCGTGCGCAACGAAAAGCGCATGCTGCAGGAAGCCGTCGACTCGCTGCTGGACAACGGCCGTCGCGGCAAGGCCATGACGGGCGCCAACAAGCGTCCGCTGAAGTCGCTGGCCGAGATGATCAAGGGTAAGGGCGGTCGTTTCCGTCAGAACCTGCTGGGCAAGCGCGTGGACTACTCTGGCCGTTCGGTCATCGTGGTGGGCCCGACGCTGAAGCTGCATCAGTGCGGTCTGCCCAAGCTGATGGCGCTGGAGCTGTTCAAGCCGTTCATCTTCCACAAGCTGGAAACGATGGGCATCGCCACCACCATCAAGGCGGCGAAGAAGGAAGTGGAAAGCCAGACGCCGGTGGTGTGGGACATCCTCGAAGAGGTGATCCGCGAGCACCCGGTGATGCTGAACCGCGCGCCGACGCTGCACCGCCTGGGTATCCAGGCGTTCGAGCCGGTGCTGATCGAAGGCAAGGCCATCCAGCTGCACCCGCTGGTCTGCGCGGCATTCAACGCCGACTTCGACGGTGACCAGATGGCCGTTCACGTGCCGCTGTCGCTGGAAGCCCAGATGGAAGCCCGCACGCTGATGCTGGCGTCGAACAACGTGCTGTTCCCGGCCAACGGCGATCCGTCGATCGTGCCGTCGCAGGACGTTGTGCTGGGTCTGTACTACACGACCCGCGACAAGATCAACGGCAAGGGCGAAGGCATGACGTTTGCTGACATCAGCGAAGTCATCCGTGCCTACGAAAACAAGGAAGTCGAGCTCGCATCGCGCGTGAACGTCCGTATCACCGAGTATGAAGTGGTGAACAAGGACGCCGACGGCGACGCACGTTTCGCACCCAAGATCACGCTGCAGGCCACCACGGTCGGCCGCGCGATCCTGTCCGAGATCCTGCCGAAAGGCCTGCCGTTCTCGGTGCTGAACAAGCCCCTGAAGAAGAAGGAAATCTCGCGCCTGATCAACACGGCATTCCGCAAGTGCGGTCTGCGCGAGACCGTGATCTTCGCCGACAAGCTGCTGCAGTCGGGCTTCCGCCTGGCAACGCGCGCCGGTATCTCGATCGCCATCGACGACATGCTGGTGCCGCCGCAGAAGGAGAAGATCATCTCCGACGCGGCCGCCAAGGTGAAGGAATACGACAAGCAGTACATGTCGGGTCTGGTGACGGACCAGGAGCGTTACAACAACGTCGTGGACATCTGGGGCGCCGCTGGCGACCAGGTGGGCAAGGCGATGATGGAGCAGCTCCAGCACGAAGATACGGTCGATCGGAACGGCAATACCGTCAAGCAGGAATCGTTCAACTCGATCTACATGATGGCGGACTCGGGTGCTCGCGGTAGCGCGGCCCAGATTCGTCAGCTGGCCGGTATGCGTGGCCTGATGGCCAAGCCGGATGGCTCGATCATTGAAACGCCGATTACGGCGAACTTCCGTGAAGGCCTGAACGTTCTGCAGTACTTCATCTCGACCCACGGCGCGCGTAAGGGCCTGGCCGATACGGCACTGAAGACCGCAAACTCGGGTTACCTGACCCGTCGTCTGGTCGATGTGACGCAGGATCTGGTCGTGGTGGAAGACGATTGCGGCACGACCAACGGCGTGGCCATGAAGGCCCTGGTCGAAGGCGGTGAAGTGATCGAAGCCCTGCGCGACCGTATTCTGGGCCGTGTGACGGTGGGCGACGTGGTGAATCCTGAAACCCAGGAAACCGCGATCGAAAACGGCACGCTGCTGGACGAAGACCTGGTCGAGCTGATCGACAACATCGGCGTGGACGAAGTCAAGGTCCGCACGCCGCTGTCGTGCGACACGCGCTACGGCCTGTGCGCCAAGTGCTACGGCCGCGACCTCGGCCGCGGCGTGCTGGTGAACTCGGGCGAAGCGGTGGGCGTGATCGCTGCACAGTCGATTGGCGAGCCGGGTACCCAGCTGACCATGCGTACGTTCCACATCGGTGGTGCGGCATCGCGTGCGGCAGTGGCATCGAGCGTGGAAGCCAAGGCCACCGGTACGGTGCGCTTCACGGCGACCATGCGCTACGTGACGAACGCCAAGGGCGAACTGATCGTGATCTCGCGTTCGGGCGAGGCACTGATCACGGACGACCACGGCCGCGAGCGCGAGCGCCACAAGATCCCGTACGGCGCCACGCTGCTGGTGCAGGACGGCCAGGCCATCAAGGCCGGTACGCAGCTGGCCACGTGGGACGCACTGACTCGTCCGATCGTTTCCGAATACTCGGGCACGATCAAGTTCGAGAACGTGGAAGAAGGCGTGACCGTTGCCAAGCAGATGGACGAAGTCACGGGCCTGTCGACCCTCGTGGTGATCGACGCCAAGCGCCGTACGGCTGCCACCAAGGGCCTGCGCCCGCAGGTGAAGCTGCTCGACGCGAACAACCAGGAAGTCAAGATTCCGGGCACGGACCACTCCGTGACCATCGGCTTCCAGGTGGGCGCGCTGATTACCGTGAAGGATGGTCAGCAGGTGCACGTGGGTGAAGTGCTGGCACGTATCCCGACCGAATCGCAGAAGACCCGTGACATTACCGGTGGTCTGCCGCGAGTGGCCGAGCTGTTCGAAGCCCGTTCGCCGAAGGACGCCGCCGTGCTGGCGGAAGTCACCGGTACGGTGTCGTTCGGCAAGGACACGAAGGGCAAGCAGCGCCTGGTGATCACGGACCTGGACGGCAACGCCCACGAGTTCCTGATCGCGAAGGAAAAGCAGGTGCTGGTGCACGACGGCCAGGTGGTGAACAAGGGCGAAATGATCGTGGAAGGTCCGGCGGACCCGCACGACATCCTGCGCCTGAAGGGCATCGAAGAGCTGGCGCACTACATCGTGGACGAAGTGCAGGACGTGTACCGTCTGCAGGGCGTGAAGATCAACGACAAGCACATCGAAGTGATTGTTCGTCAGATGCTGCGCCGCGTGCAGATCCAGGACGTGGGCGATACCAAGTTCATCCCGGGTGAACAGGTGGAGCGTTCGGAACTGCTGGACGAAAACGATCGCGTGATCGCCGAAGGCAAGCGTCCGGCCATCCACGAGAACCTGCTGCTGGGTATTACCAAGGCGTCGCTGTCGACCGACAGCTTCATCTCGGCGGCATCGTTCCAGGAAACGACGCGCGTGCTGACCGAAGCCGCGATCATGGGCAAGACCGACGACCTGCGTGGTCTGAAGGAAAACGTGATCGTGGGTCGTCTGATCCCGGCCGGTACTGGCCTGGCCTACCACCGTGCCCGCAAGGCACGCGAGGCAGCCGAGCGCGAACGCGCCCAGGCGATCAGCGACGAAGAGCAATCGCTCTTCATCGAGCCGCCGGTGGTGCAAGCCACCGAGGGCGACGGCGACGCAGTCTGATCGCGATCCTCGCAGTTACGCAGCAATGAAGAACCCGGCTCGATCGAGCCGGGTTTTTTTTCGTCTCGCGCCGATCGGTTCGATCGCTTGGTATGAATCAAACCGGCAGGTCGGCAGTGGCGCTACGGTGTGGGATCTTTCATTCCGCTCGCCCGGCAGCGCTTCGATCATGACGCTACAGACGCCTGCACGTTGGGTTTGTCGGCTGCTGAGCGCGGCCGGATGCGGTGCCATGATCGCCACGGCGTCGATGGCCCACGCGTTTCAGCTGGACCTATCCCCAAAGCCGCCGCAGACCATCGAAGACGAGCGCCAACTGCGCTTCACGCAGCAGCACGATTGCGCCGCCGGCAAGGGCGATGCGAATCTGTGCGCCATGCTCGAGCAGCAGGCGCGGCAGCAGCAAATCGATGCCGTGCGTCGGGACACATCGCCGGCCGCCATGCCTCGTCCCGTCGATCCCGATCCGCTGTCCGGGCGGGGCATCCCGCTGCCCGGTGGCCTTCGGTAAGGCCACTGCATTAGCGTATCCACGCGTCAGGCACCCGCCGACGATGCCGGCTTGCCCGAGTGACTCGAGGCCGGGCATACGAATGGCAAGGGCGTAGATCGTCGGATCGTAGTCCGCGTCGGCAGGCCCACGCTTGCGCTATCGCAAATTCGTCAGCATTGCTCGGGCGTAAGTCCGGGGAGTGATGCCGATCCGCGACATCGGCGAAACCGTACCCATCGGAATTCCCGTTGCATCCCCCAGGCGTGGAGGAAACGCGATGGCACATTGATCGCATCGTTACTACTCAAACTACCCACGGAGGATCCGGACGATGCTTGCCAGGACTTTAGTTGCCGCCATGCTCGCCAGTGTGTCTGGCGCGTTGTACGCCATGACGGCAGACGCGCTGAAACGCGCTGACGACCTTTACCAGGCCAATTGCGCGGTCTGCCATTCCGCCAGCCGGGGCGGCTACGTCGGGCCCGCCCTGCACAAGGACAGGCTGGTGCAGAGCGATGCCGCGCTGCGTGGCGCGATCATGACCGGCATCCCCGATACGCTGATGCCGCCGTTCCATTCGCGCATGTCCGATGAGGACATCCGGCTGGTGGCCGAGTACATCCGGACCCAGCCCGTGGGCAAGCCGGAATGGTCGATGCAGCAGATTCGCGACAGCCTCGAAGTGCTGGTGGATGAATCCACGCTCCCGTCCAAGCCCACATATCAGATCGGCTCGGTCTATGACCTGATGGTGGTCATGGCGCGCGGTCGCTACGGGCGCGGTACGGGCAACGACAACGCGAAGACGGTCTTCCTGGACGGCACGACCAACCAGGTAGTTGGCGAAATTGCTACGCCGATCGCACCGCACATCATGGAGTTCAGCCCCGTCAACGAGCGATGGGCCTGGCTGAAGAGCGATGACGGCCACGTCTACAAGATCGACCTCTACTCGCTCAAGGTCGTGCGCAAGGTCAAGACAGGGTTGACCGGGCCCGGTATCGCCGTGTCCATGGACGGCAAATGGCTGGCGGCCAGTTCTTTCGTGCCGAACCTGGTGGTGATTCTGAAGGCGGACACGCTGGAGCCCGTGAAGTACCTGCGGCTCGAAGGCAAGGACCCCGACGGCAAGTTCATCCAGTCGGCGGGTGGCCCGGTCATCGGCAGCCGCATCAATAACAAGTTTGCGCTGACGCTGCGTCAGGCCGGCCAGATCTGGATCGTCGATCCGGACCGCGAAGGCATGCCGGTGACGAAGCTGGAAGGCGTGGGCCGCATGCTGCACGACACATTCCTGACGCCCGATGGGCGCTACTCGATGGTGGCGTCCTACGGCGACAACAAGATCGTGGCCATCGACCTCAAGGAGAACAAGGTGGCGCGCGATATTCCGGCCGGCTGCCAGCCCCATGTGGGCTCCGGTGCCGTGACCCCGGTGGGTGGCCGGATGCTGGCGTTCGGCACGAATATCGGCAAATGCGACAAGGGCGATGTCGTGACGGTGTGGGACACGAGCGACTTCTCGGTGGTGAAGAACATCAAGGTGGATGGCCCAACGGAATCGCCAGCCGCGCATCCCGACGCACCGTACGTGGCCGTGGATATCGTCTCGAAGGACAAGAAGGCCGCGCACATCCAGCTGATCGACAAGCAATCGCTCGAAGTCGTGCGCACGCTCGATGCCGGCGGCCATGCGTTCTTCCCGGAATACACCCGGAATGGCCAGTATCTGTACGTCAGCGCCGGCTACTACGGCGATCGCCTGCGCGTGTACGACAGCAAGACGCTTGCCCTGGTGGCCGAACACAAGATGGAAAGCCCTGCCGGCATCTTCTCGCGTGCGCGCACGCAGTGGATCTCGGTGGGTTTGCCGGCGACGCGGAAGAACTGAGGAGAGTGGCCATGATCAAGTCTCGATGGAACAAGCCGGCCGCGCTGCTCGCCCTGATGACGGCGGCCATGACCTTGCATGCGGCGACGCCTGCCACAGCCGCGGCGCCGTCCGCACCGACTGCGCCGGCAGCGCAGAAGCTGCCCGATCAGGTGGCGGCCATCCTGCCGCTGTGCGCGTCGTGCCATGGGGTCGATGGCATCAGTAGCGTCGCCCTGTATCCCAATCTTGCCGGACAGAAGCCGGAATACCTGGCCAAGCAACTGCGCGACTTCAAGGCCGCGCGGCGAGATGATGCCGTGATGCGACCGATGGCGGAGCCGCTGGACGACGCCGCCATCGACGCGTTGTCACGCCATTTCGGCACGATGCCCGGGGCGCGCTAGGCATCCACGGCCAGGCTGACCGATGTGCTGGAAGCCGGTTGCCGCGCGTGGCAACCGGCCACCGTCAGCTTTAGCCTGGCCATCGCCTCACGAATCTGCGCAACGTTTTGCGAGGCGTAGCCCAGCAGTAGCACGCGGTTGCCGGCTGCAGCAATGTGCGCACAGGCGGCTTCTTCCATGGTGTACAGCCTCACGCCTTGCGCCAGGGCGCGGTTCGCGATACTGGGGGCGTCCGGGGTGCCGGGCGGCAAGTGCAGTGCTACATGCATGCCGGTGCCTGTGCCGCTGATCTGGCAATGGGCGCCCCAGATGTCGCGCAAGCCGGAAAGCAGGGCATCGCGTTGCTCACGATAGCGGCGGCGCAGCCGGTACAGATGCCGGCTGTAATCGCCATATTCGAACAGCCGTGCCAGCACGGCCTGCTCGAGCCAGGGACATCCGTGATTCAGCAACGCCTTGCGACGCGCGATGGCGTCGGTCAGCCAGGGCGGACACACCATGAATCCGAGTCGCAGGCCCGGCCCGAGTACCTTCGAGAACGATCCGACGTAGACCACACGCGATGGATCGAGCGCCATGAGCGGCGGTGGCGGCGCGCTGTCGTAGGCGAAGTCGCCGTCGTAGTCGTCTTCGATCACGCAGGCGCCGACTTGCGCGGCCCAATCCAGCAACGCGCGGCGCCGGTCCATCGACATCGTGTAGCCGAGCGGATACTGATGCGACGGCGTGGTGTACGCCAGTTGCACCGGCTCATGCGGCAGCGCGTGCGTGCACAGGCCGTCCGCGTCGACGGGTACCGCGATTCGTACCGCGTGCCGGAGGTGGGGCAGGTTGCAGAAGCCCGCATAGCCGGGCGATTCCACCACGACGCGGTCCCCGTGGTGGACGAGATGCGCGGAAAGCAGGTGCAGTGCCTCCTGGACGCCGGCGACGATCAGGATCTGCGTCGGATCGACCGCCAGCGCGCGGGTCGCGGCAAGGTAGTCGGCGATCTGCATGCGCAGGCCCCAGAGGCCCTCCGCCGGCGGATATTCGCTGATGGCGTGCCGCATCTGGCGCAGCAGCGGGTTCGACAACATGGCCCAGCGGCGCGTCGGAAAGGCATCCGGCGCGGGACGTCCGATCTTGAAGTCGAACGTCACGGGATAGCGGGGCGGGGCGGCATGCACGCCAGGCGGCGATATGCCGGCACTCGCCTGCAATGACCGGGGAGGCACCGCTGGCGCTTCCGGGATGGCCGGGACGGGAGGTGGCGCGGGTGACGCGCGGGGGATCGCTTCCGCCACATAGAAGCCGCGACCCGGCTCGCCCCGCAGCAGGCCGGCGTCGGTCAGGCCTTCATAGGCGCCGACCACGGTGTTGCGCGAGACACGCAGCATGGCAACCAGGCAGGCGATGGACGGTAGCCGATCGTCCGGCTGCAGACGGCCGGACAGGATCATGTGTTCCACCTGCCGCATGATCTGCCGCTTGTACGGTTCCGATCCATCGCGCAGGATCTCGATGGGCAGGGAAAAGGAATGGCGCTGCATGTTGCTATCTTGGGGACCTCGCCTGCCATGCTATGACCGGCGTGCCGCACGGTGCTTGTGCTGGCGCAAGACTGTCGGCGGCGCCGCCAAATCGCGTGTGGCGATTGGCGCCAGTGCCACACCAGCGCAGACACATTCCGTCCGATCGGGCATGGAGTGGTATGGTTACGCCTTTCCCGGCTTTCCGATCTGCTGCTGTCCCATGTCGCGCGCCCTGGCGATCCTCAAAGAAGTCTTCGGCTACCACGCATTCCGTGGCACGCAAGCGGAGATCATCGACCATGTGGCGGACGGCGGCGATTGCCTGGTGCTGATGCCGACCGGCGGTGGCAAGTCGCTTTGCTATCAGATTCCGGCGTTGCTGCGCCAGCAGGCCGGCCAGGGCGTGGGCATCGTGGTATCGCCGCTGATCGCGCTGATGCAGGACCAGGTGGCGGCGCTGACCGAAGCCGGCGTGCGCGCCGCGGTGCTGAACTCCACGCTGAGCAGCAGCGAGGCCTCGGCGGTCGAGCGCGACCTGCTGGCCGGGCGGCTGGACATCCTCTATGTGGCGCCCGAGCGGCTGATGACGCCGCGCTTTCTGGATCTGCTGGATCGCACCCGCGTGGGTTTGTTCGCTATCGACGAGGCGCATTGCGTGTCGCAATGGGGCCACGACTTCCGGCCGGAATATATCCAGCTGTCTGTGCTGCACGAGCGATTCCCGAATGTGCCGCGCATTGCGCTGACCGCCACGGCCGACGCGCTGACGCGTAACGAGATCATCGAGCGGCTGGCGCTCGACGATGCGCGCGTCTTTATTTCCAGCTTCGATCGTCCCAATATCCGCTACCGCATCGTCGAGAAGGACAACGCGCGGAACCAGCTGCTGGCGTTCATCAAGGCCGAGCATATGAATGGCGACGGCGGGCACGACAGCGGCATCGTCTATTGCCTGTCGCGCAAGAAGGTGGAAGACACCGCGCAATGGCTGGCCAGTCACGGCATCAACGCGCTGGGCTACCACGCCGGCATGGATGCGCAGGTGCGGCAGCATCATCAGGCGCGCTTCCGCGAGGAAGAGGGCATCGTGATGGTGGCCACCATTGCCTTCGGCATGGGCATCGACAAGCCCGATGTGCGGTTCGTGGCGCATCTGGACCTGCCCAAGAGCATGGAAGGCTATTACCAGGAAACCGGGCGTGCCGGCCGCGACGGCCTGCCGGCCAATGCCTGGATGGCCTACGGGCTTGGCGATGTCGTCCAGCAGAAGCGCATGATCGACGAGTCGGAGGCGGACGACGCGCACAAGCGCGTGTCATCGTCCAAGCTCGACGCGCTGCTGGGTCTGTGCGAAACGGCGGGCTGCCGGCGCGTGCGGATTCTGGCCTATTTTGAAGAATCGGCGGGCCCTTGCGGCAACTGCGATACCTGCCTGGAGCCGCCCGCCACCTGGGACGGCACGCGCGAGGCGCAGATGGCGCTGTCCTGCGTGTACCGCACGGCGCAGGCCAGCCGCGTGCATTTTGGCGCCACCCACCTGATCGACGTGCTGCGCGGCAATGCCAGCGAGAAGATCCGGCAGTGGGGCCATGACAAGGTGTCGACGTTCGGCATCGGCAAGGATCTGTCGGTGGCCGAATGGCATGCCATCTTCCGGCAATTGATTGCCCACGGCCTGCTGGTGATCGATCACGGTGGCCATGGCGCGCTGCTGCTGGGCGATCCGGCGCGGGCCGTGCTCAAGGGCGAGCAATCGGTCACGCTGCGCCGGCAGGTCAGCAAGCCGGGCAAGTCCGGCGAACGCGCGGGGCGCGGCGGGCCGCGTACCGATCACACGGCGACGATGGATGCCGATACGCTTTCCAACTGGGAGGCGCTGCGGGCCTGGCGCACGGCCACCGCCAAATCCCACGGCGTGCCGGCCTACGTGATCTTCCACGACGCCACGCTGGCCGAGCTGGCACGCAGCGCGCCGGAATCGCTAGACGAACTGGCCGAGGTGCCCGGAATCGGTGCATCCAAGCTCGAGCGCTACGGCGAGGAAATCCTCGAAACGCTGCGCGGCAACTGAACGGGCGGGGCGGCCCGGGCGACACGGGACACGGGGGACGCAGGGTATACGTCGCGTATACCCCTTGACCGTTGTCAGTGCCCCTGCTAGAGTGCCAGATTCGAGTTTTTGGCTTTGGATTTCGCACGTCCCTCGGAATTGTGCCCTCAGCGGCGCAACCAGGCAGGCGGCAGCGGGATCCGGGCGAGCTCGCGCTCTTTGGCAAGTCTGTCACTTCACAGCCCTTCCTTCAGAGCGTCCGCTCACCTTTCCCGTCCAAAACCCGTAGTTGCCCCTTGGTCAGAGCCTGGCGAAGGGGTGTTTTTGTAAAACCAAGCTGGATTGAACAATGCCAACTATCAACCAACTGGTTCGCAAGCCGCGCGTCTCTGAAGTCGTCAAGAGCAAGAGCCCGGCGCTTGAGAACTGCCCCCAGCGTCGCGGCGTGTGCACCCGTGTGTACACCACGACGCCGAAGAAGCCGAACTCGGCACTGCGTAAGGTTGCCAAGGTGCGCCTGACCAACGGTTTCGAAGTCATTTCGTATATCGGCGGTGAAGGCCACAACCTGCAGGAACACTCGGTCGTGCTGATCCGCGGCGGCCGTGTGAAGGATCTGCCGGGTGTGCGTTACCACATCGTCCGTGGTTCGCTGGATCTGCAAGGCGTGAAGGACCGCAAGCAGGCCCGTTCGAAGTACGGTGCGAAGCGTCCGAAGGCTGCCTAAGCTTTTACGCAAAGCAATATCCGACAGCCATGACAGGACGTCATGGAGCTGTCACCAGGCGGCGGTACAACGGAGCGTTTTTTGTGCGCCGTGCCGTCGAGTAAGTGGTCACCCGGCGAATTTGTCCAGTCAGTGTGCTGGCAAGCTAGTTGGTGGCCGGAGAGCGCGATTATTCAGACCGCCTCTCAACTGAATCTTAAGGAAAGAAGATGCCACGTCGTCGTGAAGTCCCCAAGCGGGACGTTTTGCCTGATCCGAAGTTCGGTAACGTTGAAGTTGCCAAGTTCATGAACGTGCTGATGCTGGACGGCAAGAAGTCGGTTGCCGAACGTATCGTGTACGGCGCGTTCGACCAGATCGAAAAGAAGGCAGGCAAGGCCCCCA
This sequence comes from Cupriavidus sp. 94F1, assembly GCF_057798875.1. Classification (NCBI taxonomy): domain Bacteria; kingdom Pseudomonadati; phylum Pseudomonadota; class Betaproteobacteria; order Burkholderiales; family Burkholderiaceae; genus Cupriavidus; species Cupriavidus sp. 94F1. The sequence continues at coordinate 21,219 of NZ_JBYOJT010000013.1, forward strand.
TCGAAGTGTTCTCCGTTGCGATCAACAACGTGAAGCCGGTGGTGGAAGTGAAGAGCCGTCGCGTGGGCGGCGCCAACTATCAGGTTCCGGTCGAAGTCCGTCCGTCGCGTCGTTTGGCATTGGCGATGCGTTGGCTGCGCGAGGCCGCGAAAAAACGCAGCGAGAAGTCGATGGCGCTGCGCCTGGCAGGTGAGCTGATGGAAGCTGCAGAAGGCCGCGGCGGCGCAATGAAGAAGCGCGACGAAGTACACCGCATGGCCGAAGCCAACAAGGCGTTCTCGCACTTCCGCTTCTAAAGCGCGCGAAAAACGCTGTTGGTTGCCGGGCGGGCTGTGTTTTCACACATCTCGCCCGTTTGTGTTAAAGGCGCAGACCATGAGATTTCTGCGCCTCATGGACGAATAGAGGATTAAAGTGGCTCGTAAGACTCCCATTGAGCGTTACCGTAACATCGGTATTTCGGCTCACATTGACGCGGGTAAAACCACCACGACCGAGCGGATCCTGTTCTACACCGGTGTGAACCACAAGATCGGTGAAGTGCATGATGGCGCGGCCACCATGGACTGGATGGAGCAGGAGCAGGAGCGTGGCATCACGATTACCTCCGCTGCTACCACCGCCTTCTGGAAGGGCATGGGCGGGAACTATCCCGAGCACCGCTTCAACATCATCGACACCCCGGGGCACGTGGACTTCACCATCGAGGTGGAGCGTTCCATGCGCGTGCTGGATGGCGCCTGCATGGTGTACTGCGCAGTGGGTGGCGTGCAGCCCCAGTCGGAAACCGTCTGGCGTCAGGCCAACAAGTACGGCGTGCCGCGTCTGGCGTTCGTCAACAAGATGGACCGTACCGGCGCGAACTTCTTCAAGGTTTACGACCAGCTGAAGACCCGCCTGAAGGCCAACCCGGTGCCCGTCGTGGTGCCTATCGGCGCTGAAGACGGCTTCCAGGGCGTGATCGACCTGCTGGAAATGAAGGCGATCATCTGGGACGAAGCCAGCCAGGGCGTGAAGTTCGAATACCAGGACATCCCGGGCGAACTGCAGGCCGTCGCTGACGAATGGCGCGAGAAGATGGTCGAGTCCGCCGCCGAAGCCAGCGAAGAGCTGATGGAAAAGTACCTGGGCGGCGAAGAGCTGACCCGCGCCGAGATCGTCAAGGCGCTGCGTGACCGTACCATCGCCTGCGAAATCCAGCCGATGCTGTGCGGCACCGCGTTCAAGAACAAGGGCGTGCAGCGTATGCTGGACGCCGTGATCGACTTCCTGCCGTCGCCGGTGGACATTCCGCCGGTCAAGGGCGTGGACGAAAGCGACGACGAGAAGAAGCTCGAGCGCAAGGCCGACGACAACGAGAAGTTCTCGGCGCTGGCATTCAAGATCATGACCGACCCGTTCGTCGGCCAGCTGATCTTCTTCCGCGTCTACTCGGGCAAGATCAACTCGGGCGACACCGTGTACAACCCGGTGAAGCAGAAGAAGGAGCGTCTGGGCCGTATTCTGCAGATGCACGCCAACCAGCGCGAAGAAATCAAGGAAGTGCTGGCCGGCGACATCGCCGCTGCCGTGGGCCTGAAGGACGCGACCACCGGCGACACGCTGTGCGATCCGGCTGCCCCGATCGTGCTCGAGCGCATGGTGTTCCCGGAGCCGGTGATCTCGCAGGCTGTCGAGCCGAAGACCAAGGCTGACCAGGAAAAGATGGGTATCGCCCTGAACCGCCTGGCCGCCGAAGATCCGTCGTTCCGCGTGCGTACCGATGAAGAATCGGGTCAGACCATCATTTCGGGTATGGGCGAGCTCCACCTGGAAATTCTGGTCGACCGCATGAAGCGCGAATTCGGCGTGGAAGCCAACATCGGCGCGCCGCAGGTGGCCTACCGCGAAACCATTCGCAAGAAGGCCGAGGACGTCGAAGGCAAGTTCGTCAAGCAGTCGGGCGGCCGCGGCCAGTATGGCCACGCCGTGATCACGCTGGAACCGCAAGAGCCGGGCAAGGGTTTCGAGTTCATCGACGCCATCAAGGGCGGTGTGATTCCTCGCGAATACATCCCGGCGGTCGAGAAGGGTATCGTCGACACGCTGCCGGCCGGTATCCTGGCTGGCTTCCCGGTGGTGGACGTGAAGGTCACGCTGACGTTCGGTTCGTACCACGACGTGGACTCGAACGAAAACGCGTTCCGCATGGCCGGCTCGATGGCTTTCAAGGAAGCCATGCGCAAGGCCAGCCCGGTTCTGCTGGAGCCGATGATGGCCGTGGAAGTGGAAACGCCGGAAGACTACACGGGTACCGTGATGGGCGATCTGTCGTCCCGCCGCGGCATCGTGCAGGGCATGGACGACATGGTTGGCGGCGGCAAGATCATCAAGGCCGAAGTTCCGCTGTCGGAAATGTTCGGTTACTCCACCGCGCTGCGCTCGGCCACGCAAGGCCGCGCCACGTACACCATGGAATTCAAGCACTACGCCGAGGCACCGAAGAATATCGCCGAAGCTGTGATGACGGCCAAGGGCAAGTAATAAAGCTTCGCCGCCACGCATGACCTGCGTGGCGGCGCAAAGAATTGAATCTGACTGTATTCCATTAGGAGCTGAAACATGGCAAAGGAAAAGTTCGAGCGGACCAAGCCGCACGTGAACGTAGGTACGATTGGTCACGTTGACCACGGCAAGACGACGCTGACGGCAGCGATTGCCACGGTGCTGGCTGCGAAGTTCGGCGGCGCGGCCAAGAAGTACGACGAAATCGACGCAGCGCCGGAAGAAAAGGCACGCGGCATCACGATCAACACCGCACACGTGGAATACGAGACGGCCAACCGCCACTACGCCCACGTTGACTGCCCGGGCCACGCTGACTATGTGAAGAACATGATCACGGGCGCCGCGCAGATGGACGGCGCGATCCTGGTTTGCTCGGCTGCCGACGGCCCGATGCCGCAAACGCGCGAGCACATCCTGCTGGCCCGTCAGGTTGGCGTGCCGTACATCATCGTGTTCCTGAACAAGTGCGACATGGTCGATGACGCCGAGCTGCTGGAACTGGTGGAAATGGAAGTGCGCGAACTTCTGTCGAAGTACGACTTCCCGGGCGACGACACCCCGATCATCAAGGGTTCGGCCAAGCTGGCGCTGGAAGGCGACAAGGGCGAGCTGGGCGAAGTGGCCATCATGAACCTGGCCGACGCACTGGACTCGTACATCCCGACGCCGGAGCGCGCCGTCGACGGTACGTTCCTGATGCCGGTGGAAGACGTGTTCTCGATCTCGGGTCGCGGCACGGTGGTGACCGGCCGTATCGAGCGTGGCGTGGTCAAGGTCGGTGAAGAAATCGAAATCGTGGGTATCCGCCCGACGGTGAAGACGACCTGCACGGGCGTGGAAATGTTCCGCAAGCTGCTGGACCAAGGTCAAGCGGGCGACAACGTGGGTCTGCTGCTGCGCGGCACGAAGCGCGAAGACGTGGAGCGTGGTCAAGTCCTGTGCAAGCCGGGCTCGATCAAGCCGCACACGCACTTCACGGGTGAGGTCTACATCCTGTCGAAGGACGAAGGTGGCCGTCACACGCCGTTCTTCAACAACTACCGCCCGCAGTTCTACTTCCGTACGACCGACGTGACTGGCTCGATCGAGCTGCCGAAGGACAAGGAAATGGTCATGCCGGGTGACAACGTGTCGATCACCGTCAAGCTGATCGCTCCGATCGCCATGGAAGAAGGTCTGCGCTTCGCAATCCGCGAAGGTGGCCGTACCGTCGGCGCCGGCGTTGTGGCAAAGATCCTCGACTAAGCAACCTTCCTGGGACATGCCTGCGGGCATGTCCCCTATAATCCGGGCTCACTGCCCATCGCTCTTTTAAGGAACAATCATGCAGAACCAGAAGATCCGTATCCGCCTGAAGGCTTTCGACTACCGCCTGATCGACCAGTCGGCCGCCGAAATCGTGGATACCGCCAAGCGTACCGGCGCGATCGTCAAGGGCCCGGTGCCCCTGCCGACCCGCATCCAGCGCTTCGACATCCTGCGTTCGCCGCACGTCAACAAGACCAGCCGCGATCAGTTCGAGATCCGCACTCACCAGCGCCTGATGGACATCGTCGATCCGACGGACAAGACCGTCGACGCGCTGATGAAGCTCGACCTGCCGGCCGGCGTGGACGTCGAGATCAAGGTGTAAGTATGTTTCGGACCGCTCTGGCGGCCTGATGCAGCAAGAAACGGCGAACTTCGGTTCGCCGTTTTTCTTTTTACGGGCGCCAACAATGGGTCAATGCCGATCCGCCAGTGTCCGGCGACTGGTTTTTCGGCCTCCGACGGCCATCCCCTTGGTGTCCAATTGCGGCGATTTCGCCCGCGTGGCCCCCTGAATTGCCTGCTTCGACGGACATCGCGCCGCGCCAAGTCGGCTTCGCGCCGCAATTTCGCCAAATTCCGTCGCCAAGCACACGGTCAGGCGCGGAAATCGGCAAATCATCTTGCCCTTTCCAAACCGCTGGGTTATATTGTAAGGCTACCCGTTTCTCCGGGTAGTGGGGGCCGTTTTAGCCAGCGCAATCCTTTTCGCGCAACCCGCAAATCGCACAGTTTCGTGTATCAATCAGCCCCGGCCAATCGCAGCTGGGAATGGAGCAAACCATGAGCCTTGGCCTTGTAGGTCGCAAGGTTGGCATGACCCGTATTTTCACGGACGACGGTGATTCGATTCCCGTTACCGTGGTCGAGGTCGGCGACAACCGCGTGACGCAAATCAAGACGGACGAGACCGACGGTTATACCGCGGTTCAAGTCACCTTCGGCAGCCGGCGCGCAAGCCGCGTCACCAAGCCGCTGGCGGGTCATCTCGCCAAAGCCGGCGTGGAAGCTGGCGAAATCATCAAAGAATTCCGCATCGATGCAGCCAAGGCTGCCGAACTGCAAGCTGGCGGTTCGCTGTCGGTCGACCTGTTCCAGGTCGGTCAGAAGATCGACGTGCAGGGCGTGACCATCGGTAAGGGCTACGCCGGTACCATCAAGCGCTACCACTTCGCTTCGGGTCGTGCCACCCACGGTAACTCGCGTTCGCACAACGTGCCGGGTTCCATCGGTATGGCGCAGGATCCGGGTCGCGTGTTCCCGGGCAAGCGCATGACGGGTCACCTCGGTGACGTCACCCGCACGGTGCAAAACCTCGAGATCGCCAAGATCGACGCAGAGCGCAAGCTGCTGCTGGTCAAGGGCGCCATCCCCGGTTCCAAGGGCGGCAAGGTCATCGTGACCCCGGCCGTCAAGGCCAAAGCTTAAGGAGCGCATGTAATGGAACTCAAGCTCCTCCAGGACAACGGTCAAGTCGGCGCAGGCGTTGCAGCCTCGGCCGAAGTGTTCGGTCGTGACTACAACGAAGCTCTGGTTCACCAGATCGTCGTTGCCTATCAGGCCAACGCCCGTAGCGGTAACCGCAAGCAGAAGGACCGCGAAGAGGTCAAGCACACGACCAAGAAGCCGTGGCGCCAGAAGGGTACGGGCCGTGCTCGTGCCGGTATGTCGTCCTCGCCGCTGTGGCGTGGCGGTGGCCGTATCTTCCCGAATTCGCCGGAAGAGAACTTCAGCCAGAAGGTCAACAAGAAGATGTTCCGTGCCGGTATGCGCTCGATTTACTCGCAGCTCGCACGTGAAGGTCGTATCAACGTAGTGGACGGTTTCGCTGTCGACGCACCCAAGACCAAGCTGCTGGCCGACAAGTTCAAGGCCATGGGCCTGGACTCGGTGCTGATCATTACCGACAGCCTCGACGAAAACCTCTACCTGGCTTCGCGCAACCTGCCGAACGTGGCAGTCGTGGAGCCGCGTCACGCTGATCCGCTGTCGCTGGTGCACTACAAGAAGGTGCTCGTGACGAAGGCAGCTGTCGCGCAGATCGAGGAGTTGCTGAAATGACGCAAGTCGCCAAGAACGATCATCGTTTGATGCAGGTGCTGCTCGCGCCGGTGGTTTCCGAAAAGGCAACCCTGGTAGCCGACAAGAACGAACAGGTTGTGTTCGAAGTGGCTCGCGATGCCAACAAGGCAGAAGTGAAGGCCGCCGTCGAACTGCTGTTCAAGGTCGAGGTGCAGTCCGTTCAGATCCTGAACCAGAAGGGCAAGCAAAAGCGCTTTGGCCGCTTCATGGGCCGTCGCAACCACGTCAAGAAGGCATACGTGGCGCTGAAGCCGGGTCAGGAAATCAATTTTGAAGCGGAGGCCAAGTAATCATGGCACTCGTCAAGACCAAGCCGACTTCCCCGGGTCGTCGCTCGATGGTGAAGGTGGTCAACAAGGACCTTCACAAGGGCGCCCCGCACGCTCCGCTGCTGGAAAAGCAATTCCAGAAGTCGGGTCGTAACAACAACGGTCATATCACCACCCGCCACAAGGGCGGTGGTCATAAGCACCACTACCGCGTGGTCGACTTCAAGCGCAGCGACAAGGACGGCATCGCCGCCAAGGTCGAGCGCCTGGAATACGATCCGAACCGCAGCGCGAACATCGCGCTGGTGCTGTTCGCCGACGGCGAGCGCCGCTACATCATCGCCACCAAGGGCATGGTAGCTGGCCAGGCCCTGATGAATGGCTCGGAAGCCCCGATCAAGGCCGGTAACAACCTGCCGATCCGCAACATCCCGGTTGGTACCACGATCAACAACGTGGAAATCCTGCCTGGCAAGGGCGCGCAAGTTGCCCGTGCCGCTGGTGGTTCCGCCGTGCTGCTGGCCCGTGAAGGCCTGTACGCTCAGGTTCGCCTGCGCTCCGGTGAAGTGCGTCGCGTGCATATCGAATGCCGCGCCACCATCGGTGAAGTGGGCAACGAAGAGCACAGCCTGCGTGTGATCGGCAAGGCCGGTGCCACGCGCTGGCGCGGTATTCGCCCGACCGTTCGCGGCGTGGTGATGAACCCGGTGGACCACCCGCATGGTGGTGGTGAAGGCAAGACTGCTGCTGGTCGCGACCCGGTTTCGCCGTGGGGTACCCCGGCCAAGGGTTACCGTACCCGCAGCAACAAGCGCACGGACAGCATGATCGTCCAGCGCCGCCACAAGCGCTAATCGGTAGGTAGGAGCTAAAGATATGACTCGTTCCGCAAAAAAGGGTCCGTTCTGCGACGACCACCTGCTGAAGAAGGTGGAAACGGCCGTAGCCGGCAAGGACAAGAAGCCCATCAAGACATGGTCGCGCCGTTCGACGATCATGCCTGATTTCATCGGCCTGACGATCGCCGTGCACAACGGCCGTCAACACGTGCCGGTGTACGTGACGGAAAACATGGTCGGCCACAAGCTCGGCGAATTTGCGATCACTCGCACGTTCAAGGGCCACGCGGCTGACAAGAAAGCGAAGAGGTAAGGTGCCATCATGGAAGTGAAAGCGATTCATCGCGGTGCCCGTATCTCCGCCCAGAAGACGCGTCTGGTCGCTGACCAGATCCGCGGTCTGCCGATCGAGCGCGCGCTCAACATCCTGACGTTTAGCCCGAAAAAGGCTGCCGGGATCGTGAAGAAGGTGGTCGAATCGGCCATCGCCAACGCCGAGCACAACGAAGGCGCCGACATCGACGAACTGAAGGTCAAATCGATCTTCGTCGACAAGGCAACCTCGCTCAAGCGCTTCACCGCACGGGCGAAGGGCCGCGGCAACCGCATCGAGAAACAAACCTGTCACATCACTGTGACGCTCGGCAACTAAGGAGTCACGATGGGACAGAAGATTCATCCGACTGGCTTCCGTCTGGCCGTCAGCCGTAACTGGGCTTCGCGTTGGTACGCCAACAACACGAAGTTCGCCGGCATGCTGAAAGAAGACATCGAAGTTCGCGACTTCCTGAAGAAGAAGCTCAAGAACGCATCGGTTGGCCGTGTTGTGATCGAGCGTCCGGCCCGTAATGCACGTATCACCATTTACAGCTCGCGTCCGGGCGTGGTGATCGGCAAGAAGGGTGAGGACATCGAACTGCTGAAGGCCGAGCTGCAACGTCGCATGGGCGTGCCCGTGCACGTGAACATCGAGGAAATCCGCAAGCCGGAAACCGATGCGCAGCTGATCGCCGATTCGATCACGCAGCAGCTCGAGCGCCGCATCATGTTCCGTCGCGCCATGAAGCGCGCGATGCAGAACGCGATGCGTCTGGGTGCCCAGGGCATCAAGATCATGAGCTCGGGCCGTCTGAACGGTATTGAAATCGCACGTACCGAGTGGTACCGCGAAGGCCGTGTGCCCCTGCACACCCTGCGCGCCGACATCGACTACGGCTTCTCGGAAGCCGAAACCACCTACGGCATCATCGGTGTCAAGGTGTGGGTCTACAAGGGCGATCACCTGGGCCGCAATGACGCGCCTGTGGTGGAAGAGCCGCAAGAAGACCGTCGTCGTCGTCCGGGTCGCCCGGAAGGCCGCCGCCGTGAAGGCGAAGGCCGTCCGTCGGGCAACCGCCGCGGTGGTGCCGGTGCTGGTCGTCGCGCTGCGCCTGGCGCAGACGCGAAGAGTGGAGAATAAGAATGCTGCAACCGAAGCGTAGGAAGTATCGCAAGGAGCAGAAGGGCCGCAACACGGGTAAGGCTACCCGTGGTAACGCCGTGTCTTTCGGCGAATTCGGCCTGAAGGCAATGGGCCGTGGCCGTCTGACCGCTCGTCAGATCGAGTCGGCACGTCGTGCGATGACCCGTCACATCAAGCGTGGCGGCCGCATCTGGATCCGGATTTTCCCGGACAAGCCGATTTCGAAGAAGCCTGCCGAAGTCCGTATGGGTAACGGTAAGGGCAACCCGGAATACTACGTGGCTGAAATTCAGCCGGGCAAGATGCTGTACGAAATGGATGGCGTGAGCGAAGAGCTGGCACGCGAGGCGTTCCGCCTCGCCGCCGCCAAGCTGCCGATCGCCACGAATTTCGTGGTGCGTCAGGTCGGTACGTAAGGAGATTGGGATGAAAGCATCCGAACTGCGCGGCAAGGACGCCGCAGGCCTGAACCAGGAGCTCTCCGAGCTGCTGAAGGCCCAATTTAGCCTGCGCATGCAAAAGGCCACCCAACAGCTGCAGAACACCAGCCAGCTGAAGAAGGTGCGCAAGGACATCGCGCGCGTGCAAACCGTGCTGAACGAGAAGGCGAACGCGAAATGACCGAAGCTGCGAAGACTGAAGCAAAGCTTCACCGGACCCTCGTGGGCCGTGTCGTGAGCGACAAGATGGACAAGACCGTCACGGTCCTGATCGAAAACCGCGTCAAGCATCCTCTGTACGGCAAGTACGTGCTGCGTTCGAAGAAGTACCACGCACACGACGAAGCCAACCAGTACAAGGAAGGCGACAAGGTCGAAATCCAGGAAACGCGTCCGCTGTCGCGGACCAAGTCCTGGGTGGTTTCCCGGCTGGTAGAAGCTGCGCGCGTCATCTAAGTACAACAGTACTTTGCTGACTTGCAAGTCCAGGATTATGTTGCTATAATCCTGGACTTCCGCTTTATTGCGTTCGCCTTAGCAGTACCACCCGGGCGGGCCTGTTGAGCGAGCAAGGGCTGGCATCCGTAATTCAGGGTGCGGGCACTACCGACTTCCAAGTTGATCAACCCAAGCGGTGCTGGCGCAATGCCTGGCTCCGACGGGACCAAGACTGACCGACGGGCTTCATATCCGAAGACCTGACGGATTAAGTTGGGAAGATAACACCATGATTCAGACAGAAAGCCGGCTCGAAGTGGCCGATAACACCGGTGCGCGCGAAGTGCTGTGCATCAAGGTACTGGGTGGGTCCAAGCGCCGCTACGCGAGCGTGGGCGACATCATCAAGGTGACCGTGAAGGACGCAGCGCCGCGCGGTCGCGTGAAGAAGGGCGACATCTATAACGCAGTCGTCGTGCGTACCGCCAAGGGCGTGCGCCGCGCTGACGGTTCGCTCGTCAAGTTCGACGGCAATGCCGCCGTACTGCTGAACAACAAGCTCGAGCCGATCGGCACCCGTATCTTCGGGCCGGTGACTCGTGAACTCCGTACCGAGCGATTCATGAAGATCGTGTCGCTCGCTCCGGAAGTGCTGTAAGGAGCCGCCATGAACAAGATTCGCAAAGGCGACGAAGTCATCGTGCTGACCGGCAAGGACAAGGGCAAGCGCGGTGCCGTCCAGGCAGTGCAAGGCGACAAGGTCGTGGTTGAAGGCGTGAACGTTGCCAAGAAGCACGCTCGCCCGAACCCGATGCTGGGTACCACGGGTGGCGTGGTCGACAAGCTGATGCCGCTGCATATTTCCAACGTTGCGCTCGTGGATGCCAATGGCAAGCCGTCGCGTGTCGGTATCAAGGTCGAAGACGGCAAGCGCGTGCGCGTGCTGAAGACGACCGGTGCCGTCCTGGCCGCTTGATTCTGGGCACAGATAGGAGTTGAGCATGACAGCACGTCTGCAAGAGTTTTACAAAGAACAGGTTGTGCCGGCGCTGATGAAGCAGTTCGGCTACAAGTCGGTCATGGAAGTGCCGCGTTTCACCAAGATCACCCTGAACATGGGCCTGGGCGAAGCGATCAATGACAAGAAGGTCATTGAGCTGGCAGTCGGTGACCTGACCAAGATCGCCGGTCAGAAGCCCGTTGTGACGAAGGCCAAGAAGGCCATCGCCGGCTTCAAGATCCGTCAGGGCTACCCCATCGGCGCGATGGTGACCCTGCGCGGTGAGCGTATGTTCGAATTCCTGGACCGTTTCGTGACCGTCGCCCTGCCGCGCGTGCGTGACTTCCGTGGAGTGTCGGGCAAATCGTTCGACGGTCGTGGCAACTACAACATCGGTGTGAAAGAGCAGATCATTTTCCCCGAAATCGAGTACGACAAGATCGACGCACTGCGTGGTCTGAACATCAGCATCACGACGACGGCTAAGAACGACGAGGAAGCCAAGGCTCTCCTGAACGCGTTCAAGTTCCCGTTCCGTAATTAAGGGGTAACCGTGGCTAAACTGGCTCTGATTGAACGTGAGAAGAAGCGCGCAAAGCTCGTGGCGAAGTACGCCGACAAGCGCGCAAACCTCAAGGCCATTATTGACGACCAAGAAAAGTCGGAAGAAGAGCGTTATCTGGCGCGTCTCGAGCTGCAGAAGCTCCCGCGCAACGCTAACCCGACTCGCCAGCGCAACCGCTGCGCGATCACCGGTCGTCCCCGCGGTACCTTCCGCAAGTTTGGCCTGGCGCGTAACAAGATCCGCGAAATCGCCTTCAAGGGCGAAATCCCGGGTCTGACGAAAGCCAGCTGGTAATTACGCACAGGCTACAGGAGAAACAGTATGAGCATGAGCGATCCTATCGCCGATATGCTGACGCGCATTCGCAACGCCCAGGGCGTGCAGAAGGCGTCGGTGGTCATGCCCTCGTCCAAACTGAAGGTTGCGATCGCCAAAGTCCTGAAGGACGAAGGCTACGTCGATGACTACTCGGTTCAGGAAGATGGCGGCAAGGCGCAACTGACCATTGGTCTGAAGTACTACGCCGGCCGTCCGGTAATCGAGCGCATCGAGCGCGTTTCGAAGCCCGGTCTGCGCGTGTACAAGGGCCGCAGCGACATCCCCCAAGTGATGAACGGCCTGGGTGTGGCGATCATCTCGACCCCGCAGGGTCTGATGACCGACCGCAAGGCACGTGCCACTGGCGTGGGCGGCGAAGTTCTCTGCTACGTCGCGTAAGGAGCAAACATGTCCCGTGTAGGTAAGGCTCCCATCGCGCTGCCGAAAGGCGCGGAAGTAAATGTGGCGGCTGGCGTGCTCTCCGTTAAGGGCCCGCTCGGTACGCTGACCCAGCCGATTCACAGCCTGGTGAAGGCCAACGTTGCCGATGGCACGCTGACTTTCGAACCGGCTGACGAATCGCGTGAAGCAAACGCCCTGCAAGGCACCATGCGCGCCCTGGCGGCAAACATGGTCAAGGGCGTGACCACCGGTTTCGAGCGCAAGCTGCAGCTGGTTGGCGTGGGTTACCGCGCTCAACTGCAAGGCGCCGCGCTGAAGCTCCAGCTTGGTTTCTCGCACGATGTGATTCACGAAATGCCGGAAGGCGTGAAGGCCGAAACGCCGACGCAGACCGAAATCGTGATCAAGGGTGCTGACAAGCAGAAAGTCGGTCAGGTTGCCGCGGAAGTCCGCGCGTACCGTCCGCCCGAGCCCTACAAAGGCAAGGGCGTTCGCTACGCTGACGAGCGCGTCATCCTGAAGGAAACCAAGAAGAAGTAAGGGGTCCAGAGATGAACAAGAAAGACGCTCGTTTGCGCCGTGCACGTCAGACCCGCGCGAAAATCGCGGAATTGAAGATCAATCGTCTGACCGTGTTCCGTACGAATACGCATATTTACGCTCAGGTGTACTCGCCGTGCGGCACGCAAGTGCTGGCTTCGGCTTCGACCGCCGAGGCAGAAGTGCGCAAGGAACTGACTGGCAGCGGTGCTACCGTTGCCGCCGCCACCCTGGTGGGCAAGCGCGTTGCCGAGAAGGCAAAGGCAGCTGGCGTGGAAACCGTCGCGTTCGATCGTGGTGGCTTCCGCTTCCACGGCCGCGTGAAGGCCCTGGCTGACGCCGCGCGTGAAGCCGGCCTCAAGTTCTAAGCGCTCAAAGAGAGATACGTCATGGCAAAGATGCAAGCAAAAGTCCAACAGGACGAACGCGACGACGGCCTCCGCGAGAAGATGATCTCGGTCAACCGTGTCACCAAGGTGGTGAAGGGTGGCCGTATCCTCGGTTTCGCTGCGCTGACCGTGGTGGGTGACGGCGATGGCCGCATCGGCATGGGCAAGGGCAAGGCCAAGGAAGTTCCGGTGGCCGTGCAGAAGGCAATGGACGAAGCCCGTCGCAAGATGGTCAAGGTCTCGCTGAAGAACGGCACGCTGCAGCACGAAGTTGTTGGCCGTCACGGCGCCGCCAAGGTGCTGATGATGCCCGCCAAGGAAGGTACCGGCGTGATCGCCGGTGGTCCGATGCGCGCGATCTTCGAAGTGATGGGTGTGACGAACGTTGTGACCAAGTCGCACGGTTCGACGAACCCGTACAACATGGTTCGCGCCACCATCGATGGTCTGACCAAGATGAGCACGCCGGGCGAGATCGCCGCCAAGCGTGGCAAGTCGGTCGAAGACATCCTCGGCTAAGGTGAACGAAATGTCGCAGAAAACCGTAAAAGTGCAACTCGTGCGTAGCCTGATCGGTACGCGCGAGGATCATCGCGCCACCGTACGTGGCCTGGGCCTGCGTCGCCTGAACTCCGTTTCGGAGCTGCAGGACACGCCCGCCGTGCGCGGCATGATCAACAAGGTCTCGTACCTGGTCAAGGTTCTGGCCTGATCGGGACTCGGAGAGCAACATGCAACTGAACAACCTGAAACCGGCCGACGGTTCGAAGCACGCCAAGCGTCGCGTCGGCCGCGGTATCGGCTCCGGCCTGGGCAAGACGGCTGGTCGTGGTCACAAGGGTCAGAAGTCGCGTTCGGGCGGCTTCCACAAGGTTGGCTTCGAAGGCGGTCAAATGCCGCTGTATCGTCGCCTGCCGAAGCGTGGTTTTACCTCGCTGACCAAGGCCTTCACCGCTGAAGTGACCCTGCGCGACATCGAACGCCTGGAAGCTGCCGAAGTGGACCTGCTGGTCCTGAAGCAAGCTGGCCTGGTGGGCGAGCTGGTCAAGAGCGCGAAGGTCATCAAGGCCGGTGAACTGTCCCGCAAGGTGACGATCAAGGGTCTGGGTGCCACCGCTGGCGCCAAGGCTGCGATCGAAGCCGCTGGCGGCCAGATCGAAGCGTAATTACGCAGTAGCATTCGCAGCATAGGCGAAGTCACAGTCGGAGCATCGTTTGGCCACGGCGAAACCCAATGCAAGCGCGCAGGCCAGGAATACGGCGAAGTACGGCGATCTCAAGCGCCGGCTGATGTTCCTGGTGCTGGCCCTGATCGTCTACCGCATCGGTGCACATATTCCGGTGCCGGGAATCGATCCGGATCAGCTTGCGAAGCTTTTCCAGAGTCAGTCGGGTGGCATCCTCGGGATGTTCAACCTGTTCTCGGGCGGTGCGCTGTCGCGCTTTACCGTCTTCGCGCTCGGCATCATGCCGTACATCTCGGCGTCGATCATCATGCAATTGCTGACGATCGTGCTGCCGCAGCTGGAGTCGTTGAAGAAGGAAGGGCAGGCAGGGCAACGTAAGATTACGCAGTACACACGCTACGGCACCGTGGTTCTGGCCACGTTCCAGGCGTTGTCGATTGCGGTGGCGCTGGAGTCGCAGCCAGGGCTGGTTATCGATCCGGGTCTGATGTTCCGGGCCACGGCGGTAATCACGCTGGTGACCGGCACGATGTTCCTGATGTGGCTGGGTGAGCAGATTACCGAGCGCGGTCTGGGCAACGGTATTTCGATCATCATCTTCGGTGGTATCGCGGCGGGCCTGCCCAATGCGATCGGCGGACTGTTCGAACTGGTCCGTACGGGTTCCATGAGCATCATCGCGGCGATCCTGATCGTGGCGATCGTGGCTGGTGTGACCTACGCCGTGGTGTTTATCGAGCGTGGCCAGCGCAAGATCCTGGTGAACTATGCCAAGCGTCAGGTCGGCAACAAGGTGTACGGCGGTCAGTCGTCGCACCTGCCGCTGAAGCTGAACATGGCAGGGGTGATTCCGCCGATCTTTGCATCGTCGATCATCCTGTTCCCGGCGACGATTGCAGGCTGGTTCACGTCTGACTCGACGGGTGCGGTTGGCCGGTTCATCAAGGACCTGGCTGCCACGCTGTCGCCGGGCCAGCCGGTCTACATCCTGCTGTATGCGACTGCGATTGTATTTTTCTGCTTCTTCTATACGGCTCTGGTCTATAACAGCCGGGAAGTGGCAGACAACCTGAAGAAAAGTGGAGCCTTCATTCCGGGCATCCGTCCGGGCGAGCAAACGACGCGCTATATCGACAAGATCCTGGTGCGCCTGACGCTGGCTGGTGCGATTTACATCACACTGGTCTGCCTGTTGCCGGAATTCCTGGTGCTGCGCTGGAACGTTCCGTTCTATTTCGGCGGAACCTCGCTGCTGATCATCGTGGTCGTCACGATGGACTTCATGGCACAGGTACAGTCCTATGTCATGTCGCAGCAGTACGAGTCGCTGCTGAAGAAGGCGAATTTCAAGGGTAACCTGACCTTGCGCTAAGGAAAGCTGGGGTCGGGGCGGGCACCAGGTATGGCAAAAGACGACGTCATCCAGATGCACGGGGAGGTCCTGGAAAATCTCCCCAACGCGACGTTCCGCATCAAACTGGAGAACGGCCACGTAGTACTCGGCCACATCTCCGGCAAGATGCGAATGAACTACATCCGGATTCTTCCGGGTGACAAGGTGACGGTTGAGCTGACTCCATATGATCTGTCTCGCGCACGTATCGTCTTCCGGACGAAGTGAAGCGAACTGGAATTGAAGGAAGAGGAAAATCATGAAAGTGCTGGCTTCTGTTAAGCGCATTTGCCGCAACTGCAAAATCATCAAGCGCAACGGTGTCGTGCGCGTGATCTGCTCGTCGGATCCCCGCCACAAGCAACGCCAAGGCTAATCGGAAAGAGGATTGACGAATGGCACGTATCGCAGGGGTTAACATCCCGAACCACAAGCACACCGAAATCGGCCTGACGGCTATTTATGGTGTCGGCCGCTCGCGCGCCCGCAAGATTTGCGAGGCCACCGGTGTACCGTTTGACAAGAAGGTCAAGGATCTGACCGACGCCGACCTGGAAAAGCTTCGTGACGAAGTGGGCAAGGTCACGGTCGAGGGTGACCTGCGTCGTGAAACCACGATGAACATCAAGCGTCTGATGGACCTTGGTTGCTATCGTGGCATGCGTCACCGCAAAGGTCTGCCGCTCCGCGGCCAGCGTACCCGCACCAACGCCCGTACCCGTAAGGGTCCGCGCAAGGCCGGCGTGGCACTGAAGAAGTAAAGCCGAAGGCAGAGGAATAGACGAATGGCAAAAGGTCCGAATAACGCCGCCCAGCGCGCGCGTAAGAAGGTCAAGAAGAACGTTGCCGACGGCATTGCGCACGTCCACGCTTCGTTCAACAACACCATCATCACGATCACCGACCGTCAGGGCAACGCCCTGTCGTGGGCGACCGCTGGTGGCCAGGGCTTCAAGGGTTCGCGCAAGTCGACCCCGTTCGCAGCCCAGGTTGCCGCCGAAAACGCCGGCCGCGTTGCGCAAGACCAGGGTATCAAGAACCTGGAAGTGCGCATCAAGGGCCCGGGCCCGGGTCGCGAATCGGCTGTCCGTGCGCTGAACGCGCTGGGCATCAAGATTTCGGTGATCGAAGACGTGACGCCGGTGCCGCACAACGGCTGCCGTCCGCCGAAGCGCCGCCGTATCTAAGCGCCAGGCTTGCCGGGGATACGATCAGGGTCTTACCCCGTATCTCCGGAGTGTGGTAGTATCCCGCGTTGGCCTGCTGCAAGTTTTTGCGGCGGGCTTTCGTTTTGCGTCCGCGTCTTGAGGCTTCCGCCTCGGCGAGGACGATATTCATCATGCTTTTGCGTTGCCTCCGCGTGGCCGTGGTCATTGCGGATGAAGAACCATAAGCCCACCGTCCGTCACGACAGGTGACGGACTCGCGGCGCGTCCTGATGGCGCCGTGATCGATCAAAGGAAGATAAAGTGGCACGTTATACCGGCCCGAAGGCCAAACTTTCCCGCCGCGAAGGCACCGATCTGTTCCTGAAGAGCGCCCGTCGCTCGCTGGCCGACAAGTGCAAGCTGGACAGCAAGCCGGGTCAGCACGGCCGCACCTCGGGTGCCCGTACGTCCGACTACGGCAACCAGCTGCGCGAAAAGCAGAAGGTCAAGCGCATCTATGGCGTGCTGGAGCGTCAGTTCCGCCGCTACTTCGCTGAAGCCGACCGCCGCAAGGGCAACACCGGCGAGAAGCTGCTGCAACTGCTGGAATCGCGCCTGGACAACGTCGTGTACCGCATGGGCTTCGGCTCGACCCGCGCCGAAGCGCGCCAGCTGGTTTCGCACAAGGCGATCCTGGTGAACGGTCAGCCGCTGAACGTGCCGTCGGCCCAGGTCAAGGCTGGTGACATCGTGTCGATCCGCGAACAGTCGAAGAAGCAGGTCCGTATCGCCGAGGCCCTGTCGCTGGCCGAACAGTCGGGCTTCCCGACCTGGGTGGCCGTGGATTCGAAGAAGTTCGAAGGCACGTTCAAGCAGGCTCCGGATCGCGCCGATATTTCGGGCGACATCAACGAAAGCCTGATCGTCGAACTGTATTCGCGTTAATCGCGGACCGAGATTCGAACGGTTCATCGCTTGCCTTATCCACAAGGCTTCGCTTTCAGCCCGGCGCGCCACGCGGCGCGCCGGGCTTATTGCCCATCATACGATGGGTTTTTTCAGGTTCCAAACGTCAGCCTTATCGGTGTAACGAGCCGAGGGTATTGAAAAGGACAACCTAATGCAAACAGCACTCCTCAAGCCAAAAATCATCGCCGTCGAACCGCTGGGCGACCACCACGCCAAAGTCGTGATGGAGCCGTTTGAACGCGGTTACGGGCATACGCTTGGTAACGCGCTGCGTCGCGTCCTGCTGTCGTCGATGGTCGGCTATGCGCCGACTGAAGTCACGATCGCTGGGGTCGTCCACGAGTATTCCACCATCGATGGCGTTCAGGAAGACGTCGTCAACCTGCTCCTCAACCTGAAGGGCGTGGTCTTCAAGCTGCACAACCGCGACGAAGTCACGGTGTCGCTGCGCAAGGATGGCGAAGGCGTGGTCACGGCAGCCGATATCGAGCTGCCGCACGATGTCGAGATCATCAACCCGGGTCACGTCATTGCCCACCTGTCCGCAGGCGGCAAGCTGGACATGCAGATCAAGGTCGAGCAAGGCCGTGGTTATGTGCCGGGCAACGTGCGCAAGTTCGGCGACGAATCGGGCAAGGTGATCGGCCGCATCGTGCTGGACGCCTCGTTCTCGCCGGTCCGCCGCGTTTCGTACGCCGTGGAATCGGCGCGTGTGGAACAGCGTACCGATCTGGACAAGCTGGTGATGAACATCGAAACCGACGGCGTGATCTCGCCGGAGGAAGCGATTCGCCAGTCGGCCCGTATCCTGGTAGACCAGCTGTCGGTGTTTGCCGCGCTGGAAGGCACCGAATCGGCCGCCGAGGCAGCTTCGAGCCGCGCTCCGCAGATCGATCCGATCCTGCTGCGCCCGGTGGACGACCTCGAGCTGACGGTGCGTTCGGCCAACTGCCTGAAGGCCGAAAACATCTACTACATCGGCGACCTGATCCAGCGTACCGAGAACGAACTGCTCAAGACCCCGAACCTGGGTCGCAAGTCGCTCAACGAGATCAAGGAAGTCCTGGCTTCGCGTGGCCTGACGCTCGGCATGAAGCTCGAGAACTGGCCGCCCGCAGGTCTGGAGAAGTAATTGGCGGGTGGAGCTGCCGAAAGGCGGCTCCACTGTCAACGCGCCACAGGCAATTCCGCCCGTGGCACCGTAGCACTACCGGCCCGCGCCCGAGCCCGCTTCCAGCGGCCAAGGCGATAGAAGAGCTGGTCAAACACTGTAATCAAAAGGAATCATCATGCGTCACCGTCATGGTCTGCGGAAACTGAACCGCACCTCGTCGCACCGTCTCGCGATGCTGCGCAACATGTCCAACTCGCTGTTCCAGCACGAGCTGATCAAGACCACCCTGCCCAAGGCCAAGGAACTGCGCAAGGTTGTCGAGCCGCTCATCACGCTGGCCAAGAAGGACACCGTTGCCAACCGCCGTCTGGCTTTCGCCCGTCTGCGCGACCGCGACATGGTCACCAAGCTGTTCACCGAACTGGGCCCGCGTTACGCCACCCGTCCGGGCGGCTACACCCGTATCCTGAAGTTCGGCTTCCGTCAGGGCGACAACGCGCCGATGGCGCTGGTCGAGCTGGTGGACCGTCCGGAAATCACCGAAGCCCCGGCTGAAGAAGCTGCGGAATAAGTGATGACCGAACCCGTCCCCGCTGACGGGTTATCGGACACGGCACTACAATCGAGCCAGGCTTTTGCCTGGCTCTTTTGTTTTGTGCCCCGATCCACGCATGACAAGTTCAGACTCCTCCCATAGCGCGACGCGCCCGGACCCGGCAGAATCGGTCTGGATGGCGATGACCAACCTGCCCGACGAGGCGTCCGCGGCGCGGGTGGCGCGGGCCGTCCTGGAAGCCCGGGTTGCGGCCTGCGTGAACCGGCTGGCACCGTGCCAGTCCGAGTACTGGTGGCAAGGCAAGCTCGAGCAGGCGCAGGAATGGCCGCTGCTGATCAAGACCACGCAGCGCCAGTACGCGGCGCTGGAAGCCGTGATCCGAGCCGAGCACCCCTACGACGTGCCGGAACTGATTGCGTGGCCGCTGGTGGCGGGGCTGCCCGCCTATCTGGCCTGGGTCCGGGCGGAAGCCAGCGGTGCCGCAAGCCAGCCTTGAAGCCAGAACAACAAGTATCGGAACAACTCATGGGAACGACGGGGATCAGCGGGAACGGAACGTGGCTTGAGGGTGCCACGCCAGCCATCGGACAACGGCCCGGTGCGGCGCGGGGCGGACGTCCGTCGGTGCGTTCGGGATTGCGACATATCGTCGCAATCGCCCTGATCTTCCTCGTGTGTCTGGTGACCTGGGGCAGCGCCCGCGCGGCGTCGGAAGACGACTTCCTGCCGCCAGAACAGGCGTTCAGGTTTGCCGCCAGGCAGGTCGATCCCCAGACCATTGAAGTCCGGTTCGAGGTGGCCGACGGCTACTACCTGTACCGCGAGCGATTTGCCTTTGCCGCACAGCCGGCCGGCGTGAAGCTTGGTACCCCGGCCATGCCGCAGGGCAAGGTGCATTTCGACGAGACCTTCGGCAAGGACATGGAAACCTACCGCGGCGCCGTCGTCGTCAAGGTGCCTGTCGAACAGGCGCCGGCCGATGGCCGCTGGACGCTGGTGGTGACCTCGCAGGGCTGCGCGGACAAGGGCCTGTGCTACCCGCCGATGGAAAGCGTCTACAAGGTAGGCGGGTCGGCGTTGGGCAATCTTTTTGGCGATCGCGGCGCGCCCGCACGGTCGACGCCCGCCGAGGCCCAGGCGGACAGTCCGGCCAGCGAGCCGCCCAAGACACCCGCCGTTCGTGGTCCGCAAATCGACGAGAACGACCGTATTGCCGGCGCGCTGGCCAGCCGCAATC
The DNA here is from genome assembly GCF_057798875.1 of Cupriavidus sp. 94F1. NCBI lineage: Bacteria > Pseudomonadati > Pseudomonadota > Betaproteobacteria > Burkholderiales > Burkholderiaceae > Cupriavidus > Cupriavidus sp. 94F1. Next base: position 41,422 of record NZ_JBYOJT010000013.1, read on the forward strand.
TGCCGCTGATCGGCGCGCTGTTCTTCGGACTCGGGCTGCTGCTGACCTTCACCCCTTGCGTGTTGCCGATGGTGCCCATCTTGTCGTCCATCGTGGTCGGCGAGCACGTGACCCGGGGCCGCGCTTTCGTCGTGTCGCTGGCCTATGTACTGGGCATGGCCGTGGTCTATACCGCCGTGGGCGTGGCTGCGGGACTGGCCGGCGAAGGCCTGTCCGCCGCGCTGCAGACGCCCTGGGTGCTGGGCCTGTTCGCGTTGCTGATGATCGGGCTGGCGCTGTCGATGTTCGGTCTCTACGAACTGCAGCTGCCGCAGCACTGGCAGACCCGGCTGACCCAGTCTTCCAACCGCAGGCAGGGTGGCCAGGTGGCTGGCGCCGTGGCGATGGGCGCGATTTCGGCGCTGATCGTCGGGCCGTGCGTGACCGCCCCCCTGGCTGGCGCGCTGGCCTATATCGCCCAGACCGGCGATGCCCTGACCGGCGGCGCGGCGCTGCTGGCCATGGCGCTGGGCATGGGCGTGCCGTTGTTGCTGGTGGGCGTCGGCGCAGGCAACCTGCTGCCGCGCGCGGGCAAATGGATGGAGGCAACCAAGCGATTCTTCGGCTTCCTGCTGCTTGGCGTGGCGATCTGGATGGTGACCCCGGTGCTGCCGGCGTGGGTGGTGATGATCGCGTGGGCGGCCCTGCTGATCGTCGCGGCCGTGTATCTTGGCGCGTTCGACTCGCTCGGCCCTGACCCGCGCGGGTTGCTGCGCCTGGGCAAGGGCCTGGGCCTGGTTGCCGCGCTGGCGGGCGCCATCCAGATCGTCGGGGTGGCTTCCGGTGGACGCGATCCGCTCCAGCCGCTGTCCCATCTCGGCAGCTTCCCGGGGCCGTCGGCGACAGGGACCGCCGGCAAGGACGCAGCCGTGCGTTTCGAACGCGTGCGAAGCGTTGCCGAACTGGACGCGCGCGTGGCACAGGCCGCGGCAGTGGGCCGCCCGGTGCTGCTGGATTTCTATGCTGACTGGTGCGTCTCCTGCAAGGAGATGGAAAAGCTGACGTTCCCCGACGCCAAGGTCAGGGCGCGTCTGGCCAACGTGGTGCTGCTGCAGGCCGACGTGACGGCCAATAACGCCGACGACAAGGCGCTGCTCAAGCGCTTCGGCCTGTTTGGCCCGCCGGGCATCATCCTGTTCGGATCGGACGGCCGCGAGCGCCCGGTCCGCGTGATCGGCTATCAGTCGGCGAACCGCTTCCTGGACAGCCTGGAGCGCGCGTTCGGCAAGGCGCCGCAGACCTGAGTCCGCACCCCGGGGCGCCGGATCGGGCGGAGACTATCGGTCCAGCCAGCGTCCCAGCGCCCAGATGCCACCGATGGCGGCCACCACCCCGCCCATCAAGCCGATCGACCACCAGAACCCGTTCGGCTCCTGCAGCCACGGCATGCGGGCGAAGTTCATGCCGAACACGCCCGTAATCAGCGTGAGCGGCATAAACAGGGCCGTGATGATCGTCAGCGCCCGCATGGTGCGGTTGGTGCGGTGCGCCACGGCCGAGAAGTGGATCTGCACGGCCGATTCGATCGAATCCTCCAACCGCCGCGCGTGCGCGAGAACCCGCATGATGTGCTCCATCAGGTCGGTCAGCCGCACGAGCAGCACCTCATCGCGGCTGGCCGCGCCGGGATCGCCGTCGCCAGCGCTGTAGCGGTTGTCCAGCAGGCTGTCGCGGAATTCCTGCAACGCGTCGCGCTGTTCCTCGCTCAGGTTTTCAAGCCGGCGCAGCTGGTTACGTGCGTCGAGCAGCCCTTCCCAGCTCGAGAAGCTCTGCCGGGCGCTCAGCAGGGCGCGCTGCCAGCGGTCCAGCTGACGCGTCAGCGGCGTTCGCAGGTCGAGGTAGCGGTCCACCATGGCGTTCAGTAGCCGCAGCATCAGGTCTTCCGGGCGCGTGGGCGGGCGAACGCCATGCATCAGCGACGCCGCGCCGTTGGCGCGTGCCGGCGCGGATTGCGGCGCGCCGCAGGTATCCAGCAGCCGCTGCCGGACCTGGTCGATGGTGCGAGACGGCGATGGCCGCACCGTGATCAGCACATTGTCGAATACGAAAAAGGCCACCGGCTGCGTGTCGATGCGCGCCAGCGCGGGCAGGAAGCCCGGCGCGTACTTGCGCGAGGCCTTGCGCGGGGCGGGCATCGGTGCCGCTTCCGGGCCGGTCTGCGGCGGCGTGGCGGTGCCGCTAGCCGGGGCCACCGGGGTGGCGGCCATCGTACCCGGCGCGGCCGTGTCGCCGCCGGCCTGCGCGGCATCGGCCTCGGCAAACTGGCGGCTGGTCTCGAAGGTCAGCTTGCGGAAGATCACCATGTCATACGCATTGGTCGTGTCGAAGAACGACGGATGCGCAGGGTTGGTGGCATCGGCCAGATGCAGGTCGAGGATGGGCGCGCCGGTCAGGGCCACCAGGCGGTCGCGCCACGCGCCGGGCGCGGGCGACACCTCCTCGGTGGCAAAGTCGGCCCAGACAAAGCGCGCGGCGGCGTTGCCGGAAAGAAAGTCCCGTGCGGCGTCGAGCGTCGCGAGCGGGTGTACCTGGCTGGCCGAGAAGCCCAGTAGTTGCATGCGGCAGCGTCGGCCGGTCAGCCGGCGGCCTTCAGCAGGCGCGCGGCATCGCGGGCGAAGTACGTGAGGATGCCGTCGGCGCCGGCGCGGCGGAATGCCAGCAGCGATTCCATCATGACCTTGTCGTGGTCCAGCCAGCCGTTCTGGGCGGCGGCCTTCAGCATCGCGTATTCGCCACTGACCTGGTAGACGTAGGTCGGGTAGCGAAACTCGTCCTTCACGCGGCGCACGATGTCCAGGTACGGCATGCCCGGCTTCACCATCACCATGTCGGCGCCTTCCATGATGTCCTGGCCGACTTCGCGCAGCGCCTCGTCGGTGTTGGACGGGTCCATCTGGTAGGTCATCTTGTTGCCCTTGCCCAGATTGGCGGCCGAGCCGACTGCATCGCGGAACGGGCCGTAGAAGGCCGACGCGTACTTGGCCGAGTAGGCCATGATGCGCGTGTGGATGTGGTTGGCCTCTTCCAGCGCGGCGCGCACGGCGCCGATGCGGCCGTCCATCATGTCGGACGGCGCGACGATATCGACGCCTGCTTCGGCCTGCACCAGCGCCTGCCTGACCAGGATGTCGACGGTGATGTCGTTGATCACATAGCCGTTGTCGTCCAGCACGCCGTCCTGGCCGTGGCTGGTGTACGGGTCGAGCGCCACGTCGGTCAGTACCCCGAGTTCGGGGAAGCGGTCCTTCAGCGCGCGCACGGCGCGGGGCACCAGGCCTTCCGCGCGCGTGGCCTCGATGCCATCGGGCGTCTTGAGCGACGGATCGATGACCGGGAACAGGGCGATCACCGGGATGCCCAGCTTCACGCAGTCTTCGGCCACCGGCAGCAGCAGGTCCACCGACACGCGCTCCACACCGGGCATCGACGCCACGGATTCGCGCCTGTTCTGGCCGTCCAGAATGAACACCGGATAAATCAGGTTATCGGGCGACAGGCGGTTCTCGCGCATCATGCGGCGCGAGAAGTCATCGCGACGCATGCGGCGGGGACGGTACTCGGGAAACGTGGACATGGCGGAATCGGGGGAGGAGAAAGTCGTGGACGGATGCGTGGCACACGTCACCGCAGCGGGCTGCGGGCAATGAAGAAACGCTTGCGCCAAAAGAAGAAAGAACTTTTGTGCTTGCCCGCTATCATACTCGCGGACACTCTGTGTTGCTTCGCGCAGCGCGGTGTCCCCCGCTACTCCTCCCTGAGCGGGTACCCGCCCTGAACCGGTGGGAAAGTTCGTCCCCGTTGCTTGCAACGGGGCTTTTTTTTGGCCGGTCCGGATGCGGATGCGTGGAAGTCGGGCGTACCTACGCCTGCGGGGCGCCAGCCGGCGCCTCGGGTGCCTCGGGCGGCTGCGCTTCGGGCAGCGCCAGCCATCCCGCCACCACGCGCTGGGCTTCCTCGATGCCGCGCCGCTTCAGGCTTGAGAACAGCTGCGCGGTCATGGCCGGCGGATTGTCCATCTGGGCCGCATAGTCGGCCAGCATCCGCTTTGTTTCGCGCAATGCCGTGGCATTTTCGCTATTGGTCAACTTGTCGGCCTTGGTCAGCAGCACGTGGATCGGCTTGCCGGTGGGCAGGAACCACTCGACCATCTGGCAATCGAGGTCCGTAAACGGGCGGCGCGCGTCCATCATGAGGATCAGGCCGGCCAGCTGGGTGCGGCTCTGGACGTAGTCCGACAGCAGGCCCTGCCAGTGGTACTTGGCGCTGCCGGAGACCTCGGCGTAGCCATAGCCCGGCAGGTCCACCAGGAATCCGAGCGGGTCCGGCGCCTTGACCGGGGCCACGGTGAAGAAGTTGATATGCTGCGTGCGGCCCGGCGTGCGGGACGAGAATGCCAGCCGTTTCTGGCTGCACAGCGTGTTGATCGCCGTCGACTTGCCGGCGTTGGAACGCCCGGCGAACGCCACCTCGGGCACTGCCGTGGCCGGCAGGTCGCGCAGATGGTTGACGGTATTGAAGAAACGGGCCTGCTGTAGAAGGGACATGCGTGATTACTTGGAGCCGGCGGACAGGGCGCTGGCAAGGGGCCAGTGCAGACGTCGCCACAGACACTGACCTAAGTCAATCCGGAAAGCGATTTATTGTACAATAACCCGGTTTACGGTCTCCTGAGCGGGTGACGTGTGGCATCCTTGCCGGATGTCATCGGCGAACTCTGAAATTGGGTCGGGAATATTGTCCCCGATCAAGAATAGGACGTCGCGCATACGCGTTTCCAGCTCCTGCCCCATGGCGCTTCCTCACCGCCGGCAGGGGACAAAGGCGACCGGCATGCATTACGGTGTTCATAACAAAATCTGACAAGGTGTAAGGATGAACCGCATTGCGAAACTTTTGGGAGTCATGGCGCTGGCAGTTCCGCTGGGCGCAATGACAGGGCTGGTATCTGCCGCAGAGCAGGCCGCCGCCAAGGCGGATCCCGCCAAGGGCGAGACGCTTTACACGCAAGGTGTTCCCGATCGCAATGTCCCGGCATGCTTCTCCTGCCACGGCACCGCCGGCAACAGCACGGCTGCCGTCAATCCCAAGCTGGCTGGCCAGCAGGGCGATTACGTTCACAAGCAGCTCGCCGATTTCAAGGCCAAGTCGCGTGACAACCCCATCATGTCGCTGTACGCCCAGGCGCTGAGCGACCAGGACATGAAGGACATCGGCGCCTACCTGGCCAAGCAGCAGCTCAAGCCTGCCACGGCCAAGAACAAGGCGACGATCGAGGAAGGCCAGAAGATCTACCGCGGGGGGATCGCCGCCAAGGGCGTGCCGGCCTGTGCAGGCTGCCACGGGCCGACCGGCGCCGGCATTCCGGCCCAGTATCCGCGCATTGGAGGCCAGTATTCCGAGTACACCGAAGCGCAACTGGTGGCGTTCCGCCAGGGCACCCGAAAGAACAATTCGGTCATGAGCACGATTACCGCCAGGATGTCGGATGCCGAGATCAAGGCGGTGGCGGATTACGTCGCCGGCGTCCGTTAAGTCGTATCAGGCCTGCATGTCCGGCGCATCCCTCGGGGGATGAACCGGACGCGTGGGCAACAATCGAAGAGGGTGGCCTGCTTGCCAAGCATGTCCACCCTTTTTCATTTTGAGCGGCACCACATCGCGTCACATCGGCGCGCAACCCTGGCGCCAACCCTATTGGCGCCACACGGCTTTCAGGCTTTACCGCACATGTCGACCCCATCCACTTCAGGGCTGCACCTGAAGACCCAACACCGCGTGCTGCGCGATGCCGTCGAGCTGCTGTCCTCGATGCGCTTCGCGATCACGCTGCTGACGGTGATTGCGATCGCCAGCATCATCGGCACCGTGCTCAAGCAGAACGAACCGTACCCGAACTACGTGAACCAGTTCGGGCCGTTCTGGGCGGACCTGTTCCACGCGCTGTCGCTGCAGAAGGTGTACAGCTCGTGGTGGTTCCTGCTGATCCTGGCATTCCTGGTGATCTCCACGTCGTTGTGTATTGCGCGCAACGCCCCGAAGATGATCGTCGACATGCGGTCGTGGAAGGATCATGTGCGCGAGCGCAGCCTGCGGGCGTTCCATCATCGCGGCGAATATGAGGCGCCGCGCGGCCGTGCGGAAGCGGCAGGCCGCCTGGGTGCGCTGCTGCGCAACCGCGGATACCGCGTCAAGCCGGTGGAACATGACGGCGCGACGCTGCTGGCCGCCAAGGCGGGCGCTGCCAACAAGCTGGGCTACATCCTGGCGCACACGGCCATCGTCGTGATCTGCGTGGGTGGCCTGCTGGACGGCGACATGCTGATCCGCGCCCAGATGTGGTTCGGTGGCAAGACGCCGATCGCCGGCAACGCCATCATCAGCGAGATTCCTGCCAGGCACCGGCTGTCGCCCGCCAACCCGGGATTCCGCGGCAATGCGTTCGTGCCGGAGGGAGCCACCGTCTCCACGGCCATCCTGAACATCGCCGATGGCGCGCTGGTGCAGGACCTGCCGTTCACGATCATGCTCAAGAAGTTCACGGTCGACTACTACTCCACCGGCATGCCCAAGCTGTTCGCGTCGGATGTGGTCGTGACCGATCGTGCCACGGGCAAGCGCACCGAGGCGACGATCAAGGTGAACGAACCGCTGATCGTCGATGGCGTGGCCATCTACCAGTCCAGCTTCGAGGACGGCGGCTCGAAACTGAAGTTCGTCGGCTATCCGATGACGGGCACCAGCCATGGCACTTTCCCGATCGCGGGCACGGTGGGTGGCAATGTGGCGCTGACCGGCACCGGCACGGCTGCCGACCAGGACAGCCTGACCGTCGAATTCAGCGATTTCCGGCAAATCAACGTCGAGACCGTGACCGATGCGTCGGGCAAGGCCGATGTGCGCGGGGTGGCGCGCAAGTCGTCGCTGGGTGCGCTGGAGCAGCATCTGGGTGCGGCGGCCAGCCTGGACAAGGACAAGAACCTGCGCAATGTCGGCCCGTCGGTCCAGTACAAGCTGCGCGACCGCACCGGCCAGGCGCGCGAGTTCAACAACTACATGCTGCCGGTGCAACTCGACGGCCAGACCGTGTTCCTGGCCGGCATGCGCGATTCGCCGAGCGAACAGTTCCGCTACCTGCGTATTCCCGCCGACGACCAGCGCAGCGTGGCCGACTGGATGCGCCTGCGCGCCGCGCTGCAAAGCAGTGCCATGCGCGGCGAGGCGGCGCGTCGCTTTGCGGCGGTGTCGATGCCCGGCGACGACAAGGCAACGCTGCGCAAGCAACTGGCCGAAAGCGCCCAGCGGGCCATGGACCTGTTTGCCGGCGCCACGCGCGCGTCGGCCGATGCGCCCCCCGGAGGCTTCACCGCGATCGCGGCCTTCCTCGAAAAGTCGGTGCCGCAGAGCGAGCAGCAGAAGGCGGCCGACGTCCTGCTGAAGATTCTCAATGGATCGATGTGGGAACTGTGGCAACTGGCACGCGAGCAGGACAAGCTGCCCGTGATCCCCAACGACGCCCAGAGCGGCCAGTTCCTGCAGCAGGCCATCAACGCGCTGTCGGACAGTTTCTTCTACGCGGCACCCGTATTTCTGCAGCTCGACGACTTCCAGGAGGTCAAGGCCAGCGTGTTCCAGATGACCCGTGCGCCGGGCAAGAACATCGTGTATCTTGGCTGCCTGCTGCTGGTGCTGGGCGTGTTCGCGATGTTCTATATCCGCGAACGCCGCGTCTGGATCTGGATCAAGGACAAGCCATCTGACGACGCCGGAAACTCCGCTGGCAGCCATGTGCTGATGGCCATGTCGACGCAGCGCCGCACGATGGATTTCGAGAAGGAATTCGTCACATTGCGCGACGATGTCGGCCGTGCCGTGGGCGCGGAAGTGACGCCGGTGCCAGCGGATGGCGCCTCGCCGATGCCGCCGCCGGCACCGCAATCCGATGCATCAGGGCCCGATGATAGGCAGAGGCCGTCGCTATAGTAGAAAGAGGGCTTTCCGGCGGCCGGAAGTAGAAGAATCCCGGCCTGCCGCGCCACGTTGATACCGCAGACATTACAGGTGCATCGCACCGCAGAGCAGGAATGCCATGTCCTCCAATCTCAACCACGCCTCCTCGGGCCTGAGGCAGCGACAAAATGCCGCAGCCGGCAATGTGTCGCACGACCCGGTGCAGCTCGAAGCCGATTTCCTCGAACCGTCCTTTCTGCGCCGCCTGACCTGGGTTGAATGGGCGTTTGCCGTGCTGCTGGTGTTGGGCGCCGGCTTTGCGCTGACGCGCTATGGCCACTGGATGAACGTGTACGACAAGGCCGTGCTGATTGCCGCCGTCCCCACGTTCGCGCTGCTTGGCTGGCACTGGAAGGCAGTGCGGCCGCTGATGGTCGGCATCGCGGTGCTGTCGCTGCTTGCCATCCAGATGTACCAGGGCAACCTGGCGCGCGCCGAGCAGGCGTTCTTCCTCAAGTACTTCCTGTCGAGCCAGTCGGCCATCCTGTGGATGAGCGCCCTGGTCTTCCTGTCGACGATGTTCTACTGGGTCGGCTTTGCCTCGCGGTCGGACACCGGGTCGAGCCTTGGCAGCAAGCTGTGCTGGGCGGCCGTGGTGCTGGGCTTTACGGGCCTGATGGTGCGCTGGTACGAGTCGTACCTGATCGGCGCCGATATTGGCCATATTCCTATCTCGAACCTCTACGAGGTCTTTGTTCTCTTCACGCTGATCACGTCGCTGTTCTACCTGTACTACGAGCGCCGCTACGCCACGCGGGCGTTGGGGCCGTTCGTGATGCTGGTGGTGTCCGCGGCGGTGGGCTTCCTGCTCTGGTACACGGTCACCCGCAACGCGCAGGAGATCCAGCCGCTGGTGCCGGCACTGCAAAGCTGGTGGATGAAGATCCACGTCCCGGCCAACTTCATCGGCTATGGCACGTTCGCGCTGGCGGCGATGGTGTCCGTGGCGTACCTGCTCAAGCAGCGGGGCATCCTGGCGGAGCGGCTGCCGTCGCTGGAGCTGCTCGATGATGTGATGTACAAGGCCATCGCCGTGGGTTTTGCCTTCTTCACGATCGCCACGATCCTTGGCGCGCTGTGGGCGGCCGAGGCATGGGGCGGCTACTGGAGCTGGGACCCGAAGGAAACCTGGGCGCTGATCGTCTGGCTGAACTACGCGGCATGGCTGCACATGCGGCTGATGAAGGGGCTGCGCGGTACGGTGGCAGCCTGGTGGGCGCTGGTCGGCCTCCTGGTCACCACCTTTGCGTTCCTGGGGGTGAACATGTTCCTGTCCGGCCTGCATAGCTACGGCGAACTCTGATTCGCCAGCCGTCTCCGGGATTCCAAAAGCCTGTCCTTGCGACAGGCTTTTTGTTTTTCAATGAGGCTTAAACTGCACGTGAAGCGAGAAGGCGCCACTTTTTTTCGGTCCAAAGGGAATAAGGACGTCACATCCGGTGTTTACTGAAGGGACACGGTGCCGACGGTCGGCACCGCCCCGGAGAAGGAGACCTGAAGATGAATACTCGTCACACTGCTGCATCCGTACTTCGCCCGCTCGTTATCGCCGCTGGCGCCGCAACGGTCCTGCTGGCCGGCTGTTCCAGCATGGGCATGGGTGGGGCCGGCGAAATGCCGCCGACCGTCAAGGTGACCAACGGCGTGTTGACCGATCCGCAGGGCCTGACGCTCTACACGTTCGATCGCGACCCCGCCAACGGCGGCAAGAGCGTCTGCAACGGCATGTGCGCCACCAACTGGCCGCCGCTGCTGGCGGAGCCGGGCAAGACGGCGTCGGGCAGCTACTCGGTCATCACGCGTGACGACGGTACGCGCCAGTACGCCTACAAGGGCATGCCGCTGTACCGCTTTGCCAAAGATGCCAAGCCGGGCGACCGCACTGGCGACAACCTCAACAACGTCTGGCACGTGGCGAAGCCCTGATTTTTCGGGCGCCTGAACGCAAGGCAACCCGGGCATGGATGGATTCGAGCGCCAACTGGTGGCGCTGGCGCCGCGGCTGCGGCGCCACGCGCGCGGCCTGACCGGCGACGCCGTGCTGGCCGACGATCTGGTGCAGGACACGCTGGAGCGGGCCCTGCGCTACCGTTGGCGATTCCGCCTGCGTCCCGGATCGCTCTGGGGCGACGGTGCCGACGGCCTGCTGCCCTGGTTGCTGACGCTGATGCACCGGTTGCGCCTGAACGGGCTGCGCCGCGCGGATCTGGTAAGCGTGACCGACGAACCGCCGGACGTGGCGGCGCCCGGCGACGACCCCGGCCTGCGGCGCGACCTGATCAGGGCGCTGGCCGCCTTGCCGGAGGCCCAGCGGGCCGTATTGCTGCTGGTCAGCCTGGAGCAGTTTTCGTATGCGGAAGCGGCCCAGGTGCTTGAAATCCCGGCCGGCACGGTGATGTCACGCCTGAGCCGTGCCCGTGAACAGATGCGCCGCCTGCTCGACGGCGGCGCGAAGGACGTTGCGGCGCCGAATGTGCTGCAACGGGTGAAATGATGAGCCCCCAGACGCCGGTGAGCGAAGCCGATCTTCACGCCTATGCCGATGGCCAGTTGCACGGTCCGCGCCGCGCCGCGGTCGAGGCCTTCCTGGCGGCCGATGCCGAGGCGGCGAGCAAGGTGGAAGCCTGGCGGCAGCAGGCCGCCGCGCTGCACGCCGGACTGGATGGCGTGCTGAACGAGGCCGTGCCGCTGGCGGCGCTGCCGCGCGAACTGCACGGCCAGGGCGGCCGCGCGACCACGGCGCGCCTGGCGTGGCCGCTGGCGTTGGCTGCCAGCCTGTGTGCGCTGGTGGCGGGTGCCGCCGGCGGCTGGTACGCCCGCGATCATGTCGGGGCCGATGCCGTGGCCGTCGCGCCGATGGAGCGTTTTGCGCGCGAGGCGCTGGCCAGCTATGTGGTCTATGCGCCCGAGGTCAGGCACGTCGTCGAAGTGCCCGCCAGCGACGAGGCCCATCTGGTTGCCTGGCTGTCGAAACGGCTCGGTGCATCGTTGCAGGTGCCCGACCTCCACCCGCAGGGATTCCGGCTGATTGGGGGGCGCCTTGGCGCTTCGGAGGGCGGCCCGATGGCCATCCTGATGTACGAGGACGACGCTGGCACGCGCGTGTCCCTGCAACTGCGCCGCATGGCGCAGGGCACGCCCGACACCGCATTCCGGCTCGAACGGCTGCCGCCGCGCACGCCGGCGCGAAATCCCGCCGGACACCCCACCATGGCGTTCTACTGGGTCGATCGCGATCTCGGCTTCGCCCTGGCGGGTCCGCTGGAGCGCGATCGGCTGCTGGCACTGGCCCAGGTGGTCTACCAGCAATACCAGCGGGGATAGCCCGGGCACATGACCTTCCGTCTGGCCGGTCGATATCCGGGTCGGCTCCGCACCTTCCCGCCGCTTTTGATGTCCAATGCTGCAAGTCCTACCCAACGCTGTGAAACATGCTGATTCCTTCCCCCAAATGGTTGCGCGGTGACGATGTCGCCGCGTCGGAAATCACGCCCGAACCGTTGTATCGGTCGCGCCGGCGCCTGCTGACGATGGGCGGTGCCGCTGCTGCAGCGGGCCTGGCTTCGCCGTGGTTCTCGCGCCAGGCTTTCGCCCAGGAAGCGCCAGGCAAGCTGCCGAAGCTGCCCGCCACGCTCAACAACGCCTATGCCGTGACCGAAAAACGTACGCCGTACACGGACGTCACGACCTACAACAACTTCTACGAGTTCGGCACCGACAAGTCCGACCCGGCCCGCAACGCCGGCACGCTGCGGCCGCGCCCGTGGCAGGTGGCCGTGGAAGGGCTGGTCAAGCATCCCAAGGTGTACGACCTGGACGAACTGCTGAAGATCGCGCCGATGGAAGAACGCGTCTACCGCCTGCGCTGCGTGGAAGGCTGGTCGATGGTGATTCCGTGGATCGGCTATCCGCTGGCCGAGCTGATCAAGCGCGTCGAACCGCAGCCGGGGGCGAAGTTCGTGCAATTCATCACGCTGGCGGACAAGAAGCAGATGCCCGGCCTGAGCAGCGGCGTGCTCGACTGGCCGTATAGCGAGGGCCTGCGCATGGACGAGGCGATGCATCCGCTGGCGCTGCTGACGTTCGGCCTCTATGGCGAGGTGCTGCCGAACCAGAACGGCGCGCCGGTGCGGATGGTTCTGCCGTGGAAATACGGCTTCAAGAGCGCCAAGTCAATCGTGAAGATCCGCTTCGTCGACAAGCAGCCGCCCACCAGCTGGAACCTGGCCGCCGCCAACGAGTACGGCTTCTATTCGAACGTGAACCCCGACGTCGATCACGCGCGCTGGAGCCAGGCCACCGAACGCCGCATCGGCGAAGACAAGGGCGGCGGCGGGTTCTCCGCGCTATTCGCGCCCAAGCGCAAGACGCTGCCGTTCAACGGCTACGGCGCGCAGGTGGCATCGCTCTACCAGGGCATGGATTTGAGGAAGAACTTCTGATGGCCGAGCGCGATCCGCGCGCGGCGGCGCAGGCACGCACGCCCCGGGGCAGCCGGCCCGGGCCCGGCGGTCTTGCCATGCTTGCGCCTGCGCGCGTGAAGACGCTGAAGGGGCTGGTCTGGCTGCTGGCGCTGCTGCCGTTCCTGCGGCTGATGTATCTCGGGGCGACCTCGCAGTTCGGCGCCAATCCACTGGAATTCGTGACCCGGTCCACGGGGACGTGGACGCTCGTCATGCTCTGCGTGACGCTGGCCATCACGCCGCTGCGCCGGCTCACGGGCTGGCACTGGCTGCTGCGCCTGCGCCGGATGCTGGGTCTGTTCACGTTCTTCTACGCGGTGCAGCATTTCCTGCTCTGGCTGGCCGTGGACCGCGGGTTTGACGTGGCTTACATGATCAAGGACATCGGCAAACGGCCATTTATCACGATGGGGTTTGCGGCGTTCATGCTGATGATTCCGCTGGCCGTCACGTCGACCAATGCCATGGTCCGCTGGCTTGGCGGCAAGCGTTGGCAGGCGCTGCATCGGTCGATCTACGCCATCGCCGTGCTGGCCATCCTGCACTACTGGTGGCACAAGGCCGGCAAGCACGATTTTGGAGAAGTTTCGATCTACGCGGCCGCGGTATTCGTGCTGCTGGCCATGCGGATCTGGTGGTGGTTGCGCAAGCCGCGCGCCGCCGCCGTGGCCACGCAATAGAAAAAAGGGCGACACCAACGATGTCGCCCTTTCCTTATTTTTCGGCTTGCGCTGGCGCGGTCAATCCTTCAGCAGGCGCTCGGTGCGGAACAGGTCCGCCGGCAGTTCGCGCTCGCGCACCAGGTGCACCGTGTCGCCATCGACCATCACTTCGGCCGCGCGGCCGCGCGTGTTGTAGTTCGAACTCATCACGAAGCCGTAGGCGCCGGCCGACATCACGGCCAGCAGGTCGCCGGGCTGCACCGCCAGCGCGCGGTCGCGGCCGAGCCAGTCGCCCGATTCGCATACCGGACCCACCACGTCATACGTGACGGCAGTGTCGGCACGCGGCGCCACCGGCTCGATGCGATGGTAGGCCTCGTACATGGCCGGTCGGGCCAGGTCGTTCATTGCCGCATCGACGATGCAGAAGTTCTTGGCCGCGCCGGGCTTCAGGAATTCCACGCGCGTCAGCAGCGCGCCGGCGTTGCCCACCAGCGAACGGCCCGGCTCGAACAGCACTTCGCGATGGCCGTGGCCGCGTGCGGCCACGCGATCGATCAGCGTCGTGGCAAAGCCGGTGATGTCCGGCGGGGTCTCGTCGTCATAGGTGATGCCCAGGCCGCCCCCTACGTCGATATGTTCGAGCTTGATGCCCTCGGCCTCGAGCGATTCCACCACGTCGAGCACCTTGTCCAGCGCCTCCAGGTATGGCGCCACTTCGGTGATCTGCGATCCGATATGGCAATCGATGCCGGTCACTTCAAGGTGCGGCAGCGCGGCGGCGGCGCGGTAGGTGGAAAGCACGTCCTCGAACGCCACGCCGAACTTGTTGCCCTTGAGGCCGGTTGAGATATAGGGGTGGGTCTTCGCGTCGACGTCGGGGTTGATGCGCAGGGACACGCGGGCGCGCTTGCCCAGGCGGCCGGCCACCGCGTTCAGGCGATCCAGTTCCGGAATCGATTCCACGTTGAAGCCGCGCACGTCGTGCTCGAGCGCCAGCGCCATGTCGGCTTCGCTCTTGGCCACGCCCGAAAACACCACCTTGCGCGGGTCGCCGCCGGCGGCAATCACGCGCAGCAGCTCGCCGCCCGACACGATGTCGAAGCCGGCGCCCAGCTTTGCGAACACCTGCAGCACGGCCAGGTTGGAGTTGGCCTTGACCGCGTACTGCACGTGCGCGTTGCGTCCCTTGCAGGCGGCGGCATACGCGTTGTACGCCTTGGTCAGCGCCGCGCGCGAATAGACGTAGGCAGGCGTGCCGAATTCGGCGGCAATGCGCGCCAGCGGTACCTGTTCGACGGTCAGGGTGCCGTCTTCGCGGCGATGGAAAAAATCATTCATGGTCTGGCATGCACTCAGCGTGCGGAGGGGGCGGAACTGCCCTTGGCGGGCTCGGCGACGGCGGGCGTCGATGTGGCGGGCTCGCCCATCGGACGCGCCGCGGGCGGGGTTGCGCCCGGCTGGCCCAGGCCCGGATCGGCCACCGTGGGCGGCGTGGGCTCGGGCGGTACGCGGGGCATATAGAGCGGGCCGCGAATGCCGCACCCGGCAAGGGGCATCGCGAGCAGGGCGGCAAAGGCCGATACAATCGCACCACGACGCAGCATCGGGGAGTCCTTCATTGTCTGGATGGCTTTCGGATGGCTGTGGAAAGCGCACGGCTTTCCCGTTTTCCATCAATCTGATTTGCCGGTCCGAATGCCCGTGGAAACGGGCTGCCGGCGGCCTTGGAGTGTAGCATGCCCCCCCTCAACGAGACCGAGTTCCTGGCACTGGCCGGCGCGGCCCTGGACAAGCTGGAAGCCGATATCGAAGCGGCTGCCGATGCCGCCGACGCCGACGTGGAAATCAACCGTACCGGCAACGTGATGGAACTGGAGTTCGAGGACGGCTCCAAGATCATCGTCAACAGCCAGGCGCCGATGCAGGAACTGTGGGTGGCGGCCAAGGCCGGAGGCTTCCATTTTCGATACGATGGCGCCCGCTGGGTGGACACGCGCAGCGGCGCCGAGCTGTACGCGGCGCTGTCCGGCTACATGAGCCTGCAGGCCGGCACCACGCTGACGCTGAAGTAAGCCCGCGCGGCCCAACGAAAAACCGGCCGCCAGGGCCGGTTTCTTGTTGCTGGGAAAGGTTGGCAGGCCAGCAGGCCGTCAGGCGCCGCCGAACATTTCCAGGATCTTCTTCTTTTCCTGCTCGGTATCCTGCGGCGGACGCGAGCTTTCTTCCGGCTTGCCCGGCCACGGATCGCCCAGGCCCACCGACGCCACGCCGGCGCCGGCCGCGTTCTCTTCCAGCGTCCAGTCGCCGGCCGCCATCACCACGCCCTCCGGCGGCTGGCGGTCCGGGCTCTCGGGCACACCCTTGAGCGCCTTGCCCATGTAGCCGACCCAGATCGGCAGCGCCAGGCCACCGCCCGTTTCGCGTACGCCCAGGCTCTTGGGCTGGTCGTAACCCATCCACGCGATGGCCACCAGCTTGGGCGTGTAGCCTGCAAACCAGGCATCGACGGCGTCGTTGGTGGTACCGGTCTTGCCCGCCAGGTCATTGCGGCCCAGGCGCTGCTTGGCCGGATTGGCCGTGCCGCTGCGCACCACTTCACGCAGCATGCTGTCGGCGATGAACGCGGTGCGGGCGTCCAGCACACGCACGGCGTCTTCGCCGGCCTTCTGCGGATGGGTCTCGGAAATGACCTTGCCGCGCGAGTCTTCCACACGCTGGATCAGGTACGGATTCACGCGATAGCCGCCGTTGGCGAAGACCGAATAGGCGCCCGCCATCTGCAGCGGCGTCACGCTGCCGGCGCCCAGCGCCATCGGCAGATAGGCCGGATGCTTGTCGGCCTCGAAGCCGAAGCGCGTGATGTAGTCCTGGGCGTACTGCGTGCCGATGGCGCGCAGGATGCGCACCGACACCAGGTTCTTCGACTTGGCCAGGGCGCGGCGCATGGTCATCGGGCCTTCGAACTTGCCGTCGTAGTTCTTCGGTTCCCAGACCTGCCCGCCGGTGTCCGGGCCGATCGTCAGCGGTGCATCATTGATCACCGTGGCCGGCGAGAACCCCTTTTCCAGCGCCGCCGTGTAGATGAACGGCTTGAAGCTGGAACCGGGCTGGCGCCAGGCCTGCGTCACGTGGTTGAACTTGTTGCGGTTGTAGTCGAAGCCGCCCACCATCGAACGGATCGAACCGTCCTCGGGGCTCAGCGAGATAAACGCGGCGGCCACTTCGGGCAGTTGCGTCACCGACCACGTGTTGTCCTTCGGGTCCTGCGTCACGCGGATGATCGCACCCGGACGGATCTTGACCTTCGGCTGGGCACTGGCCGACAGCGACGGCGCGATGAAGCGCAGCGCGGTGCCTTCGATGGTGGCCACTTCGCCGGACAGCAGCGTGGCCTTCACCTGCTTGGGCGACACGCTCGTCACCACGGCGGACCGCAGGTCGTCGCTGCCCGGATGCTCCACCAGCGCGTCGTCGATGGCCTGCTCGCGGTCGGCCGGATCGGACGGCAGGTCGATGAAGGCCTCGGGGCCGCGGTAACCGTGCTTGCGCTCGTAGGTCATGATGCCGTTGCGCACGGACTCGTAGGCGGCGTCCTGGTCGGCCTTGTTCAGCGTGGTGTAGACGGTCAGGCCGCGCGTGTAGGTCTCTTCGCGGTACTGCGCGTACATCAGCTGGCGCACGATTTCGGCCACGTACTCGGCGTGCGTGGAGAATTCGTTGCCCTCGCTGCGCACCTTCAGTTCCTCGCGCACGGCCTGGTCATACTGCTCGGGCGTGATGTAGCGCAGGTCGCGCATGCGCTGCAGGATGTACTCCTGGCGTACCTTGGCGCGGCGCGGATTCACCACCGGGTTGTAGGCCGACGGGGCCTTCGGCAGCCCGGCCAGCATCGCCGCCTCTGCCGGGGTGACGTCCTTGATCGACTTGCCGAAGTACACGCGCGCGGCGCTGGCGAAGCCGTAGGCGCGCTGGCCCAGGTAGATCTGGTTCATGTACAGCTCGAGGATCTGGTCCTTGGTCAGGTTCGCCTCGATCTTGTACGCCAGCAGCATCTCGTAGATCTTGCGCGTGTAGGTCTTCTCGCTCGACAGGAAGAAGTTGCGCGCCACCTGCATCGTGATGGTCGATGCACCCTGCGACAGGCCGCCACGCAGGTTGGCCAGCCCGGCACGCATCACGCCGACGAAGTCCACGCCGCCGTGCTCGTAGAAGCGGTCGTCCTCGATGGCCAGCACGGCCTTCTTCATGACGTCGGGGATCTCGGTGATCGGCACGAAGTTGCGGCGCTCTTCGCCAAACTCGCCAATCAGCACGTTGTCGGCCGTATAGATGCGCAGCGGAATCTTCGGCCGGTAGTCGGTGATGGTGTCCAGCGACGGCAGGTTGGGGGCGGCCACGACCAGCGCATAGCCAACCAGCAGCGCCACGGCGACGACGCCGGCAGCAAGCAGCCCGAATACCCAGAACGCGATGCGCGCCCACAACGGACGGCGGACGGGAAGGGACGGCTTCTGTTGTGCTGTGGCCATAAGGGTTTACCTAACAAGAGTGCCCGGATTATATCGTCGGTACCAGGCCGCTCCCGCGGGCCAGTGGCGCGAAAGTCGCTACCGTGCTGTTACAAGATGTAATGCCGTTGAGATCAGTCTGTCACGGGCTGCAGGACGCAGGCGTGGCGCGGGCTGGCGGGCGATGCCTCAGGGAGGGGTGCGCGTGGCGGGTGCGAGGGCAAGCTGGCGTGCCCGGATCATGTCAGGCCGATGCCACCCGACGGCGGGGTTGCAGACCGTCGGATTTTGGCAACGGATTTCCGGGGACCTTCCGAAAAAGAAAGCGTGGTCAAACCGGCACATTGCCAGCGCCTCCGGATTTTGTAAGAATCGACGAACATAAAAGAGCAAACGTTTCATCCAAGAAACTGGCTCGCACCATTAGAGCGGACATGCCGTGGGCGAGTTCAAATGTCAGGGGGTCAACCTTGCGACGGGGCATCTTGTCGGGTCTTCTGCGCCAGACTACGGTCGGCGTGGATATTGGTTCGTCCAGCGTCAAGGTCGTTGAGCTGTCCGTTGGGATGGGCAAAAACGACTATCGGCTGGAAAAATGCGCCAGCGAACTGCTGGACCGCAACGCCGTTGCCGATGGCAACGTGGTCAACATCGAAGCCGTCGGGATTGCGCTCAAGCGCGCGCTCGGCAAGGCCGGCATCCGCACCCGGGACGTGGTCCTGGGCGTGCCGTCCATGCTGACGGAATCCCAGACGGTCAGTCTGCCGGACAACCTGTCCGAAGACGAACTCTATTCGCAGGTCGAATCCGAGGCGCACCGCCTCTATCCGCCGTCGCAGGCGGTGAACTTCGACTTCGCGGTGATTGGTCCCAGCGAAACCGAAGGCGGCATTGGCGTACGCGTCACGGCTGCCAACAGTGATCGTGTCCAGGAGCGCGTGACGGCTGCCGAACTGGCAGGCCTGAAGCCGCAGGTGATGGACGTGGAAGAGTACGCCGTGCAGCGATCGGTCGTGCAGATGCTCGGCGTCCCCGCCGGCCTGAACGAAACCGATGCCAAGGACCTGCCCGTGGTGGCCGTGGTCCATCTGGGCGGCAGCCGTTCCAAGGCCATCTTCTACCAGGGCTGGAAGGAACTCTACGAGCAGCCGCTGAACAGCTATGGCGATCAGCTGACGCAAAGCGCCGCACGCATGTTCACGCTCGATGCGCTCAAGGCCGAAATCAAGAAGCGCAAGAACACGCTGCCCGAAGCGTGGCGAGGGCAACTGCTCAAGCCGTCGCTGGAGGCGCTGGCCATGGAGGTGCAGGGCGCCATCGGCAACTTCATTGCCAGCTCCAGCCTCGGCCGCGTCGACGAGATCCTGCTCTCCGGCGGGCACGCCTCGCTGCTGGGTGTCCAGGCGGCGATCCAGCAACAGACACAGATCACGACCACGCTGGCCAATCCCTTCGCAAACATGACGACCGCCGGCAAGGTCAACGAGCGCTATCTCCAGCGCGACCTGCCTGCCTACATCGTCAGTGCGGGACTGGCGCTGCGCGGCCTCCAATAAGTCACCGGGGGGACCCGCATGTCCACGACGACGAATACCGTTCCGTCGGTCAACCTGCTGCCGTATCACGAGGCGCGCAAGGCAGCCCGGCGCAAGAAGGTCTATAGCATGCTGGGCGGTGCGGCGGGCGCGGGAGCGCTCGTGGTGCTGATCGGCGGCTTCTACATCGATTCCAAGGTCGATGAGATGACCCATCTCAATCAGACGCTGACGGCCGAGAACGCCCGCATGGACGGGCAGATCAGGGAGGTCACGACGCTCAAGAAGGATATCGAGGCGCTGCTGGATCGCCAGCGCGCCATCGAAAGCCTGCAGGCCGAGCGCAACATGCCCGTGCAGTTGCTTGAGGAACTGGTGCGCCAGGTGCCCGAGGGCGTGTACCTGACCACGCTCAAGCAGTCGGGGGACACGTTCGTCATCACCGGTGTGGCGCAGTCCAACGAACGCGTGTCGGAACTGCTGCGCAACTTCAGCCAGGTGCAATGGCTGGACCACGCCGAGCTGGTGGAGTCGAAGGCCATCATGATGACCAACAACCTGCGCGAACAGCGCCGGCTGTTCGATTTCTCGATGCGTTTCGCCTATCGCGCGCCGGAGCAACCGGCTGACAAGAAGCGGGCAGGCGCATCGGCTGCCGCGGCCAAGCCGGCGGGAGGCAAGGTCTGATCATGGCGCTGAATTCCAATATCTCCCTGCAGGACCTGACCACGCAGTTCCGTGGCCTGAACCTGAACGAGCCCGAAACCTGGCCCGCCGCCCCCCGCGTGCTGTTCTCGATCCTGGCGGCCGTGATCGTGCTGGTGCTGGGCTGGCAGTTCTACTGGAGCGACAAGAGCGACGAACTCGACCGCAAGCACGCCGAACACGAACAGCTGAAGCAGCAGTTCAAGTCGAAGGTGGCGCAGGTGGCCAATCTGGACGCACTGCGCACGCAGAAGGCCGAAGTCGAAAAACGCGTGGCGCTGGCCGAGCGGCAATTGCCGAACAGCACGGAAATGGACGCGCTGCTGGCCGACGTCAACCACGCCGGTGTGGCGCGGGGTCTCCAGTTCGAACTGTTCAAGCCGCAGCCGGCGGCCATCAAGCCGTACTTTGCCGAAATTCCGGTCAACCTGAAGGTCACCGGCCGCTACCACGACGTCGCGCTGTTCAACGCCGACGTGGCGGCGCTGTCGCGGATCGTCTCCATGCGTAACCTGAACATGTCGGTCGGCAAGGACGGCACGCTGTCGATGGAAGGGGTGGCGATGGCCTATCGCGCGCTGGACCCGGACGAGCAGGCCGCGCAGCGCAAGGCTGCCGCCGATGCCGCCGCGAAGAACAAGAAGGGAGGCGCCAAGTGAGCCGCCTGACCCGACCCCAGCCTGCCATGCTGCAGGCGCTGGCCGCCGCCGCGCTGGCCGTGGTGGCCTTGGCCGGCTGCGGCCAGAGCGACGACGATGGCCTGCACCAATGGATGGCGCAGACACGCGCCGCCAAGGCTCCGCCGCCGGAACCATTGCCCGAGGTCAAGTCGTACACGCCACGCGAGTACGGCGGGCGCGCATCGCCGGAACCGTTTGCGCAGACGAAGATCGGCGAACTGAACAAGACGATGTCTGAGTCGCCGGAGGCCGGACGGCGACACGAGCCGCTTGAAGACTATCCGCTGGAGAACTTCAAGATGCTCGGCATGCTGAAAAAAAACGGCGAGACCTACGGTGTCGTACGCGTAGATAACAAGATCCATCACGTCAAGGTGGGTCAGTATCTCGGCCAGAGCTATGGCCGGGTGGTCCGCATCAGCGATCAAGAGATCGTGTTGCGCGAATTGGTTCGGGAAGGGGTCTCAGATTGGAAAGAGAAAATGACCAGCCTGAAGCTGGAGGCATCCGCATGATCACGGCACGTTGGGTCCGGGCGCTTGCGGGCGCTTCAGCGATGGCGTTGGTGCTGGCCTCTCCGGCCGCACTGGCACAAAACAACCAGCTCAGGCAGGTGGAAGCCAACGTGGTTGGCGAGCAGACCGTTTTCACGGTCGACCTGCAAGGTCCGCTTGCGCAAAAGCCGGTGGACTTCTCCACGCAGAATCCTGCAAAGATCGCGATCGATTTCTTCGATACGGGATTCGCGCAGGGCCGGGCGCAGTATGAATACGCCGGCAAGCTGCTCAAGAGCGCCAACGTGATGCAGATCGGGGACCGCACCCGCGTGGTGCTGAACCTGGCCCGCAATGCCACGTATCGCACCGAAATGCGCGGCAAGCAGTTCGTGGTG
Organism: Cupriavidus sp. 94F1; assembly: GCF_057798875.1. Lineage (NCBI taxonomy): Bacteria > Pseudomonadati > Pseudomonadota > Betaproteobacteria > Burkholderiales > Burkholderiaceae > Cupriavidus > Cupriavidus sp. 94F1. Next base: position 62,916 of record NZ_JBYOJT010000013.1, read on the forward strand.
CTGATGGACAACGTGACGCAGTCTGCGGCCGCGGCGGCGCCGACGTTCGCGCCGGCGGCGCCCGCGATGCAGCCCGTGGCGGCCAACCGCACGCTGATCCGCAATATCGACTTCCGGCGTGGCAGCGACGGTTCGGGCCGCGTGGTGGTGGACCTGTCGTCGCGCGATTCGGGCGTCAATATCCAGCAGCAGGGCCAGAACCTGGTGGTCGACTTCATTGGCACCGGGCTGCCGAACGACCTGCGCCGCCGCTTCGACGTGACCGACTTCGGCACGCCGGTGCAGGCCATGCGCGCCAGCGACGCCAACGGCGCCGCACGGCTGACGATCGAGCCGCGCGGCAACTGGGAATACAGCTCGTACCAGACGGACAACCAGTTCGTGGTCGAGGTGCGCCAGGTCAAGGAAGACCCGAACAAGCTGATTTCCGGCCAGGGCTACCGGGGCGAGCGCCTGTCGCTGAACTTCCAGAACATCGACATCCGTTCGCTGCTGCAGGTCTTTGCCGACTTCACGAACCTGAACATCATCACCAGCGACACCGTGCAGGGCAACCTGACGCTGCGCCTGAAGGATGTGCCGTGGGATCAGGCGCTGCAGATCGTGCTCGATTCCAAGGGCCTGGCTTCTCGCCGCAACGGCAACGTGCTGTGGGTGGCGCCCAAGGCCGAACTGGCCACGAAGGAAAAGCTCGAGCTCGAAGCGCAGCAGCAAATCAACGAGCTTGAACCGATCCGCAGCCAGGTGTTCCAGCTGAACTACCAGCGTGCCGACGACGTTCGCCGCATGCTTCTGGGGTTGGCGGTCACCGGTGGTGCCGGTGGCGGATCGGCGGTCCCGGCGGCTGGCGGCGGTGCGGGTGCTGCGGGCGTCACGCGGATGCTGTCCAAGCGCGGCTCGCTGACGGCGGACCCACGTACCAACCAGCTGTTCGTGTCCGACATCGGTTCGAAGCTCGAGGAAGTGCAGGGATTCCTGCAGAAGATCGATATTCCGGTGCGCCAGGTGATCATCGAGGCACGTATCGTCGAGGCGAGCGACACCTTCAGCCGCAACCTCGGTGTGAAGCTGGGCTTTGCGTTGCCGAAGGCGGGCAGTTCGCTGAGCACCAACTACGGCAATTCGCTGCCCGGTGCCACGAACGACTTCTCGCCGGCCCTGAGCCTACCGGCAGCGGCCATCAACGGCACGAATCCGGCCACCGCGGCATTCAGCATCTTCAATGCCGCAGCAGGCCGGTTCCTGGATGTGGAGCTGTCCGCGCTGGAAGCCGACGGCAAGGGCAAGATCATCTCCAGCCCGCGAGTCGTGACCGCCAACAACATCAAGGCGCTGATCGAGCAGGGTACCGAACTGCCGTACCAGTCCGCCACGTCGAGCGGCGCCACGTCGGTCCAGTTCCGCAAGGCAAACCTGAAGCTGGAGGTCACGCCGCAGATCACGCCGGAAGGCAACGTGCTGCTGGACGTCGACGTCAACAAGGACAGCGTGGGTATCCAGACCGTCAGCGGCTTCGCCATCGACACCAAGCACGTGCAGACGCAGGTGCTGGTGGAGAACGGCGGCACCGTGGTGATCGGGGGCATCTACAGCCAGGACGAGTCGAATACCGTCAACAAGGTGCCCTGGCTGGGCGATATCCCGGTGCTGGGCAACCTGTTCAAGAACAACGCCAAGGTCAACAACCGGACCGAACTGCTGGTGTTCCTGACGCCCCGTATCCTGAACGACAGCGTATCGTTGAAATAACACCGTTCGGGTGCAGCAGGGCGCCCGGATGCAGTAGACTGGCAGGCCGCGTCGGTATGCGACGCGGCCTTTTTCCTTTTCGCGGCATCGTTGGCGGAACCGACGGCCAGCCGGAACCGGACCGCAATGATGCACAATGGCGTATGAATCACGCCAGCGAGGTGGGCCGGGCGGCGTGCCAGATGCCCCGAGCCTTTTCGCGCAAGACAGTCCAGTGACAGCCAATCGCCCGAATCTTTTCTTTGTTGGCCTGATGGGCGCCGGCAAGACCACCGTCGGCCGCTCGGTGGCCCGACGCCTCGACTACCCGTTCTTCGACTCCGACCACGAGCTCGAAGCGCGTTGCGGCGTGAAGATCCCGGTGATTTTCGAGCACGAGGGCGAGACCGGGTTTCGGGACCGCGAAGCGCAGATGATTGCCGAGCTGACCGGCCGCACCGGCATCGTGCTGGCCACGGGCGGCGGCGCCGTGCTGCGCGAAGCCAACCGGGCGGCCCTGAAAGCCAACGGCACCGTGGTCTACCTGCGCGCGAGTCCGCATGACCTGTGGCTGCGTACGCGCCATGACCGCAACCGTCCGCTGCTCCAGACCGAAGACCCCAAAGGCCGGCTGGAGGCGCTCTACGCCCAGCGCGACCCGCTCTACCGCGAAGTGGCGGATTTCATTATCGAAACCGGCAAGCCGACCGTGGCGCAGCTTGCTAATATGGTTCTCATGCAACTCGAAATGGCCGGCTTCACGTTTCCGTCCGTGGAAGCGGTGCCCGACACCGATCCGGTGGCCGGGCAGCCGGCGCAGGACACCCATTCATGATCACGCTGGAAGTCGATCTCGGGGCGCGTAGCTACCCCATCCATATCGGCGGCGGCCTGCTGGACCGCGCCGACCTGCTGCAGCCGTACGTGCGCGGCCAGCATGCCGTCATCGTTACCAACGAGACCGTCGGCCCGCTGTATGCGTCCCGCGTCGAAGCGGTGCTGGCCGGCCTGGGCAAGACCGTCCGGACGGTAGTGCTGCCGGACGGCGAACGCTTCAAGCAGTGGGAGACGCTGAACCTGATTTTCGATGCACTGCTGCAGGCGGGCGCCGACCGCAAGACCACGCTGATCGCGCTGGGCGGCGGCGTGGTGGGCGACATGACCGGCTTTGCCGCCGCCTGCTACATGCGCGGCGTGCCGTTCGTCCAGATGCCGACCACGCTGCTGTCACAGGTGGATTCGTCGGTCGGGGGCAAGACCGGCATCAACCACCCGCTCGGCAAGAACATGATCGGGGCGTTCCACCAGCCCAACGCGGTGATTGCCGATATCGACACGCTGAAGACGCTGCCGCCGCGCGAGCTGGCCGCCGGCCTGGCCGAGGTGATCAAGCACGGCGCGATTGTCGATGCGGATTACTTTGCCTGGATCGAGGACAACATCGCCGCGCTCAATGCCTGCGACACTGGCATGATGGCCGAGGCGGTGCGGCGCTCGTGCGAGATCAAGGCCGGCGTGGTGGCCCAGGACGAGCGCGAAGGCGGCCTGCGGGCGATTCTGAATTTCGGACACACGTTCGGCCATGCCATCGAAGCCGGCATGGGCTATGGCGAGTGGCTCCACGGCGAGGCGGTGGGCTGCGGCATGGTGATGGCGGCCGATCTGTCGCATCGCCTGGGATTCATCGACGTCGAGACCCGGGCGCGCATCCGTACGCTGACGCAGGCAGCGATGCTGCCCGTGGTGGCGCCGGACCTGGGCATCGACCGCTATATCGAACTGATGAAGGTGGACAAGAAGGCCGAGGCCGGCAGCATCAAGTTCATTCTGCTGCGCAAGCTTGGCGAGGCATTCATTACCACCGTACCGGACCCGGATCTGCGTGACACGCTGCGCCACGCCGTCCTGAAACCTCCCGCAGAGGCACCGGTCGCGTAAGCGCCAGGTTATGCCTTGCAACCCTGAACCAGCAACGGATTAACGGATTGCCCGCATGACCACCGCTCCAGCGACTGACCTCGAAGCCCATCTCGCCCCTTATGCCGCGCGCTCTGCCAAGACGCGCGGCCGGGTGCATGCCGAACCGGCCTCGTCCTCGCGCAGTGAATTCCAGCGCGACCGCGACCGCGTGATCCATAGCACGGCCTTCCGCCGGCTCGAATACAAGACGCAGGTCTTCGTCAACCACGAGGGCGACCTGTTCCGCACGCGGCTGACGCACAGCCTGGAGGTGGCACAGATTGCTCGGTCCATCGCGCGCAACCTGCGGCTCAACGAGGATCTGGTCGAGGCGATCTCGCTGGCCCACGACCTGGGCCACACGCCGTTTGGCCACGCCGGACAGGACGCGCTGAACGGCTGCATGAAGAACCACGGCGGATTCGAGCACAACCTGCAGAGCCTGCTGGTGGTGGACGAGCTGGAGGAACGGTACGGCGGCTTCAACGGGCTGAACCTGACGTTCGAGACGCGCGAAGGCATTCTCAAGCATTGCTCGCGCGTCAATGCGGCGGCGCTGGGCGAGCTGGGGCGGCGTTTCCTGGAGGGCGCGCAGCCGTCGCTCGAGGCTCAGCTGGCCAATCTGGCCGACGAGATCGCCTACAACAACCACGATATCGACGACGGCCTGCGCTCTGGCCTGCTGACGCTGGAGCAGCTGGACGAAGTGCCGATGTGGGGCCGCCATCGCGCAGAGGTGGCAGCGGCGTTTCCGGGCATCAACGGGCGCCGGGCGATCAACGAGACGGTCCGGCGCATGATCAATACGCTGATCGTCGATCTGATCGAGACCACCGGCCGCAATATCGCCGCCGCCAATCCGAAGTCGATTGCCGACGTGCGCGCTGCCGGGCCGCTGGTCTCGTTCAGCCCGAAGATCCATGAGGAAGCCGCGGCGCTGAAGCGTTTCCTGTTCCGCCACCTTTACCGGCATTACCTGGTCATGCGCATGTCGGCCAAGGCGCAGCGCATCATCACCGACCTGTTCGGCGCCTTCATGCAGGATTCGCGTCTGCTGCCGCCCCAGTACCAGGCTGGCCACGGCGCCGACCAGCCGCGCCTGATCGCTCACTACATCGCCGGCATGACGGATCGCTATGCCATCCGCGAGCACCGGCGCATCTTCGCGGTCAGCGAGAGCAACTCGATCGGTTGAGCTGAAGGAGTCCGTCAAAAAACGGGGACAGATCAGGTTATCATGCGGGCATCTTGTATCCGGGATGCCCGATGGCCCGCCTTCCCCGTTTCTCTCCCGCCGGGTTGCCGGCCATGGTGTTGCAGCGCGGCAACAACCGCCAGTCCGTCTTTCTGGGTACGGACGACTACCTGCACTACCTCGATTGCCTGCGCATGGCGGCTCGCGAGCATGAGCTGGCCATCCACGCCTATGCACTGCGGCCCAACCATATCCATCTGGTGGCGACCCCGAAGGGCCCCTATTCGCTGAGCCTGACCATGCAGGCGGTAGGGCGCCGCTACGCCCGCCATTTCAACCGCGTGGCCGATCGCACGGGCACCCTCTGGGAAGGCCGCTTCCGCTCCGCGGTCATCGAGCCCGAGACCTGGCTGCTGCCGGCCATGCTCTATACGGAAGGCAATGCCGTGCGCGCCGGCGACGTGACGACGCCCGAGGCGGATCGCTGGAGCAGCTATCGGCACCACGCTGGCTTCGAATCCCAATCGATTGTGAGTGATCACTCCATTTACTGGGACCTGGGCAATACGCCGTTCGAGCGGCAGTCCAATTACCGCGCATTGACGGCCGAGGGTTTGTCCGGCCGCACGCTCGCCACGCTGCAGAAGCATGCCCATAGCGGCTGGCCGCTGGGCAGCGATGCCTTCCTGATGCAACTTGAGCGTCACGCGACGCGACGCGTCCAGCCGCTGCCTAAAGGCCGACCAAGAAAGTCGGTAATTCCGGATGCCGAGGGCGGAGAGGCCGACTCCACGCTGGAGAGCTGATGGAGCGCACCATATCAGTGCGAAAATGCCGAGGAATTAATGTGTCCCCATTTAAAATGGCGACCGCGATGGTGCAATATTTAATGTGTTCTGACCCCATTTAATAATTTTGCGAGGCTCGGACGATTCTCTTATAGTTGCTCCACCCACAGTCATTGTGCGGCGCGTCACGCTCGTGTACGCCGCTGCGGTCCCAGCTGTCTGCCACGCCCGATCAAGAGGCCCCCCGCGACAGCCCATCCCGTTCGGTCTATGCCCTTGCTGGCTGCGCAGCCTTCACCGGAATTCAGCCCGTGGACCACTCGCAACAATCTTCCGATCTCGCCGCACGCCCCCAGGCCCAGGGCCTGTACGACCCCACCAACGAGCATGACGCCTGCGGCGTCGGCATGGTGGCGCATATCAAGGGCAAGAAATCCCACGAGATCATTTCGCAGGGTCTGAAGATCCTTGAGAACCTGGACCACCGGGGCGCAGTTGGCGCAGATGCGCTGATGGGCGACGGCGCCGGTATCCTGATCCAGATCCCGGACCAGTTCTACCGCGAAGAAATGGCCAAGCAGGGCGTGACGCTGCCGCCCAACGGCGAATACGGCGTCGGCATGATCTTCCTGCCGAAGGAACACGCCTCGCGCCTGGCCTGCGAGCAGGAGCTCGAGCGCACCGTGCGCCTGGAAGGCCAGGTCGTACTGGGCTGGCGCGACGTGCCGGTGGACTGCAACATGCCGATGTCCCCGACCGTGCGCACCACCGAGCCGGTGATCCGCCAGATCTTCATCGGTCGTGGCCGCGACATCATGACCACGGACGCGCTGGAACGTAAGCTCTACGTGATCCGCAAGACGGCCAGCCACGCCATCCAGGCGCTCAAGCTCAAGCACGGCAAGGAATACTTCGTGCCGTCGATGTCGGCCCGTACCGTCGTGTACAAGGGCCTGCTGCTGGCCAACCAGGTGGGCGAGTACTACCTGGACCTGCAGGATTCGCGCGCCGTCTCGGCCCTGGCCCTGGTGCACCAGCGTTTCTCGACCAACACGTTCCCGGCCTGGGAACTGGCCCACCCGTACCGCATGGTCGCCCACAACGGCGAAATCAACACGGTCAAGGGCAACGTGAACTGGGTCAACGCACGGACCGGCGCAATCTCGTCGCCGGTGCTGGGCGACGACCTGCCCAAGCTGTGGCCGCTGATCTATCCGGGCCAGTCGGACACGGCATCGTTCGACAACTGCCTCGAACTGCTGACGATGGCGGGCTACCCGCTCGTCCACGCAATGATGATGATGATCCCGGAAGCCTGGGAACAGCACACGCTGATGGACGACAACCGTCGTGCCTTCTACGAGTACCACGCCGCGATGATGGAGCCGTGGGACGGCCCCGCCGCCATCTGCTTCACCGACGGCCGCCAGATCGGTGCCACGCTGGACCGTAACGGCCTGCGTCCGGCCCGCTTCTACGTGACCGACGACGACTTCGTCGTGCTGGCGTCGGAAGCCGGCGTGCTGCCGTTCCCCGAGTCGCGCATCGTCAACAAGTGGCGCCTGCAGCCGGGCAAGATGTTCCTGATCGACATGGAGCAGGGCCGCATCATCGACGACAAGGAACTCAAGGACAACCTGGCCAACGCCAAGCCGTACAAGAGCTGGATCGACGCCGTGCGCATCAAGCTCGACGAGCTGGAAGCCAAGCCGGAAGACGTGGCCGCCGAGAAGAAGCCGGTGTCGCCGCTGCTGGACCGCCAGCAGGCGTTCGGCTACACGCAGGAAGACGTCAAGTTCCTGATGGCGCCGATGGCGCTGGCCGGCGAGGAAGCCACGGGCTCGATGGGCAACGACTCGCCCCTGGCCGTGCTGTCGTCGAAGAACAAGACGCTGTACCACTACTTCCGCCAGCTGTTCGCGCAGGTGACCAACCCGCCGATCGACCCGATCCGCGAGAACATGGTCATGTCGCTGGTGTCGTTCATCGGTCCGAAGCCGAACCTGCTGGAACTGAACAACATCAACCCGCCGATGCGCCTTGAAGTGTCCCAGCCCGTGCTGGACTTCAAGGACATCGCCAAGATCCGCAACATCGAGCACTACACCGGCGGCAAGTTCCGTTCGTACGAACTGAACATCTGCTACCCGGTGGCGTGGGGCAAGGAAGGCATCGAGGCCCGCCTGGCATCGCTGTGCGCCGAAGCCGTGGACGCCGTGCGTTCGGGCTACAACATCCTGATCGTGTCGGATCGCCGCGTCGACGACACCCAGGTGGCCATTCCGGCGCTGCTGGCCACGTCGGCCATCCACCACCACCTGGTGGAAAAGGGCCTGCGCACGTCGGCCGGCCTGGTCGTCGAAACCGGCTCGGCCCGTGAAGTGCATCACTTCGCGCTGCTGGCCGGCTACGGCGCCGAAGCCGTGCACCCGTACCTGGCCATGGAAACGCTGGCCGACATGGCCTCGGGCCTGTCGGGCGACCTGTCGCCGGAAAAGGCGGTCAAGAACTTCGTCAAGGCGATCGGCAAGGGCCTGTTCAAGGTGATGTCGAAGATGGGCATCTCCACGTACATGTCGTACACGGGCGCCCAGATCTTCGAGGCCATCGGCCTGTCGCGCGAACTGGTGCAGAAGTACTTCCACGGCACGCCGTCGAACGTCGAGGGCATCGGCATCTTCGAGGTGGCCGAAGAAGCGCTGCGCCTGCATACCGACGCATTCGGCAGCAACCCGGTGCTGAGCAACATGCTCGACGCCGGCGGCGAGTACGCGTTCCGTGTGCGCGGTGAAGACCACATGTGGACGCCGGACTCCATCGCCAAGCTGCAGCACTCGGTGCGTGCCGACGATGGCCGCGGCCAGTACCAGACGTACAAGGAATACGCCAACATCATCAACGACCAGAGCCGTCGTCACATGACGCTGCGCGGACTGTTCGAGTTCAAGGTCGACCCGGCCCGCGCGATTCCGCTGGAAGAAGTGGAACCGGCCAAGGAAATCGTCAAGCGTTTTGCCACGGGCGCCATGTCGCTCGGCTCGATCTCGACCGAAGCCCACGCCACGCTGGCCGTGGCGATGAACCGCATCGGCGGCAAGTCGAACACCGGCGAAGGCGGCGAGGACGAGAAGCGTTATCGCAACGAACTGCGCGGCATCCCCATCAAGCAGGGCGACTCGCTCAAGAGCATCCTGGGCGACCACGTGATCGAGAAAGACCTGGAACTCCAGGCCGGCGATTCGCTGCGCTCGAAGATCAAGCAGGTGGCGTCGGGCCGTTTCGGCGTGACCGCCGAATACCTGGCATCGGCCGACCAGATCCAGATCAAGATGGCGCAGGGCGCCAAGCCGGGCGAAGGCGGCCAGCTGCCGGGCCACAAGGTGTCCGACTACATCGGCAAGCTGCGTTACTCGGTGCCGGGCGTGGGCCTGATCTCGCCGCCTCCGCACCACGACATCTACTCGATCGAGGATCTGGCACAGCTGATCCACGACCTGAAGAACGTGAATCCGGCGTCGGACATCTCGGTCAAGCTGGTGTCCGAAGTGGGCGTGGGTACCGTGGCCGCCGGCGTGGCCAAGGCCAAGGCCGATCACGTGGTGATCGCCGGCCATGACGGCGGCACCGGCGCATCGCCGTGGTCGTCGATCAAGTACGCCGGTTCGCCGTGGGAACTGGGCCTGGCCGAAACGCAGCAGACGCTGATGCTGAATGGCCTGCGCAACCGCATCCGCGTGCAGGCCGACGGCCAGATGAAGACCGGCCGCGACGTGGTGATCGGCGCGCTGCTGGGTGCGGACGAGTTCGGCTTCGCCACCGCGCCGCTGGTGGCCGAGGGCTGCATCATGATGCGCAAGTGCCACCTGAACACCTGCCCGGTGGGCGTGGCCACGCAGGATCCGGCGCTGCGCAAGAAGTTCCAGGGCAAGCCCGAGCACGTGGTGAACTTCTTCTTCTTCGTTGCGGAAGAAGCGCGTGAAATCATGGCCCAGCTGGGCATCCGCACGTTCGACGAACTGATCGGCCGCGCCGACCTGCTCGACATCCGTCACGGCATCGAGCACTGGAAGGCACGCGGCCTGGACTTCAGCCGCATCTTCTTCCAGGCACCGATCCCGGCCGACGTGCCGCGCTACCACACCGACGTGCAGGATCACGGCCTGTCGGTGGAAGCCGGCAAGGCGCTGGACCACACGCTGATCGCCAAGGCGCGCCCGGCCATCGACAAGGGTGAGCGCGTGTCGTTCATCCAGCCGGTCAAGAACGTGAACCGCACGGTGGGCGCGATGCTGTCCGGCGTGGTGGCCAAGCAGTACGGCCACGAGGGCCTGCCCGACGACACGATCCACATCCAGTTCCAGGGCACGGCGGGCCAGTCGTTTGCCGCGTTCCTGGCGCACGGCATCACGATGGACCTGGTGGGCGACGCCAACGACTACGTGGGCAAGGGCCTGTCGGGCGGCCGCGTGATCGTGCGCGCACCGCACGAATTCCGTGGCGACCCGACCCGCAACATCATCGTGGGCAACACCGTGCTGTACGGCGCGCTGGCTGGCGAGGCGTTCTTCAACGGCGTGGGCGGCGAGCGTTTCGCGGTGCGTAACTCGGGTGCCACCGCCGTGGTGGAAGGCACCGGCGACCATGGCTGCGAATACATGACCGGCGGTACCGTGGTCGTGCTGGGCGGCACGGGCCGCAACTTCGCGGCCGGCATGTCGGGCGGCGTGGCCTACGTCTATGACGAGGACGGCCTGTTCGACAAGCGTTGCAACACGTCGATGGTGGCGCTGGAGGCGGTGCTCGCGTCGGCCGACCAGCAGAAGGGCCAGCCGGAATCGCAATGGCACAAGTTCAACGGCACGCGCCAGCTGGACGAAGTGATCCTGCGCAACCTGATCGAGCAGCATTTCCGCTACACCGGTTCGGAGCGCGCCAAGGCGCTGCTGGCCGACTGGACCACGGCTCGCCGCAAGTTCGTCAAGGTCTTCCCGACCGAGTACAAGCGCGCCCTGGGCGAGATGTTCGAAAAGGAACAGGCAGCCCGCGACAGCGACCGCGAGGCGGTAGCCGCCTGACCGGCAGCCACACCACGAGAGGCGCCGCGGCAACGGCTGCGGCGCCAACAAGATACTGACCCCACGCGAGGCCGGCCCGGCCGCCTCGCGCCAGCAAGACCAAGGATGCAACATGGGTAAGGCGACAGGCTTTCTCGAATTTCCGCGCCAGAACGAAGGCTACGAACCGGTAGTCAAGCGCGTGAAGCACTACAAGGAATTCGTGTTCGCGCTCTCCGACAGCGAAGCGAAGGTCCAGGGTGCCCGCTGCATGGACTGCGGTATCCCGTTCTGCAACAACGGCTGCCCGGTCAACAACATCATTCCGGACTTCAACGACCTGGTGTACCGCCAGGACTGGAAGTCGGCGATCGAAGTCCTGCACCAGACCAACAACTTCCCCGAGTTCACGGGCCGTATCTGCCCGGCGCCGTGCGAGGCTGCCTGCACGCTGGGCATCAACGAGCTGCCGGTGGGCATCAAGTCGATCGAGCACGCGATCATCGACAAGGCCTGGGAAGAAGGCTGGGTGGCGCCCCAGGTGCCGAAGCACAAGACCGGCAAGACCGTGGCCGTGGTCGGCTCGGGCCCCGCTGGCATGGCAGCCGCGCAGCAACTGGCGCGCGCCGGCCACGACGTGACCGTGTTCGAGAAGAACGACCGTATCGGCGGCCTGCTGCGCTACGGCATCCCCGACTTCAAGATGGAGAAGGACCTGATCGACCGCCGCATCGAGCAGATGCAGGCCGAAGGCGTGACCTTCCGTGCGGGCGTGATGGTGACCGACGGCGCGCTGCCGGCCGGCATCAAGAACTACGCGCGTGAAACCATCTCGGCGCAGGCGCTGATGGACCAGTTCGACGCCGTGGTGCTGGCGGGCGGCTCGGAAGTGCCGCGCGACCTGCCGGTGCCGGGCCGCGAACTGGCCGGCGTCCACTACGCGCTGGAATTCCTGATTCCGCAGAACAAGGAAGTGGCCGGCGACGGCGTCAACGAGATCCGCGCCGAAGGCAAGCACGTGATCGTGATCGGCGGCGGCGATACGGGTTCGGACTGCGTCGGCACGTCGAACCGCCATGGCGCCGAATCGGTCACGCAGTTCGAACTGCTGCCGCAGCCGCCGGAAGAAGAGAACAAGCCGCTGGTGTGGCCGTACTGGCCGATCAAGCTGCGCACGTCGTCGTCGCATGACGAAGGCTGCTCGCGCGACTGGTCGGTGGCCACCAAGGAACTGATCGGCGAGAACGGCAAGGTCACGGCGCTGAAGGCCTGCCGCGTGGAGTGGAAGGACGGCAAGATGCAGGAAGTGCCGGGCAGCGAATTCGTGCTGAAGGCCGACCTGGTGCTGCTGGCCATGGGCTTCACGAACCCCGTGGGCTCCATGCTGGAAGCCTTCGGCGTGGACACCGACGCGCGCAAGAACGCCAAGGCATCGACCGAAGGCGACCGCGCCTACCAGACGAACGTGCCGAAGGTCTTCGCCGCAGGCGACGTGCGCCGCGGCCAGTCGCTGGTGGTCTGGGCCATCCGCGAAGGCCGCCAGGCCGCCCGCTCGGTGGACGCCTTCCTGATGGGCCACAGCGAACTGCCGCGTTAAGCCGAGGTTCCTACGCTGGCGCGAAAACACCCCCGCATGCCGGAAGGCTGCGGGGGTTTTTGTTCTGGCCTATGGGTTCGGCAAGCTTGGACCTACAGCACACACCCCATCAACACCGCCCCCTCTCCATACGCTGCCAGCTTGTCTGCATGCCTGTCGGCGGCCAGCGGTGCGTACCCGAGCCTGCGCCAGTACGCATCGGCTGACTGGACGGCGATAAGGCGCGACGCCCGCAGGCCGTCGTGCATCGCCACGTTGCGTGCCGCGTGGTGGAGGCGGGTAGCGAGGCCCGCGCCGCGGCCGATCGGCGCCACGGCCATGTCGTGAATGAACCATGTCAGCGGCTCGGTATCGGGCCAGTCGCGGGCAAGCCGGCCGTTCCAGAGGCGGCAGCGATGCCTCTGGCCATGCATGGGTAAACAGGTAGGCGGCCAGGGCAGGGCTGGATTGGCCGTTTTGCGATGGCGTGGACAGGGCTGCGACCCAGCAGGTGGGGGGCGATAGCGTGAGCCGGCTTTCCAGGGCATCGGCGGACTCCACCAGCGCATCGCCATAGCACTGCGCCTGGATGGCAAGCACGGCGGGCAGGTCGGCGGCGCGCATGGGCCGAAGGGTGAATTCAGGCATCGGCTGATTATACGGGCGCTCACATTGGGGTCCGCCCGGAGAGCGTTTACGCGGTCTGTGCGCTGCCAGGCAATGTCCTTACAATTTCCTCAAAATAGATAAGAAGAGACTGCCTCGAAATCCCTTTCAGCCGATTTGGTGCCGTAGCGGTGGGTACGGCCCGGAGGAAATTGATGCCCGAAGTACGCAATTGCATGCGGCTTTGGCGAGGTATAGCGAAGTTGCCAATACTCGCTGCCAGATGGACGGGGTGCGCGGTTGCCGTTGCGCTATGCGCGGCGACGGCCCTCGCTCAGCCTCCCGCGGTCGCCCAGCTTGCCAGCATTCCGCCTGCCGCGCGCACGGAATCGCCGGCCCGTCAGGTCTCGTTCCCCGCGCGGCCGCTGCGCATGATCGTGCCGTTCCCGGCCGGCGGTGTTGCCGATGCCGTGGCGCGACTGGTGGCCGAACGGCTATCCCAGCGGCTTGGCGTGCCTGTCGACGTGGACAATCGTCCCGGCGCGGCGGGCACCATGGCTGGCGACCTCGTGGCCAAGGCCAGTTCCGACGGCCACACGCTGCTGTTCCATCAGGCCAACATGCTGATCCAGCCCGGACTCGAACCGGTGCCCTATGACGTGACGCGTGATTTCACCCCCGTCGCGCGGGTGGCCGCCATGCCGTTGTTCCTGGTGATCGATGGTCATTTGCCGATGACGACACCCCAGCAGTGGGTCACGGCCGTGCGGTCGAGCCCGGCATCTTACAGCTATGGCTATGGCCAGCCGGGCAGCCCGCAGCATCTGTACGCCGAATACGCGGTGCGGGGCATGCCGACCAGCGTGCCGCTGGTGATGGCCAAGGGCGAGAGCGCGGTGGTGCAGGAAATGCTCGCCGGCCGGATCAGCGCCTGTTTCTGTTCGTGGGCCGCGGTGCAGACCCATGTGCGCTCGGGTGCGCTGCGCATCCTGGGCGTGACCGGGCCGGTGCGCTCGCCGCTGTCGCCGCAGGTGCCGACGCTGCAGGAAACGGGCATGGAGGGCTACGGGGCGCTCGCCTGGTATGGCGTGATGGCTCCGGCCAAGACGCCCCGGGCCATCGTGGCGCGACTGGCTACCGAACTGGACAGTGTGACCAGCGAGCGCGGCGTGCAGGCCCAGTTGATGGCTGCCGGCCTTACGCCAGTTCGCGACTCGCCCGACGCCTTTGCCACTGCCATCCGCTCGGAATCGGTGCAATGGCAGGTGATTCTGCGCCAGGCGGGTCCGCGCAGCGAGCCCTGAAGTGAGCAATCGGGCAAGTTTGTCCGGCCGGCATCACACGAATGCCTCGGATTGTTGTCGGCCATGCAATGGTGAGATCACCACACGGGACGGCGACCGATAGGTAGTAGCCCTTATAATGGCGGCCTGTCCAAATCCGGTGACATTGTGACCGCTACCGTGCCGAACCCGTCTGGCCAGGCTTTTACAGGCCCCAACGTCGTCGAACTCGCGGATGTCGATTTTGCATACGCGGCTGGCGACAAGCCCATCCTATCCGGCCTTTCCATGCGCTTTCCGCGCGGGAAAGTGGTGGCCGTCATGGGCGGATCGGGCTGTGGCAAGACCACGGTGATGCGGCTGGTGGGCGGCATGGTGCGCCCGCAGCGCGGCCGTGTGACGTTCAATGGCGCCGACATCGACGTCATGGACCAGACCGCGCTGTACGCGGTGCGCCGCCAGATGGGCATGCTGTTCCAGTTTGGCGCGCTGTTCACTGACTTGTCGGTATTCGACAACGTCGCATTTCCGCTACGCGAGCACACCGACCTGCCCGAATCGATGATCCGGGATCTGGTGCTGATGAAGCTCAACGCGGTGGGGCTGCGCGGGGCGCGCGACCTGATGCCGGCGCAGATCTCGGGCGGCATGGCGCGGCGCGTGGCGCTGGCGCGGGCTATTGCGCTGGACCCGGCCCTGCTGATGTACGACGAACCGTTCGCCGGCCTGGACCCGATCTCGCTCGGCCTGACGGCGAACCTGATCCGAGACCTCAACGACGCGCTGGGCGCCAGCACCATCATCGTCTCGCACGACGTGCAGGAAACCTTCCAGATCGCCGATTACGTGTATTTCATTGCGAACGGCAGGATTGCTGCCGAAGGTGCGCCCGACGACCTGCGGGCGTCCAGCGACCCGTTCGTGCGCCAGTTCGTGCACGCCGAGGCCGACGGCCCGGTACCTTTCCATTACGCCGGCCCCACGCTGGCCGAAGATTTCCTGGCCGGAGGCGCGCGTTGACCGGCTTCTTCACTACCATCGGCGCCGCGGTGCGCCAGTTCGTGGGCGGCCTGGGCCGTGCCACGCGCATGTTCCTGGCCGTGCTGGCGCTGTCGCCGGCACTGCTGCGCCGATTCCGGCTGATTTCCGACCAGGTGTTCTTCGTCGGCAACCTGTCGCTGGTGATCATCGCCGTGTCGGGCCTGTTCGTCGGCTTCGTGCTGGGCCTGCAGGGGTACTACACGCTGAACCGCTATGGGTCCGAGCAGGCGCTGGGCCTGCTGGTGGCGCTGTCGCTGGTGCGCGAACTGGGGCCGGTGGTGTCGGCGCTGCTGTTCGCGGGCCGCGCCGGCACGTCGCTGACCGCTGAAATCGGCCTGATGAAGGCTGGCGAGCAGCTGACCGCGATGGAAATGATGGCCGTCAACCCGTTGCAGCGCGTGATCGCGCCGCGTTTCTGGGCCGGTGTCATCGCCATGCCGATCCTGGCCGCGATCTTCAGCGCGGTGGGCATCCTGGGCGGCTACCTGGTTGGCGTGCAGCTGATCGGCGTGGATGCCGGCGCGTTCTGGTCGCAGATGCAGGGCGGCGTGGATGTGCGTGCCGACGTGCTGAACGGCGTGATCAAGAGCTTTATTTTTGGCATTGCGGTGACGTTCATCGCGCTGTACCAGGGGTTCGAGGCGAACCCGACGCCCGAAGGCGTTTCACGCGCCACCACGCGGACCGTGGTGATGGCGTCGCTGGCCGTGCTCGGCCTGGATTTCCTGCTGACCGCGCTGATGTTCAGCTGACAAGCATTCGACAAGAGACTCGCATGAAGAAAAATTCGCTCGACTACTGGGTGGGGTTGTTCGTGGTGGTGGGCTTCGCCGCCCTGCTGTTCCTGGCGCTGAAGGCCGGCAACATGAGCAGCCTGTCGTTTCAGGACACCTACGCGGTGACCGCGCAGTTCGACAATATCGGCGGGCTGAAGCCGCGTGCGCCGGTAAAGAGTGCCGGCGTGGTGGTGGGCCGCGTGGCGTCGATCAACTTCGACGACAAGCAATACCAGGCCACGGTGACGATGAATCTGGATAAACGCTACGCGTTCCCGCGCGACACGTCGGCCAAGATCCTGACGTCGGGGCTGCTTGGCGAGCAGTACATCGGGCTGGAAGCCGGCGGCGACGACAAGATGCTGGCCCAGGGCAGCAAGATCACGATGACGCAGTCGGCCGTGGTGCTGGAAAACCTGATCGGCCAGTTCCTGTACAACAAGGCGGCCGATGCCGGCGCCGGCGGCAACGGCAACGCGTCGGCCCCGGCCCCGTCTCCTTCTTCGGCGAATGCGTCCGGCGCGGGTGCGGCGGCCTTGCCGGCCGCGCCGGGAATGGGCGGCAGCAAATGAGCGCTTTTCATCGCCTGAGCGCGGCTTCGCTGGTCGCGCTGGCCCTGGCCGGCTGCGCCACCGGACCCAACGCCAACCCGGCAGACCCGCTGGAGCCGTTCAACCGTGGCGTTTCCACGTTCAACGACAATCTGGACAAATACGCGCTGAAGCCGGTGGCCGAGGGCTACCAGGACTACATCCCGTCGCCGGTGCGCACGGCGGTGGGCAACTTCTTCTCAAATGTCAGCGATGTCTACTCGGCGGCCAACAACCTGCTGCAAGGCAAGCCGTCGCGGGCAGCGGAAGACACGATGCGCGTGGCCATCAACAGCGTGCTCGGCCTGGGCGGCCTGATCGATATCGCCACGCCGGCCGGCCTGCCGAAGTACAAGGAAGACTTCGGCCAGACCATGGGCGTGTGGGGCGTGCCGCCGGGCCCGTACCTGGTGCTGCCGCTGTTCGGACCGAGCAGCGTGCGCGACGGCACCGGCATGGTGGTGGATCGCTTCATGGACCCGACCACTTATATTTCACCGTGGTACGCGAGCCTGTCGGTGTCCACCGTGCGCGTGGTCGACGGCCGGGCCCAGCTGCTGGGTGCCACGAGCCTGATCGAGGCGGCCGCGCTGGACAAGTACGCGTTCCTGCGCGATTCGTACCTGCAGCGCCGGGAATACCTGATCCACGACGGCAATCCGCCGTCGCAGGATGACGAGGACGCGCCGCAGCAACCCCAGCCGAAGGCGCCCCAGGAGCAGGACGGCGGCAGCAAGCCCGCGCCGGCCGGAGCCGATACCAAAGAGGGCTGAGGCGCCGTGGGCAGCACGAAGGTCTGCCCGCCAGCCTTGTCCCGACAGTGCCTGGGCCGCCTGTGAGCGCGCTGTGAGGCCTGAAACAAAGTGTATGAAAGTGGCGTTCCATGCATGTGCAGGTACCATGCCCGGCTGACGCCTGTGTTTCAATGATTTCCGATGGCGGTGCGTTGTTGCCCTGTCGGATGGGCGCGAACCTGCCGATACCCTGCAGGTGACGTCCCCGGAAAGAAAGGAAAAAATTCACATGATCAAGCGACTGCTGCTTCCCTTCCTCACTGTTGTTGCCTTTGCCGGCGCTGGCGCCGCGCACGCGCAGCAGGCCGACGCCTCGACGCCGGACGGCCTGGTCAAGGCCGTGGTGAACGACGTGATGTCCACCGTGCAGTCCGACAAGGACATGCAGGCCGGCAATATCGGCAAGATTACCCAGCTCGTCGAGCAGAAGATCCTGCCGCACGCCAACTTCACGCGCACCACGCAGATCGCCATGGGCCGCAACTGGTCGAAGGCCACGCCGGAACAGCAGAAGGTGATTACCGACGAGTTCAAGACGCTGCTGATCCGCACGTACGCCGGCGCCATCGCCCAGATCCGCGACCAGAAGGTGCAGTTCCGTCCCTATCGCGGCACGGCTGACGACACCGACGCCACGATCCGCACCCAGGTCATCAACAAGGGCGAGCCGATCCAGATGGATTACCGCCTGGAAAAGACGGCCGAGGGCTGGAAGGTCTATGACATCAACGTGCTGGGCGCCTGGCTGACCGAGGCGTACAAGGGCAGCTTCAACACCATCGCCAACCAGCAGGGCGTGGACGGCGTCATCAAGACGCTGCAGGACCGCAACCGCCAGCTGGCCAACGCCAAGGGCTGAGCGGCCGATCCGCGCGATTCTGGTTGCGCCGCAGCACGGCGCGGCCAAACTGGTCTACAATGGCCAGACGCTCCCGCCTCCGGGCGGGAGTTTTCATTTCGACAAGCCCGTTTCACGTTTCCAGCTCCCATCCATCCATGCCTGCCCTTGGCGCCTCGCTGACCAACCGCAACGCCGCCGTCGTGCTGCGTGACGGCCTGTCGCGCGTGCAGCAGGGCGACGTGACGGTGGATTGCAGCGCGCTGACGCAGGTGGATTCCTCCGCCGTCGCCGTGCTGCTGGCCTGGCAACGGGCTGCCGCCGAGCGCGGCCAGTCGTTGACTGTCGCCGGTGCGTCGCCGCAGCTGCGGTCGCTGGCCACCCTCTATGGGGTCGAAGGCCTGCTGGGCCTGGCTACCGCCACCGCTACCCACCCGGAACACCACCACCACCGACATTGAACCGGCATCCGTCGCCGCGCGTGCCATTGCGTGCGGCCATGCGATGCCACGGCGTCGGGCCGATGGCCTGGCGCCGCGCCGGGCAGAGCGGGGGAACCCCCTCATCCCCTATAATTCCGGGTTGTTCGTCCCCAAGTCGCCCCCAAGTGTCCTGACACGATCCACAGGTGCTGCGCGGCTAACCTCAGGGGCGCCCCCCCAATCCAGGTAAGGCTGACCGCCAAGCGGCCCCATCCCAAGACATTCGGCCATGAAAGCCATCGAAATTACCGATGTCCGCAAGCGTTACCGCAACCTGCAGGCGCTCAAGGGTGTCAGTTTCAGCGTCGAGCGCGGGGAATTCTTCGGCCTGCTCGGCCCCAACGGCGCGGGCAAGACCACGCTGATATCCATTCTGGCCGGGCTGAACCGCGCCGATTCGGGTACGGTCAGCGTGCTGGGCCACGATGTGGTGGACGACTACCGCATGGCGCGCCGCATGCTGGGCGTGGTGCCCCAGGAGCTGGTTTTCGATCCGTTCTTCACGGTGCGCGAGACCCTGCGGCTGCAGTCGGGCTATTTCGGCCTGTCGCGCAATGACGACTGGATCGACGAGATCATGGCCAACCTCGATCTCACCAACAAGGCCGACAGCAACATGCGCCAGCTTTCGGGCGGCATGAAGCGCCGCGTGCTGGTGGCCCAGGCGCTGGTGCACCGTCCGCCCGTGATCGTGCTGGACGAACCCACCGCCGGCGTAGACGTGGAGCTGCGCCAGACCCTGTGGAAATTCATTTCGCGGCTGAACCGCGAAGGCCACACGATCATCCTGACCACCCACTACCTGGAAGAAGCCGAGGCACTGTGCGACCGCATCGCCATGCTCAAGTTCGGCGAGGTGGTGGCGCTGGACCGCACCAGCAGCCTGCTGAACCAGTTCGCGGGCCTGCAACTGGTTCTGACGCTGTCGAAGGGGTCGCTGCCGGCCGAACTGGACGCACTGCGCACGCCGGGCAACCCGGGCGAGCGCGCGCATCGCCTGCGGCTGTCGGGCTACGAGGCCGTGGAACCCATCCTGGCCGCGCTGCGCGCCGCCGGCTGTGAAATCGAAGACATGGAAATCAGCAAGGCCGACCTGGAGGATGTGTTCGTGCAGATCATGCGCCGCGAGGGCGAGATGCCCGGCAGCACGCCGAACGCCGCCATGGAGGCCGCGGCATGAAGAATCCCGCCGAGATCAATGTGGCCCAGCGCGAGGAACGGCGTCTGGCATCGATGAAAGTCGGCGGCCTGGTCGGCTTCCGCACGCTGCTCTACAAGGAAGTGCTGCGCTTCTGGAAGGTATCGTTCCAGACCGTGGCCGCGCCGGTGCTGACCGCCGTGCTGTACCTGCTGATCTTTGGCCATGTGCTCGAAGACCGCGTGCGCGTCTACGACCAGATCAGCTATACCGCCTTCCTGGTGCCGGGCCTGGTGATGATGAGCGTGCTGCAGAATGCGTTCGCCAACAGTTCGTCGTCGCTGATCCAGTCCAAGATTACCGGCAACCTGGTGTTCATCCTGCTGCCGCCGCTGTCGCATTGGGAAATGTTCGGCGCCTATGTGGCGGCGTCGATCATCCGCGGGCTCTGCGTGGGCCTGGGCGTGCTGCTGGTGACCGCCTGGTTTGCACACCTGCATTTTGCGCATCCGCTCTGGATCCTGGTGTTCGGGCTGGCCGGCGCGGGCATCCTGGGCACGCTGGGCCTGATCGCCGGCATCTGGGCCGAGAAGTTCGACCAGCTGGCCGCTTTCCAGAACTTTCTGATCATGCCGGCCACGTTCCTGTCCGGCGTGTTCTATTCGATTCATTCCTTGCCGCCGTTCTGGCAGGCCGTGTCGCACGCCAACCCGTTCTTCTACATGATCGACGGCTTCCGCTTCGGCTTCTTCGGCGTGTCCGACGTGCCGCCGCTGCACAGCCTGGCCGTGGTGGTCGTGGCGTTCGTGGTGCTGGCCGCGCTGGCGCTGCGCCTGCTGCGCAAGGGTTACAAGCTGCGGCACTGATTTGCCGCAAATCACCGAATTCACAGAGACAGACATGCTGCCTACTCCGGAACAAGTCAGGGATTACATTGCCCAAGGATTGCCCTGCGAACATCTGCACGTGGAGGGCGACGGCCAGCACTTCTTCGCCACGATCGTGAGCGGGGAATTCGAGGGCAAGCGCCTGATCCAGCGGCACCAGCGCGTCTACGCGGCGCTGGGCGACCGCATGCGCGCCGAGATCCATGCGCTGTCGATGAAGACGCTGACGCCGGCCGAATGGCAGGCCGACGGCGCCAAGTAAGGCGTCGATCCCTCACAAGACAACATACCGGCGGGTCCGACGCCGCCGGCTGACAAGACAGAAACATGGACAAATTCCAGATCCAGGGCAACGGGCCGCTCAAGGGCGAAGTCCGCGTCTCGGGCGCCAAGAACGCCGCCCTGCCCATCCTGTGTGCCGGCCTGCTGACCGCCGATACCGTATCGCTTTCCAACGTGCCCGACCTGCAGGACACGCGCACCATGCTCAAGCTGCTGCGCCAGATGGGCATGCAGGCCGACATGGTCAATGGCGTGGCCACGCTGAACGGCGCCGACATCAATTCGCCTGAAGCTTCCTACGACCTCGTGAAGACCATGCGCGCGTCGATCCTGGTGCTGGGCCCGCTGGTGGCCCGCTTCGGCGAGGCCCGCGTGTCGTTGCCGGGCGGCTGCGGCATTGGCGCACGCCCCGTGGACCAGCACATCAAGGGCCTGCAGGCCATGGGTGCGGAAATCACCATCGAGCACGGCTTCATCCACGCCCGCGCCAGCCGCCTGAAGGGCGCCCGCGTGGTGACGGACATGATCACCGTGACCGGCACCGAGAACCTGCTGATGGCCGCCACGCTGGCCGAAGGCGAGACCGTGCTGGAAAACGCCGCCCGCGAGCCCGAGGTGACCGATCTGGCCGAACTGCTGGTCAAGATGGGCGCGAAAATCGAGGGCATCGGCACCGACCGCCTGATCGTGCAGGGCGTGGACAAGCTCCACGGCGCGCAGCACAGCGTGGTGGCCGACCGTATCGAGGCCGGCACGTTCCTGTGCGCGGCCGCCGCGTCGCTGGGCGACATCGTCGTGCGCGACGTCCCGCCGCTGATCCTGGACGCCGTGCTGATCAAGCTGCGCGAGACCGGTGCCACGGTCGAGACCGGCGACGACTGGATCCGCCTGGCCATGCCGCAACGGCCGCAGGCCGTGAGCTTCCGGACGTCGGAATACCCGGCCTTCCCGACCGACATGCAGGCCCAGTTCATGGCCCTGAACGCGGTGGCCGAAGGCACGGCGCGCATCACCGAGACGATCTTCGAAAACCGCTTCATGCACGTGCAGGAGCTGAACCGTCTGGGCGCGAACATCACGGCCGAGGGCAACACCGCGGTGGTGACCGGCGTGCCGCGCCTGTCGGGCGCCAACGTGATGGCCACCGACCTGCGTGCATCGGCCAGTCTCGTCATTGCCGGCCTGGTGGCCGATGGCGAAACGACGATCGACCGCATCTACCACCTGGATCGCGGCTACGACCGCATGGAAGACAAGCTGTCGGCCGTCGGCGCGAAGATCCGCCGGATCGCCTGAACCAGAAGCCGCCGCCCCAAGCCGCCCCGAACCTTGAAGAACTGACGATGAGTCCCGCTTTCAACGCCTCGCCCAACCAGCTGACGCTGGCACTGTCCAAGGGCCGCATCTTTACCGAAACGCTGCCGCTGCTGGCCGCGGCCGGCATTCAGGTGACCGAGGACCCCGAGACCTCGCGCAAGCTGATCCTGCCCACGTCGGACCCGGCCGTGCGCGTGATCATCGTGCGCGCGTCGGACGTGCCGACCTACGTGCAGTATGGCGCGGCCGACTTCGGCGTGGCCGGCAAGGACGTGCTGATGGAGCACGGCATGACCGGCCTGTACGCGCCGATCGACCTGAACATCGCGCGCTGCCGCATGTCGGTGGCGGTGCCTGCCGGGTTCGACTACGCCAACGCGGTGCGGCAGGGCGCGCGCCTGGCCGTGGCCACCAAGTACGTGCAGACCGCCCGCGAGCACTTCGCCAAGAAGGGCGTGCACGTGGACCTGATAAAGCTGTACGGCTCGATGGAGCTGGGCCCGCTGGTGGGGCTGTCCGATGCCATCGTCGACCTGGTCAGCACCGGCGGCACGCTGCGCGCGAACAACCTGGTCGAAGTGGAGGAGATCGTGCAGATCTCGTCTCGCCTGGTGGTCAACCAGGCGGCGCTGAAGCTCAAACGGGAACGGTTGGCGCCGATCCTGGAAGCATTCGAACGGGCCTCGGCGGCGCTCGCCTGAGGTACGCACAAGTTGAACCCGACCGGGAATCCGTCAGGGATTCCCCGAGGACAAGCAGTCATGAACGACACCGATATGGAAAACCTGTCGATCCGCCGGCTCGACTCGACCGAGCCCGGCTTTGCCGATGCCCTGCGCCAGGTGCTGGCGTTCGAGGCGTCGGAAGACGAGGCCATCGATCGCGCCGCTGCCGATATCCTGGCTGACGTGCGCCGCCGCGGCGACGAGGCCGTGCTCGAATACACGCGCCGTTTCGACCGCCTGGAAGCCCCCTCGATGGGCGCGCTGGAGCTGTCGCAATCCCAACTGGAAGCGGCGCTGGAAGACCTGGAGCCGAAGCGCCGCGCCGCGCTGGAGGCCGCCGCCGCCCGCGTGCGCGCCTACCACGAGAAGCAGAAGATCGAATGCGGCAGCCATAGCTGGGAATACACCGAGGCCGACGGCACCATGCTGGGCCAGAAGGTGACCCCGCTGGACCGCGTGGGCCTGTACGTGCCCGGCGGCAAGGCCGCTTACCCGTCGTCGGTGCTGATGAATGCGATCCCCGCGCGCGTGGCTGGCGTCAAGGAAGTGATCATGGTCGTGCCCACGCCCGGTGGCGTGCGCAACGAACTGGTGCTGGCCGCCGCGCAGATCGCCGGCGTGGACCGGGTGTTCACGATCGGCGGCGCGCAGGCCGTGGGCGCGCTGGCGTTCGGTACCGCCACGCTGCCGCAGGTGGACAAGATCGTCGGCCCGGGCAATGCCTATGTGGCCGCCGCCAAGCGCCGCGTGTTCGGCACGGTCGGCATCGACATGATCGCCGGCCCGTCGGAAATCCTGGTGATCTGCGACGGCACGACCGATCCGGACTGGGTGGCCATGGACCTGTTCTCGCAGGCCGAGCACGACGAACTGGCGCAGTCGATCCTGCTGTGTCCGGACGAGGCCTACCTGAACCGCGTGGAAGAGAGCATCCAGCGCCAGTTGCCGACGATGCCGCGCCGCGAAGTCATCGCCGCCTCGCTGGCCGGGCGCGGTGCCCTGGTCAAGGTGCGCGACATGGAAGAAGCCTGCGAGATCGCCAACGCCATCGCGCCCGAGCACCTGGAGATTTCGGCCGAACACCCGCGCCAGTGGAGCGAGAAGATCCGCCATGCGGGCGCCATCTTCCTGGGCCGCTATACCAGCGAGTCGCTGGGCGACTACTGCGCGGGCCCGAACCACGTGCTGCCCACCTCGCGCACCGCGCGCTTCTCGTCGCCGCTGGGCGTGTACGACTTCCAGAAGCGTTCGAGCCTGATCGAGGTCAGCGAGGGCGGGGCGCAGATGCTGGGCCAGATCGCCGCCGAACTGGCCTATGGCGAGGGGCTGCAGGCCCACGCGCGCAGCGCCGAGTACCGATTCAAGCGTTAAGACATGCCGCAAGGCACGAAACCATAGGACCATCATGCCAGCCGTAGACCCATCCCTGATCGAACGCATCATCCGTGACGACGTGCGCGCCATGGGCGCCTATCATGTCGCCGACTCGCACGGACTGGTGAAGCTCGACGCGATGGAGAACCCGTACCGGCTGCCGCCCGACCTGCGCGGCCAACTGGCCGCGCGGCTGGGCGAGGTGGCCCTGAACCGCTACCCGGTGCCCAGCAGCGAGGCGCTGCGCGCGCAGCTCAAGTCGGTCATGAAGGTGCCAGCCGGCATGGACGTGATGCTGGGCAACGGTTCGGACGAACTGATCAGCATCATTTCGCTGGCCGCATCGAAGCCGGGTGCCAAGGTGCTGGCGCCGGTGCCTGGCTTCGTCATGTATGCGATGTCGGCTCAGTTTGCGGGCCTCGGGTTTGTCGGCGTGCCGTTGCGTGCGGATTTCACGCTGGACCGCGCCGCCATGCTGGCCGCGATGGCCGAGCACAAGCCCGCCATCATCTATCTGGCCTACCCGAACAACCCCACCGGCAACCTGTTCGACGCCGCCGACATGGAAGCGATCGTGCGCGCCGCGCAGGGCGAGGTATGCCAGAGCCTGGTGGTGGTGGACGAGGCCTACCAGCCGTTCGCCCAGGAAAGCTGGATGCCGCGCCTGACCGGGTTCGGCAACCTGCTGGTGATGCGCACGGTGTCGAAGCTGGGGCTCGCCGGTATCCGCCTGGGCTACATGGCGGGGTCGCCGGAATGGCTGTCGCAACTGGACAAGGTGCGCCCGCCGTACAACGTCAACGTGCTGACCGAAGCCACCGCGCTGTTCGCGCTGGAACATGTGGATGTGCTGGACGACCAGGCCGCCCAGCTGCGTGCCGAGCGCGCGAAGCTGGCCGACGCCATGGCGGCCATGCCGGGCGTGACGGTCTACCCGAGCGCCGCCAACTTCCTGCTGGTGCGCGTGCCGGATGCGGCACAGACGTTCGAGCGCGTGCTGGCGCGGAAGGTATTGATCAAGAACGTGAGTAAAATGCACGCATTGCTGGCCAACTGTCTGCGCGTGACGGTCAGCACCCCCGAAGAAAACGCGCAGTTTCTTGAGGCATTCCGTGCCTCATTGCAGGATTAACCCCACCATGCGTGTTGCAGAGGTCACCCGCAATACCTCGGAAACGCAAATCCGCGTTTCGCTGAACCTTGATGGCACCGGCCGCCAGAAGCTGGCTTCCGGCGTGCCATTCCTCGACCACATGCTGGACCAGATTGCCCGGCATGGCATGTTCGACCTGGAGGTGGAGGCCACGGGCGACACCCATATCGACGACCACCACACGGTGGAAGACGTCGGCATTACGCTGGGCCAGGCCGTGGCGCGCGCCATCGGCGACAAGAAGGGCATCACCCGCTACGGCCACAGCTATGTGCCGCTGGACGAGTGCCTGTCGCGCGTGGTGATCGACTTCTCGGGCCGCCCGGGGCTGGAATTCCACGTGCCGTTCACGCGCGCCCGGGTGGGCAGCTTCGACGTCGACCTGACGATCGAGTTCTTCCGCGGCTTCGTCAACCACGCCGGGGTGACGCTCCATATCGACAACCTGCGCGGCATCAACGCCCACCACCAGTGCGAAACGGTGTTCAAGGCCTTTGGCCGTGCGTTGCGCATGGCGGTGGAGCTGGATCCGCGTGCGGCCAACCAGATTCCATCGACCAAGGGTACGCTCTGACCCATACTGGTGTCTGACCTGAAACACTGACCTGCGCCCCCATATAGCAGGCGTGCCGGCTGGTTGCGGCGACGCTGACAACCCCGGACACACCCGCATCCGATGGATACGCTCAAGTCTTTCATCTCGCTGCTGGCGCTGATCAATCCGATCGGGGCGATCCCGTTCTTCATCAGCCTGACCAGCCAGCAGACCGAGGCGGAGAAGCTGAAGACGATCAAGACGGCGTCGATTGCCGTGGCGATCGTGGTGGGCTTGTCGGCGTTGCTGGGCCAGCAGATCATCGAGTTCTTCAATATCTCGGTGGCGTCGCTGCAGGTGGGCGGCGGGCTGATCATGATCATGATGGCCATGAACATGCTCAACGCCCAGACGGGCCGGACCAAGGCCACGCCCGAGGAAGAGGACGAGGCCGAGGCCAAGACCAGTATCGCGGTGGTGCCGCTGGCGCTGCCGTTGCTGACCGGGCCGGGATCGATCAGCACCGTGATCGTGTATGCGGGCAAGACGAATCACTGGTACGAGCTGCTGATCCTGGTCGGGATCGGCGTGCTGCTGGGGCTGGTGGTGTATGGCACGTTCCGTGCGGCGGACCCCATCGCACGGGTGGTTGGCAGGACCGGGATCAATATCGGCACGCGCCTGATGGGGTTGATCCTGTCGGCGCTGGCCGTTGAATTCATTGTGGACGGGCTGAAGACATTGTTGCCTGTTTTGAAATCATGACTACCATAGCAATTGTGGATTACGGCATGGGCAACCTGCGCTCGGTGGCGCAGGCTCTGCGTGCCGCGGCACCGGAAGCGGACGTGCAGGTTGTGGACCGCCCCGAGGCGATCCGCGCGGCGGACCGCGTGGTGCTGCCGGGGCAGGGTGCGATGCCCGACTGCATGGGCGCCCTGGGAGATTCGGGGCTGCAGCAGGCCGTGCTGGAGGCCGCGGCGTCGAAGCCGATGCTGGGTGTGTGCGTTGGCGAACAGATGCTGTTCGAACGCAGCAGTGAAGTCAGGTCGGGCGCGGCCAGCACGCCAGCCCTGGGCCTGATGCCGGGCGAGGTGATCCGCTTTGAACTGGAAGGGATGATGCAGCCGGATGGCTCGCGCTTCAAGGTGCCGCAGATGGGCTGGAACCGCGTGCGGCAGGCAATGGCGCACCCGATGTGGCAGGGCATCCCGGACAACAGCTGGTTTTACTTCGTGCACAGCTATTATGTGCAGGCGCAGGAGCCCGCGCATATTGCCGGCGAGACGGACTATGGCGTCGTGTTTACCAGCGCGGTGGCACGCGATAATATTTTCGCCACGCAGTTCCACCCGGAGAAGAGCGCCGCGATGGGTTTGCAGCTATACCGGAATTTCGTGCACTGGAATCCGTAAAGCGTCAGAAGCACCTGTTACCAGAAGCGCCACAAGATCAACAGCGATACCTGCCGTTCAGAGCCACCGACCCAGACTGCATCCACTGCAAAACTGACATGACCTGAGCGCCCGCGCAGCCCGCGCTGGCATCGCTGCCCTTTTCCTTTACACAACCACCACGCTCGTTACGCTATGTTGCTCATTCCGGCCATCGACCTGAAGGACGGTCAGTGTGTACGCCTCAAACAAGGCGATATGGACCAGGCTACCGTCTTTTCCGAAGATCCCGCCGCCATGGCACGTCACTGGGTGAACCAGGGTGCGCGTCGCCTGCATCTGGTCGACCTGAACGGCGCCTTTGTTGGCAAGCCCCGCAACGAGGCAGCCATCAAGGCCATCATCGCGGAAGTCGGCGACGAGATTCCGGTCCAGCTCGGCGGGGGTATCCGCGATCTGAACACGATCGAACGCTGGCTCGACGACGGCCTGTCGTACGTGATCATCGGCACCGCGGCCGTGAAGAACCCCGGATTCCTGAAGGACGCCTGCTCGGCGTTCGGCGGCCACATCATCGTCGGGCTCGATGCCAAGGACGGCAAGGTGGCCACCGATGGCTGGAGCAAGCTGACGGGCCATGAAGTGGCGGATCTGGCACGCAAGTACGAAGACTACGGCGTGGAAGCCATCATCTACACCGACATCGGCCGCGACGGCATGCTGCAGGGCATCAACATCGACGCCACGGTCAAGCTGGCCCAGTCGATGTCGATCCCGGTGATCGCCAGCGGCGGCCTGTCGAACATGGCCGACATCGACCAGCTCTGCGCCGTGGAAGGCGAGGGCGTGGAAGGTGTGATCTGCGGCCGCGCGATCTATTCGGGCGACCTGGTCTTTGCCGACGCCCAGGCGCACGCGGACAAGCTGACGGCCGAGTAACCGGCGGCCGCGTCACGCCACCAGGCAGGACGCCACAACCAGCCGTGCCCCGGGCGGGCGCGGCAGGCAAGGAACCACATGCTAGCCAAACGTATCATCCCCTGCCTCGACGTCACCAACGGGCGGGTGGTCAAGGGTGTCAACTTCGTCGAACTGCGCGATGCTGGCGACCCCGTGGAAATCGCTCGCCGCTA
Source organism: Cupriavidus sp. 94F1 (assembly GCF_057798875.1). Taxonomy (NCBI): domain Bacteria; kingdom Pseudomonadati; phylum Pseudomonadota; class Betaproteobacteria; order Burkholderiales; family Burkholderiaceae; genus Cupriavidus; species Cupriavidus sp. 94F1. Next base: position 91,564 of record NZ_JBYOJT010000013.1, read on the forward strand.
TGACGAGCAGGGTGCCGATGAAATCACTTTTCTCGACATCACCGCGACCAGCGACGGTCGCGACCTGATCCTTCATATCATCGAGGCCGTGGCTTCGCAGGTGTTCATCCCGCTGACCGTGGGCGGCGGCGTGCGCGCCGTGGAAGACGTGCGCCGGCTGCTCAATGCCGGGGCGGACAAGATCAGCGTGAATTCGTCGGCCATCGCCAATCCGCAACTGGTTTCAGATGCGACCGGCAAGTACGGCTCGCAGTGCATCGTGGTGGCCATCGATGCCAAGCGCAGTTCGGCGCCGGGCGAGCCGGCCCGCTGGGAAGTCTTTACCCACGGCGGACGCAAGGCGACCGGCCTGGACGCCGTGGAGTGGGCCCGCGAGATGGCGCGCCGCGGCGCCGGCGAAATCCTGCTGACCAGCATGGACCGCGACGGCACCAAGAGCGGATTCGACCTGGAACTGACGCGCGCGGTCAGCGACGCCGTGCCGGTACCCGTTATTGCATCAGGTGGCGTGGGCGGCCTGCAGGATCTGGCCGATGGCATCAAGCTCGGTCACGCGGATGCGGTGCTGGCGGCCAGCATCTTCCACTACGGCCAGCACACCGTTGGCGAAGCAAAGGCATTCATGGCCCGCGAGGGCATCCCCGTCCGGATCTGATCATGGCAAAGAAGTGGTTGAACAAGGTGAAGTGGGACGACAACGGCCTGGTGCCGGTGATCGTCCAGGAGACGGGGTCCAATGACGTGCTGATGTTCGCGTTCATGAACCGCGAGGCGCTGCAGCGCACGGTTGAGTTGGGCGAGGCCGTGTTCTGGTCGCGCTCGCGCAAGCGCCTGTGGCACAAGGGCGAGGAGTCGGGCCACGTGCAGAAGGTGCACGAAATCCGGCTGGATTGCGACGAGGACGTGGTCCTGCTGAAGGTCACCCAGATCGACAGCATTGCCTGCCATACCGGCCGGCACTCGTGTTTCTTCCAGAAGTTCGAAGGCGACGTCGAGTCGGGCGACTGGCATACCGTCGAGCCGGTGATCAAGGACCCTTCGGCGATCTACGCGGCCAAGCCATGAGCCAGGACACGCAAACGACTGGCTCGGCATACTCGGCAGACGTGCTGGCCCGCGTGGCCGCCACGCTGGAATCGCGCAAGCCCGAAAACGGCGGCGACCCCGACAAATCCTATGTGGCCAAGCTGTTCAGGAAGGGCGACGACGCCATCCTGAAGAAGATCGGCGAGGAAGCCACCGAGACCGTAATGGCGGCCAAGGACGCCCGCGCGGCCGGCCTGGCCGACGAAGCCGTGGGCAAGGTGGTCTACGAAGTGGCCGATCTCTGGTTCCACACGATGGTGCTGCTCTCGCATATCGGCGCCACGCCGGCCGACGTGGTCAACGAACTGGCGCGCCGCGAGGGGCTGTCGGGGCTGGTCGAGAAAGCCAGTCGCAAGGAGTAGCATTGAGCCTATGGCCGCCCGGAATGTTCCGGACACGGCATAACGCGGTGCAACGCTGGAGGGCACGATGGCGACGGACTACACCACGCAGGTGACGACAACCGCTGATGCGGACAAGCTCGACGGATTGCGCAAGCTGACGCACATCCTTTATGCGCTGTATGCGATCCACTGGTTTACGGGCGGCATTACGGCGCTGATCGCCATCATCGTCAACTACGTAAAGCGCGATGACACCCGGGGAACGGTGTATGCCTCGCACTTTGCGTGGCAGATCCGCACGTTCTGGTGGTCGATCGTCTGGTACGTGGCGGGCGGCATCATGTTCGTGACGGTGTTGCTGTTCCCCGTGGCAATCGCCGTTTTCTGCATTTTGTCACTGTGGATACTGTATCGTATCGTCAAGGGCTGGCTGTACCTGAACGACCGCAGGCCGATGTATCCGGGCGAGCCGTTCTGAAGCCAGACCGGCAAGATCGCGACAAAAGTGGCAGCAGGACGGCACAATTTGGTGCAGTGTGCTGACAAGCTGCAACAAGAACTTCATGAAATCCCAGGACAATTGCATTTTCTGCAAGATCGTGGCCGGTCAGATCCCGTCCAGCAAGCTGTACGAGGACGACGATCTGCTGGCGTTTCACGATATCCATCCCAAGGCGCCGGTACACTTTCTGGTCATTCCGAAATCGCATGTCGATTCGCTGGCTGACTGCGGGTCCGGCGATGCGGATGTGCTTGCTAGAATAATGCTCAAGGTGCCCGAACTGGCACGCCTTGCCGGCTGCAACAACGGCTTCCGTACGGTGATCAACACCGGCACGGACGGCGGACAGGAGGTGTTCCATCTCCATCTGCACGTACTCGGCGGCCCGCGCGACCAGTGGAAGTCACCGGCGTTCTGAACGCAGGTTCGGGAAGCCTGGCATGAGAAGGGGCTGGGGCAGCGATGTCCCGGCCAGATGTTGCGTCGGGTACCGTCGCCCCGACGCGGCCTTTGAAGGACGGAACTACGGGGCCGGGCGATCATATTCCGACGCCCGCGGCTTTATCAGGAGCAAGAAATGGGTTCGTTTAGCATTTGGCACTGGCTGATCGTGCTGGTGATCGTCATGCTCGTCTTCGGTACCAAGAAGCTGCGCAATATCGGCCAGGACCTGGGTGGCGCGGTGAAGGGCTTCAAGGATGGCATGAAGGACGGCAACGCCGAGGAACCTGGCGCCAAGCCCGCCGCCGCGGCCAAGGAACTGCGCGACGCCACCACGATCGACGTGGAAGCCAAGGAAAAGCAGCGCCAGGAATAATCCGCCGGCCGTTTTTTTCTTGTCAGCCATCCTCCCGGCGGCCGCGCACGGCGCGGCCCGCCAATCCTGTGTCTCAGTTCCGGTTTTCGCATGATCGATCTCGGCATTTCCAAGCTGGCACTGATCGGCGCCGTGGCGCTGATCGTGATCGGCCCCGAGCGTCTGCCAAAGGTGGCGCGCACGGTCGGCGCCCTAGTCGGTCGCGCACAACGCTATATCAATGACGTCAAGGCCGAGGTCAGCCGCGAGGTCGAACTCGAGGAACTGCGCAAGATGCGCACGGAATTCGAGAACGCCGCGCGCGACGTCGAGCAGACCATCCACAAGGAAGTCAACGAACACACCCAGGCGCTGAACGAGGCACTGGGCGGTGTGGAGGCTTCCGGCACGGGCGGATCCGACGCCAGCGGCGTCAGCGCCGGCTATGTGCCCAGCTGGGACAGCGCGCACAAATCCCATAACGGCCGCAAGAGCTGGCGCGTCAAGCAGGGCGCGCGGCCGATCTGGTTCAAGCGCCAGCAGAACGTGCGCGTGTGGGTGCAGTCCGGCGCGGCCCGCGTCAAGCGTCATCGCACGGCCAGCGGCCGTAACCGTTCCTTCTTCGAGTAAGCATGGCGGGCACCCAAGACCCCAACGACTCCCACGATCCCAACGACGAGTCCCAGCAAGAGACCTTCATTTCCCACCTGATCGAGCTGCGCGAGCGGCTGGTGAAGGCGGTGGCGGGGGTCATCATCGTCTTTCTTGGCCTGGTCTACTGGGCGGCGGAAATCTTCAACCTGTTCTCGGCGCCGCTGACGCAGTCGCTGCCCAAGAACGGCCGCATGATCGTGACCGATGTCACCGGTTCGTTTTTCGTGCCGATGAAGGTCACGATGCTGGTGTCGTTCCTGATCGCGCTGCCATGGGTGCTCTACCAGATCTGGCGCTTTGTCGCGCCGGGGCTGTACCAGCATGAGAAGAAGCTGATCCTGCCGCTGGTGAGCAGCAGCTACGTGCTGTTCCTGTGCGGCGTGGCCTTCGCATACTTTCTGGTGTTCCCGACGGTGTTCCACTTCATGGCGCACTACAACGCGCCGCTCGGGGCCGAGATGTCGACCGACATCGACAAGTACCTGAGCTTTGCCATGACGACCTTCCTGGCATTCGGCATCACCTTCGAGGTGCCGGTGGTGGTGATCGTGCTGGTGAAGTTCGGCGTGGTGGAACTGGAAAAACTCAAGCAGATCCGTCCGTACGTGATTGTTGGCGCATTCATCATCGCCGCCGTGGTCACGCCGCCTGATGTGATGTCACAACTGTTGCTCGCCGTTCCGCTAGTGGCACTGTACGAGCTGGGCCTGTTGATGGCCCGTTTTGTGACAAGGCAGCCGCTTGGCGCCCCTGCCGAAGGTGAAACGCAGGCAGACTGAGTTCCGGGACAGTTGTTAACGGGCTGTATCCGGATAGTCTGAATGCTGTGTTTTGCACCAAATTGGTGAAATCCCCCGTGTTTGCTGTTGCTTCGTCACAACAAGAAGCGTCGGTAAACCGTGTTTACGGCGAAAAAGACTTCTGACGCGCTGGGGGGGTGACACATAATACGACGCAGACGTGAAGGTTAATGCGTCGCCCAAGCACTTGGGCAACCAAGATTTCCCAATCAGTTGACAAGGAAAGTGTCGATATGAAGATGAAACTGTTTGCAGCTGCCGTTGCCGCTCTGGCCGCCGGCGGTGCCTATGCCCAGTCGAGCGTGACCCTGTACGGTGTGGTTGACGCTGGCGTTGAGTACGCTAACCACCAGCCGGGCGTGACCGGTAGCCACGACGTAGTTCGCCTGACCTCGGGCAACATGTCCGGCAGCCGTTGGGGCCTGCGCGGCGTGGAAGACCTGGGCGGTGGCCTGAAGGGCGTCTTCGTGCTGGAAAGCGGTTTCAACCTGGACACCGGCACGTCGGGTCAAGGTGGCCGTCTGTTCGGTCGTCAAGCTTTCGTGGGTCTGCAAAGCCAGTACGGTACGCTGAGCCTGGGCCGTCATCAGACGCCGTTCTATGACTTCGGTCTGGCCTTCGATCCGATGGCCATCTCGACGAACTACTCGATCACCGCTCAAGACGCTGGCTTCTCGAGCCGCGCTGACAACTCGATCAAGTACACCGGCACGTTCGGTGGCCTGACCGGCTCGCTGCTGTACAGCACCGGCGCCAACACCGTTGGTACGGCCAACGCCTTCCAAGGCGTTTCGGGAGAAATCCCGGGTAACTACCACACCGGTCGTGAGTACAGCGCCAGCCTGATTTACAACGGCGGCCCGTTCTCGATCGGCGCGATCTTCGACGAAACCAACCTGGGCGCTCCGGTGGCCGGTGCGGGTACGAACCCGAACGCCAAGATCCAGCGCGCTTCGGTGGCTGGTACGTATGCCTTCGGCCCGGCCAAGGTGTTCGCTGGTTATCGTTACGCCCACGCTCTGTCGGGCGCGATCCTGCCGGGTGGCGTGACCACCAACAACGGTACGCTGTCGAACGCTACGGTGTCGAACCTGTACTGGCTGGGTGCTGGCTACCAGCTGACCCCGGCTCTGTCGCTGACGGGCGCCGCTTACTACCAAGACTTCCGCAACACCAAGGCTGATCCGTGGTCGTTCGTGGTGTCGACGGACTACGCCTTCTCGAAGCGCACCGACGCGTACCTGAACCTGTCGTACGCCAAGAACAAGGACGGTTCGACCCTGGGCGTGTCGTCGGGTCAAACCGGCAACCAAGGTGGTTCGGGCTTCGGTACGACGCAAGGTTCGTACAACCAGTTCGGCGCTGTGGTTGGTGTTCGCCACAAGTTCTAATTTGATGCGGGTGTAAGCCCGCTTCAGATTCGGCTTGATCAAAACGCCGGTATCCGAAAGGATGCCGGCGTTTTGTTTTTGGCGCGGCGAATAGCTCTGCGCGTCACGGTTCACGGCTCACGTATGGGTGCGGTGGCTGGCGAGGCGAAATGCGGCGTGGGCCCGTATCGTGACGCCGGGGCGGCCCCCATCGACACCCCGCGCGCGCGGTTGCCCCAGCTGATCATTCCCGAGGGCATCTGTACAGCATCAAGGCGGTAGGAATGGTGCGCGCGTAATTCGATCTCGTGTAGCGTTCCTGTCCTGCGCCCTTGCCGCAGGTCTCACGCTACAAGATGCACACCTGGCACGAGGGGAGAGCGATCGCCGCAACTGTTTCCGGCGCGCTTCATCGGCTCGCAGCCCACATCGCATGTCATATCGACTGCCGCTGGACACCTGCCAGAATACAAAAAGCCCCGGCCATCACTGGCAGGGGCTTTCGCTTTGAAGCCGTAACGCTAAGGGTTCGGCTGAGCGTCAGCTAGAGCTAGCCGTAGGGCGGCAGCGAAACCGCCTGCTACCCATCACTCTTCCTCGTCCAGCGGCATGGCGCGGCGCGGCGGCGGCGGGCGCTTGCCGATCATCACCGCGATGTCGGCCGGCTTGCCACGGCGAATCACCTTCATCTTGACTTCGGCACCCGGCTTGAGCTGCGCGATGGCATTGAGCAGCGCAGTCGTATCCGAAATCACCTGGTTGTCGACCGATACCAGTACGTCGCCAGGCTTCACGCCGGCCTTGTCGGCTGGCCCGCCCTGGACTACTGCGGCGATCAGCGCACCTTCCTTCGCATCCAGGCCAAACGATTCGGCGATCTCCGGCGTCAGGTCCTGGGGCTCCACGCCGATCCAGCCGCGCGTCACGCTGCCGGTCGAGATGATCGATTCCATCACCTGCTTGGCCGTCGATACGGGAATAGCGAAACCGATACCCAGCGAGCCGCCGGAGCGTGAATAGATCGCGGTGTTGATACCCAGCAGGTTGCCCTGCGCATCCACCAGCGCGCCGCCCGAGTTGCCCGGGTTGATGGCTGCGTCGGTCTGGATGAAGTTTTCGAAGGTATTGATGCCAAGGTGGCTGCGTCCCAGCGCCGAGACGATACCCATCGTCACGGTCTGGCCGACGCCGAACGGATTGCCGATGGCCAGCACCACATCGCCCACCTTCACGTTCTCGATGCGGCCCAGCGTGATCGCGGGCAGATCCTTGAGCGTGATCTTCAGGACGGCCAGATCGGTCTCGGGATCGGAACCCACGACCTTCGCGTTGGCCTTGCGACCGTCGGTCAGCGCCACCTCGATTTCATCGGCGCCATCCACCACATGGTGGTTGGTTAGAATGTAACCCTCGGCGCTGACGATCACGCCTGAACCCAGGCTGGACACCGGCTCCTGGCGTTCCGGCAGCCGATCGCCAAAGAAGAACCGGAACCACGGATCCTCCGCCTGGGGGTTGGGCGACCGTTTCGTGCCGTTCTTGCTGGTGAAGATGTTGACCACCGCAGGCATCGCTTCCTTGGCGGCATCGCTATAGGAACCCTGCGCTGCAGAGCCGGCCACGCTGGGCACGACTTCCTTCAGTGCCACGATAGGCGACCCCGACTGCACGGCCACCCGCCCGCGTTGCAGCCATTCGGGTTTGAGCGTGGCTATCACAAACCACACGGCCAGCACGACCGTGACGGCCTGAGCAAAGAACAGCCAGAATCGGCGCAACATATCGGAGTTTTGACCAGAAAATGAAAACCAAAGAGCTGGAATTGTACTTGAACGACCTGCTGGAAGTTTCCCGCTTCAAGGACTATTGCCCGAATGGGCTCCAAGTGCAAGGTCGCCCCGAAGTCACCCACATCGTGACGGGCGTCACCGCCAGCCTGGCGCTGATCGACGCTGCCATCGAGGCCGGCGCCGACGCCATCCTGGTGCATCACGGTTACTTCTGGAAGAACGAAGATGCACGTGTCATCGGTCAAAAACACGCGAGATTGAAGAAACTCCTAGCGGCCGACATCAACCTGATGGCCTTCCACCTGCCGCTGGATAATCACGCGGAACTGGGCAACAACGCGCAACTGGGCCTGCAACTGGGCATCGCACCGAACGGTCGTTTCAGCGACGACCAACTGGGCTGGACGGGCACGTTGCCGCAGCCGATGCCGCTGCACGCCTTCGCCGCCCACGTGGGCGGCGTGCTCGACCGCGAACCGCTCACCCTTGGCGATCCGGATCAGATGGTTCGCAGCGTGGGTTGGTGCACCGGCGGCGCGCAGGGGTATTTCGCGGCAGCCGTCGCGGCGGGCGTGGATGTTTACCTGAGCGGGGAAGTGTCGGAGCCCACCACGCATCTGGCGCGAGAGAGCGGGGTAGCCTATATCGCAGCCGGCCACCACGCCACGGAACGGTATGGCATCCGGGCCGTGGGCGAACATCTGGTGCAACGTTTCGACCTGCGCCACACCTTTATCGATATTCCGAACCCGGTCTGAGCAGCCGGGCCCCGGAATTTTCGGCCAGATCGGACCCGCTCGGGCGCAATCAGGCGCGCGGGGCCTTCAGGCTGTCGCGAATTTCACGCAGCAGCTTGATGTCCTCGGGCGTTTCGGCCGGCTTCGGCGCTTCCTGCTCCTTCTCGCGCATCTTGTTGAACGCCCGGACCATCAGGAAGATGATGAACGCGAGGATGACAAAGTTGACCACAATGGTCAGGAAATTGCCGTAGGCGAACACCGGCACGCCTGCCTTCTTCAAGGCATCGAGGGTGTGCGGCACACCCGGCGGCGGCTCGGCCAGCATGACGAACATGTTCGAAAAATCGAGCTTGCCCACGACGCGGCCCACCAGCGGCATGATCAGGTCGTTGACGACAGAATCGACGATCTTCCCGAACGCAGCGCCGATGATCACACCCACAGCCAGGTCGATCACGTTGCCGCGCATCGCGAAAGTTCGGAACTCGCTCATCATTCCCATCGGTTTTTCTCCAATTTGTTGTTCCAGATTAACGTTTGTATTTGACAAAGCCTGCATCATCGCAACCTCGAGTGCAAGTCTGGATGCCGCATTAGAACGCTTTCCGCTGCGATTCCCCATCCGATCCCATGAACGATTATCGGCGCCACGGCTATCAGTAGTTCGCCTATCGTCGCCAGATGTGCCTCAGGTATAATTTTTTGTTGACGCAGGATTCAATTGATGACATCCCCTGGGGTTTGGAATGAGTGACCAGCAAGACGTGAAGAACGTAGACAAAGGTCGCCGCAATTGGTTGATCGCGACCTCAGTCGCGGGCGGCGTAGGAGGCGTTGCAGTAGCAGTACCGTTCGTCAGCACCTTTGCACCGTCGGAAAAGGCCAAGGCCGCCGGGGCGCCCGTCGAAGCCGACGTGGGCGGCCTGAAACCCGGCGAAATGATGACGGTTGAATGGCGCGGCAAACCGGTCTGGATCCTGCGCCGTACCCCCGAAATGCTTGCCTCGCTCAAGAAGACCGACGCAGAGGTAGCGGACCCCGGTTCGGACGTTCCCTTCACCATGAAGACGCCGGACTATTGCAAGAACGAGACCCGTTCGCGCGCCGAACACAAGGACCTGCTGGTCGTGGTCGGCATCTGCTCCCATCTTGGCTGTTCGCCCTCGGGCCCGTTTGCCTCGGGCGCCAACCCGCAGCTTGGCGCGGACCCCGGCTTCCTGTGCCCCTGCCACGGTTCCACCTTCGATCTGGCAGGCCGCGTGTTCAAGAACAAGCCTGCCCCGCAGAATCTTGACGTACCCCCGTACCAGTTCCTGTCCGACACCAAGATCGTGATCGGCAAGGACGAGAAAGGAGAAGCGTGATCATGGCGGCCGAAAAAGAAGTCAAGACTACCGGGCTGCTGGGCTGGATCGACGCCCGTTTCCCCGCGACGCAGCTTTGGGAAGACCACCTCTCCAAGTATTACGCACCGAAGAACTTCAACTTCTGGTACTTCTTCGGATCGCTGGCGCTGCTGGTGCTGGTCATCCAGATCGTCACCGGCATCTTCCTGGTGATGAACTACAAGCCAGACGGCACGCTCAACGCGGCCGGCATTCCCGTGGCGTTCGCCAGCGTGGAGTTCATCATGCGCGAGGTCCCGTGGGGCTGGCTGGTGCGCTACATGCATTCCACCGGCGCCTCGGCGTTCTTCGTCGTGGTGTACCTGCACATGTTCCGCGGGCTGCTGTACGGCTCGTACCGCAAGCCGCGCGAGCTGGTCTGGATCTTCGGCTGCCTGATCTTCCTGTGCCTGATGGCCGAAGCGTTCATGGGCTACCTGCTGCCGTGGGGCCAGATGTCGTACTGGGGCGCGCAGGTGATCGTGAACCTGTTCTCGGCGATCCCGGTGATCGGCCAGGACCTGTCGCTGTTCATCCGCGGCGACTACGTGGTGAGCGATGCCACGCTGAACCGCTTCTTCTCGTTCCACGTCATTGCCGTGCCGCTGGTGCTGCTGGGCCTGGTAGTGGCGCACATCATCGCGCTGCATGAAGTGGGTTCGAACAACCCGGACGGCGTGGAGATCAAGGCGAAGAAAGACGAGAACGGCATCCCGCTGGACGGTATCCCGTTCCACCCGTACTACTCGGTGCATGACCTGCTGGGCGTGACCGGCTTCCTGATCATCTTCTCGGCCGTGATCTTCTTCTTCCCGGAAGTTGGCGGCTACTTCCTGGAAGCCAACAACTTCTTCCCGGCCGATCCGCTGAAGACGCCGCCGCACATTGCGCCGGTGTGGTACTTCACGCCGTTCTACTCGATGCTGCGCGCCACGACGTCGAACTTCCTGCCGATCCTGTGGCTGTTCTTCGCGGTCGTGCTGGGCATGGTGTTCCTGCGCACGAAGGACGCACGCATCCGCATCGGCTCGATCGCCGTGCTGGTGGTGCTGGCCGTCGGCTTCTATTTCATCGACGCCAAGTTCTGGGGCGTGCTGGTGATGGGCGGCTCGGTCATCGTGCTGTTCTTCATGCCGTGGCTCGACTGCTCGCCGGTCAAGTCCATCCGCTATCGTCCCGCTTTCCACAAGTCGATCCTGATCGTCTTCGTGGTGGTGTTCCTGGTCCTCGGCTACCTCGGCGTCCAACCGCCGTCGCCGGTGGGCGAGAAGGTGTCGCAACTCGGTACGCTGCTGTACTTCGCCTTCTTCCTGACCATGCCGCTGTGGAGCCGTGCCGGCACGTTCAAGCCGGTGCCGGAGCGCGTCACGTTCCATCCGCACTAAGACGCTGCGACCCTACAAGAGGACAAGGACACAAGATGAAAAAGTTGCTTTCGATCTTCGCACTGGTCGGCGCATGCCTTGCCGCGCTGCCCGCGATGGCCTCAGAAGGCGGTTATCCGCTGGAACCGGCCCCGCTGGACACGAGCGACGTATCGTCGCTGCAGCGTGGCGCCAAGCTGTTCGTCAACTACTGCCTGAACTGCCACGGCGCGTCGATGATGCGCTACAACCGGCTCAAGGACTTGGACCTGACGGACGATCAGATCCGCCAGAACCTGCTGTTCTCGGCCGACAAGGTTGGCGAAACGATGACGATCGCCATGCCGCCGAAGGATGCCAAGGCCTTCTTCGGCGCCATTCCGCCGGACCTGTCGGTTATCGCGCGTGCCCGCGGCAACGACTGGCTCTACACGTACCTGCGCACCTTCTACCGAGACGACGCGCGCGCCACGGGCTGGAACAACCTGGTCTTCCCGAGCGTGGGCATGCCGCATGTGCTGTGGGAACTGCAGGGTCAGCGCGCGCCCAAGTACACCGAGGTGGAAGAACACGGCGAAAAGGTGCACAAACTGGCCGGATGGGAGCAGATCACGCCGGGCAAGATGAGCACGCAGGAATACGACCAGGCCGTGGCCGATCTGGTGAACTACCTGAACTGGATGGCCGAGCCGGCCCAGAGCCACCGCAAGCGCCTGGGCGTCTGGGTACTGCTGTTCCTGGGCGTGCTCACCGTGTTCGCTTGGCGCCTGAACGCCGCGTACTGGAAAGATGTGAAGTAAGCCCGCGCGCGCGAGGGCCGGCAGTTGTAACGCAATATGTAACAACGCAGGACTCGCCACCCAAAGGGCCGGCGCGGAAGTTGCAGCAGTGCAGCACCGCGCCGGCCCTTTCGTTTTGCGCTATCCGGGTCGAAAGCGTCGCAGAAGACACCTGCAAGCCCGATCGGCTATTTGTAACTAATTTGCTTTTCAATGGGCCGTTCTGACAGAATGTTTGCCCTGTCCAGAGTTAGCACCGCCAAGTTCGTCAAATTTCAATAGATTTGGCGCACTTCACACCCAAGGAATTCAACCATGATGGTGTTGTATTCGGGTACCACTTGCCCGTTTTCCCAACGTTGCCGCCTTGTCCTGTTCGAAAAGGGCATGGATTTCGAGATTCGCGACGTTGACCTGTTCAACAAGCCGGAAGACATTTCGGTGATGAACCCGTACGGCCAGGTGCCGATCCTCGTCGAGCGCGACCTGATCCTGTACGAATCGAACATCATCAACGAGTACATCGACGAGCGATTCCCGCACCCGCAGCTGATGCCGGCCGACCCGGTGCAGCGTGCGCGCGCTCGCCTGTTCCTGTTCAACTTCGAAAAGGAACTGTTCACCCACGTCTACGTGCTGGAGAACGAAAAGGGCAAGGCCGCCGAGAAGAACCACGAGCGTGCCCGCGCCGCCATCCGCGACCGCCTGACGCAGCTTGCACCAATCTTCGTCAAGAACAAGTACATGCTGGGCGAAGAGTTCTCGATGCTCGACGTGGCCATCGCCCCGCTGCTGTGGCGCCTCGACCATTACGGCATCGAACTGTCGAAGAACGCCGCGCCGCTGCTGAAGTACGCGGAACGCATCTTCAGCCGCCCGGCCTACATCGAAGCACTGACCCCGTCTGAAAAGGTCATGCGTCGCTAAGACGGACCCGACGCCACCGCACAAGCGTAATGCCAGAAACTTCCACCAAGCCCTACCTGATCCGCGCCATTTACGAATGGTGTACCGATAACGGCTTCACGCCGTATATCGCAGTCTTTGTCGACGGCAACACCAACGTGCCGCGCGAGTTCGTAAAGAACAACGAAATCGTGCTGAACGTGAGCTTCGACGCGACCAGCGGCCTGGACATGGGCAACGAGTGGATTACCTTCAGCGCACGCTTCGGTGGCGTTTCGCGCAAGATCGACGTGCCCGTGGAAAACGTGCTGGCGATCTATGCGCGCGAAAACGGCCAGGGCATGGCATTCCCGGTGGAACGCAGCGTCCCCGAAACCCAGGCCGCCACGGAACGCGAAAACAACCCGCCCCCGAAACTGGCCCCGGTAGACGCCGACACGCCAGCACCGGTCACGGCGGAAGAGGGCGCAGAGGGCTCGGACGACGACCCGAACCCGCCGCCCGTACCCCGCATCGGCGGCAAGAAGCCGTCCCTGAAGGTGGTCAAATAAGCCATCGCCAAGACACACCGCATGCAGTAGAATCGCGGTCTGCACCAAACATGCCGGCTTAGCTCATCAGGTAGAGCAGTTGATTTGTAATCATCAGGTGGCGGGTTCGAGTCCTGCAGCCGGCACCAAAGAATTCAAGGGGTTACGCAAGTTTTGCGTAACCCCTTTGTTTTTGGAGTGACCGGAAGTAAAAGGGTCAGTACAGTGTTGAGGTTCTTGATGCTGTTTGACGACTGCGACGCGTGCGCCGTTGGAACCGAGGCCGGTCCGTGACCACAAGTCCTGCTCCTGTAGCTATATCCTCCAAAGCCTCCACTACTCGGGGAATCACTGCTTACATTGGCGACCATCTGATAAAGTCGGGGGCATTGGTTTGCCACGTTTGCAGCGGTGCTCATCTGTCACGCGCTTCGTCTGAGAAGCCCACAGCATCCGCAGCGCAGAAGCGCTGCGCCAGACGCCAATGTTGCCGACTTCGCATGCCTTTGCCATGGTCTAGGCCACAAAATACGCGGAAAATCGACCGGGGCTCCATGACCATATTTCTGCGGCGCCGCGTTTTGCAAGTCGCGTCCTCTTATATCTGCCCACTTGTTATTTTGGGCTGTTGATCTCCGCTATTACCCTGAATGGCTCCCACCCACAACATATCGGGGGAGATTTAAAAATACCTGTAGAGGCAATCGCCATGATCCTGGCAGCACAGCCAATGCTGCTAACCGGCGGGAAGACCCCAGTAGGACTGCGGGCGCATGATAGATTAGAGGACTGAAATTCCAAGGTCCTGATTTATGGCAACGGCAACCATCGTTCCCTCACTCTCCTCTTGTGTTGGCAAAATGTGGCCGGGTGAGAGGCGTCTTGCGGAGCGACTCGAGCAGAAGCTCGATGACGATTACAAGATCTGGTACGACGTACGGATCGCCTCGCTCGAGAAATATCCGGATTTTGTAATCCTGCACCCATTACATGGTCTGCTTGTGCTCGAAGTGAAGGACTGGAAGCCGAGCACCATTGCTCGGGCGACGCTCGGAGATTGGACTATCCAAGGTGATTATGGCCTCAAGGATGTCACTAATCCGCTTGAGCAGGCCAGACGTTACACCACGGATATCATTCACGCCCTCGAACGTGATCCGCAGCTTGTGAATCCGCCAGGACACCCGTATCAAGGAAAGTTGCGGTTTCCCTGGACGTACGGTGTAGTGTTTCCGTTCATGACGCGCAAGCAGTTCACGGATGGGCATTTGGATAATGCAATTCCGCCTGCTCGCGTGATCTGCTCCGATGAGATGACCGAATCGGTGGATGCGGAGCGTTTCCAGGAGCGCCTGTGGAACATGTTCCCGTACCGGTTTCGAGATAAGCTGACCGTGCCGCAAATTGACCGGATTCGCTGGATTCTTTTTCCGGAGGTCCGCATATCAGCCAAGCAGCAAGAACTGTTTGGCAATGAGCCCGAGTTGCCGGACATCATGGCGGTGATGGATATTCAGCAGGAGCAGCTTGCACGAAGCTTGGGTGATGGCCATCGCGTCATCCATGGCGTCGCCGGCTCGGGCAAGACGATGATCCTGGGCTACCGTGCCGAGTACCTTGCCGGCACGTCGGAGAAGCCAGTCTTGATTTTGTGCTTCAGCGAACCGCTGTCGAAGCGGCTGAAAAGCTGGATGGAGGCCAAGGGCCTGTCGGAGAAAGTCTCCGTCCGCCACTTCCACGGATGGTGCTTCGATCAGCTGAAGACCTACAACCAACCTCGTCCCAATGCGGAGGGCGAGGCCTTCTTTCCGGCGTTGGTCCAGCGTGTGATCGACAGTGTTGATCGTGGCCATATCCCGAAAAATCAGTACGGAGCGGTGCTGATTGATGAGGGGCACGATTTTGAGCCGGGCTGGTTCAAGCTCGTGGTGCAGATGGTATCGCCCGAGAGCAATCACCTGCTGGTCCTGTATGACGATGCGCAATCGATCTTCAAGCGGTCAAGCCATCGCGGCTTCAGCTTCAAGAGTGTCGGCGTGCAGGCGCAAGGTCGCACGACGATTCTCAAGATCAACTACCGCAACACCCGGCAGATCCTCGAATTGGCAGCGCTGATCGCCAAGGACATCCTTGACCCGAAGGCCACCGATGACGACGGCGTGCCGCTGATCCGACCGGTCAGCTGCGGCCGTGACGGACCACCTCCGCAGCTGATCAAGCTGCCGTCCATCAAAGACGAGGCGGCTGAGATCGCTCGCCGTATGGCGCAGGCCCATCAACAAGGGGTTGCGTGGCAGGACATGGCGATCGTTTATCGCACCTGGTCGGTGGGGCAAACCTGCGTTGATGCATTGGCTCGAGCCAAGATCCCTCACCAATGGCAGCAGCGTGACAAGAAGTCCTATTCACCGACTGCTGACGCTGTGACAGTGCTGACGATGCATGCCAGCAAGGGGCTGGAGTACCCCTTTGTCGCGATTCCTGGGGCGGGGTTGCTGTCTGCTGAGGAAGCAGACCTCGAACAGGAGGCACGATTGTTCTATATCGCCGCCACACGGGCTACGCATCAATTGGTGGTGACGGGCAGTGGCGATTCCTTGTTCATGACGAAGCTGTTTCCAGCGGCGGCATAGGGTGTTATCCCATAAGTGCAAGGGCACGCACGCGTTGTGCTGGGCTGTCATAGCGTAGCGGCCCGCAGGGAACGTCCGCCAGCCGCATTGAAAGATCGTGAAGATCAAGCGCACCGTGCTGATCACGCCATACCTGTGCCAGGAACGTGAACTCATTGAGCATGCCCACTACGCTTCGGTTGGTGGTCTTAGCGATTTCGCATTCCCGCATGTGCCATATTTCCGGTTCAATCTGCATGTCGCCCCAACCGTGCGATCGGAATGCGGCCGCCAGTGAGGCCGGAAAGCGTGTCGTCAGTGTTGCGGCGGGTGCCAGGGGCATCAGCACCGGCAGGAGGGTGTGCTCGTTAACAAATAGCGCTGCCTGTGGCCGCCAAAACAATGCCGTTGCATACCAGTTTCCCAGTGTTGACGCTGCCGCATCGCCGGTTGTATCGACAGGCTTCTGGTTCAACCGGTTCAGTAGCTTGCGTGTGCAGTGAAGATGGAACATGGCTGGGGCCGTTCTTGTTGGTTGAGATCCTATGGTGCTCTGACGATTCGCCGCGAGTTGCGCTTGACCTGCCACTGTCGGCAACCAGTCGATTCGATGACCGATACGCCCACCGATGACAGTGCGATGCTTCTGCTTGGCGGTAGCCGTGGCGGGATTGTAAGAGCCAGCCATCAGGATAGCCGCGTCCGGCGCCTCGTCATTGCCCTCGGCCTGCTGCTCGATTTCCAGAATGTGTCCGTTTAGCTACTGAACGACTGCTCATTCAGCCCCTGACAGCCGTTACGCGCCCCCCTTCGAAGAATGCTCCAGTTTCCATGCGCGCATCCGATATCGCTAAAGCAGGCAAGCCCCAACGGGGATTGCGGAGTCCGGTGCCATCGCTGAGGCGGTCAACCTCAAGGCGATGGCATCGGCGCTTGTCTCGCGCATAATCGGCGTCACGCCAGATTGACCCTTTCCAAAAAGGGCAAGACATCAGTGGTAGTGCTTTGTTGGGTACAACAGGAGAGGTCAAACATGCATAGCAAACTGGCAGGCCGTCGCCCGGTGCGTCTGGCCCTGGCAAGTCTCGTCGCCACGCTGGCCGCTTGCGGCGGGGGTGGGGACGATAGTGGCGGATCGGTGGTGCGCGTGTCCGAGGCGTCCACGCTTTCCAGGCAGGCCGTCAGCAGCAATGTCACCGCCAATGTCACGGCCAGTCCCACGCGGTGGATGCCCTCGCTCACCGACACGTGGCAGCTTCAGCTGCAAGGCGCGATCAACACCAGCTACAACGTCGCGGTGTACGACATCGACCTGTTCGATACACCGCAAGCCACTGTCGATGCGCTGAAGGCGCAGGGCAAGCGGGTGGTGTGCTATTTCTCTGCGGGCAGCAGCGAGGACTGGCGCCCCGACTACGCGAAGTTCAAGCCCGCGGACATGGGCAACGCGCTCGATGGCTGGGCGGGCGAACGCTGGCTCGATACGCGCTCGGCCAACGTACGCGCCATCATGCAGGCGCGCATGGACCTGGCGATATCGAAGGGCTGCGATGGTATCGACGCCGACAACGTCGATGGCTATACCAACAACCCGGGCCTGCCGCTCACCGCCGCCACGCAGCTCGACTACAACCGCTTCCTGGCCGATCAGGCGCATGCCCGGGGCCTGGCCATTGGCCTGAAGAACGCCGTCGCGCAGTTGAGCGACCTGGCGCCGTCGTTCGATTTCGCGGTCAACGAGCAGTGCTTCCAGTACAACGAGTGCAGCGGCTA
This sequence comes from Cupriavidus sp. 94F1, assembly GCF_057798875.1. Lineage (NCBI taxonomy): Bacteria > Pseudomonadati > Pseudomonadota > Betaproteobacteria > Burkholderiales > Burkholderiaceae > Cupriavidus > Cupriavidus sp. 94F1. The sequence continues at coordinate 108,995 of NZ_JBYOJT010000013.1, forward strand.
TTCGGCCTTCACCGTGCAGGGCAAGCCCGTGTTCAACGTCGAATACCAGTCGAAGTGGAAAGATGCCGCCACGCGGCAGAAGCTCTGTGCCAAGGCCCAGGCGCTGAACCTGCACACGCTGGTGCTGCCGCTCGCGCTGAACGACAGGTTCCGCTACAGCTGCGACTGAGGATCTGAAATTTGAAGAATCGACTGCGAGCAGTAGTCGGCGGACTCACGGGCGGGCAGCTTCGCGGCTGTCCGCCTTGTCCGTTTCCCGCCACGCCAGGAACAGGCGCGTATCGAATTCCAGCTGGTGATACTGCGGTTCCATATGCTCGCAGAGCCGATAGAACGCCTTGTTGTGGTCCGATTCCTTCAGGTGCGCCAGTTCGTGCACCACGATCATCCGTAGAAATTCGGGCGGCGCCTCCTTGAATAGCGACGCCACGCGGATTTCCTTCTTCGCCTTCAGCTTGCCGCCCTGCACGCGCGAGATGGCCGTGTGCAGGCCCAGCGCGTGCTGCGCGGTGTCGAGCCGCGCGTCGTAGCCCACCTTGTGCAGCGGCGGGGCGCTGCGCAGGTATTCCTGCTTGATCTCGGCCGTGTATTCGTAGAGCGCGCGGTCGGTCTGGATCGTGTGACGCCCGGGGTAGCGGCGCGCGATGTGGTCGCCCAGCGTGCCGGCCGCCATCGCGGCGCGCACTTGGTCGAGCACGTTGGGCGGATAGCCGCCCAGGAATCGCATCGGGTCTTTCACGCCCGGCCGCCAGCCTTCGGTCATGTCAGTGGTGGTGATGGTGGTGATGCATCCAGCTGTTATCCATCGAATGCACGAACGACTCCACGGCATCCTTGTCGCCCAGGGCGTGGCGCATCATCTCGCCGCACTTGCAGAAGCCCTGGTACGGGGTGATGTGCGAGCACGCCGACGTCTTCTGCAGATACAGCGTGACGGGTTTTGCGCACTTCTTGCACTTGAACTTGAGGGTCAGGGCGGGTTTGCTCATGGGAATCGGGGTAAAAACTGCGTCGATGCGAAACCCGCCATTGTACCGGCCGCGGCCATCGGCCGCCGGGCCGGGCGAGTAGCGGCCGATGGGGGGCCGATGGGGGCCGGTCCGTTTGCTACACTCCCGCCATTCCCCGCATTCCAACCGAATCCAACCGAACACGCTCCATGGCACAGTACGTTTTCACCATGAACCGCGTGGGCAAGATCGTTCCGCCCAAGCGTCACATTCTCAAGGACATCTCGCTGTCCTTCTTCCCCGGTGCCAAGATCGGCGTGCTGGGCCTGAACGGCTCGGGCAAGTCCACGCTGCTGAAGATCATGGCCGGTCTCGACAAGGAGATCGAAGGCGAGGCCACGCCGATGCCGAACCTGAACATCGGCTACCTGCCGCAGGAACCGCAGCTCGACCCCGAGCAGACCGTCCGCGAATCGGTGGAAGAAGCCCTGGGCGGCGTGTTCGAGGCCCGCAAGAAGCTTGACGAGATCTACGCCGCGTACGCCGAGCCGGACGCAGACTTCGACGCGCTGGCCGCCGACCAGGCCAAGTACGAGGCGATCCTGGCCGCCAGCGACGGCAACAACGTCGAACTTCAGCTCGAAATTGCCGCCGACGCGCTGCGCCTGCCGCCGTGGGACGCCAGGATCGGCCATCTGTCCGGTGGCGAGAAGCGCCGCGTGGCGCTGTGCCGCCTGCTGCTGTCGCGCCCCGACATGCTGCTGCTCGACGAACCGACCAACCACCTGGACGCCGAATCGGTGGACTGGCTCGAACAGTTCCTGACGCGCTTCCCGGGCACCGTGGTGGCCGTCACCCACGATCGCTACTTCCTGGACAACGCCGCCGAGTGGATTCTGGAACTGGACCGCGGCCACGGCATCCCCTGGAAGGGCAATTACAGCTCGTGGCTGGAGCAGAAGGAAGACCGCCTGAAGCAGGAAGAGGCCACCGAGTCGGCCCGCCAGAAGGCGCTGAACAAGGAACTGGAGTGGGTGCGCCAGAACCCGAAGGGCCGCCAGGCCAAGTCCAAGGCGCGTCTGGCCCGTTTCGACGAACTGAACAGCCAGGAATACCAGAAGCGCAACGAAACCCAGGAAATCTTCATCCCCGTGGGCGAGCGCCTGGGTAACGAGGTCATCGAGTTCGACAACGTCAGCAAGGGCTTTGGCGACCGCATGCTGATCGAGAACCTGAGCTTCAAGGTGCCGCCGGGCGCCATCGTCGGCATCATCGGCCCGAACGGCGCCGGCAAGTCGACGTTCTTCAAGATGCTGACCGGCAAGGAACAGCCCGACAGCGGCGAGATCAAGATCGGGCCGACCGTGAAGATGGCATTCGTCGACCAGAGCCGCGACGCGCTGGATGGCAGCAAGACCGTGTTCGAGGAAATCTCGGGCGGGTCGGACATCCTGACCGTGGGCCGCTACGAAACGCCGTCGCGCGCGTACATCGGCCGCTTCAACTTCAAGGGCGGCGACCAGCAGAAGACCGTCGGCACGCTGTCGGGTGGTGAACGCGGCAGGCTGCACATGGCCAAGACGCTGATCGCGGGCGGCAACGTGCTGCTGCTCGATGAACCGTCGAACGACCTCGATGTGGAAACGCTGCGTGCGCTGGAAGACGCGCTGCTGGAATTCGCCGGCTGCGTCATGGTGATCTCCCACGACCGCTGGTTCCTGGACCGCATCGCCACCCACATCCTCGCCTTCGAAGGCGATTCGCATGTGGAATTCTTCCCGGGCAACTACCAGGAATACGAAGCCGACAAGAAGAAGCGCCTGGGCGAAGAAGCCGCCAAGCCGAAGCGCATCCGCTACAAGCCGATTACGCGCTGATCGGCGACAGGTTCGGTTTTCTCCCCTCTCCCGCACGCGGGAGAGGGGAGACCCCCCAAGCCTCAAGCCCGAACGAGTCTCACCAGCGTGATCTCCGACGGCGCGCCAAACCGCTTTGGCGGTCCCCAGTAGCCCGTTCCGCGGCTCACGTAGATCCACATGTTTTCATGCCGGTTCAGCCCATGCACATAGGGCTGCTGCATCGGCACGAACAGGTTCCACGGCCAGAACTGGCCGCCATGGGTGTGTCCGGACAGTTGCAGGTCGAATCCGGCCGCGGCGGCCGCTGGGGCCGAGCGGGGTTGGTGGGCCAGCAGCACGCGTGCCGCGGCGTTGGCCGGTGCCCCGTGCAGCGCGCGTGCGGGGTCGCTGCGATGGCTCTCGATAAAGCCGCCGGCCGTGAAATCGGTCACGCCGCCCAGCACCAGCGATGCCCCACCGCGCGCCACCACCACGTGCTCGTTCATCAGCACGCGCAGGCCCAGCCGGGTCAGTTCCTCGATCCACGGCTCCGCGCCCGAGTAATACTCGTGGTTGCCCGTCACCACGTAGGCGCCATGCGGCGCCGACAGCCGCGCAAACGGTGCCGTGTGGGCCGACAGCTCCCGCACCGAACCATCCACGAGGTCGCCGGTAACGGCGATGGCGTCGGGCTTCAGCGCGTTCACGCTGTCGACGATGCGGTTCAGGTAGGGCGCCTTGATGGTCGGCCCCACGTGAATATCGCTGATCTGCGCGATCGTAAAACCTTCAAATTCCTGCGGCAGGTTGGCGATCGGCACATCGACCCGCTTCACCCGCGCCAGGCCGCGCGCATTGAAGTAGCCGATTACCGACACCGCCACCGCCAGCCCCACCACCGTCGACGCGCTGTAAAACGCCAGCCCGGCCGGCTGCCAGCGGGCCAGCATCGCCACCAGCAGGAAGATGTCGCGCGCAAAGGTCAGCACCAGCAGCGATGAGAAGAATCCCATCGCGAGCATGCCGAACCAACTCAGCCGATCGGCCCAGTCGCCGGCCAGGCGCCGCGCCATCAGCGCGGCCGGAATCAGCAATGTCGAAGCGATCAGCCACAGCACGGCCAGCATATGGACAACGGCCGGCAGCGGCAGGGCGGGCAGCAGCCGCGCGCCGATATAGGCGTGCAGCGCGGCAACGATCGCAGTGGGAACCAGCAGGGAACGGCGGGAGCGCCTGGTACTCATGGCAGGGGCGTCAGAGTCGGATTCGAGTGTAGGTGAGGCTGTGCAGGCTCTGCTTCAAGGGCGGGCTTCCAATGAAAAATGCCCCGTGCACCACTTTGAGGCGCCCATGTGATCTGTCCGGTTTGCGCAGGGCCGATGAATGTTTTTGCCGCACATTGTTCCGGCCACCGCACTAATTTAGATTCATCTGACGCCGAATGTTGGAGATTCCATGTCCTGTGCGAAGCCCGCCCGTCTGGGCCTGACCTTGCTTGCCGTGGCGCTGTTGGCCGCCCTGCCGCCGGCGGGGGTGTCCGCCAAGTCCGCGTCCGCAGCCAGTGCCGCGCAAAAGCTGGCGCCGCTGACCTGGCCGCGCAATTTCGAGGTGGCTGGCGACCACGTGGAGCTCTACCAGCCCGACCTCGAGAAATGGGACGGCAACCGGCTGTCGGGCCGGGCCGCCGTGGCCATCGGCGCCAGGGAGGGCACGCCGGTCTATGGCGTGGCGCGCTTCTCGGCGCAGGCCGATATCGACAAGCCGTCATCGCTGGTGCAACTGACGAATATCCAGATCGACAGCGTTGACGTGCCCACCCGCCCCGACGCCGCCGACAAGGTGCGGCAGGCGCTGATCGGCCGGCTGTCGCCCCAGGGGCTGACCGTGCCGCTCGAAGAGCTGCAGGCCAGCTACGCGGTGTCGCAGCAGCTGGCAAAGGCGCAGCGCGTGCCGGTAAGGAACGACGCGCCGGAGATCCTGTTTGCCACCACGCCCACGCTGATGGTCCATGTCGATGGCGACCCGGCCTGGCGCCAGGTGGCCGGCACATCGTACGAGCGGGCCATCAACAGCCGCGCGCTGCTGCTGCGCGATACCGGCGGCGAACTCTGGCTGCAGGCGGCCGGCTACTGGTATCGGTCGGACTCGGCCGGCGGCACCTGGGAGCCCGTGCCCAGCCCGCCTGCCGCGCTGCTGGGGGCAGCCAGCAAGATCGGCGCATCGAAGGACGAGCCGAAGCCCGACCCGATGATGCCCGCCGACGGCAAGAAACCGCCGCGTGCCCCGGTGGTGCTGATGGCCACGCGGCCGGCCGAACTGATCCAGACGTCGGGCGAACCGCAGATGACGCCCGTGGGCGGCACCAGCCTGCTGACGATGTCGAACGCCGACCATGCGGTGCTTATCGATCCGTCGAGCAACCAGACCTACGTGCTGATCTCGGGCCGCTGGTTCCGCGCGGCGATGCTCAATGGCCCGTGGCAATACGTGCCGGGCGCCCAATTGCCGGCCGAGTTCGCGAAGATCTCGCCCCAGGACCCGAAGGCCAATGTGCTGGTGTCGGTGCCTGGCACGCCGCAGGCCCGCGAGGCCGAGATCGCGGCGACGATTCCGCAGACGGCGTCGGTATCGCGCACCAAGGCCGCAACGGCCGTGGTCTACGACGGCACGCCGAAGTTCGAGTCGATCACCGGCACGTCGCTGCGCTATGCCGTCAACACGGCCACGCCCGTGATCGAGGTCGATTCGTCGCACTACTTCGCGGTGGTCAACGGCGTCTGGTTCACGGCCGGCACGCCGGGCGGCCCCTGGCAGGTGGCCACCGAGGTGCCATCGGCCATCTACACGATCCCGCCCAGCTCACCGCTGTACTACGTGACCTACGTCCGCATCTACTCGGTCACGCCGACCACGGTGGTGGTCGGCTACACGCCGGGCTACCTGGGCGTGGTGGTGAACCCGGACGGCACGGTGGTCTACGGCACCGGCTATGTCTATCCGCCGTATGTCGGCGCGTACTACTACGGCTACCCGGTGACCTACGGCTATGGCGCGGGATTCGGCATCGGCGTGGCCGAAGGATTCGCCTTCGGCTTCGCGGCCGGCGCGATCTGGGGCGCGGCGGCGCCGTACTGGGGCCCGTACTGGTATGGGGGCGGCAGCTTCGTCAATATCAACCAGGCGAACTTCTACGGCCGCTGGGGGCAGGGCACCGTGACCCATGCCGAAGGCTGGAACGCCTGGACGGGCACGCAGTGGCGCGGCACGGCCGGCGCCGGTTACAACCCGGCCACGGGCGCGCGCTTCCAGGGCAGTCAGGGCGCCGCGTTCAATCCATACTCGGGCAACTACGCGGCGGGGCGGCAGGGATCGTTCGCCAACCCGTCAACGGGACGCGAGGGTGCCGGGCGCGGCGGCGTGGCCGGCAACGAATACACGGGCAACTATGCGGCGGGCCGGCAGGCGGCCGGATACAACGCCCAGACCGGCCGCATCGGCGCCGGCGAAGCCGGCATCGCCGGCAACACGCAGACCGGCCAGTACACAGCGGGCAGCCGTGGCTTTGTCGCCAATCCGGGCAAGGACAACGCCGTGGTCTGGAACAACGGCAACGTCTACGCAGGCCATGACGGCAACGTCTACCAGCACACCGACGACGGCTGGCAGAAGCACACCACCAATGGCTGGGAACCGATGCAGCAGAACAGCGAAATGCAGGGCCGGCTCGATCAGCAGCGCCAGGCGCGGCAGGCCGGGCAGCAACGCTTCAACACCGCGGCGGCCCAGCAGTGGCAGGGACGTTTTGCCGGCGGCGGCGGAAGATTCGGCGGCGGCGGCGGCCGCTTCCATGGCGGGTTCCGGCGATAGCTACTGCACGCGCGAGCGCCTTTCGCCCCTCTCCCGCCCAGCGGGAGAGGGGCCGGGGGAGAGGGCAAAGTGGCGCAAATGTCAGAGGAAAGAGTAAAAGCCAAGAGCCTCGGCAACACCGCTGTCTGTCTCCCCTCTCCCGCCCGGCGGGAGAGGGGCCGGGGGAGAGGGCAAAGCGGCGCAAATGTCAGAGGAAAAAGAAAATGCCAAGAGCCTCGGCAACACCGCTGTCTTTCTCCCCTCTCCCGCCTAGCGGGAGAGGGGCCGGGGGAGAGGGCAAAGCGCTGCAAATCGAGACCCCCGCAGCCAGAGCCCCCGCCCCCCAAGTCGAAAGCCCACCCGTCATCCATTACGCGGCGACCACTCCCCCTTGCGCACCCCCATCGCCGTGACCAGCCCATAAGCGGTAATCCCCAGCGCAACGCCCAGGAAATGGCCGTCGAGGCCCATCCCGGCCACGTTGGCCAGTACCCAGCCGCCGCCCGCGGCCAGGCCGATCCGGCTCAGGCCGGCGATGATTGGCCAGCGCATGCGCGCGGCGCCCAGCGACGCGAAGTACAGCGCCATGCCCAGCCCGAATCCGCCGAATGCCGGGCCGACCCACGACAGCGCCCGCGCCGCGATGGCGGCCACCTCCACATCCTTGGTGAACAGGGCGGCGAACTGCGCTGGCGCCAGCCCCACGGCGGCGCCGACGCTGCCCGCCAGCAGCAGTGCCAGCAGCGCGCCCACCCAGGCGGTACGGCGCGCCGTGTGCCAGTCGCCAGCGCCCACCGAGCGGCCCACCAGCGCCGTGAGCGCCGATCCCACGCCGAATGCCAGCGGAATCATCAGGAATTCCAGCCGCGCCGAAATGCCATAGGCCGCCACGGCCGTGGTGCCGTAGTGACGCAGCTGCGCCGTGACCAGGATCGTCGTCAGGTTGGCCACCGATGCCAGCGCGCAGGCAATCAGTCCAACCGCCAGAATGCGATGGAACAGCGCACCCGACAGCTTCACGCGCAGCGTCGGCACAAAGCCGGCGCCGCCGCGCATCACCACCCAGGCCATCATCAGCGCCGCCGCCCACGATGCCGCCGCCAGCCCCGCGCCAATACCAGCCAGTCCCATGCCCAGTCCTTCGGCAAACCACCACGCCAGCACGGGAAACACGATCCACATGCCGGCCAACACGCGCGCGGCCAGCGCATGGCGTCCGCCACCGCGCAGCACCGACGCCAGCGTATTGGCCAGCCACGCCGGCACCGCACCCAGGCCGAACAGCCAGATCGCATAGGTCGCGGCCGCTTCGGCCGCCGTGCTGCCGCCAACGGCGCCAAACACCTGATGCGGGAAGCCGGCCAGCGCAATGGCGAAGACCAGGCCCGCTGTCAGCGCGATGATCATCGCGTGCATGACCAGCGACGACGCATCGTCGCGCTTGCCGGCACCGAGCGCGCGGGCGATGGCCGACACCACGCCGCCGCCCATCGCACCGGTCGACATCTGCTGCAGCAGCAGCGCGAACGGCAGCACTACCGCCCAGCCGGCCAGCGCCTCCGTGCCCTGGCGCGCGGCGAGCCATGTTTCGATCAATTGGGAACCGGCCTGCAGGAAGGCCACCAGGCTGGTGGGCGCGGCCAGCACGGCAATGCGCCGGGCGATCTCGCCGTTGGAGACCGGCTCCGCGGCGGCGGCCCGGCCGTCCAGCGTCAATGCGTCAGGCTTGCTCATCGGCGGCCTCCGTGGTGGGTTGCGTGCCAAAGCGTTCGCGCAGATACCGGCCGGCGCCGGGGCCGGGCCGCACACGCAGGTCATCGACGGTGATCGTGCTGCCATCGGCACGGGTCAGGCACCCGGCCACGATCTCGCCGCCGTCGCGCTTGTCTTCCAGCACGGTCAGCGGCCCCTTGTCGTCGGCCAGCCAGCGGTCGGCCCAGGCCTTGAGCGACACGTAGACGGGGAAGAAGTCGCGCCCCATCTCGGTCAGCTGGTACACCTGCCGCGCGCCGCCGCCAGGTGCCGGCACCTTTTCCAGCAGCCCATGCTCGACCAGCGTCTTGAGCCGCGCGCTCAGGATGTTGGGCGCAATGCCCAGGTGCTTCTCGAAATCGTCAAATCGCGAGCTGCCGTAGTAGGCCTCCCGCATCAGCAGGATCGCCCATCGCTCGCCCAGCACCGCCATCGACCGCGCCACCGGGCACGGCATATTGGCAAAGTCCGTATGTGCCATCGTCTCCTCGTTTTACTTTTGATATGCAAGTAAAGGAGATAATAGCTTGCGATTTGAAAGTCGACAGGCGATTTTTGTCAGGCTTGTGCGAATACCGGCAACCCCGTCACCGCCTCGCGCAGGAACCCGATCAACGCCCGCGTGGCCATCGACAGATGCGGGTTTGGCGTGGTGATGATGTACAGGCGGTTGCCAAGGCCTTCGGGCTTCCAGTCGGGCAGCACCGGCACCAGCGTGCCCCGGCGCACATCTTCCCAGCCCATGTAGACCGGCAGCAGGCTGATGCCATGGCCCTGGCGCACGGCGTTCATCAGGAACGGAAAGTGTTCGGATTGCAGGTAGGGCGTGATCTCCACATCGTGCCGCTCCGGCCCGCACGCGGAATCGCGGCCCAGCGTCAATAGGAAACGTCTCGAAGTGTAGGGCGGGCAAACGAACCGGCACGCCGACAGATCGGACGGCTTTTGCAACGGTGGGGTGCGCGCCAGATATTCCGGCGACGCGCACAGCTGCCAGCGGATGGCGCAGACCTCGCGCGCCACGGTGTCCAGCGGCGGCAGCGACGTCACTTTCAGCGCCACATCGATCTCGGCGGCGATCAGGTCGGTCACGCGATTGGCAAAGAACACGCGCAGCGAGATGCCCGGGTGCAGTTCGGCAAAACGCAGCAGCAGCGGGGCGATAAACGCGTCGCCCAGCCCGGTGGGCACGCTCACGCGCACATGGCCGCGCAGCGTCTTGCCCAGACTGTCGATCTCGGCCTGCGCGGCGGCCATCTCCTGCAGGATGCGCAGCCCGTGCTCGTAGAGCGACTGGCCCGCATCGGTCATCTCCAGGTGGCGCGTGGTCCGGCGCAGCAGCATGGCACCAGCCTGTTCTTCCAGCTGCCCAAGCTGCCGGCTGATCTGCGACCGCGTGACGCCGCGCCGGCGTCCCGCTTCGGCCAGGTTGCCCGCTTCGACGATATCCACGAAGGCCTGCACAAGGTTGAGGTCCATGCGACGACTCTGAAAGCAATGTCAAGTTTGACGCAACATTGTGATTCGGTCAGATGGGATTGTCGATGCTGGCGTGCATCGCTAAAGTGGCCAGTCATCGGCAGACATTCGCGATTCCATCGCCGCCGGCAGCCAATACAAGGAGACCCCGCATGCCCGCAGACCTCTGGTTCGAATCGTTGCAGCGCCCCGGCGCGGAGGTGCTGGACCGCGGCATGCGGCTGGCCGGCGGGCTGAGGCGGCTCGGGCTGGAAGAGGGCAACGTGGTGGCGGTGCTGCTGCGCAATGACCCGGTATTCGCCGACGTGGTGTTCGCGTGCCGCGCGGCAGGCACCTATTACTGCCCGATCAACTGGCATTTCATGGCCGAGGAAGTGCGTTACCTGCTGGAAGACAGCGGTGCACGCGCGCTGATCGTCCATGCCGATCTGCTGCCGGCCGTGCGGGCGGTGGTACCTGATGGCGTTGCGGTGCTGGTGGTGGGCGGCGCGCATCCCGATGCGATCGAATACGAGCCGTGTCTGGCCGCGCAGACCGCCTACGACGGGCCGCGCGTGGCGCCGCGCGGGCACCTGGCTTACACGTCGGGCACCACCGGCCGGCCCAAGGGCGTGTTGCGCCAGGCGATGCCGCTGGCGGACCTGGACGCGCAGCAGGACCGCCTGCGATCGCTGATCCGGCAGGCTTACGGCATCGTGCCCGGCTGCCGTGCGCTGATGACGGCGCCGCTCTATCACAGCGCGCCGAGCGTGTACGTGCAGAACGCGCTGCAGATGGCCGAGCGGCTGGTGCTGGCGCCGCGCTTCGATGCCGAGCAGGTGCTGGCGCTGGTGGAAAAGCACCGCATCGACGTGCTCTACCTGGTGCCGATCATGTACGTGCGGCTGCTGAAGCTGCCGCCCGAAGTGCGCGCGAAGTACGACCTGTCGTCGATCCGCTTTGTCGCGTCCACCGGCTCGCCGTGCTCGCCGGAGGTGAAGCGTGCGATGCTTGACTGGTTCGGGCCGGTGATCCACGAAACCTACGCGTCGAGCGAGGCTGGCCTGGTCACCGTGGCCACGCCAGAGGATGCCGCGGCCCGCCCCGGTACGGCCGGGCGCCCCGTGGGCGACGCCAGCGTGCGCATCATCGACGAGAACGGCCGGCCGTGCGCGCCGGGCGAGGTGGGGCTGGTGTACGTGCGGCAGCCCGCCTACCCCGACTTCACCTACCTGAACAACGACAAGGCGCGCCGTGCGATCGACATCGACGGGCGCGTCACGCTGGGCGACATGGGCTACGTCGATGCCGACGGCTATCTGTTCATCTGCGACCGGGCGTCGGACATGGTCATCTCGGGCGGCGTGAACATCTATCCGGCCGAGATCGAGCATGAACTGGTGCGCTATCCGGGCGTGGCGGACTGCGTGGTGTTCGGCGTGCCGGACGACGAGTACGGCGAACGCCTGCACGGCGTGATCGAGCCGGTGGCGGGCGCCGACGTGGAGTCCGCTGCGGTGATCGAATGGCTGCGCGGCCGGCTGTCGGGCTTCAAGGTGCCGCGCTCGATCGAGGTCGTCCAGCGGCTGCCGCGCGACGAAACCGGCAAGCTGGCCAAGCGCCGGCTGCGGGACCAGCACTGGGCTGGCCGCCAGCGGCGGGTCTGATCACGACTTGCCCCACGGTTCTTGCCCTTCTCCCGCTCGGCGGGAGAAGGGCGGGGGAGAGGGCAGGCGCGGCACCGCGATTCGATTCCTATAAAGCAGGAGACAACCATGCACCGTATTTCCCTCACCCTCTGCGCCGCCTTGTTGGGGGTCGCGTTCACTGCGCCCACCCTGGCCGCCTATCCCGACCGACCGGTCAAGCTCGTCGTCCCATACACGCCGGGCGGCTCGACCGACCAGTTTGGCCGCGCGATGGCCGAAGGCATGGCGCGCGAGCTGAAGCAGCCCGTGGTGGTGGAGAACCGCCCCGGCGCCAATACGATGGTGGGCACGCAGGGCGTGGCACGGGCGCAGCCGGATGGCTATACGGTGCTGATGGGCAGCAGCGCCAGCATGGTGCTGAACCCGATGCTCTACAAGAAGACCGGCTACGACCCGAAGGACTTCAAGGTCATCCTGATCGGCATCGAGGTGCCGTTGGTGGTGGTCACCAACAACCAGGTGCCGGCCAGCAACATCAAGGACTTCGCCGCATACGCCAGGGCCGCGGGTGGCAAGCTCAACTATTCGTCGGTGGGGCTTGGCAATCCGCTGCAACTGGCCACGGAAATGCTGAAGTCGGAGCTGGGCATCGAGATGACGCACGTGCCGTACAACGGCAGCGCGCCGGCGCTGGCGTCGCTGCTGGCCAACGACACGCAGCTGATGGTGGATGTGGTCAGCACCTCGCTGCCGCATATCAAGGCCGGCAAGCTCAAGGCGCTGGCCGTGACGGGCCGCTCGCGGCTCGATGTCCTGCCCAATGTGCCGACGGTGGCCGAAAGCGGATACCCCAACTTCCATGCGGCGACATGGTTCGGCCTGGCCGTGCCGGCCCAGACGCCGCCGGAGGCTGTCGCCAAACTGCAGGCTGCCGCGTCGCACGTGCTGACCGAGACGCCGTTCCGCAACACGTTCAACGCGCTGGGACTGATCGTGCAACAGCCGCGCAGCCAGGCCGAGATCGACCGCTATGTGCAAGCCGATCGCGACAACTGGGGCAAGGTGATTCGCGCCAACAGCATCAGCCTGGACTGAGCCGGCGCGGCGGACCCGTGCGTGGCGGAAAATCAGGGGCGTATAGTTGAGGGCGTTTTTTACGCCCCCGCATGCTTTCCGCATCGACGCCATGACCGACCCTGTCGAGCCGCCTGATTCCAACCTTCCCGACGCCAACGCGCCATCCGGACCTGCCGCGCGCCGCGACAGGCTTGGCGAACTCCGCGTTCACGCGCGCCGCGCGGCGAATCGCAAGACGCGCCAGGTGGGCCGTATCTCGCGCACGTCGATGCGCTATGCGGCGTTCATGTGCGGCGCCGGCGGGGTGGCGCTGTTCTCGATGGTCTTTGCCTACATCGCCGAGATTGCGCTGCGCTGGAACGCGAAGCTGACCACGGCCACGCCGTGGCTGGCGTTCGTGATGCTGCCCTTCGGGCTGGCCGCGCTGCGCTGGCTGACGATCCGGCTGGCGCCGCAGGCGCGCGGCTCCGGCATTCCGCAGGTGATCGCGGCCGTGACGCTGCCACCGGCCGGCGTGGCGCAGACCGTGCTGGTGTCGTTCCGGCAATCGATGTGGAAGGTGCTGCTGACCGCTGGGGCGCTGCTGGCGGGCGCGTCGGTGGGGCGCGAGGGGCCTTCGGTCCAGGTGGGCGCCGCTGCCATGCTGGCCTGGGGACAGTGGTGCCAGCAGAAGCTGCGCTTCCGCATCGGCTTTCATCCCAGTTCGCTGATCGCGGCCGGCGCGGCGGGCGGCCTGGCGGCTGCGTTCAACACGCCGCTGGCCGGCGTGGTCTTCGCCATCGAGGAACTGGGTCGCGGCACGTCCGTGCGGTGGGACAGGCTGGTGCTATCCGGTGTGCTGACAGCGGGCTTCCTGTCGCTGGCCGTGCTGGGCAACAACCCGTACTTCAGCGTGAAGGTGCCGATGCTGGTGCTGCACGACGCGTGGGGCCCGGTGTTGCTGTGCGCGGTAGTCAACGGCGTGGCCGGCGGCCTGTTCGCCAAGCTGCTGATTCGCGGCGTGCCCGGCCTGGTGCCGTCGGCCTGGCGCGGCTGGACGACCGCGCATCCGGTCTGGCTGGCCTTCCTGTGCGGGCTGGTCGTGGCCGTGGTGGGCTGGGCCACCGCCGGCGCCACGTTCGGCACGGGCTACGAGCAGGCGTCCGGCCTGATCAATGGCGAGCCGCACAGCACGCTGTGGTTCGGGCTGGCCAAGTTCGTGGCCACGGTGGTGTCGTACTTCGCGGGCATCCCGGGCGGGATCTTCACCCCGGCGCTGGCCATCGGTGCCGGCATCGGCGCGAACATTGCCGATTTTGTGACCCATTTCATGTCCGGCATGGCCGAGCCGCGCGTGCTGGCGCTGGTGTCGATGGCGGCCTTCCTGGCGGCGGCTACCCAGGCGCCCATCACCGCCAGCGTGATCGTGATGGAAATGACGCGCACGCAGGACTTGACCATCTTCCTGCTGGCGGCATCGCTGCTGGCGTCGTTCCTGTCGCGCCAGTTCAACCCGCATCCGTTCTATCACCATATGGGTCATGCGTTCCGCCGTGAAGCGATGGCCATCGCACGGAAGGACCCACCGGCATGACGCCCCCTTGAGCGCCCGGATAGTGGCGCAAGCGGCCCTTCGTCGTGGCCGTAACAGCTGGTTACAAACTTCCCTGTGCGGCCCCTCGCCAAAGTGTGGGTTCGGCATTGAAGCGCCGTAGCGGACGCATGGCCGATGTCTTAACATCTGCTGCGCATTGAACGGCGGCAGCAGATTGGCCGGCAACGCATGTGTACCGGCGGCACAAGACCTCGTCGGACAGGCATTCGATGCATTTTCGGGGAGCAGAAGATGGCCACACAACGACCGGGCGGCACGCGCCCGACCACGCCGAGCGCCGACGAGCCGCACACCAGCACGTCCCGTCACAGCGCCACATGGCACGACCTTGGCGCGGATACCGCCATCTGGCATACACGCGGGCTGCAGTCCAGCACCCGCATGCGCGCACCCGCCCCCCGACGCACGCCGGCACAGCCATTGCCGCCGAGCCCGGTGCCAAAGCTGATCCTGTGGGCAGTGCTGATCGGCATCGCGCTGGTATGCTTCCATGCCGTGAAGCGTATGCTCTGACCCCCTGTCGATCCGGCATCACATCGCTGATGCCCGGTATTTCCCGGCAGGAACCCTCGGGACGGAGCCGGCTCCAATGCGGAGCCGTTTTCAGGAGTGTGTTTTGAGATTTCCTCTTGCCGGGCTGGCAGTTGCCGCCCTGCTGGCGACGTCTGTCGCCCAAGCCGCCACGGCTGCAACGGCCGCACCGGCCGCGCAGCCTGCCATCAAGGCCCCCAATGCCACCGCCACGCCGGCCCCCGACGGCAAGGACCGTTTTTCGACGATGCTCGATACGCTCGAGATCGGCAGCCCGCTGCCCGCGTTGCCCGATTGCGCCGACCACCGGACCCCGGATGGCAAGGATGTGACCGCATACTGCGTGGAACTGCGTGGCGACGGCGTGATGCGCCAGGTGGGCGTGCCGCGCGACCAGCGACCCGCGTTCATGGACGGACCGCGCCTGGTGGCGCTGGTCGATGGCAATGCGCTGGTGGGCGTCATCGTGCCGACCGACGGCATCCGCTCGCAGGACGCCGCCGCCCAGGCGCTCAATGCCCGCTATGGCAAGCCGTTCCGCCAGGAAATGGTGGACATGAAGGACAAGGCCGGCAAGGACGTGCGAAGCATCCACGCGGGCTGGATGCGCAAGCCGCTGACCGTCGAGCTCTACGCGATTCCCGAGAACCCGGCCGAAGGCACGATCGAACTGCTGCTGCCGCAGGCGCGCGCGCTGATGGCCAACCGCGATGCCGAAGTGGCCAAGTCGCTGGCGCCGCCTCCCGCGCCGGCAGGCAAGGGCGGCAAGGCAGACAAGGCTGAAAAGACGGACAAGGCCGAGAAGACGGAAAAGTCCGACAAGTCCGACAAGGCCGAAAAGAAAGCCCCGGCCAAGCCGATCAATCCGGGCAGCTGGTAAATCGACCGCCTGGCGGCAGGACAGCGCGCCGTCAGACCATCAGGCCGTCAGATCGATGGACCGGGGCGCGCCAGCGTCAGAGGCCTTCCATCACCTTGTCCAGGCCGCGCACCACACCGCGCACGGTATGCACCTTGCGGATGGCCAGCAGCGCGCCGGACACATAGGGCTTGGAGCCGTCGCCGGCTTCGTGCCTGATGTGCAGGCGCTGGCCGTCGGCGCCGAAGATCACCTCGACCCCCAGCTGGTATCCCGGCAGCCGCACGGCATGCACCTGCGTGCCGGACATCGTGGCGCCGCGCGTCTCCTTCGGACCGCTGACCTGGTCCACGGGCACGGCCTGCGCCGCCTGCTTGACCTGGCCTAGCCGGAACGCCAGTTCGCGCACCGTGCCGGACGGCACATCCACCTTGCCCGCCTTGGCGTAGTCGATGATTTCCCAGTGGTCGAGATGGCGCGCCGCCATCTCGGCAAACTTTTGCAGCAATACCACCGTGATCGCAAAGTTGCCGCAGGCCAGCACGCCGCGGTCGGCCTTGCGTGCCGCGGCGTCGATCTCGGCATAGTCGTCGTCCGACAGCCCCGACGTGCCCACCACCACATGCGCGCCGTGCGCCAGCGCCTGCAGGATGTTGTGCTTGGCGACCACCGGCTTCGTGTATTCGACATAGACGTCATACGGCGTCTTGCCCAGTTCCTCGATGCTGGCTGCCGCCACGCCGGGCGTGTCCTTGTGGCCCGTCAGGCTGGCCAGCGTCTGGCCCGCCGCGCCCCGCGACAGGCCGGCCACCAGCGTCATGTCGGCGGCGTGGGCCACGCCCCGCGCCAGCTCGCCGCCGGCCCAGCCTGTGACGCCGCCCACGGCAACGCGAATCGTCTCGTTCATCGTTCTCTCCCGCTCCGGTTGCAAGGAGGGCAAGCATAGCGCGCCCGTTTCAATCGCGCTGGCGATGCCGAACGCTTCGGGCCGGCACCGGCTACCCGGCAGCACGCCGCCGGTCGATCTTGCGCGCCAGCACGATCGACGTGGTGGTGTGGTTCACGCCGTCGAGCATGCCGATCTCGTCCAGCAGCTTGTCCAGCCGCGCGTGGGTATCGCACCGGATCACGGCCATATAGTCCACCGGGCCGCTGACCGAGTTGAGTTCCTCCACCTCGGGGAACCGCCGCAGCGCGCGCACCACGGCCGGCGCCGCCTTCGGCTGCACCGACAGCCCGCAGAACGCCAGGATGGCGTTGTCCTCCATCTGGCTGCCCAGCCGCACGCCGTAGCCGGCGATCACGCCCGTGCGTTCCAGCCGCGCGATGCGGGCCACCACGGTCGTGCGCGCAATGCCCAGCGCGCGCGACAGATTGGCCGCGCTCTCCCGGGCGTTGGCCTGCAGCAGGGCCAGCAGGTGGCGATCGGTCTGGTCGAGGTCAGCCATGGGTGTCGATGACGATTCGTCAAAATACTATGTCAATGTGACCGATTATGCCGGGGTTTCGTCAATCTTGTGGCTATAAAACGTGCGCGCGGCTGCCCATACTTCAGTCACCCCCCCACACGTTTCTGACGGAGTCCGCCATGCAAGCTTCCACGCTCGGTCCCGCCGCGGTGCGCGACCTGACGCTCGTCCCCCGTCCGCTTTCGGTGGTCGTGCTCGGTGCCGGCAAGATCGGCCGCGTGATGGCCACGATGCTGGCCAATGCCGGCGACTACCGCGTATGCCTGGTCGATCGCGACGCGCACCGGCTCGAGGGCGTGCCGCGCGGCATCGACGTACGGGCCGGCGATCCGACCGAACCCGGCACCTGCGCGGCGCTGCTGGCCGGAGCCGATGCCGTGATGAACGCGCTGCCGTTCCATGCCGCCATCCCGGTGGCCACGGTGGCCGCGCGCCTGGGCGTGCATTACTTCGACCTGACCGAGGACGTGGCGGCCACCCATGCCATCCGCGCGCTGGCCGGCGGCGCGCGATCAGTGCTGATGCCGCAGTGCGGGCTGGCGCCGGGCTTTATCGGGGTGGTCGGGCACGACCTCGCGCAACGCTTTCTGCGCGGCGGCGGTGAACTACACGACCTGCGCATGCGCGTGGGCGCGCTGCCGCGCTACCCCAGCAACGCGCTCAAGTACAACCTGACGTGGAGCACCGAGGGGCTGATCAACGAATACTGCAATCCGTGCGAGGCCATCGTGGACGGCCGCCGCGTGGAACTGCCCGCGCTGGAGGGGCACGAGTCCTTCGCACTGGACGGCGTCGAGTACGAAGCCTTTAATACCTCTGGAGGGCTGGGCACGCTGCCCGATACGCTGGCCGGACGCGCGCGCCAGGTCGATTACAAGTCGATCCGCTATCCCGGCCACTGTGCCCAGATGAAGCTGCTGCTGAACGACCTGCGGTTGCGCGAACGGCGCGACTGGTTGCGCGAGATCTTCGAGCACGCCATTCCGGTGACGGCGCAGGATGTGGTGGTGGTGTTTGCCAGCGCCACCGGTCATCCGCCCGGCGCGCGCGGCGACGGCGGGCGCGGGCCGCTGACGCAGGCATCGTTCTCCGCGCGGATCGGCGGCATGGACGATTTCGCCGGCATTGGCCATGTCAATGCGATCCAGCTGACCACGGCGGCCGGTATCTGCACCGCGCTGGATCTGGTGGCCACCGGGGTGCTGCCGCAGTCCGGATTCGTGAAACAGGAAGCCATGCCGCTCGACAGCTTTCTGGCCAACCGCTTCGGCCAGCATTACGCGCGGCACCCTCTTCAGGAGACGCTCGCATGAAAGCGCAGGAATTTGCCGATTGCTGGCAGGCGATGGGCCTGCCGTTGCCATGGCGCTCGACGGGTGCCGCCGCGGCGGGCACGCTGGACGTGCGTTCGCCGATCGACGGCGAGGTGTTCGGCCAGGTGCCGGTGAGCTCGCCGGCCGATGCCGACGCCCGCATCGCCCGCGCCCGCACGGCGCAGAGCGTCTGGGCGCTGATGCCGGCGCCGGCGCGCGGCGAGGTGGTACGCCGCCTGGGCGAGGCGCTGCGTGTCCACAAGGTGGCGCTGGGCCGGCTGGTGTCGCTGGAGACCGGCAAGATCCTGCAGGAAGGGCTGGGCGAAGTGCAGGAGATGATCGATATCTGCGACTTTGCCGTGGGTTTGTCGCGCCAGTTGCACGGGCTGACGATTGCCTCCGAGCGGCCCGCGCATGCCATGCGCGAGACCTGGCATCCGTACGGGCTGTGCGGCGTGATCTCCGCGTTCAACTTCCCGGTGGCGGTGTGGGCCTGGAATGCCGCGCTGGCGCTGGTGTGTGGCAATGGCGTGGTGTGGAAGCCTTCGGAAAAGACGCCGCTGTGCGCGCTGGCCGTGCAGGGGCTGCTCGACCGGGTGTTCGACGACCATGCGCCGCAGCTTGCGGGGCTGTGCTGTGTGCTGACCGGCGGGCGCCAGCTGGGGCAGGCACTGGTGCAGCATCCTTCGGTGCGGTTGATGAGCGCGACCGGCTCCACGCGCATGGGCCGCGAAGTCGGCATGGCCTGCGCCGCGCACTTCAAGCGCGCCATCCTGGAGCTGGGGGGCAACAACGCGGCGATCGTCGCGCCTTCGGCCAACCTGGAACTGACCATCCGCGCGATGACGTTCGCGGCGGCGGGTACGGCCGGGCAGCGTTGCACCACGTTGCGCCGCGCGTTCGTGCACGCGGACAGGATCGAGGCCGTGACGCAGCGTCTGCGCCAGGTGTATGCGCGCCTGCCGGTGGGCGATCCGCTGCAGGACGGCACGCTGGTCGGGCCGTTGATCGATGCGCCGGCTGGCGACGCCATGGCCAATGCGCTGGCCAGTTGCCGCGCGCAGGGCAACGTCGTGCATGGCGGCGAGCGGCTGCTGGCCGACCGCTTCCCGCGCGCCTGCTACGTGCGGCCGGCGCTGGTGCTGACCGACACCCAGCATGACACGATGCTGACCGAGACCTTCGCGCCCATCCTCTACCTGATGCCGTACACATCGCTGGACGAAGCCATCGCGCTGAACAACGCGGCATCGCATGGCCTGTCGTCGTGCATCTTTACCGAGTCGTTGCGCGAGGCGGAGGTGTTCCTGTCGGCGGCGGGCAGCGACTGCGGCATCGCCAACGTCAACATCGGCACCAGTGGGGCGGAGATCGGCGGCGCGTTCGGCGGCGAAAAGGCGACGGGCGGCGGCCGGGAGTCGGGTTCCGACGCGTGGAAGGGCTATATGCGCCGTGCCACCAATACGATCAACTACGGCGACACCCTGCCGCTGGCACAGGGCATTCGCTTCGACGTCTGAAACGGCATGCCGCTTACATGCATGAAGACGTTGCGAATCGTAACAAGGGTTACAGCGCCTTGACGCTGTATTACCAGACGCACCCGTATAACGTTCTTGAGGACAGCGCATTGAGATGACGCAATGCCTGGGACAAAAAGGACGTTGTGATGAGAACGAAAGCGATTGTGTTGGGTCTGGCAGTGACTGGCGCGGCCATGCTTGGCGGCTGCGCGGTATATCCCACGCCGTACGGGCCAGAGGTCGGCCCGGCCCCGGTCGCGGTAGCGCCCGCGCCGGTGTACGTGGCCCCGCCGGCCGTGGTGGTGCGGCCATCGTATGGCTACTACGGTGGCGGGTACTACGGTGGCTATTACGGGCGCCGGTACCGGCACTGGTAAGCCGTTGGAAAGGTTGGCAAGAGAGAACTCCCTTGCTTAGTCGCTCGCGCCGCTGTTCAGCCCGCCCCATCCCGGCGCGAGCGTTTCACCGATGTCGCGCAGGTCCACCAGGTCGAGCACGCGGCCGACGGTATGGTCGACCAGCTCGGCGATGCTTTGCGGCTTCTGATAGAACCCCGGCACTGGCGGAAATACGATGCCGCCCATCTCGGTGACGGCGGTCATGTTGCGCAGGTGGGCCAGGTTCAGCGGGGTTTCACGCACCATCAGCACCAGCTTGCGGCGTTCCTTGAGCGTGACGTCGGCCGCGCGGGTGATGAGGTTGTCCGAGAGGCCGTGGGCCACGGCGGCCAGTGTGCGCATCGAGCACGGCGCCACGATCATCGCGTGGGCACGGAACGATCCGCTGGCAATGGTGGCGCCGATATCGCGCACGTTGTGAACCACATCGGCCAGCGCCTCGACTTCCGCGCGGCCGATGTCGAGTTCGTGCTGCAGGTTCATGATGCCGGCCGGCGACATCAGCAGGTGGGTTTCCACGCCGCGCACATCGCGCAGCACCTGTAGCAGCCGGACGCCGTAGACGGCGCCCGTGGCACCCGTGATGGCGACGATCAGCCGTTGCGGCACGCCGCCCTGATTCACAGGCATGGCAGTTCCAGACAGGCTCAGGCCTTCAGCAGCGATTGCAGTTCGCCGTTCTGGTACATCTCCATCATGATGTCCGAGCCGCCGACGAACTCGCCGTTCACGTACAGCTGCGGAATGGTCGGCCAGCTTGCGTATTCCTTGATGCCCTGGCGGATGGCGTCGTCTTCGAGCACGTTGACCGTGGTCGGCGCGTCAACGCCGCAGGCCTTCAGGATCTGGATCGCACGGCCCGAGAAACCGCACATCGGAAACTGGGCGGTGCCCTTCATGAACAGCACGACGGGGCTGCCCTTCACGATCTGGTCGATCTTCTGTTGTACGTCACTCATGATGAAAACGGTCCGGTTGCATGGGGATCAGCGGATTTTACCGGAATCGGGCTCCGGCATCAGATAGGGGTATCAGCCAGGCGTCAGCCCGGCAGCCGGCCGCCGCTGCAGCGTTCGTTGCCGCCCAGGTCGCGTGCCGTGAACACCTCGGCAAAACCCGCGCTGGTCAGCAGGTGGCGGGTGGCGTAGCCCTGGTCGTAGCCGTGCTCCATGAGCAGCCAGCCCTGTGGCAGCAGCCGCTGCGTGGCGCCGGCGACGATGGCCCGCAGGTCGGCCAGGCCGTCCTCGTGATCGGTCAGCGCGTCGATCGGCTCGAAGCGCAGGTCGCCTTCGGCCAGGTGCGGGTCGCCCGCCGCGATATAGGGCGGATTGCTGACGATGAGATGAAACCGCTGCCCGGGCGGCAGCGCGTGATACCAGTCGGACACCAGGAAGCGGATATTGTCCGCCTGCAGCGCACGGGCGTTGTCCTGCGCCACCATCAGGGCGCCGGGCGAGATGTCGGTGGCCCAGACTTCGGCGTCGGGCCGCTCGCGGGCGATGGTCACGGCCAGGATGCCCGAGCCGGTGCCCATGTCCAGCACGCGCGGCGCGTGGATGCCGGCCAGGCGGGCCAGCGATGCCTCGGCCGCCACTTCGGTGTCGGGGCGCGGAATCAGCACATCGGGCGTGACCCGGAACGTGCGGCCGAAGAATTCGCGTTCGCCCAGCAGGTACGCCATCGGCACCCCGGTCAGCCGCCGCGCCAGCAACGTGGAAAATGCATCACGTTGTGCATCGTTGAGATGGTCCTGGTCGCGGGTGATCAACTGCGTGCGCGTGAGCCCGGTAACGTGGGACAGCAGCATGCGTGCCTCCAGCGCCGGCAGGCCGGCCATGGCGGCAAGCGTTTGCGCTTCGCGCAGGGTGGGCGTGGACGGCAGGGGCGGAAAATCGCCCGGAGGATTCGAGGACATCGGCGGTGCGTCTGGACAATCGGCGGCCGGCTCGCAAAAAACCCCGTCGGACCTGGGCCTGACGGGGTTTTCGCGTGGCTCTGCTTCAGGCGCCTAGTGTAAGCCCATTCGGGGCCGGCTTCCGCGCGCGCCTGCGTAGGGCTATTACTTGTTGACGGCGTCCTTGGCCTTGTCGGCCGTGGTGTTGACGGCGTCCTTGGTGGCTTCCTTGGCGTGGGCCATGGCATTGCCGGCGTCCTGGCGGGCCTTGTCGGCGGCGGCCGAGACATCCGAGGCCACGCCGCTGGCGGCGGCCTTGGCGGCGTCGGCGGCATTTGCAGCGGCAGCGGCGGCGTCGCTGGCAGCGGCCTTGGCCGATTCGGCGGCGCTCTGCATGGCGGTGTCAGCGTTGGTTTGCGGGGCCTCTTCCTTCTTGCCGCAGGCGGCAACGGAAATGGCGGCGGTAAGCATCAGCACGGCGAGCAGCTTGTTCATGATTTCGTCCTTGTGTGTCTGTTGGAGGAGTGACATCCACCCAGACTTCGATGCCCCCAACGCGCCGATCTCAGCAAAGTGACGTATTGGGGTGGTCTGGTCGAAATCGATTATAGACAGCGCGTTTTTACAAGCCAGTGCTGTTTCAAGCATTTACCTAGGTTACAAACTTCGGGGACGCCCGCTCCGGTCAGGCATCGTCGCCCAGCGCCGCCAGCTGGTCGGCCTGGTGTTCGGCGGCCAGCGATCCCAGCAGTTCGTCGAGGTCGCCGTCCATGATCATGTCGATCTTGTACAGCGTCAGGTTGATGCGATGGTCGGTCACCCGGCCCTGCGGGAAGTTGTACGTGCGGATGCGGTCGCTGCGGTCGCCCGAGCCGATCAGGTTGCGCCGCGTGCTGGCTTCCTTGGCCTGCGCGGCACGCATCTGGCCGTCCTTGATGCGCGCGGCCAGCACCTTCATGGCTTTTTCCTTGTTGCGGTGCTGGCTGCGATCGTCCTGGCACTCCACCACGATGCCGGTGGGCAGGTGGGTCAGGCGCACGGCGGAGTCGGTCTTGTTCACGTGCTGGCCGCCCGCGCCCGACGCGCGGAACGTATCGACCCGCAGGTCTGACGGGTTGATCTCGACCTCGCCCACTTCGTCGGCCTCGGGCATCACGGCCACGGTGCAGGCCGACGTATGGATGCGGCCCTGCGCTTCGGTGGCCGGCACGCGCTGCACGCGATGGCCGCCCGACTCGAACTTGAGCTTCGAGAACGCGGCATCGCCGGCAATGCGCACGATCACTTCCTTGTAGCCGCCCAGGTCGGACGCGGATTCGCTCATGACTTCCACCTGCCAGCGCCGGCGTTCCGCATAGCGCGTGTACATGCGCAGCAGGTCGGCCGCGAACAGCGCGCTTTCCTCGCCGCCGGTGCCGGCGCGGATTTCGAGCAGCAGGTTGCGGTCGTCGTTGGGGTCCCGGGGCAGCAGCAGCGTCTGCAGCGACGTTTCCAGCGCTTCGAGCCGGTCGCGCGCGGCGGCGATCTCGTCGGCGGCAAAGTCCTTCATCTCGGGATCGTCCAGCAGCGCCTGCGCGGTGGCCAGGTCGTCCTGCGCCTGGCGATACTGCGCGTACTGCTCGGCCACCGGCGACAGTTCGGCATGTTCGCGCGACAGCTTGCGGTACTGGTCCATGTCTGCCGTGGCCGTTTCGCTGGCGAGCAGGGCGTTGACTTCGTCGAGTCGCTCGGCCAGCTGGTCGAGCTTGTGGAGCATGCTGGGTTTCATCGGTAGCGGAATCGGGAGGCTGGGGGCCGCGGTGGCGTGGCCACGGCGCGGATCGGCGGGCGGATGCCCGGCGGCGCCGGCGGACGCCAGCGCGGGATGGACAACGCGGCTAGCGTTCCGAGTGACTGCTGTGGCGGAACAGGCCCGGCACCAGGCGCAGCAGCGCCTCGCGGTCTTCGCCCTGGGTGTGGTTCAGCGCGTGCGTGGGACCGTGCAGGAACTTGCGGGTCAGCGCGCCCGAGAGGGCTTCGAGCACGGCGGCCGGATCGTCGCCACGCGCCAGCATGCGGCGCGCGCGCTGCATTTCGGCCTGGCGGATGGCTTCGCCGCTGGCCTGCAGGTCGCGGATCACGGGCACGACGCTGCGCGTTTCGATCCAGTGCATGAAGTGCTGCACGCGCGATTCGATGATGGCCTCGGCCTGGGCCACGGCGGCCTGGCGCATCGCGTTGCCCTCGCGCACCACGGCGCCCAGGTCATCGACGGTATAGAGGAACACGTCGTTCAGGCGCGCCACTTCGGGTTCGACGTCGCGCGGCACGGCCAGATCGACCATCATGATCGGGCGGTGCTTGCGGCGCTTGACCGCGCGCTCCACCGCACCCAGGCCGATGATCGGCAGCGAGCTTGCGGTGCATGACACGACGATGTCGAATTCGTGCAGGCGCTCGCCCAGGTCCTGCAGGCGGATGGCCTGCGTGGTCAGGCCCTGCCCGGCCAGCTGCTCGGCCAGCTTCTCGCCGCGTTCCACGGTGCGGTTGGCCACCACCACCTGGCGCGGCTTCTGCGCGGCGAAGTGCGTGGCGCACAGCTCGATCATCTCGCCGGCGCCGATGAACAGCACGCGCTGCGTCGACACACTTTCGAAAATCCGCTGGGCCAGGCGCACGGCGGCGGCCGCCATCGATACGGAGTGCGCGCCGATCTCGGTCTGGCCGCGCACTTCCTTGGCCACCGCGAACGTGCGCTGGAACAGCTGGTTCAGGTAGGTGCCCAGCGCGCCGGCTTCGCCAGCGGTACGCACCGCGTCCTTGAGCTGCCCCAGAATCTGGGTTTCGCCCAGCACCATCGAATCGAGCCCGCTGGCCACGCGGAAGGCATGGCGCACGGCTTCGGACTGGGGCAGGGCGTACAAATGCGGCGCCAGATCCCCCGCGGGCACGTTGTGATGCTGGGCCAGCCAGCGCAGCGTGTGCTCGAAGCCTTCCTGACCCGGCTGCAGCACATCGGTGGCGCAGTAGATCTCGGTACGGTTGCAGGTGGAAAGAATGGCGGCCTCGGTGCCGTTGCGCCCAGCCAGGTGGGTGCGCAGCGCGCCGAGTGCGGGTTTGATCTGCTCAAGCGGAAACGCCACACGCTCGCGGAGCGAGACGGGTGCCGTGGTGTGATTGATACCGATCGCGAGCAGTTGCATTTGTGGGGTTGGATTGCCATCCGGAACGGTGCCGGAAGCGGTGGTCATTATACCGCCCCGTTACAAAGTTGCAGGGAACCCCGAGCGGCGCCGGCCACGTGCAGTATCGTTACGACACATCCACTTTTGCTGTGGATCAAAAGACAGGGGAGTTGTCATGTTGGGACTGGCAGTGGTGGGCGCAGTAGTCGGATTCGCTGGACGGCTGCTGCACCCGGCCGGCCGCGTGGTTACGGTTCCCACCGCGCTATGGCTGGGCGTGCTGGGCGCGCTGGCGGCGTTCTACGGCGGTCGGGCCGCGCATCTGTTTACGGATGGGCAGATATTTGGATGGGCCGCCGCGATGGCCGGTGCGGCGCTGCTGGTGGCGGTCTGGGGCGTGGCCCGCCCGCGCCGGTAAGTTCAGAACGGACAAAACGGTCGGGAATCGGCGCCGGACCGATATGCCTGATCAGCCTCTTGCGTCCAGAAAGCGGCGCAGGATGGCGCTGGAGTAGTGGCTGGCCACGTCGCGCAAAAACGACGAAAAATCCACATGTGCCGTATCGTCCGCACGGTCGGACACAGTGCGCATCAATGCGTAGGGCACGCCATATTCGTGGCTGATCTGCGCCAGCGCGGCGCCTTCCATCTCCACGGCAAGCAGGCCGGGCAAGGCCTGTCGCAAATCGGCCACGGCCGCCGGCGCATTGATGAACTGGTCGCCGCTGGCAATCATGCCGACGTGCAGGCGCGGCTGATCGACGCTGAAGCGGGCCAGCACGCCATCGGGCACCTCGGTGGCCAGATCGTCGCGCAGGAAGTCTTCCGCCGCGCGGCGCAACGCAGCGGTCAGTGCGGGGTCGGCCGGGAATTCGGCCTGGTCCAGCAGAGGCACCTCGTGGCGCGGAAACAGTGGACGGGCATCCATGTCGTGCTGGACGGTGCGGTCGGCCACGACGATGTCGCCGACCCGTACGTCAGTGCCCACTCCGCCCGCAAGGCCGGTAAATACGATCTCATCAACGCCAAATTCCCGGATCAATGTGACCGTGGTGGCCGCTGCCGCCACCTTGCCGACGCGCGCCAGCACCAGCACCACGGGTTGGCCATGCAGCGTGCCGCGGTAGTAGTCGCGCATGCCGATGGTCTGCATGGTGGCACGCGCGTCTTCGTGGCGCATGGCGGCGATCAGGCCGTCGACTTCATGGTGCAGGGCGGCGAGGATGCCTAGGGTCATGGTGCTTTGAGGGGGACGGAATCGAATCGGCGCCAGCTTACCGGCGACCGGATCGATGCGGAAGCCGGCGCCGGACTGTGGGCAGTGTGCGACATTCGAACATGACAAGGGTGTTCGATTGTGTGCTGCGCAATACATGGCGTTACAATCCGTTGCGATTAATGCGATTCATTCGCATTCGTATTTCCGATAAGCAACGAGAGAGAAATCCATGTCAGTCCGCGCCCGGGGCCGCGTTCGCCGCTCGCACGTCCTTCAGATGACCACCCTTGCCCTGAGCCTGCAGGCCGCCAGCCTGGCCAACGCCCAGGAACAGGTGCCCGCCGCCGCCGAGCCGGCCCATCACAGCCTGCCCGTGGTGACGGTCAGCGGCAGCCGCGGCGAGGCGTCGCCCACGGGCCCGGTGCAGGGCTTCGTGGCCACGCGCGCCGTGACGGCCACCAAGACCGATACGCCGATCATCGAGACGCCGCAGTCGATCACGGTCATCACGCGGGACCGCATGGAGCTGCAAGGCGTGCAGTCGGTGGCGCAGGCGGTGGGCTATACGGCCGGCGTGACCACGGCCGGCTTTGCCAACGACAACCGTACCGATACGATCAAGATCCGCGGCACCGATTCCACCCAGTACCTGGACGGCCTGCTGAACGCGGTCGGCTTCTATAACAACACCCGCCCCGACCCGTACGCGCTGGAGCGCATCGAAGTGCTGAAGGGGCCGTCGGGCATGCTGTACGGCCAGGGCGCCGTGGGCGGCATCGTGAACCTGGTGTCGAAACGGCCCCAGGCCGAAGCGGCGCGCGAGATCGGCGTGAGCTTCGGCAACTACAACCGCAAGCAGATCCAGGCCGACCTGACCGGGCCGATCGATGCCGACGGCAAGTGGCTGTACCGCTTCGTGGCGATGGCCCGCGACAGCGATGCGTCGGTGGACTACGTGAAGGACAACCGCTACTTCATCGCGCCGTCGCTGACGTATCGGCCGAACGCCGACACCGAATTCACGCTGCTGGCCAATTTCCAGAAGGACGACAGCGGCACGATGATCGGCTTCTTCCCGTGGCGCGGCACGCTGATCGAGAACCCGGCCGGCCAGATTCCGCAGAACTTCTTCGTCAGCGAACCGGGATTCGACAAATACACGGCCGAGCAGCACGCCGTGGGCTACCAGTTCTCGCACCGCTTCAACGACACCTTCACGGTGCGCCAGAACCTGCGCTACGCGCACAGCACGGTGGACTATCGCAGCATCTACACCACCGGCTTCACCGGCGCCACGCACGGCTGGGTGCCGGGCAGCGACACCCTGCTGCGCCGCGTGCTCTACCTGAACCAGCCCACGCTGAACCAGTTCGCCGTCGATACCCAGGGCCAGGCGAAATTCCGCACCGGCCCGGTGGGCCATACGTTCCTGGCCGGGATGGACTACCAGAACAGCGAAAGCACGGGCCGCACCAATGCCAACGGGTCGGCCGCGCCGATCAATGTGTTCAACCCGGTCTACGGCAACTACGTGGCGCCCACGGCGTTCCGCGACCTGCCGCCGGCCAAGCAGATCCAGACCGGCGTGTACCTGCAGGACCAGATCGAATGGGACAAGTGGCTGCTGATGGTGGGGCTGCGCTACGACTGGTCGCGCGCGGCGCAGGACAACACGCCGTCGGCCTCGCGTGACGACAACGAACTGACCAAGCGATTCGGCCTGATGTACCGCTCGGACTTCGGGCTGAACCCGTATGTCAGCTATGCCGAATCGTTCCAGGGCCAGGCCGGCTTCAATGTCGACGGCACCGCGTTCAAGCCGCTGCGCGGCAAGCAGTGGGAAGCCGGTATCAAGTACCAGCCGCCGGGCAGAAACATGACGCTGACGGCGGCCGTGTTCGACATGCGCGAGGAAAACCGCAAGGTGGCCGGCGTGGTCAACGGCATGGCGGGCACGGTGCAGATCGGCGAGGCCCGCACGCGCGGCGCCGAACTGGAGGCGCTGGTGTCGCTGGGCCGGCTGGACCTGATCGCCGCCTACACGTTCCTGAACGCCAGGACGCTCGAAGGCACGGCAGCCGAGCAGGGGCAGCGGCTGGCCAGCGTGCCGGCCAACACGGCGTCGCTGTGGGCCAACTATCGCTTCAGCCTGTTCGATATCCCCGGCTTCCTGGCCGGCGCCGGCGCGCGGTACAACGGTCCGAGCACCGACGGCACGGGCAACAACAGGGTGGGCGGCTTCACGGTGTTCGACGCCGTGGTGGCCTACGATCGCGGCCCGGTGCGCGTATCGCTGAACATGAACAACGTGTTCGGCAAGCAGTACGTCTATAGCTGTATCGCACGCGGCGACTGCTTCTTCGGCACGCAGCGTTCGATCATCGGCAACGTGACCTACCGCTTCTGACAGGTCAGGTTCCGGCCCGGGGCGCCCCCGGGAGACTTCGGCGTGCCGGTTTGCTAGCATGCAGCCCATGCCGACTCTTCGGGGGATCGCCGGTTGGAAACCTTTACGTCTCGCCGCACCATCCAGCAGGCGCTGGCCGACTGGCGCGCCCAGGGCCGCCTTGGCGCCGCCGACCTGCTGGCCGCCTGGGGGCCCACGCTGCCCCGCCGCGCCCACTGGCATGACTGGCTGGACCGCGCGCTGCTGATCCTCGGCACGGCGCTGCTGTGCGCGGGCGTCATCGTCTTCTTCGCCTTCAACTGGGCGTCACTTCATAAATTCTCCAAATTTGGACTGCTGGCGGGGCTGCTGACCGTGCTGGCCGGGTTTGCCGCCTGGCGCCCGGCAGGCGACATGGCGGGCCGGGCCGCGCTGGGCGGTGCGCAGATGGTGTCCGGTGTGCTGATGGCCGTGATCGGGCAGACGTACCAGACCGGCGCCGATGCCTGGCAGCTGTTCGCGCTGTGGACGCTGCTGGCCGTGCCCTGGGCACTGGCGGCGCGCGCGGCGCCGCACTGGTGGATCGTGCTGGTGATCGGCAACGTGGCGCTGCTGCGGTTCTGCAGCGTGCGGCTGGGCATCGGGGGCATGTTCGAACTGCTATTCTCGGCCCGCTTCGCACGCGAAACGATGATGTTCCTGCTCGGGACGTCGATCGTGCAACTGGCGGTCTGGTACGTGCTGGCCGGCCGGGCGGGGCGCTGGGGCTTCGTGGGCGCCACCGGCCCCCGGCTGCTGGGCCTGCTGGCCTGCGGCTATGCGGCATGGGTGGGACTGATGAGCGTGCTGACCGGCCAAGTGAATGCCACGGGGCTGCTGGTCAGCGCGGTGGCGCTGGTGGGCCTGGCCGCCTGGTTCCGCTGGCGCGCGTTCGACATCGTGGTGCTGAGCGTGGTGTGCCTGACCGGCATCGGCGTGATCGTCTCGGCGGTGGGCCGCTGGCTGGCCGACTTCCACGGCGATTTCGGCGCCTTCCTGCTGCTGGCGCTGCTGACCATTGGCCTGGCCGTGGCGGCCGCCACGTGGCTGCTGCGCGCCTGGCGCGAGACATCGGGGAGCCCGGCATGAGTCAGCATCCGATCGACCGCATCGATCCGACCGAACAGACCGAACGCGGGCTCTGGAACCAGCTGGCCGCGCGCGGCACGGTGCAGGGCGACTATGCGACGACCTTGCGCACGCCGTGGCCGATCCGCCTGCTGATGGGCGGCGCGGGCTGGCTGGGGGCGCTGTTCTTCCAGATATTCCTGGTCGGCACCGTGTTTGCCACCACGCGCGGCAACGGCCCGGCCATGGCCGTCACGGGCATGGTGATGATCGGCATCGCCGTCGCCCTGTACCGCGTGACCAGCCGCGAAAGCGGCCGCATCGCGCTGGGGCAGTTTGCGCTGGCGCTGAGCCTGGGCGGCCAGGGCATGGTCATCGCCGGCGTGGGCGAGGCGATGGGCTTCGGGCGATTCCTTGAAACGGCGCCGTTCTGGCTGGGTGTCGCCCTGTTTGAAGCGGTGCTGTTCGTGCTGGTGCCCGACCGTCTGCACCGCTTTCTGGCGGTGCTTGCCTTGTGGCTGGCGCTGGCCATTGCCGCATGCGTGGCATTGGGCGACCTGATCGCGCCGCGCTGGACCGCCATTCCGATGGCGCTCGGGCCGATGACGGCGCTGGCATTTGCCGCGCTGCTGGCCTTCGTCATGCACGAGGACCGGCTTGCGGCGGCGGGGCGCCTGCAGATGGCCGGGCCGGCCGCCGATGCCACCCTGCTGATGGCGCTGCTGGGCGCGCTGGTGGTGACCGGCTTTGCGCATCCGGCCGACCTGGTCTTCGGCGTCGACACGCCATGGCGCGCGCAGGGCGGCTGGCTGGCCGGCGCGCTGCTTGGCGCGGCACTGGTGGCCATGACGCTGCTGGAGTGCCGGCGGCTGGCGTGCAGCACGCCGGCTGGCGTGGCGACGGTGGCGGTGGCCGTCGCGTTCAGCGCCTTGATGGTGTACGCGCCTGCCGTGACGGCCGGTGCGCTGGCACTGGCCATGGCGCTGCGGCGCGGTTCGCTGCCGTGGTTGGGACTGGCCATCGCCACGGTGCTGATCGGCTTTGTCTGGTACTACAGCACGCTACAGTGGACGCTGCTGGCCAAGTCCGCCACGCTGGTGGCCGCCGGCGCGCTGCTGCTGGCCGCCCGCGCGGCGCTTGGCCGTATCGCCAACACGGAGGCCGTGGCATGAAACGCTGGATCATCGTGGGATGGCTGCTGGCGGTTGGGGTCGCCCTGGCGGGCATCGTCGGCAAGGAGCGGCTGCTGGCACGCGGCGATGTGGTCTACCTGCGGCTGGCGCCGGTGGACCCGCGCTCGCTGATGCAGGGCGACTACATGGCGCTGAATTTCTCGATCGCCAACGAGGTGCGCGTGGCGCATGGCACGGCGCAGACCCGGCTGGCACGCGAGGAAGTCATCGTGATCCGCCGCGACGCGCGCAATGAAGGCCACTTCGCCCGCCTGCACAAGGGCGAGCCGCTGGCCGCCGACGAGCGCCTGCTGCGTGTGCAGAACGTGCCCGCGCGCTGGGGCGGCACCGGCGTGCAGGTGTCGACGGACGCGTGGTTCTTCCAGGAAGGCCAGGCGGAACGCTATGCCAAGGCGAAATTCGGAGAATTCCGAGTCGATGCCGATGGGCAGGCGTTGCTGGTGGGGATGCGGGACGAGGGGCTGCGCGGCATGTAGCCGGGCACCGGGCCGCTGCAATGAAAAATCGCCCGCAACCTTCACGGCTGCGGGCGATTCTGGTGGGCTGCCGGCAGGGGAGAAAGGCTCCCCGCGCGGCTTAGACGTTGAACAGGAAGTTCATCACGTCGCCGTCCTGCACCACGTATTCCTTGCCTTCGGCGCGCATCTTGCCGGCTTCCTTGGCGCCCGTTTCGCCCTTGTACTGGATGTAGTCGGCGTAGGCGATGGTCTGGGCGCGAATGAAGCCGCGTTCGAAGTCGGTGTGGATCACGCCGGCGGCCTTCGGGGCGGTGTCGCCCACGTGGATCGTCCAGGCGCGCACTTCCTTCACGCCAGCCGTGAAGTACGTCTGCAGGCCCAGCAGCGTGAAGCCGGCGCGGATCACGCGGTCCAGGCCCGGTTCTTCCATGCCCAGGTCGGCCAGGAACTCGGCCTTGTCGGCGTCGTCCAGGTCGGCGATCTCGGCCTCGATGGCGGCGCAGACGGCCACCACCGGCGAACCGGTGGCCTTGGCGTATTCGCGCACGGCGTCCAGGTGCGGGTTGTTCTCGAAGCCGTCTTCACGCACGTTGGCCACGTACATGGTGGGCTTGGCGGTGATCAGGCAGAACGGGCGCAGGGCTTGCCACTCTTCCGGCGACAGGTCCAGCGTGCGCACGGCCTTGGCCTGGTCCAGCACGGCCTGCGATTTTTCCAGCACGGCCACCAGGCGCTGGGCTTCCTTGTCGCCAGCGCGGGCCGGCTTGATATAGCGCGCCAGCGCCTTCTCGACGGTGGCCAGGTCGGCCAGCGCCAGTTCGGTGTTGATGACTTCGATGTCCGACAGCGGATCGACCTTGCCCGCCACGTGGATCACGTTGTCGTCCTCGAAGCAGCGCACCACATGCGTGATGGCGTCGGTTTCGCGGATGTTGGCCAAGAACTGGTTGCCAAGGCCTTCACCCTTGGACGCGCCGGCCACCAGGCCCGCGATATCGACGAACTCGACCGTCGCCGGCAGGATGCGCTCGGGCTTGACGATCTCCGCCAGCTTGGCCAGCCGCGGATCCGGCACTTCCACCACGCCCACGTTGGGCTCGATGGTGCAGAACGGATAGTTCTCGGCGGCGATGCCGGCCTTGGTCAGGGCATTGAACAGCGTGGACTTGCCGACGTTGGGCAGGCCGACGATGCCGCATTTGAGGCTCATGGGAAACCTTTAACAATCAATGGGTTGCAGTGCGTCTGACGCGCGGCGGGCGGTCGGGCGAACGACCTGCGACAAGCCGGGGCAGAGTGGGCGAGGCGGGACAGGACCAGCGGATCGGGGCGTTGCTCGACGATCCGTGCCGGGTGCTGCCGCCGGAAAAACCGCCATTGTACCCCTGCGGGACGCCGCGCTGGCGCGGGCGCGCCTGTGTGGCCCGGCGTCGCGCGGCCAATGCCGCACCCGTCACGTCGCTATAATCCAGCCATGTCCGGACCTGCCGTGCCGGCGCCCAGCGCCGCCGCCCCATCGATGTCGTCGAATCCTTCTTCCCGCTTCCAGATCGCCGTGGTCGGCGGTGGCATTGTCGGCAAGGCCTGTGCGCTGCTGCTGGCGCAACAGGGCATGCAAGTGGCGCTGGTGGCGCCGCGCCCCGCCGGCGACACCGCGCGCACCGGCGACGATGACTGGGACAGCCGCATCTACGCGTTCTCGGCCAGTTCGCAGGCGCTGCTGGAACGGCTGCGGGTCTGGGAGGCGCTGGACCCGGCGCGCGTGCAGCCGGTGCGCGACATGCGCATCTATGGCGACGAAAGCGCCTGCGAGAGCGATCCCTCGCCGCATGGCGACCTCCATTTCTCGGCGTATGCCGCCGCCGTGCCGCAACTGGCCTGGATCATCGAATCGGGCCATGTCGAGCGTGTGCTCGATACCGCGCTGCGCTTCCAGCACCAGGTGAAACGGTTCGACGACACGGCCGGGCAGCTGGAGCGCGACATCGACGGTGTGACGCTCACGCTGGCCAGCGGCGAGCGCGTGCGCGCCAACTGCCTGGTGGGCGCCGACGGCGCGCGGTCGTGGGTGCGCCAGCAATGCCATATCGGCACCACGCAGCGGCGCTACCGCCAGCTGGGCGTGGTCGCCAATTTCCGCTGCGAACTGCCGCATCAGGAAACGGCCTGGCAGTGGTTCCTGGGCTGCCCCGAAAAGCTGATGGCCGACGAGGAGTCAGCCAATGGCGAGATCCTGGCCATGCTGCCGCTGCCCGGCAACCGGGTGTCGATGGTGTGGTCGGCCGAAGAGGCCCATGCGCGGGACTTGCTGGCGCTGTCGCCCGAAGCCCTGGCCGCCACCGTGGCCCAGGTGGCCAGCGGCGCTGTGGGCGCCCGGTTCGGCGCGCTGCGCTGCATCACGCCGGCGCAGGGTTTTCCGCTGGTGCTGCAGCGGGCAGATCACTTTGCCCAGCCGCATGTGGTGCTGGTGGGCGATGCGGCGCACGTGGTGCATCCGCTGGCCGGGCAGGGCATGAACCTGGGCCTGCGCGACGTGGTGGAACTTGGGCGGGTGATGGCCGACAAAGAGTCGTTCCGCCATGAAGGCGACTTGCGCCTGCTGCGCCGCTACGAGCGGGCCCGCGCCACTGACCTGCTGTCGCTGACGGCGGCCACGGACGGCCTGCACCGGCTGTTTTCGCTACCCGGCACGCCTGCCCGGGTGGTGCGCAACCTGGGCATTCGCGCGGTGGGCAGCCAGGGGCTGCTCAAGCGGTTCCTGATCGGCCGCGCGCTCGGGTAGCCCGGCCGGCCAGGATCGCCGGGAGTCCCCGGATTTCCCGGAACGCGCGACAATCTCTCCATCGGCGCGCCGAATGCGGCCAATCACGCATTCGGCGATTTACCGATGACATGCAAAGCCGGCACACTGACCGGCATATCGTTACCTGGAGTCAATATGTTGCAACTGTTCCGCCGCCGATCCGCACGCGTTGCCGCGATCGCCGCCTTTGCCAGCGGCGTGGCCGCAGCGGGCTATGCCGTCCACGCGCTGGCCGCGGACGAACCGGGCACGGACAAGATCCGGCAGTCCATCCAGAAGATGCTGGGCGGCCGTGCCGAGGTGAAGAGCGTGACCCGCGCGCCCGTGCCGGGCCTGTACGAGGTCAACGTCGGCGGCCAGCTGGTCTACACGGACTCCACCGGCCGCTACATCCTCAACGGCGAACTGATCGACACCAAGACCAATACCAACCTAACCGAAGAGCGGCTGGCCGAGATCAACAAGATCAAGTGGTCGGACCTGCCGCTGACGCGCGCCATCAAGTGGACCAAGGGCGACGGCAGCCGGACCGTGGCCGTGTTCTCCGATCCGAACTGCGGGTACTGCAAGAAGATCGAGCAGACGTTCCAGCAGATGGACAACATCACCGTCTACACCTTCCTGTACCCGGTGCTGTCGCCGGACTCGTCGGTCAAGGCCAAACAGGTCTGGTGCGCGGCGGACCGTACCAAGGTGTGGCGCGACTGGATGCTGAACCACGTGGCGCTGGTGGGTAACGGCAGCTGCAAGACGCCGATCGACGACAACCTGGCGCTGGGCCAGAGCCTGAATATCTCGGGCACGCCGGCGGTGTTCTTTACCGACGGCACGCGTATCCCGGGCGCGGCGGACGCCGCCACGCTCGAACGCAAGCTCGCAAGCCTCAAGAAATAACGACGACGCCGGACCCCAGCCGGCTGTCAGGAACGGCCGGCACTGTCCGGCCGTTTTTTATTGCCGGATGCCCCTGTCCGGACGCCCCTTTTGTCCATCCACAAGAAAACGGGAGACGCCATCATGACCTTCCAGGCTTTGCTGCTGACCCAGGCCGACGACAAATCCACGCAGGCGCAGATCGCCCAGCTTGACGAAAGCCAGTTGCCCGAGGACGGCAACGTGCTGGTGGCCGTCGACTATTCCACGATCAACTTCAAGGACGGCCTGGCGATCACGGGCCGCTCGCCCGTGGTGCGCAAGTGGCCGATGGTGGCCGGCATCGACGGCGCGGGCACGGTGCTCGATTCCAGCGATCCGCGCTGGAAGACCGGCGACCGCGTGGTGCTGAACGGCTACGGCGTGGGCGAGACGCACTGGGGCTGCCTGGCCCAGCGCGCGCGGCTCAAGGGCGAATGGCTCGTGAAGCTGCCCGACGCCTTCACCACGCGCCAGGCCATGGCCATCGGCACGGCTGGCTATACGGCCATGTTGTCGGTGCTGGCGCTGGAGCGCGGCGGCGTGAACGGCCCGGTGCGGCCCGGCGATGGCGACGTGCTGGTGACCGGCGCGTCGGGCGGCGTGGGGTCGGTGGCGATCGCCATCCTGTCGAAGCTCGGATATCGCGTGACGGCCTCGACGGGCAAGTCGTCGGAAGCCGATTTCCTGCGCGCACTCGGTGCCGCCGACGTGATCGACCGCGCCGAACTGGGCGTGCCCGGCAAGCCGCTGCAGAAGGAACGCTGGGCAGCCGTGGTGGATTCGGTGGGCTCGCACACGCTGGTCAATGCCTGCGCCCAGGTGCGCTACGGCGGCGTGGTCACGGCGTGTGGGCTGGCGCAGGGCATGGATTTTCCGGCATCGGTGGCGCCGTTCATCCTGCGCGGCGTGACGCTGGCCGGCATCGACAGCGTGATGGCCGCGATGCCGCTGCGCGAGACGGCGTGGAAGCGGCTGGCGCAAGACCTGGCGCCCGACCGGCTGCAGGCCATCACGCGCGAGATCCGTCTGGGCGAGGCCATCGAGGCGGGCCGCAAGATCATGGAGGGCGGCATGCGCGGGCGCGTGGTGGTCGATGTGAACGGCTGACGCGCGGCTCGGAGATATCGCACGTCCCGGATGGTCCGGGGCGTGACGCTACAATCGTGACCATGACGCCGATCCGCTACGCCATCGCCCCGCTTCAACCCGAAGCCCACCTGTTCGCCGTGACCGTGACGGTGGACGTTCCCGACCCGGCCGGCCAGGTCTTCACGCTGCCCGCGTGGATTCCGGGCAGCTACATGATCAGAGACTTCGCACGCAACATCGTCCGCATCCGCGCCGACGCGGGCCGCGTGCGCGTGCCGCTGACCAAGCTCGACAAGCAGACCTGGCAGGCCGCCCCGGTGCCAGCCCAGGCCGGCCCGCTGACGCTGAGCTACGAGGTCTACGCGTGGGACCTGTCGGTGCGCAGCGCGCACCTGGACACCACCCATGGGTTCTACAACGGCAGCTCTGTGTTCCTGCGCGTGGTGGGACAGGACGCGCATCCGTGCACGGTCGATATCCATCCGCCCGCGGGCGAGGCCTATGCCGGCTGGCGCGTGGCCACGTCGCTGCCCGAGGCCCGCGGCCCGGGCGGTGCGCGCCGCTACGGGTTCGGGCGTTACCAGGCGGCCGACTACGACGAGCTGATCGACCATCCCGTGGAGATGGGCACGTTTGCGCTGGGCACCTTCCGCGCCTGCGGCGCGCAGCACGACGTGGTGTTCACGGGCCGCGTGCCGCAGCTGGACATGGCGCGCATCTGCCGCGACCTGAAGCAGATCTGCGAAGCGCAGATCAGGCTGTTCGAGCCGCGTTCGGCTCGCGCGCCGTTCCTGGACAGCAATCGCCGCTACGTCTTCATGACGATGGTCACCACCGACGGCTACGGCGGCCTGGAGCACCGCGCCAGCACGGCGCTGATGTGCGCGCGCAACGACCTGCCCGTGCGCGGCAACAGCGAGACCAGCGAGGGGTATCGCACCTTCCTGGGGCTGTGCAGCCACGAGTACTTCCACACCTGGAACGTCAAGCGCATCAAGCCGGCGGCATACGTGCCGTACGACCTGACGCAGGAAACCTACACCCCGCTTCTGTGGCTGTTCGAGGGCTTCACCAGCTACTACGACGACCTGATCCTGGTGCGCACCGGGCTGGTCTCGGCGCAGCAGTACGTGGACATGCTGGCCAAGACCTGGAACGGCGTGCTGCGCGGCAACGGCCGCACCAAGCAGAGCGTGGCCGAAAGCGCCTTCGATGCCTGGACGAAATACTATCGCCAGGACGAGAACGCACCGAATGCCATCGTCAGCTATTACACCAAGGGGTCGCTGGTGGCGCTGGCGCTGGACCTGACCATTCGCGCAAAGACACGCGGCCGCCGGTCGCTGGACGACATCATGCGCGCGCTGTGGCAACGCTATGGCCGCGACTTCTACGCGCCGGGCGCCAACCAGCGCGGCGTGACCGAAGCCGAGGTGCATGCGTTGTTCGACGACGTGACCGGGCTGCGCCTGGGCCGGCTGCTGCGTGCGCTGACCGAAGGGACCGACGAGATCGGCCTGCCGGCGCTGTTGCGCGACTTCGGCATCGTGGCCGAGCCGCAGAAGCCGAACGGCAGCGCCGCGCTGGGCATCAAGACCCGTACCGATGACGGCTGGGTGCGCGTGAGCCAGGTGCTCGATGGCGGCGCGGGCCAGCGGGCCGGCGTGTCGGCGGGCGACCTGATCGCGGCCGTGGACGGCCTGCGCGTGGCGCCTGGCCAGCTCGACAAGCTGCTGTCGCGCTACCGCCCGGGCGACCGGGCCGAGCTGCACGTATTCCGGCGCGACGAACTGCAGGTGCTGCCGGTGACACTGGCGCGCGAGCCGGCGGCGCAGTACAAGGTCAAGCTGGAACCGGGCAAGCATGCGGGGCGAGCGCGCTGGCTGGGCCAGTAACCTGCCTGTCACGGCGCCGTGGCCACCATGGTGACGGCGCCCGCCCCCCGGCTGCCCCCAATTTATCCGTCTTTGCCCGGCCTCTGGCCTCCGCCCCATGGAATACGCGCACGACCCCCGCACGTTCCTGTTTTCGCATTACATCTACCGTGGCCTGCGGTCGGCCACGGGCGTGATCGGCCTGACACTGATCGCGATGCAGTTCATGGACCTGCCCAGCGCCATGGTGGTGTCGGTGGGTGCGCTCTGCACGAGCCTGATGGACCTGCCCAGCCCGTTGCCGCACAAGTTCAACGAAATGCTGGCCAGCGTGCTGCTGTGTACGGCGGTCACCGCGCTGGTGGCGCTGGCCACGCCGTTTCCGCGCGTGATGCCGTTCGTGCTGGTGCTGGTGACGTTCCTGGCCGGCATGATGACGGTCTACGGCAACAAGACCATGCCGCTGCAGTTCTCGATGCTGTTCGTCATGACGCTGACGATCAACGAGGAATTCGTGGTGCGCAAGGCGCTGGAGCACTCGGCGCTGTTCGGCGCGGGCGCGCTGGGCTACCTGCTGTATGCGATGACCGTCAGCTGGATCACGGAGCGCCGCACGCGCCAGCAGATTCTGGCCGAATCCCTATACGAGATGGCCGGCTACCTGGAGATCAAGGCGGCCTTTTACGACGCCGGCACCGACTACGACGAGCAGTTCAACCGGCTGGTGCGTCAGCAGATCGTGGTGGCCGAGCGCCAGCAGGCCGCCCGCGACATGGTGCTGCGCGGCAACAAGACGCCGCATGACGGGCTGCTGGTGCAGGTGCACCTGCGCATGCTCGACCTCTACGAATACCTGCTGTCGACCAACACCGACTACGCGCTGCTGCGCCAGACCTTCGGCGGCACGCCGGTGCTGGACGGGCTGCGCCGGCTGGTGCTGGGCCTGTGCAAGGATCTGGAGGAAATCGCCTACGACGTCACGCGCGGCCGGCCTTCGTACAGCGCGTTCGACTATCGTGCGGACCTGCGCAAGGT
Source organism: Cupriavidus sp. 94F1 (assembly GCF_057798875.1). Classification (NCBI taxonomy): domain Bacteria; kingdom Pseudomonadati; phylum Pseudomonadota; class Betaproteobacteria; order Burkholderiales; family Burkholderiaceae; genus Cupriavidus; species Cupriavidus sp. 94F1. The sequence goes on from NZ_JBYOJT010000013.1 coordinate 148,389, forward strand.
GGAAGAGGAGATCGATCAGCTGCGCCATCACCATGTATCTCCGGCCGCGATGAACGCGCTGCGCGACACACTGGAGATGATTCGCGGCGCCATCACGCTGGTGGGCCAGCTGCACGAGGCATCGCGCACGCCGGTCGAGCCGGCCAAGGTGCTGCCGGGCTCGGACATGACGCCGTTCCTGACACGGCAGAAGTACGAATTCGGCGTGGTGCGCGACAACCTGCACTGGCGCTCGCCCGCCTTCCGCTTTGCGCTGCGCATCACGATGGCGGTGGCGGTGGGCCTGTGGCTGGGCGACCGGCTGCCGTATGCGTCGCACAGCTACTGGATTTTGCTGACCATCGTCGTGATCCTGAAGCCGAACTTCAGCATGACCAAGCAGCGATACAACGACCGCCTGATCGGTACGCTGATCGGCTGCATCGTCAGCGTGGGCATCCTGCGCTGGGTCCACGAGCCGCTGTTGCTGATCGGCATCCTGTACCTGGCCCTGGTGGCCAGCGCCGCGTTCGTGCAGATCAAGTATCGCTATACGGCCATTGCCGCCTGCATCCAGGTGCTTATCCAGATCAACCTGCTGATGCCGGGCAGCCAGACCGTGGTGGGCGAGCGGCTGGTGGACACGGTGATCGGCGGCATCATCGCGTCGATTTTCAGCTTTGTGCTACCTAGCTGGGAGTACCGGGCGATCCCGAAGCTGGTGGAGAACGTGCTGCAGGCCAATCGCCGCTATATCGCGGCCACACGCGACCTGCTGACGCGCAAGGCCAAGGACGACTTTGCCTATCGCGTGCAGCGCAAGCAGTTCATGGACAACCTGTCGGCGCTGATCGGGTCGTTCCAGCGCATGCTCGACGAGCCGCGCAGCCGGCATCGTGCCGTGGACAACCTGAGCCGCTTCATCGTGCAGAACTACCTGGTGGCGGCCCACGTGGCGGCGGCGCGTATCCAGGTGCGGCAGCACTTCGGCGACATGGACGTGCCGGCGGCCGAGGCGGCGATCGAGCAGGCCACCGATGCCGCGCTGCGTTCGCTGACGCTGGCCAGCGAACGTCTGGCGGGCGAGGAGCGGCACGGCCCGCGTGGCGCGGGCTTTATCCGTACGCCTGCCGAGACGGCGGTGGCAGGGGTGGGGCTGGTGCATGAGGCCGCGCCGGCATCGGCCGGGGCCGGGTTGCCCGCGCCGGCGCAGGAGGCGTCGGACGACGAAGCCAGCGAGCGCCGCGCCCGCATCGCCGATTCGGCGGACAAGCGCAAGGCCGACGTGCTGGCCCAGGCCGCCGCAGCCGGAGAGATCGGCGCCAACGAACCGCTGCAGAAGACGCAGGACCAGCACGCGGCTACGTCGGCCAGCGCATCGGGCCGCGCCGCAAATGCGCTGCTGGAACGTCGCCTGCGCGCGCTGCGCGAGGACGCGGCCAAGATCGCGCTGCGGACCGGCGCGATCGGCCGCGCGATCCGGGTGCCGCTGAAGACTTGAGGAGTTCGGCTGCCGCGACGGTTTGCTCTCCTGAAGATTCGCGCCGCGACGGTTTTCTCTCCCGAAGATTCGCTGCCGCGACGGTTTTCTTCCCAAGATTTGCTGCCGCGACGGTTTGCTCCCCTCTCCCGCGCGCGGGAGAGGGGCGGGGGAGAGGGCAGGCGCATGGAGTGCTAACCCGGCTCGGCAAGTGCGACGCGCGTGCCCTCACCCCCAACCCCTCTCCCGCAGGCGGTAGAGGGGAGCCGCGCCCACAGGTGCAAGCAAGGGGCTGCAATCTGCAAGCGCCCTGAAAGCAAAGCAAATCCGTCACCGCTGCGCT
>NZ_JBYOJT010000014.1:0-144971 GCF_057798875.1 Cupriavidus sp. 94F1
CGCTGCCGTTCGACTTGCATGTGTAAGGCATGCCGCCAGCGTTCAATCTGAGCCAGGATCAAACTCTTCAGTTCAATCTCTGTGTGGTGCCGAAGCACCTCGCTCTTTCGAGCGGTCGCTCACTCTCAGAAAACTGACTGGTTCACGTCTCGCGACGCAAACCAACATGTTTTACTGTGCGAGCACTGATAACTTTTGAAGCATCACGAAGACCGAAATCTCCGTGGCGTTCGCCATCAAGCGCCCACACTTATCGGTTGTTTGTTTGTTAAAGAACCCGAGCGACCGGCTTTGCCGTTCGCTGTCGCTGCGTCTTTCGTCGCAGCGGAGAAACGAGATTATGCAGAGCATTCAACGTTTCGTCAACAGTTTTTGCAGAACTTTTTTCTGCCGGCCGGTGCCGCGAACTTCGCAACACCAACCTTCTGCCAACCCCGCAACCGTTGTCACCGCTGCGTTTGCAGCGCGCTTTGTGTTGCGAGGGGGCGAATATTAGATGGGATTGGCCGGGGGCGCAAGCCCCTTCTCATCCATCCGTGAAAAAATTCCTAAAGATACTATTAGGCCACTTGGGAGGCAGCCGCGGCGGTGCATGTATAGAATCAGAGTCGCCGGGCTGCCCGCCCGCCTTTTCACCAGAACACAGGAACCAGGAACACTACCGATGACAATCCAAGCCAAATGGCTGGCCGATTCCGGCTCGAGCGCCTGCGATCTCGGCAACGGTACGGCGCAGTGGCAGGCCGACCTTGATGCGCCGATGGGCAATCCGGCGATTCCAAACCCGCACGACTTGCTGGACTCAGCGCTGGCGGCCTGCACCACCCTCACGCTTCAGATCTACGCCAAGCGCAAGGGTTACGACCTTCAGGAAATCCATGTCAGCGTGGCCCACGAGGAAACCCCGGGATCCTACAAGCTGATCCGTCATATTGCTCTGCGCGGGGAACTGGCGCCGAACGTGCGGGAGGACTTGCTCCGCGTGGCCAACAAGTGCCCGGTACACAAGTCGCTCAGCGCGCAGATCACGATTGACACCACGCTGGCTGCCTGAGGCCGATAGATAAAGCATTGACCGCACAAATGATAATCGTTATCATTTGTACCCTCGGGTTCTGACACGACCTGAGTCAGCAAATGGGTTACCGGACACCTCCGTGTCCGGCCTTTTTCTTCGCCGTTTGCGCTCGCCCTTTCCCCTCTCCGTTGCCTTTCGCGATCCCACACGCTCGCATCGGCAGCGCGTCATCTTCCTGTCCCGCAACGCGCGCACTGTTGTCCTGCAGCGCGAGACAAAACCGACCCTGATTCGCATCCCGCAAACGCGGGGCACGTTTTCAAACTTTGTTCGATTGCCCACGGAGCCTGCGTCGCAATGCGATGTATTCCGCACTAATTCGCTTGGTCGGCACTTCATCGGGGCTTAATATGGACGCAAAAAAGAACATCTGTTGCACAAGTCAGGGAAGCATCGGGAGCGGGGACATCTTGGCGAATTACCTAGAAGAGTATTGCGCGCGAATCCGTCGTGGCGGCATTCGCGGTATCGCAGATAAGCCAGTCGTTGTGGATCAGGACGGGACGTATGTCATGAAGTACGTTCCGTTCGAGCATCGAAACGAAAACGCCAGACTGATACTGGTCAGTACCACGCCGGGCCATGCGCATGTGCAACTGGCTGCGACGGTGACCGACGAGTTGCTGCGCGCACACGCGCCCGGCCGCGTCATTCAGCGCGAACACAAACGGCGGGTGGAACTGGGCGGGCGCATGGTTCGGCCCAATCTGATCCGGATGCTCGATCACTTCCGGATTCCCGAGCTGATCGGCCAGCCCCACGCCGCCGCGCTCTGGAACGATGGATTCGAGGCGATCCAGCCATTGGCCGTGTTGCCGCACGCCACTACCCGGCGCGGCCTGGTCTTCGATGGCACGCTGGAAGACCTGCTCGATGCCCCCATGCTGCGGATAGTGTTCGACAACCTGTTCCTCGGGGCGCTGCGGCAATGCCGCCCCGATGCCGTGTATGTCGCGCTGGGCCGTACCGCATGGGCCGCCTTGCAGCACGCGGCCCGCCTGGGGTTGCTTGCACATGACCAGTTGCTGGGCATGATGCCCGTGCCGGCTCGGGCGGGCAGCATGGTGCGCTACTTCCTGCGCGAAATCAGCGAGCACGACCTTTCGCCCAACGATCCGGTGCGGCATCGGATCGATTGGCTCGATGCCGCTCATGCCGAGGTCGAAGTCAGGGTTCGCCGCCTGCGGGCACGCGCGGCGCCGGCCACCCGGCCCGACCGGCTGATGGCATGACACGGCATGCGGCATGGCCCCCGGCCATTTGTGCCGCATGCCCCACCTCGGTGGGGATCAGCCGACCCGCGAAGTGTCGATAACTCTCCTTGAGGAATCTGACCTCCTCGCATTCCCGATTCGCGGCCCCCGTAATCACGGCGGGTCGCTATTTTTTTGGCCGACGCAACGCCGCGCGCGCCTGAGCGACTGACGTAACACGGACTTTCTGCAACTTTCAGACTCGTTGCGGAAATTTCCCACAGCAATTGCGGAAGCGTCGCTTTTTCGGCGGGGGGAGCCCTCCTTATACTGGGTCGCCATGTGAAACAGTGGCCCATCCCGTTGGCCATGCGAGCAAGGCATGACAACCATCCTGATCGTCGACGATCACCCGGCGTTGCGACTCGCCCTGCGGGCACAGCTGTCGCAGCTGCCGGACATCACGCGCATCGCCGAAGCCGACAACGGCCAGACCGCCGTCGATCTGGTCAGGCAATACCGGGCCGACCTCGTCATCCTGGACCTGGACATTCCACGCATGAGTGGACTGGACGCCGTACCGCGCATGCGGGCGGCCCACCCGGGGGTGCGCGTGCTGGTGCTGACCGCGCAGGATGCCGTGCCGTTCGCTGCCCGCGCGATGCAGGCCGGCGCACAAGGCTTTGTCAGCAAGACCCAGGATCTGGAAGCCATCGTGCGCTGCGTGCAAAGCGTGCTTGGCGGATTTTCGGTGTTTCCGTCGGGCACGCCCCGCGACATGCCGCGCGACCCACAGCGCGACGGGCAATCTCCAAACGACACCCAAGGGCTGGGAAAGCTCACCGACAAGGAGATGGAAGTCCTGCGCATGCTCACGCGCGGCATGACGAACAAGGCCATCGGCAAGGCCCTGTTCATCAGCAACAAGACCGTGAGCAGCTACAAGACACGCATCATGAACAAACTCGGCGCCGAATCCCTGGTCGATCTGGTCGACTTTGCGCGCCGCTGCCGGCTGGTTCCATGAACACTGGCACGGCATGCATCCATCTCACCGCCGAAGAACGCCACGCCATCGGCGTCGCGGTGCGGGGTGCGGCATGCCACGACGCCACGGTGCAAGCCATGCTGGTGGCCCGCCTGCTGGACGGCAATGCCGCCGACGCGCGCGCCTTGCGCAAGGCCATCGCCCTTCGCGACTGGGCCGCCGTGCAGCGCAGCCTGCATCGCATCAAGGGCAGCGCCGCACTGGCGCGCTGCAACACGCTCGTAGCGGCCGGCAAGTCACTGGAATCGGCAGCCGGCCAAGCCAATGCCGCGGTCGTCAACACACTGTTTCCGCGATACACCGCTATCCTGAAGGAGTTCAATGACACACTACTGACTTTGCGTCCGGGGCAAGGCGGCACTGGCGAGCACAACCCGGACGCATTCCCTTCAACGAATTTGAAGTAACCCGGCGATTCAGCCGCATGCAAGCCGCGCGGCGCGCTGGCACACTACACACCGGTCCGGCGGTGCCCCCTTGCTTCAACGCCGCCGGCAATGACCAAACGCGGGAGACATGTCGTGGGTGATCTGCAGGCCTTGCTCGAAGGCCATGGATTGAGTCTGGTATTCCTGAACGTGCTGGCCGAGCAGGCGGGTCTGCCGGTGCCGGCCTATCCGATGCTGTTCGTGGCCGGCGCACTGTCGATGCAGGAGACCGGCCCATCGATCGGCGCGGTCCTGTTCGCGGTCATCGCCGCCTGCCTGATCGCGGACAGCGCCTGGTATTTCGCCGGCAAGCGGCTGGGCCAGCCCATGCTGCGCACGATCTGCCGGGTGTCCCTGTCACCCGATACCTGCATCCGCCAGACCCAGTCGCTGTACCTGCGGGTGGGTCCGCGATCGCTGGTATTTGCCAAGCTGCTGCCCGGTGCGGGGGCACTTTCCACGGCCATGGCGGGCATGACGGCCACGCCCTTCCTGACTTTCCTGTGCTACGACGCGCTCGGCGCACTGGTCTGGGCCGGCGGGGCGCTGCTGGCCGGCGTGGTCTTCAGCGACTTCGTCGACACGATCCTGGCGGCGTTCAGCGCCTATGGCCACGTCGCTGTCCTGGTTGCGCTGGGCGGATTCGCCCTGTTCATCGTCTGGCGCTTCTGGCAACGCTGGCGCCTGCTGCGCCGCACGGGCCGCATCCCCCGCATGACCGTGATGGAAATGGAACAACGCCGTGGCGCGGCCGACCGCCCCATGGTGGTGGTCGATGTCCGGGCGCATGGCACGACGCCGATCGAGCGTATTCCCGGCGCCCTGGTCATGGAAATGCGTGGACCGTTCAGCGCACTGGCCGATCACGACAAGGGCACCGACATCGTCGTCTACTGCGCCTGCCCGCATGAAATGTCGGCGGCCGTGCTTGCCGAGCGGCTGCGTGCGGCGGGCTACCCGAACACCTGGGCGCTGGCCGGCGGCTTCGATGAATGGAAGCGCCTGCAAGGCGCGCTGAATCCGGTGTCGGCCAACACGCCCGACGCGCCGACCCAGGCTGCCGCCCACTAGGGCCACGCCCGGCCCAGGCCAATCGCCGCTTTCCGTTCTGCTGCCGCTCCTATACTGGCCCCAGACGGTCTGTGCGCGAAAGGGGCGGGCATGCCGGAAGCCAACCAGGGCTGGGACGATTCCGGGTGGAACGATGAAGCCGCCCGTGTGGCGCATCGCCGTCTCGCGCTGCGGCTGCCCGTCGCGCCGGCCGCGCGCCAGCGCGTGGCTCTGGCGTTGTCCGGCGGCGGCCTGCGGGGTGCCGCTTTCTGCCTGGGCGTCATGCAGGCGCTGTCCGAGTCGGCCTGCCCCCCGTCGCTCCTTTCCACAGACAGTGGCATGCCAGCCTCGACGCCGCCAGGCCAATCGCTGCTGGCCCGTTTCGACTACCTGTCGACTGTTGGCAGCGGCAGTTTTATCGGCGCATTCTTTACCAGCCTGTTCGTACCTGGCCGGCTGGAGCCAGGGAGCACTCCCCGGCAAGCCGCCGAATCCGCCTATGGCACCTTGCAAGGCAATTCGAACGTCCCGGCCGGGCGCCGCGCCATGGCGTGGCTGCGCGAGAGTAGCCATGCGCTGACATCGGCAGATGCTGGCGATGGCCTGTGGGCGGCCATCGTCGTGGTGCGCAACTGGTTGGCGATGCAGTGCATTCTCGGCAGCATGCTGCTGGCGATAATGGCCCTGCTGGCGCTTGGGCTGCATCTGATGATCGGCGCGTGGCCCGGCGTGGGCCGCGACGAGATGACGCTGCTCTACGCCGCGCGACGGGCCTTCAACGAAAACCTTCCAGCTGTCTGGTGGAGCGAATACCTGTGGCTGCCGATCGCGTCGGCGTTGTTGCTGGCCGTACCGCCGGCCATGGCCTGCTGGCTCGTGTCTCCGCGCACGGACGACGCCGGCCAGCCAGCCCGTGCCTTGGCGCGGGCCGTGCTGCTGACCGGCATGGCCAGCGCGCTGGTGTTGATGGAAACCTTCAAGACGGCCCTCCTGATCTGGCTCGTTGTGGCCACCGGACTGGTCGTACTGCTGCCGGCGCCGCGCACCGTGGCCGCGTACCGTGCGCGGGCCGCGCGTGCGTTGCGCGCCGCGGCCACGCTGACAGTCGGGCTGGCGGCGCTCGGTGTGGCCGACACCATCGCCCGCAGCTGGTATCTGTATGGATCGATGGCCGCCAACCCCTGGCGCCTGGCCGGCCCCGCCCTGACTGCGGCCGCGCTGGCCTGGGTGGTCCATCACGGCGCCACCCGCCGCGCTGCCATCCCGCGCGCTGCCACCGCCGCGACCGGCGCGACATGGCGCTGGCTTCCCGCGCCGTCTCTTGCCGCACTGCTGACAGGCGCCGCCGCGGCCATGCTGGCGATTCTGCTCGTCGCGCTGTGGTCGTGGCTCGTGCTCTGGGTGCGCTGGGACGGTGGGGAACCCGTCGATTGGCTGGTCTTCGGCAAGGCGTGGACCACGTCGTCCCTGGTCGCGCTGGCCTTGATCGCCCTGGCCATTGCCATTGGCGTGGGACGCGGCGTTGGCCTGGTGAATCTGTCGACGCTGCAGCCGCTTCATGCCGCGCGGCTCACGCGTATTTATCTAGGGGCCTCCAATGGGCAGCGCCATGCCGCTACCGATGCGGCAAACCGGACCATCCCGACGCCCGGCGACGCGCTGTCGCTCGACGCCTATTACGATCCACGCACGCTGGCGCCGCTGCACCTGATCAATGTGACGCTGAACGAGTCGATCGGCCTGACGGGACAGCGGATTCCGCGCGGCCGGCGGGGTCGGCCGCTTTGCGTCGGACCCGGCTCCCCCAAGGTATCGCCACCCGCCGCAGGGCCCGCCACGCCGGGCCACCACGTTCGGGTCACTGTCGATGGCAAGCCATGCAACGGCGCGCCCGGCCAGCCAGATGGCATGCCAGGCGGCGCGCAGCTACGTACCGTCGGCGACTGGATCGCGCTTTCCGGCGGTGCCGTGCCCATCGGGCCGGGCAATGCCGCCACGCCGGGCGCTTCGCTGCTGGTCGGGCTGGCCAATCTGCGTCCCGGGATCTGGTGGCAAGGACGCATGACGGCCAATGGCGCCAGTCATCCGCCCCATCCCGGCTGGTTTGGCCAGCTGTTCCGCACCCAATACCAGTTGGCCTGCGAACTGACCGGGCGCTTCCACGGCATGCGGGGCGGCTGGCAGTATCTGTCGGATGGCGGCCACTTCGACAACACGGCGGTCTACGAACTGCTGCGGCCCGAGCGGCAGGTGGGCCTGATCGTGCTGTGCGATGGCTGCGGCGATATTGGCGGCGATGGCGGCAACCGCTTTGCCGACCTGGACAACCTGATCGCGCGTGCGCGCGCGGATCTTGGCCTGAGGATCGAGGTAGACCGCGCTGCCGCACGTGACCCCGTGCTGGGCACGGTTTTCGGTACGCCTGATGACCGTTCCGGCAACGCTTCGGCCGATGCCGGCGCCAAGTTTGCAGTCCTCCTGAATGTCCACAAGGCGGGACAGGCCGGCCCGGCCCGGGCCCGCATCATCGTCATCAGGCCGTGCCTCGCCGGCTGGGACTGCGACGCTGTACCCCCGTACGACGCGCGGCATCCGGCATTCCCTCCCGGAGCCGCCGCTCACGCATTTTTCGGAGATTTGCGATGGGAACACCATCGCGCCCTGGGACGGGCGCTCGGCCTGCGCATCGCCACGGGGCCGATCGGCGCACGACTGTTCGCGAGTGTTCCATGAGGCCCCACGGCCAGCATGGCCTCTTGCGCGGCGCCAGCACGATCGCTCGGCTGTGACTACCATAGCCCGTCCCTGAATTCAAAAGACGTGCGGCATACGTCGCGCGTGGCAATCCATGATTCCCTATTCCCTGCTCGATCTTTCGCCGATCGCAGAAGGCAGCGACGCGGCCCAGGCCATGCACAACACGCTGGACCTGGCCCGGCACGCGGAACGCCTGGGCTTTCGCCGCTTCTGGCTCGCGGAGCACCACAACATGCCGGGCATCGCCAGCGCGGCCACCGCCGTGCTCATCGGCTACGTCGCGCAGGGCACGTCGACCATTCGCGTCGGCTCGGGCGGCATCATGCTGCCGAACCATTCGCCGCTGGTGGTGGCCGAGCAGTTCGGCACGCTGGCGTCGCTCTATCCGGGCCGTATCGACCTGGGCCTGGGCCGCGCGCCGGGATCGGATCAGGCCACGGCGCGGGCGCTGCGTCGCCATCTCGATCACGACACCGCCGACAGCTTTCCGCAGGATGTTGAGGAGTTGCAGGCGTACTTCGAAGACGTGCGCCCAGGCCAGCGCGTACGCGCCGTGCCTGGCGCCGGGCTGAAGGTGCCTCTGTGGTTGCTCGGCTCGAGCCTGTTCAGCGCCCAACTGTCGGCCGCAATGGGGCTGCCTTTCGCATTCGCGTCGCACTTCGCACCGGGCTTCATGCGCCAGGCCGTTGACCTGTACCGCCGCACGTTCCGGCCATCCGACCAACTCGACCGGCCGCACGTGATGCTGGGGCTGAACGTATTCGCCGCCGACACCGACGACGAGGCGCGCCGCCTGTTCAGTTCGCTACAGCAGCAGTTCCTGTCCCTGGTGCGCGGCACCCCCGGCCAGCTCAAGCCGCCCGTGGACGACATCAGCCGCCTGTGGGACGCCAGCGAGGCCGATCACATCCGCCGCTCGCTGGCCTGTTCCGTGGTGGGCGACCCGTCAACGGTACGCGACGGTATCCAGCGTTTTGTCGACGACCTGCGCCCCGACGAACTGATGCTGACCGGCCAGATCTATGACCACCCGGCACGCCTACACTCCTTCGAGATCGCGGCGGACGCGATGCAGGCAGTACAGAGGACGGCGGTGATTTGAGCGGGCGGTGGGCCCACAACTAATTATCGATTCCGTCGACAGGGTCCACCGTTTCGATGCCGCGAAAAGCGCGCGGGCTAATAGAAACATAATCACCCGCTTGACACACGTGGTTCGCAACAAGACGCCCACGTTTTACTACGTAAACTCCGCTTGGTTGACCCTGATATAGCACGTAATCGTAGGCTCCCGACTGAAATTTCACATGAGTGAAGCTGACGTTTCCTGCGGCGATATCACTGATTGAAAATATATTCTTCGGAGGCCGAGGAAGTTCAGGATATTGAAGTTCAATCGCTTCCGGCATTCCAAATCTGTACTGAACATATCCATTAGCAGGGGATATATTTCCGGACGCACATAGCGAGACGATTTTTTTACCGGCCAGGCAACTGAAATATACTTCCTCAGAGGAACCACACAACGTCGTCTCGTCCGCTCCCGCAACGGCAGGCAACGCCACCTGCAACGAGATACCGGCCATGAGGCGCGCAGCAGTTTTGATTTTATCGTTCAATCGAAAATCCCTTTCTCGTAGATCGCCTTAAAGTTTCGCACCCGCTTCTCATAACTGTCGGTGTACATGTTTATGATCTTAGTTATCTTATTTACCTGCTCATCTGCCGCTCCTTTATCGGCTATTGCCGGGAGGCGATTTTTTACCCAAAAATACGCTGCCGAGCGCACCGCATATTTTGGCTGACGCAGCAGATCGGGTTCTTCTTCAAAATCGATGATTTCTTCCGGCCATTCCTTTTGGTTTGTTGCATGCCACTGCGTAAAATCGCGATAGTTTGCCCTGCCTGTAAGCTGCTTGATACCTCTTCCCCTATATCTCCATCCATCGCCGCTTTCATAATTTCCATTTCCGAGGTCTTTGCGACCGCCATAGGCTCCATTGGCAATAGCTTCGAAATCATCTTGCGTCATCGCCTGACCGTCCGCCTTAATCGGCCGAACTTTGTCATATCCGTGAAGTTCGGCTTCCTTCGGATTTTCTCGAAAATACGAAAATACTGACAAGGCACTCGCCTTCCATATAAACCCTTCCTCAAGCCTGAGGGAGGCTCCGGTTTCCTGCATGACCTGCGCAAAAAAATGGATTCGCCGGAGTGGCGTGTCCAACTTATAAAATTCAAGATGTAAGTTAATCTCTTCCGTGATTTCCAAAAGGTCGGACCTTTTTGCTGTTGGGAACAAGGACTCCAACATTGCAATTGTGAATTTTAATAGACCCCGGCCAAAATTCCCCACCAGCGCGACAGGATGAATATGAAACACCTCCGGCCCCGGCAGGTCGGACAGAGCGGCTTTCACGTCATCCCACCAGACGAGGTCTTCGATTCGTTTTTGCTCAGCCTCGTGTTGTCGCGCTTCTCCAAGGGCCGTGACGAGCCGCTTCCATTTGGCGGGATTAGCCCATTCGCTTTCGTGCTTGATGATGAGCCGCGACATCGTCAGAGCACGCCACGGGTCGTTAGCCACGCAACATAATTCATCGGCTGCGCGCTTGTCGTCGTGCGCGGGGTAGATTGCGCGATAGATTGCAGTCATCAGTGGGCTCAGTTTGGAGAGTGCCGCAGACTCCGGCACGTCCGCCCCCGTTACATAGTCGACGTATGACTGGGTAGCCGCAAACAACGTATGCGTCGGGTCATGCGCGTGTTCCAATGTGTCAAAGTCGATCCACGATTGTGGGAATTCACGGGTCACGCGACCACCGGCGAAGTTTTGCTCTCGCACCCAACCGCTGATGGGGTTGCGTAGCATGTTTGCACCGCCCACATTCCACCAGTTCAGCTTGAGGTTGTCGGTTCCCGGCGCTAACTCCGCATAGCGGTTCTCCGAATTCCGAGACAGTTCCGAGAATTTTTCAACGACAATGACATCGGTGCGGGGTGCTTCCTTTCCCTCGTGCAATGCTGCCTTGTACAGCTTGGTTCCTTTTCCCACACGCAGGATCGTTGGCTCCGCCGGCAGCCCAAGCGCCTTCCATTCCTTGGGGTAAGTAGACTTCTCCGCAATCCACTCTCGTCCTTTCGCAAGGAACGACTTGATGTCATCCCCGCAAAACACCTCGACATGCGTCATCCGGCTGGAGGTTTTCTGATTCAGAGAATCGTAGCGCCCCAGGTAGCCAATCAGCTCGCCTGCCTTGATCTTGACGGGTGGTGTCGGAACGACCACCTTGTCGAGGTGATCCTCCGGCATGACTTCCTCGACGACATGCCCGCCGTGTTCCTTGCCCAGGAAGGCCCATCCGCCAATGGCGGCAGTCGGCGCCGCAAACGCGCCCGCCTTGGGCGGATACGGCCGCGCCTCGTGGATATTCTTGATCTTGCCCCAATTGCCGGTGCGCTCGCTGATGCTGAACAGGGTGCCCTGCGGCAGGATGCAAAGCGGTCTGCCATAAGGGCGGGTCGCGCGCACGCGTAGTCCTTGCTGCCCTGCGGGGGCCGGCTGTCCGTGGCTGCCTCTGGAAGGCTTGTCCCGAGCAAACGGCGTGACCTTGAACTCGGGCGACCAGTACGCCGGCCGCGGTAGCCTGGTATCGTCCTCATACCCCCTAAGGTCCTGCAAGTGCATGTACAGACTGAAGAACGTCAGCGTGGTGCCGCGCGGAAACTCCATCGCGTGACGGACGAGGGCAAAGCCGGTGCTATAGGGGGCATTGACCGCCGGGTTGTCGTCACCTGCGGGCAATTCGCTGACCGGATAAGCCTTGTTCAGACGCCACGCCACAACCTCGCCATCGGCTATGCACCGTACGCCATGCCTGATGTCCAGGAATTGGCCCGCCCCTGCTTCCGAAATATGGATACCGCCATGCCACATGCCGCTGCGGCTGACCGAATAGCCACCGGATGGCTCGTTTTTCAGCAGCCTGTGGAATTCATGTTCGTCGATAATCTCGACCGCAGAGGCATTGTTCCCATGCCCCTTCTTGCGCATCGGAAAAGTGAAGCGCAACAGCTTCAATGGTGGGAGGCGCGGCGTAGTCGGCTTGCTGTTCGACATTGTCCGCCTTAATTGGAGATTCCAGAATTCATATCGCCCTCGACGTCGAGAACCGACGACTTCGTCCGAATACTGTCGCCGGCGGAATACCTAGCGGCGCACAGTAAGCCATCTGTCCGGGCGTGGTAAACCTTCACTGCACGAATTCCGATTCGTTCACGATCTAGCGCAATAGCCATGCAGATTAAGGCTATGCCTATGTGGCGCCGTCAGGTCGAGGGGCGAGTAATCCAGGGCAAGCCGTCTGATCGAAACGCTCAAACAAAAAACCGCAGCCGAAGCCGCGGTTTTTTTCATCGGGCCGATGGCGGCGACGCCGCCGCGTTGCTTCAGACCCCCGCCAGGCGGAACGTCGAGACGGCGCGCATCATCGAGTCGGCCTGCTCGGCCAGCGACTGGGCGGCGGCGGCGGCTTCTTCCACCAGTGCGGCGTTCTGCTGGGTCACCGAGTCCATCTGCGTGACGGCCTGGCCGACCTGCTCGATGCCGGTGCTCTGTTCGGCCGATGCGGCGCTGATCTCGCCCATGATGTCGGTCACGCGGCGGACGGCGCCGACCACTTCCTGCATGGTCTCGCCGGCCTTTGTCACCAGCGTGGAGCCGTTGTCCACCTGCGCCACCGAATTGTCGATCAGTGTCTTGATTTCCTTGGCCGCGTTCGCGCTGCGCTGGGCCAGGCTGCGCACCTCGCCGGCCACCACGGCAAAGCCACGGCCCTGTTCGCCGGCACGGGCGGCTTCCACGGCGGCATTCAGCGCCAGGATGTTGGTCTGGAAGGCAATGCCTTCGATCACGCCGATGATGTCCACGATCTGGCGCGATGCCTGGTTGATCTCGCCCATCGTGGCCACCACCTCGCTGACCACTTCGCCGCCACGGTTGGCGATCTCCGAAGCGTTCACGGCCAGCGCGCTGGCCTGACGCGCATTGTCGGCGTTCTGGCGCACGATGCCCGTCAGTTGTTCCATGCTCGATGCGGTCTGTTCCAGCGCCGAGGCCTGTTCCTCGGTGCGCTGCGACAGGTCGTGGTTGCCGGCCGAGATCTGGTTGGTCGCGGTGGCGATCGAACCGGCCGCGCCGCGGATGTCGCCCAGCGTGGCCGACAGGCGGTGCTGCATCTGCTGCATCGCGGCCAGCACGCTGTGGTGGTCGTCGGCACGCACCTGCACCGGCACGGTCAGGTCGCCGCCGGCGATGCGCGCCACGGCTTCCACGGCATAGGCCGGCTCACCGCCCAGGCTGCGCTTGACGGTACGCATGATCATGCCCATCACGGCGGCGATCAGCGCGCCGATCAGTAGCGTGCTGAGCAGCGCGTTGATCAGGTTGGCGCGGAAGGCGTCCTCGATGTCGATCAGGAACACGCCGGTGCAGACAAACCAGTCCCAGTCGGCCACGTAGCGGCCATAGGTCAGCTTGCGCTGGGGGTTCTCGGTGCCGGGCAGGCGGCCGCGATAGGTGGAAAAGCCGGCGTCCTCGCCAGTGGTGCGGCGCGCGCCCTCGATGATGGCGCGGTACACGTACACGCCGTCCGGGTCCTTGAACTCGCCAACCTGGTTGCCCTCGGTCTGCGGCAGGCCCGGGTTCAGGATCACCTGCGGCTTGGAGTCGACAATGAACAGGTAGCCGTTCTGGCCGAAGCGCATCGCGCGCAGCGCGTCCTTGGCGGCCTTCTGGGCGTCTTCCTTCGACATCGTGCCCTTGGCGGCGCGCTCGGCATACAGCTTGACGATGCCCTCGCCCGTCGCTACCAGCGACTGCAGGCCGTCGCGGCGCTCGGCCATCATCACGGACTTGGTGTGGAAGGCGTTCCAGGCGCCGAGCGCCAGCAGCAGCACCCACATGACGGCGAGTGCCGCCCAAAGTTTGGCATTGAGGGTAAGTCGGTTCATGATGCGACAGGCTGAGGTATAGGGGAGGACTCCGCGCGACCCTTTGCGGGAGCTCTTTGTTTGCCTCGGAGATAACGGCATTTGCGGCGCAGCTTTTTAGCACCAGACTGGCGCATGGCGTAAGCTGCACGTGAGATCCGTGACCGGACGTTGCCAGGCCAACCTTTCGAGCTGCCATGACCTTGATGCACGCCACGACGTTTTCGTTTGTCGATTCCCATCCCATCGAGACCGATCCGCTGCAGGGCGAACTGACGCTGCTGGACCACGCCGCCCGTTCGGGTCCGGTAGCCCAATTGTGGGAAGCGCCGCTGTCGCTGGTAATTCCGCGCAGCTACCTGCGCCAGCCCGGCATCGAGGCGGCTCGCGCGGACTTTGCCGCCAAGGGGTGTCCGGTCTGGTTGCGCATGTCGGGCGGCGGCCTGGTGCCGCAGGGGCCGGGCATCCTCAATGTCAGCCTGGCCTATGCCGTGCCCAAGGGCGCCGCCAGCTGGATGGAACCTGTTTACCTGCACCTGTGCGAGGTCATCGCCGCCGGCCTGCGCCAGGTGGGTGTGGAAACGCACTGGCAAGCCGTGGAGGGATCGTTCTGCGATGGCCGGTACAATCTGGCCTGGGGTCCCGGCGACCGCGCACGCAAGATCGCCGGCACCGCCCAGTACTGGCGGCGGGCGCCTGCCGACGTGCAGACGCCCGACGGCCAGCGCCATCTGGTGCTGGCGCACGCCATCCTGCTGGTGGATGCCGATCCGGAAGACATCAACGCGCGCGCCAATGCGTTCGAAGCGGCCATTGGCAGCGGCCGGCACTATGACCCGGCCAAGGTGGTCAGCGTCCGGGAAGCCGCCGGGCTGGACGACGCCAGCGGCCTTACCGCGCGCGTGTCATCGGCGATTCAGGCGGCCATTGCGGTCTCCACGCCGCCTGGTAGTTAAGTGCGGCGCGCCGGGGGCTACTTGCCGGGCTGGAAGCCGATATCGCCGTACCAGGCCCGCGCCGTGGCGCCGGTGTTGTCGGTGTCGGTCAGGATGCCGTAGCCGGTGAGCTTGCCCGGCGCTTCGTGGAACGCCTTCTGGAAGTCGCTGACCACGTTGCGGCGCAAGGTCTGCCATTTGCCGGCCTCGTTGCCCACCACGATCATCTGCACGCGGCTGGTATGCGGATTGGCGATGACGGTGCCCACCGGCGCGCTGTTGGTCCAGATATACATCAGCGTGGCGTAGGGCAACTTCTCGCCTGCCACGCCGGCGGCCAGCGCCTCGGCACGGTCGCCGATCGACAGGTTGCTGCTGCGGCCGTCGAAGAAGAAGACCAGGCGAGCCGGGGCATCCTCCCTGGCGCCCACGCTGTTGTCGGCACCCGGGATGGCCGCCGCCACTTTCCAGCGCCATTCGACGACCGGCGTTTTCGACAGGTCGATATCGCCTTCGTGGACCAGGCCCGACGCGGCGCCAGCGGCATCGGCCTGCAGCACCGTGGTACCGTTCGCGGCGACCAGCGCATAGCGGGTCAGCTTCTTGCCGGATACCACCGGGCGGTTCTGCCAGCCATCGGGCAGCGCGCCACCGGGCTTGCCGGCCGAAAACGAAACGCCGGGGCCGTCCGCCAGCGCCGGCAGGGCGGCGCAGCACAGCAGGGCGGACAACAGGACTGCAATAGGGGGGCGGACCATGGGACGGCCTTCGTGTTCGGGTGAAAGGGTGCGCGAGAAGCGTCGCGAGTTCCTCATCATTCTAGGTAGCCTGCCGGCAACGTGCCGTGAGCCGGCGACTGATTGCACGATCGGACGCGCGCTGACATCCCCTCAACGACGGGAAAAAGGAATGCGGAGATGGGACTGCTGATCGAAGCCATCGGCTGGCTGTTCATGGAACTGATCGTCTACGGGGTGTTCTATGCCATCGGCTGGGTCGTGCTGATGGCCATCACCTTCGGCGCCTATCCGGGCCGCTGGCGGGGACCCGACAACTATGTCGATGCCGAATGGACGGCCTTTGCCGGTTTGATCGCCACGGTCAGCGCCGTGGTCGTTGTTTTTAAATTGCTTTGAAGATCACTTTTACTTTGCGCCACACCGTATTACCGATGTTCCGTCCCCTCGTCGCAGCGGCCATCGCCGCCACGCTGGCCTTGTCCGGCTGCGCGATGGGGCCGACCACACCACTGCCGCCCGACACCGCCGCCCGCCTGGCGCCGGTGCGCTTCCTGCTGACGTTGGACGATGGCCCGGACACCGGCCCCTTTGGCGGGACGCCGCTGATCCTGCGCCAGTTCGCCGACAATCCGGTCACGCCGGGGGTCAAGGGCATCTTCTTCGTCCAGACCGAAAACCCGCGCCGTGGCGGTGGCCCGGAAGGCCGTGCGCAGATGCACGAAACCTGTGCACAGGGCCAGCTGATGGCCGTCCACAGCGGCATGGTGGGGGGCCATATTTCCCATACGAAGCTGGCGCCCGACGTCCTGGCGGCATCACTGCGGCGCGGCCAGGCCGACATCGCGGCCCAGTGCGGACAGGCGCTCGCCGTGGTGCGTCCACCCAACTGGGCCTACAGCGCCGGCACGCAGGCCGTGTATGCCCAGGCGGGCCTGGGGATGCTCATGGCCGACGCCAGCGCGCGCGACGGCAAGATCTATGGCTGGACCATCAGCCTGCGCCGACGCCCGCACATGCGCCGCGAACTGGAGAACGTCGGCCAGGCGATGGTGGCCCACCGCCTGCCGGCCGTGGACGGCGTGACGCCAGTGATCGTGGCCTTCCACGACTCCAACGGCTTCACGGCATCGCACATGACGGAATACCTGCGCATCCTGGTGGAAACCGCCCGCGACAACGGCTTGCCACTGGCCGACCCGCCGTTCTATACCGATACTCAGGCAGCCGCGCGTGCAGCACTGGCGCGCGCCGCCGCAGGCGTCTACGCACGCGAAAGCTGGCCCTGATTTCCCCGCTATGCCTTATGCGGCATGGGGAAATACGCGCACATCGCGGAAGTGCTACGCTTGTCGGCCCGTGGTGCCCGAACCAGGAGAAACACCGTGCCCCGCAAGACCCCCATCGAACGCTACCGCAACATTGGCATCAGCGCCCATATCGACGCCGGCAAGACGACAACGACGGAGCGCATCCTCTTTTACACCGGCGTGAATCACAAGCTGGGCGAGGTCCATGACGGCGCGGCCACCATGGACTGGATGGAGCAGGAGCAGGAGCGCGGCATCACCATCACGTCGGCCGCCACCACGGCGTTCTGGAAGGGCATGGCCGGCAACTATCCCGAGCATCGCATCAACATCATCGACACCCCGGGCCACGTCGACTTCACGATCGAGGTGGAACGCTCGATGCGCGTGCTCGACGGTGCCTGCATGGTCTACGACGCCGTGGGCGGGGTGCAGCCGCAATCGGAAACCGTCTGGCGCCAGGCCAACAAGTACAACGTGCCGCGCATCGCCTTCGTCAACAAGATGGACCGCGTGGGCGCCGACTTCCTGCGCGTGCGCGACCAGATCCTGAGCCGCCTCAAGGGCAATCCCGTGCCGATCCAGATTCCGATCGGCGCCGAGGACAACTTCCGCGGCGTGGTCGATCTGGTTAAGATGCAGGCCATCGTCTGGGACGACGCCAGCCAGGGCGTGCGTTTCGAATACACCGACATTCCGGCCGACCTGAAGGACCTGGCCCAGGAATGGCACGACAAGATGATCGAGGCCGCCGCCGAGGCCAGCGAGGAACTGCTGGAGAAATACCTGGGCGGCGAGGCGCTGAGCGAGGCCGAGATCAAGGCCGCGCTGCGCAAGCGCACGGTGGCCGGCGAGATCCAGCCGATGCTGTGCGGCAGCGCGTTCAAGAACAAGGGCGTGCAGGCCATGCTCGACGCCGTGATCGACTACCTGCCCTCGCCGGTGGATGTTCCCGCCATCCTGGGCCACACCGAGGACGACAAGGAGGCCGAGCGCCATCCGAGCGATGAGGAGCCGTTCTCCGCGCTGGCCTTCAAGATCATGACCGACCCGTTCGTCGGCCAGCTGATCTTCTTTCGCGTGTACTCGGGCGTGGTCAATTCCGGCGATACGGTCTACAACCCCGTGAAGGGCAAGCGCGAACGGCTGGGCCGCATCCTGCAGATGCACGCCAACGTGCGCAACGAGATCAAGGAAGTGCGCGCCGGCGACATTGCGGCCGCCGTGGGCCTGAAGGAAGCCACCACGGGCGATACGCTGTGCGACCCCGACAAGGTCATCATCCTGGAACGGATGTCGTTTCCCGAGCCCGTGATCTCGCAGGCCGTGGAGCCGAAGACCAAGGCCGACCAGGAAAAGATGGGCATCGCGCTGAACCGCCTGGCGCAGGAAGATCCGTCGTTCCGCGTGGCCACCGACGAGGAATCGGGCCAGACCATCATTTCCGGCATGGGCGAACTGCACCTGGAAATCCTGGTGGATCGCATGCGGCGCGAGTTCGGCGTGGAGGCCTCGGTCGGCAAGCCGCAGGTGGCCTACCGCGAGACCATCAAGAGCGCGGCCAAGGACGTGGAAGGCAAGTTCGTCAAGCAGTCAGGCGGGCGCGGTCAGTACGGCCACGTGGTGCTCAATGTCGAACCGCTGCCACAGGGCGGGGGCTACGAATTCGTCGACGCGATCAAGGGCGGCGTGGTGCCGCGCGAGTTCATCCCGGCGGTGGACAAGGGCATCAAGGAAACGCTGGAGACCGGCGTGCTGGCCGGCTACCCGGTGGTCGACGTCAAGGCGACGCTGGTATTCGGTTCGTACCACGACGTGGACTCGAACGAAAACGCGTTCCGCATGGCCGGTTCCATGGCCTTCAAGGAAGGCATGCGCCGCGCCAAGCCCGTGCTGCTGGAGCCGATGATGGCCGTCGAGGTGGAGACCCCAGAGGAATTCACCGGCAACGTGATGGGCGACCTGTCGTCGCGGCGCGGCATCGTGCACGGCATGGAGGACATCGCGGGCGGCGGCGGCAAGATCGTGCGCGCCGAGGTGCCGCTGGCAACGATGTTCGGCTATTCCACGTCGCTGCGCTCATTGACGCAAGGCCGCGCCACGTTCACGATGGAATTCAAGCACTACGCGGAAGCGCCGGCCAATGTGGCCGAAGCCGTGATCAGTTCGCGCAAGACCTGAGCTGCCCCGGGCCAGCCGGCCTGAAGGCAACGCGGCGCGTCAGTGCGCTGGCGCGCCGTCGAGGTACCCCGGTTCGTCACATGACGGTGGCACAATGGGCCACCGGTCCCTCTTCGCAACGGAAGGAGCGCATCATGATGGCATTTCTCGGTACGGTATTCGTTGGCCTGATTGTCGGACTGATTGCGCGGGCCATCAAGCCCGGCGACGACAAGATGGGCTGGATCATGACCATCGTCCTTGGCGTGCTGGGCGCGCTGCTGGCTGGCTATGTGGGCCGCGCGATGGGGTTCTACCGCCCAGGCGAGCCGGTAGGCTGGATCGCCTCCATCATCGGCGCCATCGTCCTGCTATTTATTTACGACGCGGTCCGCCGCAAGCGCTAGGTTTGCCGGCGCCGGGTCATCGGCGGCGGGCGCCAGCGAGGCCGTCGACGGCTGGATCGCCATCATGGTGGTGTCCTGGCAGCGCAGCAGCGCGGCGTCGCTGCCAGGCGCGGCCATGGCCGTGATCTGCGGGGCCAGCGCCCGCAGCACCCGCACCGCCAGCGCGCTGGTGAACGAGTAGCGCGCCGCATACGGCTCGCGGACGTGCAGCGTCACCGTGCCGAAGTACCGATTGCCAACCAGGAAGACGAACGTCGCCGAGCGGTTCACCGTGCGCGACGCGATCACGCGTCCGCCCGGCCCGTAGGTCTGGAACACCTGCTCGCCCGTGCCGGTCTTGCCGGCAACCAGCAGCGGCGCCCCTTGCGGCTGGCCCTTGTGGTTCACCGGCACGAACGCGCCGTTGATCGACTTGGCCGTGCCGCGCTGTACCACGTCCAGCATCGACTGCCGCACCAGCACCGCGATTTCAGGCGCGATCAGCGGCTTGCCCGGGCTGGGTTGCAGGCTGTACGTGGTGGCGTATGGCGTAGCCGACGCAAAGGCGAACGTGCGCACCGTGGACGGCTGTGCATCCACGCCGTTGTTCAGGATGATGCCGGCCAGCTCGGCCAATGCCGAAGGCCGGTCGCCCGAGGCACCGATCGAGGTGGCGTACGACGGCGTCAGCGTATCGAACGGATACCCCAGCCGCTGCCAGCGCCGGGCGATCTTCTCGAAGGCCTCGCGTTCCAGCAGCGTGCGGATGCGGCCATCCTGCCCCAGCTTGCTGCGTGTCTTGAACAGCCACACGTACACGGCCTGCCGCTCCTGCGCGCTCTGCTGCAGGACGTCCTTCAGCGGGGCGTCGGGATGCGTGCCCAGGTACTCCACCATCCACAGTTCCAGCGGATGGATGCGGGACAGGTAACCGCGGTCGTTGAGGTTGAACTTGTCGTGGCCGTACTTGGCATAGAGCTTCTGCAGGTCCTCGTCATCGAACTTCTGCTTGGGCATCCACTGCCGCAGCGTGCGGGCGAAGGTCTCATAGTCCGTATTGGGCCGCGCGCTCAGCAACGCCACCGACAGCCGCACCGCGCCCAGGTGCGGCGTGGGCTGCTTCACGCGGCCCAGCAGCACCTGCAGCCGCTCGTCGTTGGTCTTGCCACGGTAACGCTGCCAGAAGTTGACCATGAACGCGCTGCCTTCCTCGTCGGCAAAGCGTTCCAGGTAGGGGCGGCGGCCCGGGTCGTTGCGATCCTCGATCAGCGATCCGGCCTCGGGATGCGCCAGGAACACCTCGTAGCGCACGATGTCGCGCATCATGCGGATGAACACGAGGTTGACCGAATGCTGGAACCCGATGCGCACGGTCATTTGCCGCTCGCCTTCCCACTTCTCGAAATTCGTGAAGCTCTGCATGCCGCCGCCTGTATAGAACGCCTCGCCGGGATTGCCCGAATACTTGCGTTCCATCGCGGCGTCGAGCATGGCGGCCCGCTCGCGTTCGGCCGGCTTGGCCTTGATCAGGTAGTCCACGGCCCACCGTGTCAGCGCATCCTGGCGCGGCACCTGCACCGCCTTCAGTTCGGCCACGCTCATGCCCGCATAGCGGTCGTGCAGCTCGTTGATGACTTCCAGGTAGGTGACCAGCGTGCGCAGCTTGGCGGTGGACCCCAGGTTCAGCCGCGCTCCGGCATTGATGTCGAACGGCTGGTCGACGTTGTCTGTCTGCACCCGCACGACGGCCGCGTTGCCGACGCGCTCGAACAGGGTGAAGCTGGCCACGAGCCGCGATGGATCGTCGCTTTCCTTGAGCAGGTTCTTGCCATAGAGCCCCATCTCGTGGGCGCCATCCTTGGTACCCACGCGCAGCAGCGTCTCGGTCACCTTGCGCTGTGCCTCGCGATTGATGGTGCTGTCCACGGTCAGGTCGAGCCGGTCGAGGTCGTAGCGGCTATCCACATGCAACATGTGCTGCACGTCGTTGCGTACCTGGTTGACCGCCTTGCGCGTGACCCAGGGGTCGGGCGCAGGCCGCTTCGGCGGGGCCGCCTTGTCCAGCGACTGCGCCAGCGCGGCGTCGCGCAGTTCCGGCGTGATGGCGTTGGCCGACGCCAGCAGGCGCAGGTAGCTGCCGGTCAGTGCGTCCAGGTTGGTGTCGTCGCGCCGCAGGTGATACGACGGGCGACGCTGCGAGATGATCAGCGACAGCACGCGCTTGTACACCTGTGCCGCGCGCGGCGACGGGTTGCGCGGATCCATCTCGCGCAGCAGCTGGTTGGCTTCGGCGAAGTCTTCGCCATACCAGACGTACAGCGCGTCGCCGACACCCTCGATTTCGCCATGACCCGCCCGCGCCGACAGCGGCACCGTGTTGACATAGTCAACCACGATGTTCTCGCGCGCCCGCTGCGTGTCCGGCCCGTCGCGGTAGGCACGCAGTGAAGCGGAGGTCATCTGCCGCAGCTTGTCGGCAATCGATTGCGTCTTGCCTTCGGGCGAATGCCGGTATTTCTCGATCTGCGTGGCCAGCGTGCTGCCGCCGGGATGGCGGTGGTTGCGATCGACCAGGCGGATGCCCTGGTCCATGACGGCACGCGAAAACCGGCGCCAGTCCAGCGCCGGGTTCATCATCGGGTATTCGGGGTTGAGCAGGTTCTGGTTTTCGACGAACAGCAGCGACGTGACCAGCACCTTCGGAATCGAATCGAAATTCTCGTATTGCCGCTGCGGATAGCGGTCGTACGACATCGTCAGCGCATTGCAGTCGCGAATCAGCAACCCGGCCTGGGTCTTTTCCCGGTAGGGCGGGAAAATGCCCTGGTCCATCAACCGGATCATGTCATATGACATGCGCGACTGCGATGTCGTGACGTAGCCTTCTCGAAGTAGCCGTTCGCCGAATTCGCCAAGGCGTTCGTAGCCAAGACGCAGATCGTAGGGGCCGGAGTGCGGATAGCGGATGCTGTCGCTGGGGCCGGGCAAAACCTCGAAGGTCAATGACTTGCCCAGCCGGCTCATATAGCGAGCCTGCCATTGAGAGGTCTGCGCCTCGTTGGAGACGAGGCTCACGACCATGTACGCGCCGCCGCATACGGCGACTGCCATCCCTGCAAGGACCCAGCCACGACGTGACACGTTTTGCATCCGGTTGCGCCGGGCCCACCGTCTCGGCAGGCATCGCCGGCTCAAAGCCTGCGCCACATGACCTTCATTCGGAGGCCACCGCGTGTATTTATATTACGCGGATCGCTGCCGAATGTGCGACCGAAGTTGGCAACCGCACGTATTCAAACGCACCGGCGTGCGCGGCGCGCAACAGGCAGCTTGGGCATCACACCCCCGTGTATTTCAGGAGCGCAATGCCGGCTGCCTTTGTCGTTTTTACGCCATGACCGGGACGTTCAGGCGGCAGTGACAGGACGTCCGCCGAACGGATAGTTCGGGTCGTTGTAGCCATGGGTGGATGCATGGCCGCGCGGCACGAGGTCGTCGATCATCGCCTCTTCCTGCGGCGAAATGGCCGCCCCCACTGCACCAAAGTAGTCCTCGAACTGCGCCAGCGTGCGCGGGCCGGCGATGACCGAGCTGATGATCGGATTGGCCAGCACCCAGGCGGTGGCGAACTGGCCCGGCGTCAGGCCGCGGCCTTCGGCATGCGCCTTCAGCGTCTGCGCGATGACCAGCGACGCTTCGCGGAATTCGGTTTCCATCATGCGGCGGTCCGCCCGGCCGGCGCGCGTGTCCGCCTGGGGCGCCTGGCCTGGCAGGTACTTGCCCGTCAGCACGCCGCGCGCGATCGGGCTGTAGGGCACCACGCCCAGGCCGAAATGCTGGCACGCCGGCAGGATTTCCACTTCGGGCATGCGGTTCAGCAGGTTGTAGTACGGCTGGCATGCGACCGGACGCGGCACGCCCAGCTTGTCGCACAGCGCGGCAACCTCGGCAATGCGCCAGCCGCGGAAGTTGGACACCGCCCAGTAGCGGATCTTGCCGGCGCGTATCAGGTCGCCCATCGCGCGTACCGGCTCTTCCAGGTTGGCGCCGGCGAAGTCGCGATGCAGGTAGAGGATGTCGATGAAGTCGGTATCCAGCCGGCGCAGGCTGTCTTCCACCTCGCGCAGGATCCAGCTGCGCGAGTAATTCTGCTGGTTCGGCCCGCTGCCCATCGCATTGCCGAGCTTGGTGGCCAGCACCCAGTCGTGCCGCTGCCCTTGCAGCAGGCGGCCCACCATCGATTCGGACGCGCCCTTGGTGTACACGTCGGCCGTATCGATGAAGTTGACGCCGTGCGCGCGGGCGCTGGCAACGATGCGGCCGGCCTCGGCTTCATCGGTCTGGTCGCCGAACATCATCGTGCCAAGGCACAGGGTGGATACGTTCAGGTTGCTGACGCCCAGGCGGCGGTACTGCATGGTGAAATCTGGCATGACGAGGTTCCCCGATTAGCGAAGCCGAAGCAGAAAAGGCAAGCGGCCCTGAGATCCATCCGGGCCGGCATCGCGCATTGTGCCGCGTTGCGGCGCGGCTTGCAGCGCCGGCTCGCTTGTCTGCTATGTATCGGCCGGGGTAAAACCGGGCAGCGCCGGCAGACGCTCGGTCAGGAACGCCAGCAAGGCGCGCGTGCGGGCCGGCTGGTATCGGCGCGACGGATAGACCAGGAACGCCTCCTGCGGCGGGCCATGCCAGCCGGGCAGCACGGGCACCAGATCGCCACGGTCCAGCAGGTCCTGCACCAGCCAGGCCGGCGTCAAGCCCAGCCCGGCGCCGGCCAGAAAGCTCTCGCGCATGGCCAGCGAGTTGTTGACGCGATAGCGGCACGTCGCCTCCACACTGGCGGCGCGGCCACGTGCATCGGTCAGCACGATGTCTTCGCCAGCCGCCAGCCACGTGAAGCGCAGCAACCGATGGCCGACCAGGTCGGCCGGCTGCCGCAGCGGCGGATGATCTGCCAGATAGCCGGGCGCGGCCACAAGCATGCGTGGCGATACGGCGATGCGACGCGCCACCACGTTGGGCGGCAGCGACGCACCGAGGCGCAGCGCCACATCGACGCCGGCCTCAACCAGATCGACAAAGCGGTCGTCGAAGCGCAGATCGACATCGACATCGGGAAAGGCCTGCAGGAATTCCAGCACCAGCGCGTTCAGCCGCAGCACGCCCAGGCTGACCGGCGCGCTGACGATGATCCGGCCGGATGGATGGTCGGCCAGGCCGCGCGCCTCGCCCACGGCTTCGCCATAGGCGTCGAGTACGGTCAGCGCCTGCGCGTAGAACCGGCGGCCCGCTTCGGTGGGGGTCAGCCGCGTGGTCGTGCGCTCCATCAGGCGGACGCCGAGGTCTGCCTCCAGCGCGGCCACGGTCTTGCTGACGGTGGGTTGCGATGTGCCGAGTTCGCGCGCCACCGCCGACAGGCTGCCCAGTTCCATTGCCCGTGCGAAGACGCGCATTGCCTTGAGGGTATCCATGACAGCTCATTCTGAATTGGCATGAGTGATATGCCATTCTGCCAGCTACCTGCAAGGATCGGAATGAGTGACATTGGCCTCTCCCTTACTTCAGGAGTCAACGATGTTCTCAACATCATGGATTCGTGCGATGGCGATGTCCGGCAGCCTGCTTTCCGGTGCGGGACTGGCCGGGCAGGCCCCGGCCGACGCCGCCCACGCCGCCACCTGGGCCACCACCTGGATGGCCAGCCAGCAGCCGGTCTGGGCCCCAGGCGCCCAGCCGCTGCCCACGGGCTTGCCCGAAGCGATCCACGACGCCACGGTCGTGCAGCGCGTGCGCATCAGCGCGGGCGGCCGACGCGTGCGGCTGGTGCTGTCGAACCGGTATGGCCGGCAGGCCGTCCACGTTGAAGCGGCGGGCATGTATGGCATGGCGGCCCGCCTCGGGCGCCCGGTCACATTCGCGGGCCGCGCCGCGGTGTCCGTGCCGGCCGGCGGCAGGGTGACGAGCGATGCGGTGGACCTCGACGCGCCGGCGCTGGATACCGTGACCGTCAGCCTCTACCTGCCCCGGTCCACGACGTTGGGATCGTTCCATTGGGATGGCCGACAGACGGCATACATCGCGCCGGGCAATCAGGTCGATCAGGTCAGTCAGGTCGATCTGGCCAGACCGGCGGGCCAGCCGGCGATGCGCGAGGCACGCACGTTCCAGGCACGCATCCTTCTGGCCGCCATCGAAGTCGAAACGCCGGCGCCGCGTCCCACCGTCGTGGCCATCGGCGATTCCATCACCGAAGGCAATGGTGCGACACCGGATGCCGACCGCCGCTGGCCCGACCAGCTGGCGAACCGGCTGGCGCACCAGCGCGCCGCCGTCCTCAATGCCGGCATTTCGGGCGGCCAGTTGCTGCGCGACGGCATGGGCGAATCGGGCCTTGCCCGTTTCGGGCATGACGTGCTGGCCGTGCCGCAGGTGCGCAGCGTCGTGGTGGCCCTGGGCATCAACGATATCGCCTGGCCCGGCTCGACCTTTGCACCAGACCGCAAGCTGCCGACCGTGGACGACCTCGCCGGCGGGTACCGCAAGCTGGCCGCGCAGGCCCGCGCAAGCGGCGTGCGCGTGATCGGCGCCACCATCACGCCCTTTGCGGGCGCGCTCGATGGCAGCCCGATCCAGGGTTATTTCTCGCCGGAGAAAGAGGCCCTGCGCCAGCGCGTGAATCACTGGATCCGCACCAGCGGCACGTTCGACGCGGTAGCCGATTTCGACGCTGCCGTGCGCGATCCGGCCCACCCCGAACGCCTGCTGCCGGCGTTCGACAGCGGTGATCACCTGCACCCGGGCGACCAGGGCTACGCGGCCATGGCGGCAGCCATCGATGACGCGCAACTGTTCTGAGCCATAAAAAAACCGGCACGATTGCGCGTGCCGGTTTTCTGTTTCCGCGTGCCGTTGCGGCCGCGGCGGAGGCTCAGTCTTCGAGCTTGGGCAGCGCGGCGCTGGTCTGCGACGACAGCAGGCCGGTCTTGGCATACGTCTGGAGCTTCTCGCGCGTGTCGACGATGTCGAGCGTACGCATCGTCAGCTGGCCGATACGGTCCAGCGGCGTGAACATCGACTCGCCCTTTTCCATCGTCAGGCGCTCGGGCTTGTACGTCAGGTTCGGCGAGGTGGTGTTCAGGATCGAGTAGTCGTTGCCGCGACGCAGTTCGATGGTCACTTCGCCGGTGACGGCGCCTGCCACCCAGCGTTGTGCGGTTTCGCGCAGCATGATGGCTTGCGGGTCGAACCAGCGGCCCTGGTACAGCAGACGACCCAGGCGGCGGCCGTTGTCGCGGTACTGCTCGATGGTGTCTTCGTTGTGGATGCCGGTGATCAGGCGCTCGTAGGCGATGAACAGCAGCGCCAGGCCCGGGGCTTCATAGATGCCGCGGCTCTTGGCCTCGATGATGCGGTTCTCGATCTGGTCGCTCATGCCCAGGCCGTGGCGGCCGCCGATGGCATTGGCTTCCATGAACAGGTCCACGGCATTGGCGAACGTCTTGCCGTTCAGCGCCACCGGCTGGCCTTCCTCGAAGCGCACGGTCACTTCCTCGCGCTTCACTTCCACTTCGTCGCGCCAGAACTGCACGCCCATGATCGGCTGGACGATGCGGATACCCGAATCCAGGTGCTCCAGATCCTTGGCCTCGTGCGTGGCGCCGAGCATGTTCGAATCGGTCGAGTAGGCTTTTTCGGCCGACATCTTGTACGCATGGCCGTGCTGGCGCATGAATTCCGACATTTCGGCCCGGCCGCCCAGTTCGTCGATGAACTGCTGGTCCAGCCACGGCTTGTAGATCTGCAGGCCCGGGTTGGTCAGCAGGCCGTAGCGGTAGAAACGCTCGATGTCGTTGCCCTTGAACGTGCTGCCGTCGCCCCAGATGTTGACGCCGTCTTCCTTCATCGCGGCCACCAGCATCGTGCCGGTCACGGCACGGCCGATCGGCGTGGTGTTGAAGTACGTCACGCCGGCGGTGGAGATGTGGAACGCACCGCACTGCAGCGCGGCAATGCCTTCGGCCACCAGTTGGGCGCGGCAGTCCACCAGGCGGGCGGCTTCGGCGCCGTAGGCCATGGCACGGCGCGGAATGTCGTCGTAGTCCGGCTCGTCCGGCTGGCCCAGGTTGGCGGTGTAGGCGTAGGGAATGGCGCCCTTCTGACGCATCCAGAGGAGCGCGGCGCTGGTGTCCAGGCCGCCCGAGAATGCGATACCGACGCGCTGGCCGGAAGGAATGTGCTGCAGGATGGTAGTCATCGCCAGAAAACCAGGTGAATTTGTCGGCTCTTGGGGCGCCCCCGCACGATCAGGCCGTGCGGCGAGCCGGTCCGGCGCCCGAAACTCGTAGCCTTGAATTGTGACATGGCACGGCGTCAGCGCCAAACGCGCGGCGGCCGAAAATAAATGTGGACATCGTACAGACCGTCGTCTAGTCTATTGTGGACGGCGTACACAAGCGCCGCTTCCGCACAACGCCCGGGGCTGCCGGGCCCAACCCAGCAGGAGATGTCGATGTCTTCGAAAGTCCAGTCGTACCTGTTTTTCGATGGTCGCGCAGAGGAAGCGGCCGAGTTCTACAAGACCGCCATCGGTGCCAAGGTGGAAGGCTTGATGCGTTTCAAGGATGCCCCGCCCGACGCGGGCCCTGGCTGCGGCCCGGCCGCCGTCAGCGGCGACAAGGTCATGCACATGGCCCTGCAGATTGGCGATACCACGATCATGGGGTCCGACGGCGAGAACAAGGGCCAGGCCGAGTTCAAGGGCTTTGCGCTGTCGATCACGGTGGCCAGCGCGGCCGAGGTGGACAAGACCATCGGCGCACTGTCGCAGGGCGGCCACGTGGTGATGCCGGCCGCGCCCACGTTCTTCAGCGAGCGCTTCGGCATGGTGGCCGACAAGTTCGGCATCACGTGGATGGTGCTGGTCGCGCCCAAGGAATAACGGCGGCGCGCCGCTGATCCATCGGACTCCGGCTGGGCAAGGTCGTAGCATCCCCTACAATGCCGCACCCAACCGGAGAATCGCTGATGGAATCCCGCCTGACCGATCTCGAAATCAAGGTTGCCTTCCAGGAAGACCTGATCGAGACGCTCAACCTGACCGTTGCCCGCCAGCAGCAGCAGCTGGACCTGCTGCAGGCCCAGTTCCGTGCGCTCTATCAGCAGGTGCGCGCCGCCGCAGCTTCGGGCGCGGAAGGCAACCCCCAACACGAGATCCCGCCGCACTACTGAAGCAGAGGCGGCGCATGAGGCACAATCCGGAACGATCATCCCGATGGCCGGGTCACACCGGCTATCGACAGACCATTCCGCATCCATGCCCCTGACCGCCCAGCCTTCGCGCCCCGTTCGCCACATGCGACGATTCCTGGCCATGGCCCTCGCCGCCACGGCACTTGGCACGGCCCACGCCGGCTACAACGTCTGGACCGGCGAGTACACCTTCACCAAGGCCGAACTGCAGAGCGCCGTGGACAAGAAGTTTCCGACCACCCTGCGCTATGGCGAGCTGGTCAGCGTCCAGTTGTCGAATCCACGCCTGGTGCTCGACCAGGCCACCAACCGCGTGACCACGCAGATGGACGCGGTCATGTCCAACACGATCCTGCCGGCGCCGCCGGTCAACGGCACGATGTCGCTGAACAGCGGTGTGAAGTACGACCCCACGCGCCGCGCCGTGCTGCTGGACAATCCCACCGTGCAGGACGTGCAGGTGCAGGGCATGAGCCAGTACACGCAGCAGCTCAACGCCATCGGCGCCGTGGTGGCCGAACAGCTGCTCAAGGACTATCCGCTCTACACGTTCAAGCCCGAGGAACTACGTTTCAACGGCAAGGATGTGCAGCCGGGCGCCATTACCGTGACGCCCGGCGGCATCAGCGTGAAGGTCGATCTGCGCTGATCCGGCGCCATTCCCGCGCTAGCGCGCGGGCCGGAACACCAGCGCCAGGCCCACCGGTATCGCCACCATGCCGACCAGCGCCAGCGGCGCGGGACGATTGCCGAGGAACAGGTAGTCCAGCAGCACGGTGGCCGCCGGCACCAGATAGAACAGGCTGGTGACGTTGACGAGATTGCCGCGCTGGATCAGCCGGTAGAACAGCAGCGTGGCCACCACCGAGATCACGATCCCCATCCATAGCAGCGGCACGAAGAAGCCGGACACCGCTTCGAACCGGAACGGCTGGAACGGCAGGCAGGCCAGGCACATCAGCAGCGCCACGGTGTATTGCAGCGGCAGCACCTCCATCGGCGCCTGCTTCACACCCTTCTGCCAGACGGCGCCGCTTGTCATGCAGGCCAGCGCACCCAGTGCGCAAACCCAGCCGCCGGCCGACAGCCGCGCCGCCAGCAGGCTGTCGGCCACGATCGTGACCAGCCCGCCCAGCGCCAGCACCAGTCCGGCCAGCCGCACCGGCGACACGCGCCGCTCCCACCACAGCAGCGTCAGGATCGGCTGCACGCCCAGCACCGTGGCCAGCACGCCCGGCGTCATGCCGGAATCCAGCGCCAGCAGGTAGCAGACCGAATAGCCGCCGATCATCAGCGCGCCCGCCAGCGCGACGCGGCCACGGGTACCGGCGGCCGGCAGCAGGCGGCGCCGCAGCACCCCGATCGACGCGAGCACGCCAAGCGCGATCACGAAGCGCAGCGTCAGGAAGGCAAAGGGCGAGGCGTGCGCCAGGCCCCAGCGGCTGAAGATCGCGCCGCCGCTCCACAGCAGCAC
Source organism: Cupriavidus sp. 94F1 (assembly GCF_057798875.1). Classification (NCBI taxonomy): domain Bacteria; kingdom Pseudomonadati; phylum Pseudomonadota; class Betaproteobacteria; order Burkholderiales; family Burkholderiaceae; genus Cupriavidus; species Cupriavidus sp. 94F1. The sequence goes on from NZ_JBYOJT010000014.1 coordinate 29,797, forward strand.
GAACAGCGGGGTGGCGCCATGTGCGGCCAGCAGGCGCGCACGCGTTTGCGTGGCAGCCCCTGCCGCCACGGCATCTTTCTGGAAAGTCATGATTGGGTCCTGTCGAAACCACGCAGGCCCCGGCGCGTGCTGACGCGGCAGGCGTCGGCACGTGATCCATCAGGAAAGCCGGGGACAAAAAGCGGCGGAAATCAGCCGCGAGGGGGCGCCGTCGGAGGCGCCATGGGCGGCGCGAACGGGGGAGGCGCGACAGGACCGGCACCAAGCAGACCGCGCTCGCGCGCTGGCAGGCCGCACGGTTCGGCGGCAGCGGCAGCAACAGCGATGGTGGCGATGGCTCGGGGCGTCATGGGGTGATCGGTAGATCGGGGGGTCAGCCTTGCAGCAGCAAGGGCAGCGCAAGTGCGCCGGCAACGGTCAGATGCTAGCCGTGCCGGCGCGCGAGGTCAATCGGCTTCGAGCCCCAGCGACGCTGCCAGCGCGGCCAGGGCCGGCCCGATCGGGGCGGAAATCTTGCAGGCCAGCAGCGGATCGGCCCGCGTGGTGCCCAGGTTCAGCGCCGCGATCGGCAGTCCGCGCTCGACGGCCCACAGGCAGAAGCGGTAGCCCGAGAACACCGTCAGCGACGAACCGATCACCAGCATGCCATCGGCCATATCCAGCGCCTGGCGGCCCGCGTCCACGCGGTCGCGCGGCACCGATTCGCCGAAGAACACCACGTCCGGCTTGAGCACCCCGCCGCAACGCTCGCAGTCCGGCACCGCGAAATTGTCGAACAGCGGCGACTCCAGATGCGCGTCGCCATCGGCCGCCGGCAGCGCCGATACATCGCGGAAATCGGGATTGTGCAGCCACAGCCAGCGTTGGATATCGGCACGCCGATACCGGGTCGCGCACGACAGGCACACGACGTGGCCAATGCTGCCGTGCAGTTCGGTCACATCGCGGCTGCCCGCGCGCTGGTGCAGGCCGTCCACGTTCTGGGTGACCAGTCCCGCCACGCGCCCGGCATCGCCCAGACGCGCCACCACCCGGTGGCTGACATTCGGCTGCGCGGCGTCCGCCACGGGCCAGCCCACCATGCTGCGGGCCCAGTAACGCTGGCGCGCCGGGTGCCCGCTCAGGAACGCCGTGATCGTCATCGGCGCCGAACGCTGCCAACGCCCCTGTTCGTCGCGGTAGCCCGGAATGCCCGAATCGGTGCTGATACCGGCGCCCGTCAGCACGAAAAGCCGCGGATGGCGTTCGACAAAGTCGCGCAGCGCCGCGCCGCCGTCGTCCCCGTCGTCGCGGTATGCGGCGTGGCTCACCGATCCACCTTGACGCGCCCGACCTGGCGCGCTTCCCAAGCCTTCAGTTCCTGCCGGTAGCGGTCCATCTCATCGTTGTAGAAGTCGAACACGCACGGATCGCAGCCGCTCTGGCAGCACTCGTTGTCGCCGGGGCGCTCGGGCGGCAGCGGCTTGGGATCGTCGGGCGGCGGGAAGGAATCGGTGGCAGATTCGGCGGCGGACACGGCAAGACATTGGAAGAACAGAACCGCGCCAGTATATGACGCCCGCCCGATCAGGGTCTTTGGTCCAATGCACGCCGAGGCAATCCCTGATATGCAGGAAACCGGGGCGATATTGAATTGTTTCGACAAGGCTGTGCCGGGCTGGGCGCTGCTGATAGTGTGGTGCGCCGAACCGGTACACGGCGGACTGCCTATTGCCATGGTCACTGCCACGCGCGTCATTTCCGCATTGCATCGGTCCGCCGCAGGCCTGGCGGCCATGCTGGCCTGCGCCGCCGCCATCGCGGCCGACGCGGGCCGCGCGCTATTGCCGCCGCCCAATCCGGCCCCCACCGCCCCGCCGGTACTGACTCCCGCCACGCCCGACCAACCTGTCACCCGCCCCGCGCTGCCGCCACATCCGGACGGGCGGCCCCGCATCTGCCTGGTGCTGTCCGGCGGCGGGGCACGCGGGGCGGCGCATATCGGGGTGCTGAAGGTGCTGGAGTCGCTACGCGTGCCGGTGGACTGCATCGCCGGTACCAGCATGGGATCGCTGGTCGGCGGCGCATACGCCACGGGGATGAGCACCGCCGATATGGAAAAGCTCGTCGGCGGCCTGTCGACCGATGCGCTGTTCAAGGAACGGCCGCCGCGCCAGGACCTGGCCATCCGGCGCAAGATCGAGGATCACACCAACCTGGTGACGCCCGAGATCGGGGTACGGTCGGACGGCCTGCTGCTGCCGAAGGGGGCCGTATCGGGCGTGCAGCTCGAAACCGTGCTGCGCCAGCTGGCCAATGCGCCTGGCTATCGCGATTTCGACTCGCTGCCGATTCCCTACCGCGCCGTGGCCACCGATCTGGTGGCCGGCACGCCGGTGGTCTTCAGCGAGGGCGAACTGGCCAATGTCATGCGCGCCAGCATGTCGGTGCCCGGCGCGGTGGCGCCCACCGAGTACGAAGGCAAGCTGCTGGTCGATGGCGGGCTCACCGATAACCTGCCCGTGGACGTGGCCCGCGCCATGGGCGCCGACATCGTCATCGCCGTGAACCTGGGCACGCCGCTGATGAAGCGCGAGGAACTGACCTCGCTGATCGGCGTGACCGGGCAGATGCTCAATATCCTGACCGAGCAGAACGTGCGCACGTCGCTGGCGTCGCTGAAGCCGGCCGACATCCTGATCGAACCGGCCCTGGGCGATTTCTCGGCGGGCGACTTCAACCACCTGCCCAAGACCATCCCCATCGGCGAAGCGGCCGCCCAGCGCGTGGCCGACCGGCTGTCGGCGCTGTCGCTGCCGGAAGACAAATACGCCGCCCTGCGCGTCGCGCAGCGCGCCCTGCCGCCGCCCGACCTGCGCCCGGTCGACGAGATCCGCTTCGCCCCGCTGGATCGCGTCAACCCCGCCTTTGCGGCCGCCACCATGGAAACCCGGCCCGGCGAGCCGATCACACAGGCCACGCTGGACCGCGACATGCGGCGCCTGTTCGGCACCGGCGATTTCGAGCATGTGAACTACCGCTTCCTGGAGGAACCGGGCAAGCGGGTGCTGAACGTGGATGCCGTCGAAAAGAGCTACGGTCCCGACTACCTGCGCTTCGGGCTGGGCCTGAGTTCGGACTTCCGTGGCAACGCCTTCTTCAACCTGCTGGCCAGCTATCGCCGCACCTGGCTCAATTCGCTCGGCGCCGAATGGCGCAACGACGTGCAGGTGGGGCAGACATCGAGCCTGGTCAGCGAGTTCTACCAGCCGCTCGATACGCGCCAGCTGTTCTTCGTGGCGCCGCGCATCGAACTGGAACGGCGGCCGGTCAACGTGTTCAGCGGCGACAGCAAGATCGCCGAGTACGACCTGCGCCGCACCGATTTCGCGTTCGATGTGGGCAGCCAGTTCACCAAGTACGGCGAAGCCCGGCTGGGCGTGGTGATCGGGCATCAGAACGTGTCGCTGTCCACCGGCCCGGAATCGCTGGCGCCGGCCGCCGGCAGCGACGTGCAGCGGCGGGCCATCACGGGCCGGCTGCTGTTCGATCAGCTGGACAGCATCAACTTTCCGCGTTTTGGCTATGGCGGATCGATCAACGTGTTCTCGTCGCAGGCCAGCATGGGCGCCACCGATACCTACACGAAGGGCGAGCTGACGGCGACCGGCGCGTATTCGTTTGGCAGCAGCACGGTGAACCTGGGCATCCGCGCCGGCAGCAATATCGGCGGCCCGGGGCTGCCCCGCTACGACCTGTTCCAGTGGGGCGGCTTCCTGCAGCAGTCCGGCTACAGCACGGGGCAGCTGATCGGCGGCAATATCCAGTTCGCCCGGCTGGTCTACTACAACAAGCTCGTCAAGCAGACGCTGCTGGAAGGCGTCTACGCCGGGGCGTCGGCGGAAATTGGGCGGGTCGGCGCGCCGCTGGTCGCGGGCAGCCCCACCGGGGCGCTGAAATCGGGGTCGCTGTTCCTGGGCGTGGACAGCCCGATCGGCCCGCTTTACCTCGCCTACGGGCGGGCGGCCGGCGGCCACTACGCGTTCTACCTGTTCCTGGGCAAGCCGTAGCCAGCCGTGGAGCGGGGCCGCACGCATGGCGACTGCGCCGCAGACCGTGCCACAAAGTGCGGCGTACCGAACCCCCACCTTAGTTGTATGTAATGTCTCTGTGCGGTTCTCTATACTCGACGATGTCGGTGGGACCCCCGTCCTCTTGACACCCCCTTCCCCGGTCGCCGCTCCAATCGGCGACATTTTTTTGTCCGAAATTCGGCAATCTACGTGCCGGAGCGTTAAGATGCGCGATTATCGAACAGCGCATCGCCCCCGCCATGGACGCCCCCCATCCCATCCATCTCAAGCCAGCCCAGGCCGACACCGTCCGCGCCGCCCATCCGCCGGCCGATATTCTCAACAGCTTTGCCGGGGATCCGAACTTCATGCTGTCGCTGGCGCGCGGCCTGACGGTGCTGGAGGCCTTCTCCGAGCGCAAGCGGCCGCTGACGATCTCGCAAGTGGCCCAGCGCACGCAACTGTCGCGCGCCTCGGTGCGGCGCTGTCTCTATACGCTGGAGCAACTGGGATACGTGAGCCAGCAGGACGGGCACTTTGCGCTGCGGCCGCGCGTGCTGCACCTGGGACATGCCTATTTTTCGTCGACCTCGCTGGTGTCGTCGGCGCAGCCCATCCTCGACACGCTGAGCGCGCGCGTCCACGAGACGTCGGCGCTGGCCATCCTGGACGGCATCGACATCCTGTACCTGGTGCGCTCCGAGGTGCATCGCGTGCTGACCCACGCGCTGGGCATGGGCAGCCGCTTGCCGGCCTATTGCACGTCCACGGGCCGCCTGCTGCTGGCCCACCAGCCCGACGCCGTGCTCGAAGCGTTCTTCGAACATGCCGAGCTGCGCCCGCGCACGCTGCTGACCAAGGTGTCGCGGCCGGAGCTGGAAGCGGCGTTCCAGCGCGCGCGCGAACTGGACTATGTGCTGATCGACGAGGAACTGGAACCGGGCCTGCGGGCGATTGCCGTGCCGGTGCGCGCCCAGACGGGCATGGTGGTGGCGGCCATCAGCGTGAGCGTGAAGGCCAACAAGGTGTCGGAATCCGAGATGATCGCGCGGCTGCTCGGCCCCATGCGCGAGGCGGCAGCCGCAATCGGCAAGCTGGTCGGAAGCTGACGAACCCGCCGGGGCTCAGCCCCGGTGCGCCAGTTCCAGCTGGAACACCAGGCGCTGCAGGAAGTTTTCCATGCGGCCGTCCGGATTCAGGAACGCGCAGCCGTAGTGGTGGACGGTGTTGTCGTCAAACCCGACCAGCCAGTGGCCAACCACCTGCATGTCAAGCTCCAGGCGACCCAGCTCGGCAAAATCGAGGCGGCACTTCTTGATGACCGTGCCCACCGGCAGTTGGTCGGCGCCCACCTGGCGCGAACGCAGGCCCACGCCGGACAGCGAAAGATCGGCGATATCGAGCTGCAGCGTGGACTTGTCGGCCGACGCCGGCAGCACGACCTCGCAGCGATAGCCCTTGGTCAGCAGCGTGCGCGCACGGAAATGGCGGCGGCGCTGGAAGTGATAGAGCTTTTCGGGGAAGTCGGCGATAAAGGCCGGGCCGCCCTCGAAGCGCGTGGCACCGGGCGTGCCCACCACGAAGTTCACCGGTACACCGCGCAGCAGGCCGGAAAAGGCATTCTGGTCCGACCCCATCAACGCCTGACGTTCGCCATCGGCGCGGCACCAGTCGAAAATGAACGTCTTGTTGGCTGGATCGACGTGCAGGATCGACGTCACGATCTCGGAGCCATTGCGCGAGCGCACGTTCAGCAGGCATTTCTGCCACGCCATGTCGCGCAGCACCGTGCCGATCTGCGAACTGTGCGTCAGCCGGTAGCGTTCATCCGACTGCGCAGCGTCCCGCTCGTCGGACTCGCCCTCGAACTGAGACAAGGATTGGCCTGCCTGCGGCCCGCGGGGATCTTGAAGACTCATGGAATACGCTACGTCTAATAGTGGTTGCGCCGCGGATCGCCGGGGCGGGCGGGCAATGGATCTGTCAGCGCGCGGCGCGCCAGCCGCCGCATGGTAAGCGCGCCACCCAAGCGGCGCAAGCATATGCCATGGCCTTCGGCAAAATACGACGTAACTTTAGGAACCGACTTCGGTGGGGTAGCTTCCGCTACGCTTTCGGCGCCGCAAACCCACGGTGGGTGCAGCGTTGTTCATTGCCGGGCCGGCGCGTCCGCTGGCCCCACGGGCGCCCGCGCCAGCTCGGCACGCAGCCAGTGCAACAGGGCCTCGCGGCGCGGGTCCCTGGCAAACGGCACGGGCGATATCAGGTAGTACGCGGACCCGTCGGGGACGAATCCCTGTGGCGCGGTCAGCCGGCCATCGGCCAGTTCGTCGGCGGCCATCCATTCCGATGCCACGGCCCAGCCCAACCCGGCAGCGGCGGCCTGCAGGCTCAGGTAGAAGTGTTCATACCAGGTGTCGCGCTGGCTGCCGGGCCCGTCGGGCGCGCCCGGCAGGGCCACCCCGGCGCTGCGCGCCCATCGCTGCCAGGCATCGGGGCGCGTACGGGTATGCAGCCGGACCGCGTCGGCCAGCCCCGACGCCGCCTGATCCGGACGGCAGACCGGACCAACGCGCTCGGGCGCCAGTTCGCGGGTGTGCCAGCGCGGATCGAACGCAAAATCGTTACGCCGCAGTGCAACATCAATGCCTTGCGCGGCAAAGTCCACGGGGCCACCGGCCGTCATCAGGTGTAGCGGAACGCCCGGATGGGCCGCCGAAAAGCGGCCGAGCCGGGGGATCAGCCAGCGCATGGCGATGGTGGGCTCGCACGACAGCACCAGCGCCGCGCCCGGCGTCGGCGCACGGATGCGTTCGGCTGCCGCCGCCAGCAAATCCATCGACTGCGTGGCCGCCGCATGCAGCGTCTGGCCGGCCTCGGTCAGGAATACCGCCCGGTTGCGCCGCTCGAACAGGGGCACGCCCAGCGCGTCTTCCAGCTGCCGGATCTGGCGGCTGATCGCGCCGTGCGTCAGGTGCAGCTCTTCGGCCGCGCGGGCGAAATTCTGGTGCCGCGCCGCCGCCTCGAAAAAGCGGACCCAGCCCAGCCAGTGCATCGAAGCCATGCGATCAGTCAGTTTTACTCATGGAATTGCGCCAGTATAAATCGCTTTGCGTACCCATTTCTGCGAGACAGAATCGTGCCTGCCACGCGTCCCCCGGCCGCCGCTATCCACAACGAAAACTGACCTGAAATGACATCGCTTGCCGAACTTGCCGCCGTCGCCACCATCACCGTCCTTGCCGTGATCAGCCCTGGGCCGGACTTCGCCATGGTGACCCGCAACAGCTATCTTTTCGGCCGGCGCACCGGCCTGCTGTGCGCGCTGGGTATCGCGCTGGGCGTGCAGGTGCATGTGGCCTATACGATGTTCGGCGTGTCGCTGCTGATTGCCCACGCCCATGGCGTGCTGTCGATCATCAAGCTGCTGGGCGCCGGCTATCTGGTGTGGATCGGTATCCGGACGCTGTGCAATCGCAAGGCGATCACGGTGGACACCACGGCCGCGCCAGCCATTTCCGGCGCAGCGGCATGCCGCATGGGCTTTCTGACCAATGCGCTGAACCCGAAGACCACGCTGTTCGTGGTCAGCACTTATACGCAGGTGGTCAGTCCCCATACCCCGCTGGCGGCGCAGTTCGGCTACGGCCTGTTCATGTCGCTGGCGCACCTGGTCTGGTTCGGGATCGTCGCGTGGTGCTTCGGCTCGCCGGCACTGCGCGCGGCCATGCTGCGGCGCCAGCGGCTGCTGGACCGGGCCATCGGCACCACGCTATGCGGGCTGGGGGTGGCGCTGGGCGTCAGCAACCTGGGCTGACCGCCCGATACGTGTCGCGCACGACATGCCGCGCGCCGTCCTTGCCAAGAAAGCTCTCGTAGAGCAGGAAACGATCGACGTGCCACGGCGGCGCCGCCAGGTCGCGGAATGCGCCGAGCCAATCGCGCAGCAGCGGCTCTGGCACGCCCGGACGGCAGCGCGCCAGGGTCAGATGCGGGCGGAAGCGACGCGCATCGGGCGCGATGCCGTGGGCTTCCAGCACGGCGCTGATCTGATCGACCAGACCCTGCAAAGGCGCCGATTCGGCCAGCCCGGCCCAGAGGATCGACCCCTGCCGGCCCCGAAAACGCCCGACGCCAAGGATCTGCAGCACCATGGGCTCGACGGCCACGCCCCGCAGCCCCTGCGCGATGGCCGTCGTGACCGCTGCATCGCAGTCGCCCAGAAAGCGCAGCGTCAGATGCAACTGCGCGGCTGGCGTGGGCCGGATATCGCGATGGACCGGCAGGGTTTGCAGCAGCGCTTGCGCCAGCGCGGCCGGTATGTCGATCGCGATGAAAAGCCGCGACACCGTTCAATAGAGCGCCAACACAGCCTGGCCCGCCCGCGCGTGGCCGGCCTCGCCCAGACCATTGCCCACCTCGGCCGCTTGCGGCACGCCCTCCAGGCCCAGCAGCGCGCGTTTGCGATCGACCCCGCCGGCGTAGCCGGTCAGCGACCCTGACGCGCCCAGCACGCGATGGCACGGCACGATGACCGACAGCGGATTGCGCCCCACCGCCCCGCCCACCGCACGTGAATGGCTCGGCGGCAGGCCAAGGCCGGCACCCAGTTGTCCGTACGTCGAAGTTTCGCCAAATTCGATGTCGCACAGGGCTTGCCAGATCCGTTGCTGGAACGCACTGCCGGAAAACCGGATCGGCACGGTGAACGTGTGCAGCCGGCCGTCGAAGTAGGCGTCGAGTTGTTCCGCCGCCTGCGCCAGCACGCGCGCGTCGGCGTCGGATGCCGGCGCCGTGGCGCTGGCCTGGCCGGGGTGGTACTTCTGCCCGGCGAAGAACGCGCCTGTCAGCAGGCCGTCTTGCGCGCGCAGCAGGATATTGCCCAGCGGGCTGTCGATGATCTGATAACTGTTCATGCTGCGGCTTCCTCGCTGTCCTTGATGTTGCTGTCCTGGATGTCGATGCGGTCGGCGCCGGTGCCCGGCGTCTGCGCAGCGTCCTTGATCTGCTCGTAGCGATGCCACAGGTGGATCGCCGCATAGGCGCGCCACGGCGCCCATTGCGCAGTCCTGACCTGCATCGCCCGCACGGTGCTGACGTCCAGCACCTTGCGCAATGCGTAGTCGGTACCCGGAAACGCATCGGGCCAGCCTAGCGCCCGCATGGCCACGTACTGCGCCGTCCAGTCGCCGATCCCGTCGATCGCGCACAGCCGCGCCACGGTGTCCTCAGGTGCCGCGTGCGGATCGAGGCGGATCTCCCCGGCCGCCACTTGCCTTGCCAGGACCCGGATCGCGCGGATCTTCGGCACCGACACGCCGGCCGCCTGGTAATCGGCATCGGGCAGCGTGGCCAGCGCCTGGGGGGTCGGGAAGGCGTGGGTCACGGGCACCGCCTCGGTGGCATCGGCCGGATTCACCAGGCCGGCCAGCGCCTGCGGCGGCAACGGCTCGCCCGCGATGCGCACCAGCCGCGCCAGGATACGGCGCGCCTGGACCACTGAAATCACCTGTCCGACGATGGCCCGCACCGCAATTTCCAGCCCGTCGAACGTGCCCGGCAGGCGCATGCCCGGCGTGCCGGCAGCAAGCTCGCCCAGATGCGCATCAACGATATCGGGCCGGCAGCCCAGATCGCAGAGGCGGCGCACCTTGCCCAGCGCCTGCGGAATCACGTGCGCCAGCGAACCGGACAGCGTCACGCGCACCACCGTTCGCTTCGGCACGTGTTCCAGCCGCACCCAGCCAAGGTGCCGATGGCCGCCCGCGTCGATGGCGATCGAGCGCGTGTAGACGCCGGCGTGGCATTGGTCGATGCCGTCAACGGCCCGCACGGCCAGGAACTGGAGCCATTCGGCCCAGGCCAGCGGCGGACGATAGCCGAGTTCGAAAACCAGGCGATCCGCCATGCCGTCGGCCGCGCGCTTGCGCATCGCCAGTGGCGTCAGGCCATACCGTTCCTTGAGCACATCATTGAAGCGGCGCACGCTGCCAAACCCGGCCGCCAGCGCCACTTCGGTCACGGGCAGCACGGTATCGGTCAGCAGGCGCTTGGCCAGCAGCAGCTTCTGCGTCTGCGCATATTCATGCACCGACACGCCGAACTCGGCATCGAACAGCCGGCGCAGATGGCGCTCGGTCACGCCGATGCGCGCGGCCAGTTGCGCCACGCCGGCACCGGCCATGAAGCCCTCGTCGATCAGCGTGGCAGCGGCCTGCGCCAGCCGTCCGGAGATATCTGCCAGCCCATGGCCCGGCGCCAGTTCCGGCCGGCAGCGCAGGCACGGCCGGAAGCCATGCTTTTCCGCGGCCGCCGCGGACTCGTAGAACGTGCAGTTTTCGCGCTTCGGCGTGCGCACCGCGCAGATCGGCCGGCAATACACGCCCGTGGACGACACGCCTACGAAGAAGCGTCCGTCGAAGCGGCGGTCGTGTGATGCAACGGCCTTGTAGCAGGTGTCGGGATCGAGTTCCATGGCATGCATCCTACGCCAGTGCGGCGGGTTGAATGCGCTGGAATCGGACATCCGCCTGAAGCCGTTCTGAAGGAAGGGCGACGTCACTTTGCGCCCGATTCTGAAAGTGCGGTCGGCCGCGTTGCACGGCACGCCGCTGAGGCTAGAATCTGCTCACCTGCGGCGCTGCATGCCGCCTCTGGAGTCTGCATGAACCGTCGTCGTCCCGCTGCCGGCATGACCCGAATCGCCGGCATTGCCATGGCCATCGTCTGCGGCCTGAGCGTCCCCGTCGTCCACGCGGCGCGGACGGGTCCGCTGGCTGCGCCCCCGGCCGCCGCACCGGTGGCACGCGCCACACCCGTCACGACCGTCGAAGGCATCACCGAATACCGGCTGCCCAACGGACTGCGCATCCTGCTGGCACCGGACGACGCCCAGCCCACCACCACGGTCAACATCACCTATCTGGTCGGCAGCCGCCATGAAAACTACGGCGAAACGGGCATGGCGCACCTGCTCGAACATCTGCTGTTCAAGGGCACGCCGTCGCTGCCGGGCAAGACCATTCCGACCGAATTCGCGCGGCGCGGCATGCAGTACAACGGCACCACGAACCAGGACCGTACCAATTTCTTCGAGACCTTCGCGGCCAGCGAGGACAACCTCGACTGGGCCCTGCGCATGGAGGCCGACCGCATGGTCAACAGCTTCGTGGCGCGCAAGGACCTGGACAGCGAGATGACCGTGGTGCGCAATGAAATGGAGATTGGTGAGAACAATCCCATGCGTATGCTGCAGCAGCAGATGTACGCGGCCGCCTACCGCTGGCACAACTACAGCAAGGCGGTGATCGGCGCGCGCAGCGACGTGGAGCGCGTGGGCATCGACAACCTCCAGGCGTTCTATCGCCGCTACTACCAGCCCGACAACGCCGTGCTGGTGGTCACGGGGCAGTTCGACCCGGCGCGCACGCTTGCACGGATCGAACAGGCTTTTGGCGCGATTCCGCGTCCGACGCGCGTGCTGCCGTCCGAGTACACGGTCGAGCCGGCCCAGGAAGGCGCGCGCGAGCTGACCCTGGTGCGTCCGGGCGACAGCAGCATCGTGTCGGCGATGTATCACGTGGCACCGGGCGCGCACCCCGACATCACCGCGCTGGACATGCTGGCAGTGATCCTGGCGGACACGCCGGGTGGCCGGCTCGAGCGCAGCCTGGTGGACACCCGCAAGGCCGCGTGGCAGGGGTCGTTCTTCACGTCGATGAAGGACCCGGGGGTGATCCAGTTTGCGGCGGGCACCAGCAAGGATCGTCCGATCGAGCCTGTGCGCGATGCGCTGATCGCCACGGTGGAGGGCGTCGCGACGCAGCCTGTCACCGACGAGGAAGTGGAGCGCGCCCGGGTGCGGCTGCGCAATGGCTACGAGAAGACGCTGAACGATCCGGCCGCCTACGGCGTGGCGCTGTCCGGTGCCATTGCCAAGGGCGACTGGCGGCTGTTCTTCATCAACCGCGACCGCGTGGAGACCACCACCCGGGCCGACGTGCAGCGCGTGGCCGAAAACTACTTCCGCCCGGCCAACCGCACGGTGGGCGAATTCGTGCCGGGAGACAAGCCACAGCTGGCCGCCATCCCCGCCGCGCCCGACCTGGCCGCGCTGACCCAGCACTACACGGGCAAGCCGGCGGCGCAGGCCGTGGCCGCCTTCGATCCAACCCCGGCCAATATCGACGCCCATACCGTGCGCCAGACGCTGCCCAACGGCATGCAGCTTGCCTTGCTGCCCAAGCCCACGCGGGGCGGCGCAGTCAACGGCACCCTGGTCCTGCACATCGGCAACCTGCAGGCGCTGCAGGGCAAGAACGCGGTAGGGTCCATGACGGGCGCCATGCTCGACCGCGGCGCCGGCGCGTTCACACGGCAGCAGATCGCCGACCGCTTCGAGGCGCTGAAAGCCAACGTGTCGATATCGGGCAGCGACGAACGGGTCACCGTACGCTTCGACACGCGGCGCGAATACCTGCCCGACCTGCTGGCGCTGCTGCGCACCGTGCTGCGCATGCCAACCTTCCCCGGCAATGAACTGGAAACACTGCGGGCCAGCAGCGTGGCCGGCATCGAAAGCCAGCGCAAGCAGCCCAACGCACTGGCGCCGAATGCCCTGGGGCGCCACGGCAATCCATATCCCCCCGGCGACCCGCGCTACACGCCAACGTTCGACGAAAGCGTGGCCGACCTGCGCGCCGTATCGGTCGCGGACCTGCGCGATTTCCATGCGCGCTTTTATGGCGCGGAGCATGCACAGCTGGCGATCGTTGGCGATTTCGATGCCGATGACGCCATCCGGCAAGCTGCATTCCTGTTCGGCGACTGGCGCGCCCAGGTACCGTTCAAGCGGGTGGACCGGCCGTTCGTGGCGATTCCCCCCACCGACTTCACGCTCGACACGCCGGGCAAGGCCAATGCGGTCTACCTGGCGTCGCAACCGGTGGACCTGGTCAGCGACTCGCCCGACTACCCGCTGATGCTGATCGCGAGCCGCGTGTTCGGCGGCACCGGCATGCGCAGCCGTCTGGCCGACCGCCTGCGCCAGCTTGACGGCATCAGCTATGGGGTGTCCAGTTCACTGACGGTCGGCGCGCTCGACCGCGCGGGCCGGTTTGGGCTGTGGGCGGCCTATGCCCCGCAGAACCTGCCCCGCCTGCGCAAGGCCGTCGACGAAGAAATGGCGCGCTTCGTCCGCGACGGCGTCACGGCCAGCGAAGTGGCCGAGGCGGCCAGCGGCCTGTTGCAGCAGGGCATGGTCAGCCGCACGCGCGACGGCGCATTGGCCGGCGCGCTGGCCAATCAGGCGTACCTGGGCCGGACCATGGCGCACACGGCGGCCATCGAGGAAGGCATCCGCACGGCCACGCCCGCAGCCGTCAACGCCGCGATCCGCCGCTACCTGGGCCCGGCCATGCTGACGCAAGCATTCGCCGGCGATTTCGGCGCGAGTACGACGGCGCCGACGGCGATTCCTGCCGAGGCCGGGGCACCGGCTGCCGCCGCGTCGCCGGACGCCAGCAAGCCCTGAACTCCACAAGCCCCGCAGCCCCCGAGCCGTGGGCTGCGGGGGCCGTGTGCGCCGCTGGCGCCTCACGAACCCTTGAGACAAGCGACCGAACACTGTATATTTATACAGTCTTTCTTGAGACTTGAGGTGTGGATGTCAATTGTGCGAGCTGGCAGCAAGGCGGAAGCCCTCAGGCTTCTGGCCTCGGAGCAGGCGCTTGGGCTTGAGCTGGACTATGAGACGGGATGGCAGGACGCCATCGAACTCGGCCGGCTTGGCGAGAAGCGCGGCATCAAGGTGCAATACCGCGGACAGGAAAGTGTCGCCGTCCGCACACCTGAAGCCCTTCAAGCAGGGCTGGGGAGGCCCAAGACCACGTTCCGGCAGCGCAACCTGTACTGCCAGTTCGACCTTGGCCTGCTGGCCGACCGCGACCTGCTGGATCTGGAAGCCAAGGCAACGCGCCTTGGCGACTACATCCTGGCGGGCCATCTGCTCCGCGACGTCGACGCGGTCTGGGCCTGAGCCGGGATCATCGGGTGGCGTCAGCGCCTGACGGCAGGTGACGCGCTGAGTGCCGGAATGACTACCGGGCCGCCTGCCGGGACGACCACCCGGCTAACTGTTGGACTTATTGCCAGACGCGCGTGGCGCCGGCCCAGCGTGCGGCCGCCGAGACGTGCATCAGCGCACAGTCGGCTTCCGTGGCAGGCATGGGAGCCTCGGCAGCCGTCGTCACGTTGGAGCACAGTACCGCCGTGACCAGCGTCTTGATATGTCCGCGCCCGCTATCGGCCAGTTCGACCAGGCGGTCGTAGCCATCGAGCACGATCAGGCTGTCGCCCGCGCGCGGATCGAGGTCCAGCGAATACAGATGGTCGCATTCGCAGCGCATGGTGCCGCCGGCCACCGCCACGACGATGGCACTGGGCAGCGCCAGCCCGCAATCGCGTACCGCGTGGTGAAGGCGGTCCAGATGCGCCTGGGCGCGATAGTCGCGCGCCGAATGTGCCGGCTCGGGGCCGGTTGACAATGCCATCAGCGTGTCTGCCGACACGACCAGCGTGTAGGCCTGCAGCGTGGTGCGATACGTGGCCACCACGGCCCGGAGCCGGTGCACCGCGCCGTGGTCTGCAGCGGCCGCCCCCTGTGGGGCCGCAACCTGGATCTTGCTCATCCTGTCTCCTATCCCCTCGGGTCGGTCCGCTGCTGTCAGCCGGATCAGTCGCGCAGCAGCTGCTTGGCGATGATCAGTTGCTGGATCTGCGTGGTGCCTTCATACAGGCGCAGCAGACGCACGTCGCGGTAGAACCGCTCGGCCTTGTATTCGGCGATATAACCGGCGCCGCCGTGGATCTGCACGGCGCGATCGGCCACGCGGCCCACCATTTCGGTACAGAACATCTTGGTGCAGGACGCCAGCATGCTGACTTCGGGGTCGCTCTGGCCGGCCGGCTTGGCGTCGTAGCGTTGCGCGCAATCGCGCACCATCGACAGGCCGGCGTACAGTTCGGCCTGGCTGTCGGCCAGCATGGCCTGGATCAGCTGGAAGTCGCCAATCGGCTTGCCGAACTGCTTGCGCTCCTTCGCGTAGGCGACGGCATCGGTAATTAGCCGATGTGCCATGCCGCATGCCAGCGCGGAGATATGCAGGCGGCCACGGTCCAGCACCTTCATGGCCGTCTTGAAGCCCACGCCCGGCACGCCGCCGATGATGTTGGCAGCCGGCACGCGCACGTTTTCCAGCACCACGTCGCACGTCTTGGTGCCGCGCTGGCCCATCTTCTTGTCGGGCTTGCCCAGCGAGATGCCCGGCGTGTCGGCCGGGACGATGAAGGACGAAATGCCCGAGGCGCCCTGGCCGCCCGTGCGGGCCATCAGCGTGAAGGCGCCGGCGCGCGGCGCGTTGGTGATGAACCGCTTGGTGCCGTTGATGACGTAGTGGTCGCCATCGAGCTCGGCACGCGTCTGCAGCGATGCGGCGTCCGAACCGGCGTTCGGCTCGGTCAGCGCGAAGGAGATGACCAGCTCGCCACTGGCGATCTTGGGCAGGTAGGTCTGCTTCTGCTCCTCGGTGCCCTCCATCAGGATGCCCTGCGAGCCGATGCCCACGTTGGTGCCGAAGACTGAGCGGAACGCGAAGGCCGTATGGCCGAGGTCATAGACCACATCGCATTCCTGCGACATCGACAGGCCGATGCCACCGTAGTTTTCCGGGATGGAGATGCCGAACAGGCCCATCTCCTTCATGTCGGCCACGATGTCGGCCGGCACGTCATCGAGTTCCTCAAGGATATCTTCGGCCGGCTTCAGGCGCTCATCGATGAAACGCTGCACCGAGGCGCGCAGCAGGGAAAAGGATTCGGCGTCGAGGGCCATGACAGTCTCCGGGTGAGTCGGTACGACAACAATGGCCGCCAATGGTACGCCGACCATCGATTTTGACAATCCACGCCAACTTGGACAGAACCGTCAAGATAATTTGACAATTAGCAAACCGGCCCTATTAGTCACATTTCTTCCGGGCCAGCTTTTCCCGGGTGTAACCATGGCCCACTCGCAGCTGGTGCTCGATCTCGTCGGCCTGGTCGAGGCAGGAAAACACGAGGTCATCCCGGAATTTCTGCGTCACGCCCTTGAGCCGGGGGGCGTCATAGGAAATCTGCCGCGCACGGCAGCGCAGGAACAGCAGCGTCTCCTCGGAAGCCGTCCGCAATTGCGCCTGGTTGATGCGCTGGCACTGCACGAGGTTGGGATCGCCCTCGGCAAGTACGCCCGCGGCGGGCAGCCACAGCAAAGGTGCCAGCAGGAAGGGCAGGAGACGCGGATTGGTCATGGACAAGGGGTCGAAAGGCGCGGCGTTCAGCATCGCCCTGCATGATTGCGCAGCCGTGCGGCCCACGCAAGTTTGCCCGGCGGCGACGGCCACCCGCCCGGATTTTCATGCCGGGAGGGCGCGCTTTGTAAAAACTCTTTCCAGCCCATCGGACAATGCGGCGCAAAACCGCTGGTGGCAAGGCATTTGCAACAGGGCCAGGGCGATTGCGAAAGCCGCCCCCCTTGGGAGGCAGGCCGTTCCGCGCTACGCTAGGCGGGCACACGGGCCCGGATTTGCGACGCCCCAGGCCGGCTGGCGGTTTTGCCGGTCCACGTCGTACCTCGCTCTCCTGGTCCGTATCCCCCAGCGGCGCCCCCGCCGCCAAGTCAAGAACAGAAGGTCCTATGACAGACATCGCCTCCTCCGCCGTCAACGGCACGGCACCGTCCCCCGAAGAAACCAGAAAGCGCGTCTTTGCCATTGTGGCTGCGTCGTCGGGCAACCTCGTGGAGTGGTTCGACTTCTATATCTACGCCTTCAGCGCGATCTATTTCGCGCCGGCCTTCTTCCCGAAAGGCGACCCCACGGCACAACTGCTGAATACTGCCGGTGTGTTCGCGGCGGGCTTCCTGATGCGACCGATCGGCGGCTGGCTGTTCGGCCGTATCGCCGACCGTAACGGCCGCAAGAATTCGCTGCTGATCTCGGTGGTCATGATGTGCTTCGGCTCGCTGCTGATCGCCTGTCTGCCCACCTACGAGACCATCGGCAACTGGGCGCCGGCGCTGCTGCTGGTGGCACGGCTGCTGCAGGGCCTGTCGGTCGGCGGCGAATACGGCACCACCGCCACGTACATGAGCGAAGTGGCGCTCAAGGGCCGACGCGGCTTCTTCTCGTCGTTCCAGTACGTGACGCTGATCGGCGGCCAGCTGCTGGCTGTGCTGGTCATCGTGCTGCTGGAGCAAATGCTGACCGAAGCCCAACTGAAGTCCTACGGCTGGCGCATCCCGTTCGTGGTGGGCGCCATCACTGCCGTGGTGGCCCTGTTGCTGCGCCGCACGCTGCATGAGACCACCACCGCGCAGCAGCGCAACAGCAAGGGCGCCGGCACGGTGAGCGAGATCTTCCGGCACCACAAGGCCGCGTTCTTCACGGTGCTCGGTTATACCGCCGGCGGTTCGCTGATCTTCTACACGTTCACCACGTATATGCAGAAGTTCCTGGTCAACACGGCCCACCTGCCGATCAAGACCACCAGCTACGTGATGACGGTCTGCCTGTTTCTCTACATGTGCATGCAGCCGCTGTTCGGCGCGCTGTCCGACCGCATCGGCCGCCGCCACAACATGATGCTGTTCGGTGCGCTCGGCGCCATTGCCACGGTACCGATCCTGACCGCGCTGAAGACGGTGTCGAGCCCCGAAATGGCCGGCCTGCTGATCTGCGTGGCCCTGGCCATCGTCAGCTTCTACACGTCGATCAGCGGCATCGTGAAGGCCGAAATGTTCCCGCCCGAAGTGCGCGCGCTGGGCGTGGGCCTGGCCTATGCCATCGCCAATGCGCTGTTCGGCGGTACGGCCGAATACGTGGCGCTGGCCCTGAAAAAGGCGGGCCAGGAGGACACGTTCTACTGGTACGTGACCGCCATGATGGTCATCGCATTCCTGGTCAGCCTGCGCTTGCCACGCCAGGCAAAGTATCTGCATCACGAGCACTGACGCCAGCGCCGGGACGCGCGCCGTTGCCGCCATGGCAAACTGAGGGGCCTTCGGGTCCCTTTTTCATTCCCGCGCCAGTCTCGCCATGGATCTCAACGCCCTGCGCCTGTTCGTCGATATCGTCGACGCGGGCAATCTCAGCGCCGCCGCGCGCAAGCTCAAGATGACGCGCGCCAATGTCAGCTACCACCTCAAGGCACTGGAGGAGGAACTGGGCGTGCAACTGCTGCGCCGGACCACGCGCCACGTGGAACCCACGCCCGTCGGCGCTGGGCTCTACGAGCACGGCCGCAACATCCTCGGCGAAGTGGCGGCCGCCAATGCGCTGATCAGCAGCATGGGCAAGAGCCTGCAGGGCCATGTGCGGCTGTCGGTACCCACCGGCCTGGGGCACGCCATGCTGTCGCCGCTGCTGGTGCAGTTCAAGCAACGCTATCCCGACATCACACTCGACGTGGTGTTCGACAACCGCATCCACAACCTCGTGTCCGAGGATGTCGAGGTGGCGCTTCGCATCATCTCGACGCCGCCGGATTCGGTCGTGGCCACCGAGATCGGCACGGTCGACTGGATTGTCTGCGGCGCGCCGTCCTATCTGGCGGGCCGGCCGATGCCGGCGGTGCTGGCCGACCTTGGCGCCCATGCCATCGTCTGCGCATCGCCGATTGGCCAGAAACTGAAGGCTTCGGGTATCCGCCACGCCACCGGGGCGCGCGAACAGGTGGTGCTGGCGCCCACGCTGAGTTCGGAGAACTTCGCGTTCCTGAAGGATGCCGTGGTCAGCGGGCTTGGCATCGGCATCTTCCCGCTCTACGCGGTCGGCAAGGATCTGGCGGACGGCACGCTCGTGCCGCTGCTGCCCGACTATCGCATCAGCGTGTTCGGCAGCAAGCTCTACATGCTGACCATGCCCAACCGCTACCAGACCATGGCCACCCGCTACCTGCTGACCTTCCTGAAGACCGAGCTGCAGGCAATCTGGCCTCGCATGCGCGGCGACAGTGCCTATAGTGAGAACACTCAGGACTAAACCGCGCCCTCCCTGCGCGGGAAGGAAGACGATCATGGCAATGGCAGGCACCCTGGCTGGCCGGCTCAGCCGCATGAACAGCCGGTTCGACATCATTCGTCACCCCTACAGTCTCAGCAGCATGGCCACGGCGCACGCGGCACACGTACCGGGGCATCGTCTGGCCAAGACGTTGCTGCTGGAAGATGAAGGCGGCTACGTGGCCGCCGTGATCCCGTCGAACCACCATCTGCAGCTATCGGCCCTGTGCGACATGACGGGCCGCAAACTGGTACTGGCGCACGAGGACGAAATCCGCGAGGTCTTCAAGGATTGCGATCTCGGCGCCATCCCGCCGTGCGCGATGTCGTACGGCATGCAGACCTATGTCGACGAAAGCCTGTTCGCCGAACCCGAAGTCTGGTTCGAGGCGGGCGACCATCTGGAACTGGTTCACATGGACCGCGACCAGTTCATGATGCTGATGGAAGACGCGCAGCGCGGCAGGTTCTCGCGCGTGATGATGTCGTAGCCCTTGTAGCCCTTGTAGCCCTCCCGGGCGCATCACCCCCCTGGCAGCGTCGCCGCACTGGCGGCGCTGTCGTCTTTCAGGTCCACCCCGGACCGCCCCAGCGCCACGGCCCCACGTAGCAAAAACGCCAGACGGTCAGCCGCCTGCGCATAGGGAAGCCCTTCCGGGCGCACGTTCGAGATGCAGTTGCGCTGCGCGTCGGTGCGACCGACACGCGGATCGTAGGTCAGGTAGATGCCGAGACTGTCCGGCGAACTGAGCCCCGGGCGCTCGCCGATCAGCATCACCACCTGACGCGCCTGCAGCCGTTCGCCGATCTCGTCGCCCAGGGCCACGCGTGCCTGCCGGGCCACCACCACCGGGCCGGTCCGCCATGCCGGCAGCCGCGCCAACACGGCCTGCAGCAGCGGCACCGCGTGGCGTTGGGCGGCCAGCGCGGACAGGCCATCGGCGATCACGAACACCACGTCGAACGGCTGGGCATCGGCCCCGGTATCGCCCCGGTTATCGCCCCCGGTGTCGGCCGCCAGCGCCGCGCGGCTGTCGTCGTCGAGCCGGCGGCCCAGATCCGGGCGACGCAGGTACTGGTCGCGGTCCTGCGCGGCGCTGTGGACATGCACGGTGTCCAGCCCGGCATCCCGCAGCGCCGCGTCGATGGCCTGGGTATCGAGCGGCAGGTGTACCGCATCGCGTGCCTGCGCGTGGGCCAGGCCGAACGCCAGCACGGTTTCGGTGGTCTGGGCATGGCCGGTGCGGCCGATGGCCACACGGGCGCGCGTGAACTGGCGCAGGCGTTGCCAGGGATCGGCGGGATGCTCCGGGGGTGCTGGACGATTCGGCATCGATGTCTCCTGATCGGGTCACAGCGAGTCGGCCATGCTCAGCAGCGGCTGGCGCGCGGAAGGTGCCAGCAGGCGGCCGGCGCTGTCCAGCATGCCCATGCGCTGCAGCCATGCCTCGAACTCCGGGGCGGGCCGCAGGCCCAGCACCTCGCGCAGGTACAGCGCATCGTGAAACGACGTGCTCTGGTAATTCAGCATGATGTCGTCGGCGCCCGGCACGCCCATGATGAAGTTGATGCCGGCCACGCCGAACAGCGTCAGCAGCGTGTCCATGTCGTCCTGGTCGGCCTCGGCGTGGTTCGTGTAGCAGACGTCGCAGCCCATCGGCACGCCCAGCAGCTTGCCGCAGAAATGGTCCTCCAGGCCGGCCCGGATGATCTGCTTGCCATCGTAGAGATACTCGGGGCCGATAAAGCCCACCACCGTATTGACCAGCAACGGCTCGAAGCGCCGCGCCACGGCATAGGCGCGGGCCTCCATGGTCTGCTGGTCGATCCCGTGGTGGGCGTTGGCCGACAGCGCGCTGCCCTGGCCGGTCTCGAAGTACATCACGCTGTGGCCCACCGTGCCGCGCGCCAGCGATAGCGCCGCCTGGCGCGCCTCGTCCAGCAGCGCCAGCGAGATGCCGAACGCCGCGTTGGCGGCCTGGCTGCCGGCCACCGACTGGAACACCAGGTCAACGGGCGCGCCCTGCTCCATGGCCCGCAGCGTATGGGTGACGTGGGTCAGCACGCACGATTGCGTGGGCACGTCGTAGCGCGTCCGGATATCGTCGATCAGCTTCAGCAGCGTGACGATGGTGCCCAGGTTGTCGCCGGCCGGATTGACGCCGATCGTGGCGTCGCCGCACCCGTAGAGCAGCCCATCGACGATGGACGCCGCGATGCCGCGCGGGTCGTCGGTCGGATGGTTGGGCTGCAGCCGCACGGCCAGGCGGCCGGGCAGGCCGATCGTGCCGCGAAAGCGCGTCACCACCTGGCATTTGCGCGCCACCGCCACCAGGTCCTGGTTGCGCATCAGCTTGCTGACGGCCGCCGCCATCTCCGGGGTGATACCGGGTGCCACCCGTGCCAGCGTGGCCGAATCGGTCTCGTGGCGCAGCAGCCAGTTGCGGAAGTCGCCCACGGTCAGGCTGGCGATCTCGGCAAAGGCCGCCGCATCGTGGCTGTCGACGATCAGCCGCGTGACCTCGTCGTCCTCGTACGGAATCAGCGCCTCGGTCAGGCAGCGGGCCAGCGGCATGTCGGCCAGCGCCATGCGGGCGGCCATCCGCTCTTCCTCGCTGGCGGCGGCGATGCCGGCCAGCGCGTCGCCCGAGCGCGCGGGGCTGGCGCGGGCCAGCAGCGTGCGCAGGTCGGCAAACACATGCCGGCGGACGCCGACGGTCTGGGTAAAGGCCATGGCAGGCGGTCTCCTGGCGCGGCTGCGCCGTCTTCTGCTCCCCAATATAGGCCACGGCGACGATGCAAGTTCCACGCCCGGAGCGGGCAGGATCGCTTGTCTGCGCAAGCTGTCTTGCCATTGTTACGCGCCACGTCGACAATCCGCCTACTCATTCCAATTCAATCGTGCTCAGCCGAGACATGCCGCAGCTGGAAAACCCGGAAGACCGCGCCAACCATGGCGCCCTGAACGACGCCACGTCCTCATCCCCGCCCTCCCCGTCATCGGCCCGCCCGCGCCTGGCGCCGGGAAGCGGGTTCAGCGTCACGGCGGTGTCCTATGTCCTGACCGCCGGCGCGCTGCTGCTGGTCATGCATGCCAACCTGGTGGCGGCGCTGCTGGCGGGGCTGCTGCTGTATTCGCTGGTCGACGTGCTGGCGCCCCGCCTGACCCATTCCCGGCGCGATGCGCTGGCCGTGGCCATCCTGTCCGCCATCATCGTGCTGGCCCTGACCGGCGGCATCTGGGCGCTGGTGCATTTCCTGAACGTGGACAGCGCCACCGTCGAGCGGCTGCTGGACCATGCCGCCGACATCATCGACCAGTCCCGGACCCAGCTGCCCACCTGGCTGAGCGATTACCTGCCCAGCGGCACCGAGGAACTGGTCACCACGCTGCTGGGCGCCATGCGCGAGCATGCCCAGATGGCGCAGCGGCTGGGCACCGATATCCTCCGCACCCTGCTGCATATCCTGCTGGGCCTGATCATCGGCGCCATGGTCGCGCTGTACCGCGCCATTTCACGGCCCAACCGCCGGCCGCTGGCCGGGGCGCTGATCGACCGCGCGCGCACGCTGCAGCAGTCGTTCGCCCAGTTCATCTTCGCCCAGATCCAGATCTCGTCGATCAACACCATCCTGACGTCGATCTACCTGCTGGTGGCGCTGCCGCTGTTCCACCAGCACCTGCCGCTGTCCAAGACACTGGTGGCCATCACCTTCGTTGCCGGGCTGCTGCCGGTGCTGGGCAACCTGATCTCGAACACGGCCATCGTGATCGCGTCGCTGTCGGTGTCGCTGCCGATCGCCATCGTGTCGCTGTTCTTCCTCGTGGTGATCCACAAGCTCGAATACTTCCTGAACGCCCGCATCATCGGCGCGCGTATACAGGCGGCCGCGTGGGAGCTGTTGACGGTGATGCTGGTGATGGAAACGCTGTACGGCATCCCCGGCGTGATTGCCGGACCGATCTTCTACGCCTACGCGAAGCGCGAGCTGACGAATTCCGGGCTGGTGTAACCCGCCGCGCCAAGTCCCTGATTCCATTGGGAACGGGTACGCAGCAACTGGTACGACCAATTACGGCCGACAGCGCCCGCAAGCCGCCCGGCCGCGCCCCAACGGCGCCCGCTCAGGCGCTTTCGCCGTCCACCTTGCTGCGCACGAAGTCGATATGGGTCTGCATGGCCGTGCGCGCCTCTTCGGGCCGGCGCGCCAGGATGGCTTCGCATAGCGTGCGGTGCTGGCGCAGCAGCAGGTCCGACGATTCCCCGTCGGCCTCGCGCAGCCCGGTGCCGTTGATCGTGATGTGTTCGCGCAACATGCCGATCACGCTCGTATGCAGGTGCAGGAACATGGTGTTGTGCGACGCCTGTGCAATCGCGTCGTGCAGCTTCGCGTCGGCATCGGCCTCGGCGCCCTTGTCGTCGGCCTTGCGCGATCGCTCCAGTTCCTTGAGCAGGGCACGTATACGCTTCAGATCGGCAGCGTTGGCGCGCAGCGCGGCAAAGTAGGCGGTGGCGCCCTCCAGCACCCGGCGGAACTCCAGGATGTCGTCGCGCAGCGCCGGGTGGTCGGCCACCAGCTGGCCCCAGGGCGACGCAATGCCGGTGCGCAGCTGATCGGTGACGTATACGCCGGCGCCGCGCCGGCTCTGAAGCAGCCCGCGCGCCGCCAGCCGCTGGATGGCCTCGCGGATCGTGTTGCGCGCCACCGCGTACTGCTCGGCCAGCACCCGTTCGGCGGGCAGGCGGGTGCCCACGGGCCAGGTGCCGTCCAGCAACGCGGTCTCCATCCTGCGCATGATGTCTTCCACGCGGTTGCGTGCGCTGCCCCCCATCGTTCCCCTTCCCAGTCCCCTGTTGCCGGCCCCGCTCGCCATATTGGTCCAACCAATTTGTGCTCCGGCGCGGGAGCGGGAATTATGCGCTCAAAAATGCCGCAAAGCGCGTCACCCGCGCCGGCGCCATACCGGAGGCAGACAATGCAATCCAGGCAATACCCCACGACCGCCCCGCAACAGGTCTATCTGTTCGGCACCTGTCTCGTCGACCTGTTCGTTCCACAAGCCGGCCTCGACGCCGTGCGTCTGCTGGAGCGCGAAGGCCTGACCGTCCACTTTCCACGCGGCCAGAGCTGCTGCGGGCAGCCGGCCTACAGCAGCGGCAATCCCGAGCAGGCCCGCAAGGTGGCGCGCGCCCAGCTGGAACTGTTCCGCGAACCCTGGCCGATCATCGTGCCGTCGGGATCGTGTGGCGGCATGATGCGCCACCACTGGCCGACGCTGTTCGCCGATGACCCGGGCGCCAGCCAGCTGACCAGCGACATCGCTGGGCGGGTCTACGAACTTGCGGAATTCCTGCTCCATGTGCTGCATGTGCGCTTTGATGACGTGCCGGCCGGCGATCACGAACGCGTGGTGCTGCATACCTCGTGCGCCGCACGGCGAGAAATGGGTACGCGGGCCCATGGCGTGGCGCTGGTCGATGCGCTGCCGGGCGTGACCCGCGTCGAGCACGTGCGGGAATCGGAATGCTGCGGCTTTGGCGGCACGTTCTCGCTCAAGCACGCCGATATCTCGGGCGCCATGGTGCGCGACAAGGTGGCTTCCGCCTGCGCCACCGGCTGCGACCGCCTCGTGTCAGCCGATTGCGGCTGCCTGCTCAATATCGGCCACGCCGCGGCCCATGCGGGCGCCCCGCTGCCGGTGGAGCACCTGGCCTCGTTTCTCTGGCGCCGTACCGGAGGTGCCGCATGACCGCCATGACCGCCCGCGAGCGCATGCTGGGCCGTCTGCGCGCCGCCGTGCCCGCTTCCGGATCCACCCTGGCCACGGACACCGCCGCGCTGGATCGCCGCATCGACGCCCATTTCGACACCCGGCGCGGCGAGCGCCCATCGTTGGACGCCATGGTCGCGTCCATGCAGGCCGCGTTGCGCGCGTCGCATGCCGAGGTGTTCTGTACCGACGCCGCCGACTGGCCCGCCTGGGTGGCGACGCGGCTCGCCGCCGAAGGCGTGCGCCGGCTGCTGCTGGATACCGCCCGCCCCGAAGGCGGCGCTTTGGCGCAGGCGCTGCCGGCCGGCATCGCCACGCGGGATTTCGACCGCCCGATCGACGCATGGAAGGCCGAGCTGTTCGATACCGTCGATGCCGGCTTCACGGTCGCCCGCTCGGGCCTGGCCGCCACCGGCACGCTGGTGCTGGCCCCCGATGCCGGGTCGCCGCGCACGATGTCGCTGGTGCCGCCGATCCATATCGCGCTGGTCTACGCCTCCACGCTGCATCCCGACCTGCACAGCGCCGTGCGTGCCGAACGCTGGACCGATGGCATGCCCACCAACCTGGTGATGGTGTCGGGCCCGTCCAAGACCTCCGATATCCAGCAGACGCTGGCCTACGGCGCCCATGGCCCGCGTCAGCTTTGGGTGGTCATCGTCAACGATCACGCCGGAGGCGCCGCACAATGAGCCAGCAGACCCTGCATTTCGTTCCCGCCGCCGACTTCCGTGCCCGGGCGCGCGAGGCGCTCGACGATCCCAAGTTGCGCCAGAGCTTTCGCGGCGCGATGGATTTCCTGCAGCAGAAGCGCGCCGTGCAGTTTCCCGACGGGGACGAGCTGGAACACCTGCGCGACCTCGGCGAAGCGGTGCGCCAGCACGCTCTGGCCAACCTGCCCGACCTGCTGACGCAGCTCGAAGCCAACCTGACCGGGGCCGGCGTGCAGGTCCATTGGGCCGAGACGGCCGACGAGGCCAACGCGATCATCCATCGCATCGCCCAGACCCACGCCGCGAAGCGCGTGATCAAGGGCAAGTCGATGGCCAGCGAGGAAATGGAGCTGAACCATTACCTGGCCGAACGCGGCATCGACTGCATCGAATCGGACATGGGCGAGTACATCGTCCAGATGGCCGGCGAGAAGCCGTCGCACATCGTCATGCCGGCGATCCACAAGACCAAGGCCGATATCGCCACGCTGTTCGAACAGCACATCCCGGACACGCCCTACACCGAAGACGTGGACGCACTGATCCAGACCGGCCGGCGCGCGTTGCGCCAGGCGTTCGTGGAAGCCGACATCGGCCTGTCGGGCGTGAACTTCGCGGCGGCCGACACCGGCACGCTGTGGCTGGTGGAGAACGAAGGCAACGGCCGCCTTTCCACCACCGTGCCCAACGTGCACGTGGCCGTCATGGGCATGGAAAAGGTGGTGGCCAGCCTGGCGCATATCGTGCCGCTGTCGAGCCTGCTGACGCGCTCGGCCACCGGCCAGGCCATCACGACCTACTTCAACCTGATTTCCGGCCCGCGCCAGCCCGGCCAGATGGATGGCCCGCGCGAAGTGCACCTGGTGCTGCTCGACAACGGCCGCAGCCAGGCCTATGCCGACGCGCAGCTGCGCGCCACGCTGCAGTGCATCCGCTGCGGCGCATGCATGAACCATTGCCCGGTCTATACGCGCATCGGCGGCCACGCCTATGGCACGACCTATCCGGGCCCGATCGGCAAGATCATCTCGCCCCATCTGCTGGGTCTCGACGCCACGGCTGACCTGCCGACCGCATCGAGCCTGTGCGGCGCCTGCGGCGAGGTGTGCCCGGTGCGCATTCCGATTCCGCAACTGCTGGTGCGGCTGCGTACCGAAGCGAACCGCAACCCCGACGAGGCCGTGCCGCATCCGCTGAAGGGCCAGGGCGCCAAGTACAGCAGGCGCGAACACCTGGTGTGGCGCTTCTGGAGCGGGGCGTTCGCGCATCCGGCCGCCTACCGCGTGTTCCGCTGGGCCGCCACGCGGCTGCGCGCCTTCACGCCGGCAGCGCAGATGGGGTGGACCCAGCACCGCAAGCCGCTGACGCCGGCACCCAGGAGCCTGTCGGACCTGCTGGCCGAACGGAACCAGCCCGGGTAGCGGCGCCGGCACCCGCGCCGCCACCACAAGAATTCAAGAACCCAAACACCAACGAGGAGACATCCCGTGCAACCCTGGACCCAGCTCTATACGCCGCTGGGCAGCCTCTGGCTGTCCGCGCTCGCCGCCGCGGTACCCATCCTGTTCTTCTTCGTCGCGCTGGCCGTGCTGCGCATGAAAGGCCACGTGGCGGCCGCCGTCACGCTGGCGCTGGCACTGGCCGTGGCGATCTTCGCCTACGGCATGCCCGCGCAGCAGGCCTTTGCCGCCGCCGGATTCGGCTTTGCCTACGGGCTGTGGCCCATCGCCTGGATCATCGTCACGGCGGTGTTCCTGTACAAGATCGTCGTGAAGACCGGGCAGTTCGACGTGATCCGTGCGTCGGTGCTGTCGATCACCGACGACCAGCGCCTGCAGATGCTGCTGATCGGCTTCGCGTTCGGCGCGTTCCTGGAAGGCGCGGCCGGCTTTGGCGCGCCGGTGGCCATTACCGCCGCGCTGCTGGTGGGCCTGGGCTTCAACCCGCTGTACGCGGCCGGGCTCTGCCTGATCGCCAACACGGCGCCGGTGGCCTTCGGCGCGATGGGCATCCCCATCATCGTCGCGGGCCAGGTCACCGGCATCGACCCGATGCACATTGGCGCGATGGCCGGCCGCCAGCTGCCGCTGCTGTCGCTGGCCGTGCCGTTCTGGCTGGTGTTCATGATGGATGGCTGGAAGGGCGTGCGCGAGACGTGGCCCGCCGCGTTCGTGGTGGGCGGCAGCTTCGCGGTGACGCAGTACTTCACGTCGAACCACATCGGGCCCGAGCTGCCGGATATCACGTCCGCACTGGTCAGCCTCATCGCGCTGGCGTCGTTCCTGCGCGTGTGGCAGCCGCGTTCGGCATCGCAGGCGGCACGAGGCGCGTCCGCCGGCACGATGTCGGGCGGCACGGTGGCCATGGCCGGCTTTGGCGGCGGCATGGGCGCGCCGTCGAACCGCAGGCCGTCGCCGTACACGTTCGGCCAGACCGTGCGCGCCTGGGCGCCGTTCGGCATCCTGACGGCCATTGTCACGGTGTGGAGCCTGCCATCGTTCAAGGCGCTGTTTGCCGGCAACGGGGCGCTGGCCGGCTCGGTGCTCAAGTTCAAGGTGCCGATGCTGGACCAGCTCGTCATCAAGGCCGCGCCAATCGTGGCATCGCCCAAGCCTTACGAGGCCGTGCTGAAGCTCGACCTGCTGTCGGCCGTGGGCACCGCCATCCTGCTGACAGCGGTCATCTCGGTGGCGCTGCTGCGCATGAAGCCGCGCGACGCCATCGCCACGTTCTTCGAAACGCTGCTGGAACTGCGCCGCCCGGTGCTGTCGATCGGCCTGGTGCTGGCATTTGCCTTCGTGGCCAACTACTCGGGCATGTCATCCACGCTGGCGCTGCTGCTGGCCGGTACCGGCGCCGCGTTCCCGTTCTTCTCGCCGCTGCTGGGCTGGCTGGGCGTGTTCCTGACCGGCTCGGACACGTCGTCGAACGCGCTGTTCTGCTCGCTGCAGCACACCACGGCGCACCAGATCGGCGTGTCGGACACGCTGCTGGTGGCCGCCAACACCACGGGCGGCGTGACGGGCAAGATGATCTCGCCACAGTCGATCGCAGTGGCCTGCGCGGCAACCGGCCTGGTGGGCAAAGAATCGGAGCTGTTCCGCTTCACGGTCAAGCACAGCCTGCTGTTCGCGTTCATCGTGGGCGTGATCACGATGATCCAGGCTTACTGGCTGACGGGGATGATTCCGGGGTGAGCGACACCGCTTGTTATGCGCTCCCCTCGCCCATTTATGGGAGAGGGGTGGGGAGAGGGCGTTGAGGTTCACATTGCGACGTGTCGTGGTTTGAACTGCTGGCCCTCTCCCCCAACCCCTCTCCCGCTGTGCGGGAGAGGGGAGCAACAGCCACCTCAATCGTTCGCCGCTTCTCTCGGCAGGAACGCATTGCCCTCCGTCAGCGGCGCATACCGGTAGGTGGCCGGCGTGCGGCTCAGCTTGACCGGGGCGCCCAGCCCCTTGTAGCCGCCGGGCATTTCCACCACCATCTCGCGGTGCGCGGTGTGCGGATGTGTCAGCGCGTCGGGCACCGACAGCACGGGCGCGCACGGCACGCCGGCCGCCGACAGTTCGTCGGCCAGCGCCTTGCCGTCCCACGCGGCCAGCTTCGATTCCAGCGTGCCCTTGAGCTCCGCCCGGTTGACCGAGCGCGCGCCGGCCGTGGCAAAGCGTTCGTCGTCGGCCAGTTCCGCCACGCCGATGTGCTCGCAGAAGATCCGGAACTGCCGGTCGTTGCCCACCGCCAGGAAGATCGGATCGGTCGCCGTGGCCACCGTGTCGTAAGGGTAGATGTTGGGATGCGCGTTGCCGGTGCGGCCCGGCGTCTTGCCGCTCATGAACCAGTTGGCCGCGTGCGGATGCAGCAGCGACAGGCCGGAGTCATACAGCGCCGCCTCGACGAACTGCCCGCGCCCGCTGCGCTCGCGCTCCTGCAGCGCCAGCAGCACGCCCAGCGCCGCGTTCAGGCCCGTCACCATGTCGACCACCGGCAAACCCACGCGCAGCGGGTCGCGGTCGGGTTCGCCATTGATGCTCATGATGCCGGCCATCGCCTGGATGGCAGCGTCGTAGCCGGGCAGGCCGCCCAGCGGGCCATCGGCACCGAAGCCCGACACGCGGCAATGCACCAGGCGCGGAAAACGCTGCGACAGCGCGTCGTAGCCCAGCCCCCATTTCTCCATCGTGCCGGTCTTGAAATTCTCGACCAGCACATCGGCATCGGCCAGCAGGGCCAGCAGCACCGCGCGGTCGGCGTCGGCGCTCAGGTCCAGCTTCATCACGCGCTTGTTGCGGTTCAGGCCGAAGTAGTACGACGCCACGCCGTCGCGGAACGGCGGCCCCCAGGTGCGCGTGTCGTCGCCCTGCGGCGGTTCGATCTTGAGCACGTCGGCGCCGTGATCTCCCAGGATCTGCCCGCAGAACGGGCCGCCCAGGATGCGTGACAAATCCACTACGCGGATGCCGGCCAGCGCGCCGCTCGTGCTGCTCTTGCCGCTGATGCCGGTTTGGGATGGCGTCATGTCTCTTCCTTGTGATGCTGTTGTCGTGATGTCAGTCCAGCTGCGCGCCGGATTTCTGCACGACGGTACGCCACTTGCCGACCTCGGCCTTGACGAAGTTGCCCAGCTGTTCCGGCGACGTGGACGGCGCCAGTTCCAGCCCCTGCGCCAGCAGCGTCTTGCGGACTTCGGGCTGCTGCAGCGCGTCGGCGAACGCGTGGTTCAGCTTGCCGATGACGGCAGGCGGCGTGCCCGCCGGTGCCACCACGCCAAAGAATACCGAAACATCGAACCCGGCAACACCCTGTTCGGCCACGGTCGGCACATCGGGCAGCGCCTGCGAGCGCGCCTTGGTGGTCACGCCCAGCGCGCGCACCTTGCCGCTCTTGATGAATGGCAGCGCCGTCAGCACGTCGGTGAAGGTCATGCTCACCTGCCCGCCCAGCAGATCGTTCAGCGCGGGGCCGGTGCCCTTGTACGGCACGTGCTGGAAGTCGGTGCCGGCCAGGTTGTTGAACAGCACGCCGGCCAGGTGCGACGACGCCCCGTTGCCCGACGACGCATAGCTAAGCTTGCCCGGATGCGCCTTGCCATAGGCAATCAGCTCCTGCACGTTCCTGGCCGGCACGGCCGGATTCACCACCAGCACATTGGGCAACTGGCCGATCTGGATCACCGGCGTGAAGCTCTTGACCGGGTCGTAGTTGATTTTGCGATACAGGCTCACGTTGATCGCCAGCGGCGCCGATGTGCCGAACATCAGCGTGTAGCCATCGGGCTCGGCCCGCGCCACCACCTCGGCACCGATGTTGCCGCCCGCACCGGCGCGGTTTTCCACCACCACGGGCTGGCCCAGGCTGTTCTTCAGCGCGGCGGCCAGCGTGCGGGCCATTGCATCGGTGGGGCCGCCCGGCGGGTAGGTCACCACCAGCATGATCGGCTTGCTCGGGAAATCCTTCTGCGCGAAGGCAGGGGTGGCCGCTGCAAGCAGCGTGCAGGCGGCCATCGAGGCAAATGCGGCCAGGGCCGCGCGGCGGTGCCATTGGGGCATGATGCGTTGTCTCCGGTGAAGCTTTTTATATCGGGCGCGCGATTCGGGTTGGGGACGCGCGCCCGTTCAAGAACAGCAGACTGCCAAACGTCAGAACACGTTGACCTGATCGACCTGACCGGCGGCGCGCACCACGCCATCGGCAGGAGGAGCCACGGTATCGGCCAGCCAGTCGGGTTCGGTGCCGCCGCCCAGCGGGTCTTGTGGCAGCACGCGATGGACGAGCACCAGTTGCGCCAGGCGCATGCGACGCACCGAGCCGATCCGGCCCGCTTCCCAGGCCATGGCGACGGCACTGGTCACGTGGTACAGCGCCGACGCGGCCTGGCGGGCCAGCACGTCGCCATCGGCACCGGCATCGGCCGCCCGCGCGGCCAGTGCGGCGGCGTTGGCGATGGCCTCGGCAAAGACTTCGCGCGCCTGCGCCTGCAGCGGCGTGTCCTGCAGCAGAGCGGACAGATGCGTCTGCAGCACCGGCAGCGAGCCTTCGCGGCGGATGGCGCGCAGCACGTCGAGTGCGACGATATTGCTGGTGCCTTCCCAGATCGATCCCAGATGGGCGTCGCGCACCAGGCGCGGGTCGCTCCATTCCTCGATGTACCCGCAGCCGCCGCGAATCTCCATCGCATCGCCGGTCACCTTGCGGGCGTCGCGGCAGGCGCGGAACTTGATCAGCGGCGTCAGGATGCGCATCAGCGGATAGGCGTCGGTCTCGCCCGCGTCGGCACGGCGCAGCGCCTCGGCGGTCTGGAACACCATCGTGCGGGCCTGCTCGGTGGGCAGCGTGAGCTTGAGCAACTGGCGGCGCATCAGCGGCATGTCGGCCAGCCGCTTGCCGAAGGCGCGGCGCTCGCGGGCGATGAACTGGCCCTCGGTCAGCGCGCGGCGCATCAGGCCGGCCGCCCGCACGCCGTTGGACAGCCGCGAGTTGTTGATCATGTCGGCCATCTGCACGAAGCCACGGCCCAGTTCGCCCACCAGGTGCGCGTGCGCGCCTTCCAGGCGGATTTCGCCGCTGGCCATCGATCGCGTGCCGAGCTTGTCCTTTAGACGGATGATGCGGTAGTGGTTGGCGCTGCCATCGGCCAGCGTGCGCGGCAGCAGGAACAGCGACACGCCCTTGATGCCGTCCACGGCCGTGCCGTCGGCCTCTTCGACGCGCGCCAGCACCATGGCCAGTGCGGCGTCGGGGTTGGAGCAGAACCACTTGTCGCCCACCAGGCGCCAGCCGCCTTCGGCGCTGTCGTCGCGGATCGCCCGCGTGGCCGTGGCGGCCACATCGGAGCCGGCACCCTGTTCGGTCATGAACATCGCGCCCTGGTACAGGTCGTCGAACACCTGCGTGGTCAGGTTCGGCAGGAATCGGTCCACCAGCGCCGGGGCGCCGAACTTGCGCAGCGTGCGCGTCAGCGAATCGGTCATCGACAGCGGGCAGCACAGTCCGAATTCGGCCTGCACGAACAGATAGGTCAGCGCGTACTTGGCTGCCGGCGGCATCGGCTTGTCCCAGCCCAGCACCCCGCCACGATGCGACGCGGCGGCCAGGCCGAATTCCGAGAACGCCACGCGTTCCAGTTCGACGTAGGCCGGATGCTTGTGGATGCGCTGGCCGTCCAGCCCCGTGCGCGTCCGGTGCGACAGCGTCGGCGGCTCGTGGTCGGCCACGTTGGCCAGTTCGTCGAGCACGCCGCCGGCCAGCGCGCCCATGCGCTCCAGGTGCGGCAGCAGGTGATTGAACAGGTCGGCCGGCAGGTACAGCGGCAGCAGCGCCCGCAGGTCGGGGTCGGCCGCGAACAGGCTCGACCCATGGCGGTCGGGCACCGGATGGGCGTCTGGGTGTGCGTCGGGCCGGGCATCTCGCGCGGGCTGCGATGCGGCGGGGCGGGTGGCGCTGGTCGGCATGCGGTGTCTCCGTGGCTCCCTGCCCTGCAGAACGGCGGGCGGGATGGTTTGGGATCCATTATTTGGTGGCCAACGATTCGCGTCCAATTCTAAAATTGGCTTGATCAATACAAAATTTGTATCGCCATGGAATTCCGCCACCTCCGTTACTTCCTCGTGCTGGCCGAGGAACTGCACTTCGGCCGCGCCGCCCGGCGCCTGTCGATTTCACAGCCGCCGCTGTCGCTCAATATCCAGCAGCTCGAGGCGTCGGTGGGTGCCCGTTTGTTCGAGCGCGACAGTCGCGGCGTGCGCCTGACCGCCGCCGGCCGGGCATTTCAGGAATCGGCTATCGCCTTGCTGGCGCAGGCCGAATCGGCGCGGCTGCTGGCGCGCGAGATCGAGGCCGGCGCGGTGGGCCGCCTGCGGGTGGGCTTTGTCGGGTCGATGCTGTATCGCGGGTTGCCGCAGCGGCTGCAGGAATTCCAGCGCCGCTATCCGGGCATCCACGTGGCGCTGACCGAACTCAATTCGCAGGAACAGATCGACGCCCTGCTGCATGGCGAGCTCGATGCGGGCTTTGTCCACACCAGCCGGGTGCCCGATGAACTGGCGGCCACGCTGGCGCATGCCGAGCCGTTCGTCTGCTGCATGCCGGCCGACCACCGGCTGGCGGCCAGTGATACGGTGGCCCTGACGGACTTGCGCGGCGAGCCGTTTGTGCTGTTTTCGCGCAAGGCCTCGCCCGACTATTACAGCCGCATCTTCGACATGTGCGCGGCACATGGCTTCTATCCGCGCATCCGGCACGAGGTGCGCCACTGGTTGTCGGTGGTATCGCTGGTGTCGCAGGGCATGGGGGTGGCCGTGGTGCCGGCAGCCATGGCGCGGTCCGGCATGGCGGGGGCGGCGTTCCGGCCGCTGGCCGACGCCACGGTGCCATCGGAGGTCTATTGCGTGTGGAAGCAGGCACCCGATCATCCCGCACGCGACCACTTCGTGGCGACAGTCAGGGCGGCCGCGCAGACCGGCGTCTAGCTGGGAAATGCCAGCCCGGGGGCAAAAGAAAAAGCCACCGGCCCAAGGGCCAGTGGCTATGAAGTACGCGTGGAACGGGGTGTTCAGCGTGCGTGAAGCTTAGGGCCGGGGCGTGCGCCGCACCAATACCGCAATTGTGTTATTCGACGGCCAAATGGCGAATACGCCGCGGATTCGGGCACCCTTCGGGGTAATCCCTAGCATTAACCCGCATGGTTCACGTATCGCCCGGCGCCACGGCGCGCTGCACGGGCAGCGCGGCCGGATTGTCGGTCGGACTGACCACCGCATATAGATAGCGGCCATTGCGCCAGTACTGGGCCATCAGGTTGCCCTCGGTGCGCGACCCGTTACGCAGGCGCAGATCGCCTTGCGGCCGCACGTAGTAAACGATTGCCTGCATCTGCGGGTTCCGGTACAGGATCATCGCCGCGGGGCCTTGTTCGGTCGACATCAGGCGGCCACCCACGGGATGAAACCCGTAGGTCGAAAAATCGGGCAGCGGGGCCGGCTGCACGAAATGGCGATTCAGCCATGACTGCAGTTCGCGCGCGTCGGCGGCCGTGCCATCGACCTTCACATCGACCTTCACATCGACCATCTGCGGCGTGGCGCTGACCGCGAACAGCCGATAGGCCGACATCGCATCGGCCATCGGCGGATAGCTCTGGCGCAGTGCAATCTCGCGCGACTGCCAGCCGCCCATGCCGCCCACGGCCAGCGCCATGACCAGCGACGCGGCGATGGCCGCGCGGTGCCGCAGGCGGTCGCGCAGGCCACGGCGGATGCGGAACGGATCGAGCCGGGCCGGCGTGTCGGCCGGGGGCGGCTCCATGCTGGCGCGCAGGCGTTGCATGTCGAGCCGGATCTCCTGCACTTCGCGCGCCAGGTCGGGGTGGCTGGCGATTAGTGCGTCGATCTGCAGTCGGCGCGTTTCGTCCAGTTCGCCATCGACGTAGGCATGCAGTTCCGGTTCGGTGGGCATCAGGGTATTCATTTGAGCACCTGCAGGGGGGAATGGACGACCTTGCCGTCGGTGAGTTCGCGCAGTGCCTTGCGCGCCCGCGAGATGCGAGACATCACGGTGCCGATGGGCACGTCGAGCGCATCGGCGGCCTCCTGGTAGCTGAGCCCCTCCACCGTGACCAGCATCAGCAGCGCGCGCTGTTCGGCTGACAACTGGTTGAAGTTGTCCAGCGCCGAGCGGGTCAGCACTACATCTTCGGTGGAGGGGGCGCTGTCTTCGTCACTGCCCACGCCGAACAGCGTCAGCAGGCCCGCGTACCGCCTGGCGCGGCGCTGGCCGTCGAGGAACAGCCGGTAGAGGATCGAAAACAGCCAGGCGCGCAGGTCGCCGCCATCCTGGCGCGTCACACGGCGCGACAGCGCGCGTTCCAGGCACGCCTGCACCAGGTCGTCCGCGCTGGCCTCGTTGCGCGTCAGCGACACCGCGAAGCGGCGCAGCCTCGGGATCACTTCGCGCAGCGCATCGTCTGAGAAATCGTTGTCCATCGGTATGGGGGGCGGCGGAGGGCGGTCCGAGAGCGTGGTTATTTGGTAAACGTCCGGCAGGACGAATTATTCCGTCCACATGACATACAGCTGACAACGGTGTGGCTTCAGCGCGCAAATGGCGCGGATGCTATACAATCGAGAACGATTTCTATTTACGTACCCAGCAGGATTTTCCCTGCCGCGCGGCGGCGATCCCGCCCTTGGACTGGAAGCATATGCGGTTGTCTGAACTGCCCCGGCGCACGGTCGCCATCGTGAAATCGGTGGACGATGCCACCCCTGGCGACCCTGTTGCGCGACGCCTGCGCGATCTTGGCTTCGTGCCCGGCGAATCCGTGCAGATTGTCACCTTCGGCCCGTTCGGCAAGGATCCGTTGGTCGCCCAGGTAGGCTACACGCGCTTTGCACTGCGCCGCTCGGAGGCCGACCGGATTGCCGTGGAGGTGGCCACCGCCACCGTGTCGCGCATCGCGCCGGCAGGCCAGGCCGATATGGCCAGGACGGCCGGTACGACCGACGCTTCCGATTCCGACGCCCAGCGCATCGCCTGACGGCCCCCGCGCGTCGCCTGACCCTATCCCATCATGTCAGTTGCCCAGAATGCCTCCGCCTTGCGCATCGCGCTGGTAGGCAACCCCAAT
Source organism: Cupriavidus sp. 94F1 (assembly GCF_057798875.1). Lineage (NCBI taxonomy): Bacteria > Pseudomonadati > Pseudomonadota > Betaproteobacteria > Burkholderiales > Burkholderiaceae > Cupriavidus > Cupriavidus sp. 94F1. The sequence continues at coordinate 66,056 of NZ_JBYOJT010000014.1, forward strand.
TGCGGCAAGACCGCACTGTTCAACCGCCTCACCGGCAGCCGCCAGAAGGTGGCCAACTACGCCGGCGTGACCGTCGAGCGCAAGGAAGGCCAGTTCGTCTCGCCGGCCGGCCGCACCGTGCGCATCCTGGATCTGCCCGGCGCATACAGCCTGCATTCGGCCAGCCTGGACGAAGCCATCACGCGCGAGGTCTGCATGGGCCAGCGTGCCGGCGAGGTGCGGCCCGACCTGCTGGTGTCGGTGGTCGACGCCACCAACCTGCGCCTGCACCTGCGCTTCGTGCTGGAACTGCGCCGCCTGGGCCTGCCCATGGTGGTGGTGCTCAACATGAGCGATGCGGCGGCACGCCGTGGCATCGTGATCGACCGCGATGCGCTGTCGCGGGCGCTGGGTGTGCCCGTGGTGCAGACCGTGGCCGTCAAGCGCGACGGCGCCGCCGCGCTGGTGAAGCTGTTCGACGAGACGCTGCCCCCGGCGCCGCCCGCGCAGGCACTCGACAGCGTGTCCGAGCTCGATACCCACGCCGAGGTCAAGCGCCTGCTGGACGCCGCCGTGACGATGCCCACGCGCACCGCACGCTTCGACGACGCCGTGGACCGCGTGGTGCTGCACCCGGTGTTCGGCCTGGTGATCCTGGCCGTGCTGCTGTTCTTCATGTTCCAGGCCGTGTTCTCGTGGGCCGAGCCGATGATGGACGGCATCGAGGCCGGCGTGCATGTCTTTGGCGAATGGATCGGCGGCCTGATGCCCGACGGCATGCTGAAAAGCGTGCTGGTGGACGGCCTGATCGCCGGCCTGGGCAGCGTGATCGTGTTCCTGCCGCAGATCCTGATCCTGTTCCTGTTCATCCTGACGCTCGAGGAATCGGGCTACCTGCCGCGTGCCGCGTTCCTGCTGGACCGGCTGATGATGGGCGCGGGCCTGTCGGGCCGGTCGTTCATCCCGCTGCTGTCCAGCTTTGCCTGCGCGATTCCGGGCATCATGGCCACCCGCACGATCCAGGACCCGCGCGACCGGCTGACCACCATCCTGGTGGCGCCGCTGATGACCTGCTCGGCGCGCCTGCCGGTGTATGCGCTGCTGATCGGCGCATTCATTCCGCAACGCACCGTGGCCGGCCTGTTCAACCTGCAGGGCCTGGTGCTGTTCGTGCTGTACGTGGCCGGCATCGTCAGCGCGCTGCTGGTGGCCTACGTGCTGAAGTGGTTCCGCCGCGACCGCACCGACCATCCACTGCTGATGGAACTGCCGTCGTACCGCGTGCCGAATCCGCGCGATATCGGCATCGGCCTGTGGGAGCGTGCGCGCATCTTCCTGTCGCGCGTGGGCAAGGTGATCCTGACGCTGACCGTGCTGCTGTGGTTCCTGGCCACGTTCCCGTCGCCGCCCGAAGGCGCCACCATGCCGCCGATCGACTACAGCTTCGCCGGCATGATCGGCCGCGCGCTGGAGCATGTGTTTGCCCCGATCGGCTTCAACTGGCAGATCTGCATCGCGCTGGTACCGGGCCTGGCCGCGCGCGAAGTGGCGGTGGGTGCGCTGGCCACGGTGTACGCGCTGTCGGGCAGCGACGATGCCGTGGCGGTGCAGCTGGCGCCGATGATCGCGGCGCAATGGTCGCTGGCCACGGCGCTGTCGCTGCTGGCCTGGTATGTCTTCGCGCCACAGTGCATTTCCACGCTGGCGGTGATCCGTCGCGAGACCAACTCATGGAAGGTGATGGCGGCCTCGGCCGCCTACCTGGCCGGGCTGGCCTATCTCGCGTCGTTCATCACGTACCGCGTGGCGCTGGCGCTTACCTGACTGCGAGGAAACTGACGCGCTGCCTTCAAGTCCAACGGCCATGACCCTCTATCACGCCTTCGAAACCCTGATCGTTCCGCTAATCGTGCTGGGCTGCGCCATCCACGTGGCGGGCCGCTATATGCCGCGCACCCGCGAGCGCGCGAAGGCACGGCTGGCGGCGATGCTGGGCGGCGCGGCGGCCAGCGGCTGGCGCGGATGGCTGGCACGACGCCTGGCCCCGACCCAGGCCGCGGGGTGCGCCAGCGGCTGCGATACGAACAGCGGCTGCGGCACGTGCGACGCGAACACGTCGGGCGCCGGTTCCGGCGATACGGGCAGTACCGCTTCCGGCGGCAGCAACGAGCAGGTCATCCGCTTCGTACGCAAATCCTGATGACGGCACCGGCCCGAGCGGCTCGGCAATGACAACGGCGATCCCTTGGGGTCGCCGTTTTGTTTTGGCGCGGCGCCCTTGCGTACCCGTTTCTGCGTACCAGCGCGGCGCCGCTCGCTATGCGCTCCCCTCTCCCGCCTGCGGGAGAGGGGTGGGGGAGAGGGTTGGCCCACAAGGCACCGATATCGCCGATTGAACCCCCTTGCCCTCTCCCCCGACCCCTCTCCCGTGTACGGGAGAGGGGAGCAAACCCGCGGTCGATCGGCGAAGCGTACCCATTTCTGCGTGGCGCCCACCCAACGAAACACCCCCCGCCAGCGTGCATGCTTCGCGTCCACCCTGCCCTATTGCGCCACCCCCGGAATCGTCAGCGACACCGGCATGGCCTCGGTCCCGGCGGTACATGAGACGATCACCGTGAAGGGTCCCGATCCGGTGGGCACCACCGATGCCAGGTTGCCCCCGTGCGGCACGATCGACACCGGACCGCTGCCCACCTGCCAGTTCCACGTACCGTTGCAACCCGTGACGCCTTCGTCAATGCCACGGTGCAACAGGTGGGCGGAAACCGGTGCCCCGCCATTCGGCACGACGAACGGGCTCGGGCCGCTGTAGATCAGGCCCCACGTCGGCTGCTCGGTCACCAGCAGCTGGGCGCGCGGCTTGGCGGTGATGGTCAGGCTGCCGGCCATTTCGTCCAGCACGCTTTGCAGCGGGGCGATGCCGGTCGGGCGGCTGGTGCTGACCGTGGTCACGCGCGTGGACGCGTTTGGCACCACCGCCAGCGACGGCGAGGTGGTCATGTACGTCCACAGCCCGGTGAAGTCGGCCGTGGCATCGCTCTCGTCATTGCGCAGCACGCGCGAATCGTAGGTCTGTGGGTAGCCATTCAGCACGTTCAGCGCGTTGATCTGCTTGCCGTACTGCGACAGCACCAGGCGATAGGTCGACACGCTGGTCTTGAACACCGACACCAGGAAGGCGCCGGTCAGGGTATTGCCGTCGGGCGCGGTGACCTGCACCGTCACCATGGACTGCGCCGTGGTGTCGCTGGTGTTGACGCCGCGCAGTGTGCCCACGTTGGTGGAGCCGGTGGCCTGGACGGCCGTCGTGCTGCTGCGCCACGTCCAGCCGGTGGCGGCGCCCGAGCGGTCCGCGCCGTCGCTGTCGATCAGCGATGCCGTTACCGGCAGCACCTGGCCGTTGGTCATCGACAGCACCGGATACGGCAGCGCCAGGCTGTACGTACGCACACCCGGTGCCACCACGGTGATCGTGGCGGCCACCTGCGGGAGCGCGGTTGCCGTGCCATTGGCGCCGGCCACCGTCGCGGCCACGTTCACGGCCGTAGTGCCCACGCCCACGCCTGTCACCACGGCGCTGCCGGGGATGGTGCCGTTGGCCACCGCTGCCACGGAGCCGTTGCCGCTGGTCCAGACGAAGGTCGTGGCGCTCGTGACGTCGTTGCCGAGATCGTCGACAACCGATGCCGTCAGCGAGAGGGTGCTGCCCACGCCTACCTGCCCCGACGTACGGTTCATGACCAGCGTGTACGACTTGGCGACGGCCGTGCTGCCGCTACCACCGTTGCCACCTGCGCTGCCACCGGCATCGCCGCCGGTTCCCGCGGGTGCCGTCGCGCCGGCGCCCGAGCTGCCGCCACCGCCGCCACATGCCCCCAGCAGCATGGCGGTCGCCATGCACGCGATCCACCCCGTCCACGTACGTGTACGCATGATTGCCCCCTCTGTCGTTATCGATCCCGTTCCTGCTGCTGTCAGCCTAGGCGGGAAGTGGATGGCGATGTACCGGCCAGAGGACTGAGCGCCAACCCACATATCGGGTGGAGTCCATCCGTTCGGGGTAAGGCTTTGACGTGCGGTGCCTCGCATTCCAGGCCGAATCAGACCTGTCAGACGACATGCCGACGGTTGACGCTGTGGCCAGTTTTGCACTACCCTCATCCTGTTCGTCCGTGCCAGATGGCGCGACGATATCCTTCTCGCACGATGCCAGCCAACACCTTCACCCTCCGCCACGCCGCAGATGCCTCGCGCATCGGTGCCGCCGTGCGCGCGCGTGTTGAGGGTTCGCTGGCCGCCCTGACGTCGTGCCGCGCCCTGCTGGGCGCTTCCTCGCTACTGCTAGGCCTACCGATCGGTTGCCGGGCCTAGTGCCCCGTGGCAGTTCGGCAGCCTTTCGCCACCCTTTTTCCGTTTTCCTGTTTTTCCGTTCACACGAAGCCCTCGTACCGCGAGGCGCTTCCTGATGCTTCCTTAGCGAGGAAGGAGATACCCATGCCCATGTTGCGCAACCCCGCCGCCAAGTACCGTCCCGCCACCGTTGTCGATTTGCCCGACCGCGCGTGGCCATCGCGCCAGATCACCCGCGCACCGCGCTGGATGAGCACCGATCTGCGCGACGGCAACCAGGCGCTGATCGAGCCGATGAACAGCGCCCGCAAGCTGCGCTTCTTCGAACAGCTGGTGAAGGTCGGTCTCAAGGAAATCGAGGTCGCGTTCCCGTCTGCATCGCAGACCGATTTCGATTTTGTCCGCATGCTGATCGAGGAAGACCGCATTCCGGACGACGTCACCATCGTGGTGCTGACCCAGGCGCGCGATGACCTGATCCGCCGCACCGTGGAATCGGTGCGCGGCGCCAAACGCGCCACCGTGCACCTGTACAACCCGATCGCCCCGGCCTGGCGGCGCATCGTGTTCAATGCGTCGCGCGACGAGATCAAGGAGGTGGCCGTGTCCGGCACGCGCCTGATCCGCGAGCTGACCGATGCCATGCCGGAAACAGCCTGGTCGTACGAATACTCGCCCGAGACCTTCAGCCTGGCCGAGCTCGATTTCTCGCTGGAAGTATCTGACGCGGTGTCGGCCGTCTGGCAACCGGATGCCACGCGCCCGATGATCCTGAACCTGCCCACCACGGTGGAATGCAGCACGCCCAACATCTTTGCCGACCAGATCGAATGGATGCATCGGCATCTGGCGCGACGCGAACACATCGTGCTGTCCGTCCATCCGCATAACGACCGCGGCACCGCCGTGGCCGCCGCCGAACTGGCCGTGATGGCCGGCGCCGACCGCGTGGAAGGCTGCCTCTTCGGCAACGGCGAACGCACCGGCAACGTCGATCTGGTCACGCTGGCGCTGAATCTTTACACCCAGGGCGTAGACCCCGAACTCGATTTTTCCGATATCGACGAAGTGCGCCAGTGCGTGGAACACTGCAACCAGCTGCCCGTGCACCCGCGCCATCCGTACGTGGGCGACCTGGTCTTCACGGCCTTTTCCGGCTCTCACCAGGACGCCATCCGCAAGGGCTTTGCGCAGCAGAAGCCTGACGCCATCTGGGAAGTGCCCTACCTGCCGATCGACCCCGCCGACCTGGGCCGCAGCTACGACGCGGTCATCCGCGTGAACAGCCAGTCGGGCAAGGGCGGCATGGCGTATCTGCTGGAGCAGGCCCATGGCATCTTCATGCCGCGCCGCCTGCAGATCGAATTCAGCCGCGCGGTGCAGGTGATGACCGACCAGACCGGGCTCGAAGCCAGTGCAGAGGACCTCTACGCGCTGTTCCGCCGCGAATACCTCGACGTAGAGGCGCCGCTGCGCTATGTGTCGCACCGCATGGTGTCGACCCGCGACAACGCCGTGGAAATCGAGATGGAAGTGACACGCGACGGGCAGCCCGTGCGGGTGCGCGGTGCGGGCAACGGGCCCATCGACGCCACCGTCGATGCGTTCTCACGCGGCCTGGGCATTGCCGTGCGGGTGATGGACTATCACGAGCACGCCATGACCACTGGCGCCGATGCCAATGCGGCCTGCTATGTGGAAGTTCGTGTTGGCGATTCGCCGACGGGCTTTGGCGCCGGCGTGGACGCCAGCATCGTCACGGCATCGCTGAAGGCCATGGTGTCGGGTGTCAACCGGCATCTGCAGGCGCAGGATCAGGACCAGGCCGAGGCGGCTTGATCCGCGGCTTGCGCTGATCGTCCGATCTGGCGGAAAAACGGTGTGCCCTGCCCCCACAGGGCACACCTGAAAAGACGTCCTGGCGGACGCCCACGACATGCGCGGTGCACAACCACGAGCCCACAGCGTACGGGCCGCAACGCGCGGGCGCCACGAATAAATCCGCATGTCCATAGAAGCATTCACCGCGTGTCGCAAGCCCCTGCCGGGCTGCGCCACCGCCGGTGTCGCGCATTGACGACGCAGTTCCATCCAATTTGCGTGGGCTGCACTTCACTTGTCCTGCATCAAGGTTTGGGGGCCTCGCTCAAGACACACTGGTCGCACTTTTTCGATGTTTTGTGCCTGACCAACATGACCACTGCAACTTCTCCCCGCCGCAAGACCCTCGTTTCCTCGATCTGCATGGCGCTCGCCGCCGCCACCTTCGGCAGCATTTCCGCGCCCGCCATTGCCGCTGACGAAGCGCAGGGCAACTGGATGGTCCGCCTGCGCGGCACCTATCTGGACATGGCCAACAAGTCGGATCCCGTGGGTGGGGTGGGTGCATCGGATCGCATCCACGTCAACAACAAGTGGATCCCGGAAGTCGATATCACCTACTTCATCGTCCCGCATATCGCGGCCGAACTGGTGCTGACCATTCCGCAGAAGCAGGACGTAAGCCTTGACGGCACGAAGATCGGCACGTTCAAGCACCTGCCGCCGAGCCTCCTGCTGCAGTACCACTTCCTGCCGAACGGCACGTTCCGCCCGTACGTCGGGGCCGGCGTGAACGCGACGCGCATCTATGGCGCCGATCTGGCCGGTGGCACGCTGGGTCTGGACAAGTGGAGCGTGGGTCCGGCCCTGCAGATCGGCATGGACTACAAGCTCACCAAGAACTGGTTCCTGAACGTGGACGCCAAGAAGGTCTGGATTTCCAGCAACGTCTACGCCAATGGTGTCAAGGTGTCGACGGTCAGCCTCGACCCGTGGCTGTTCAGCGCCGGCGTGGGCTATCGCTTCTGAGGGGTCTACGAAATTAAGGTTTTTCCGAGACTTTCCACTTTGTCTCCTCGAGGGAAGGCCGCCTAACCGACGTCCTTCCCGCCTCACTGCGCGCGGCAACGCCGCGCGCTTTTTTATTTCTGTTTCCCGTCGAAGGGCGTGAGGCCGGCCATGGTCTCCGGGCCCCCGGCGTTAGCGGAACGCCGGTTCGTCGAAGCTGCGCAACTTGCGCGAGTGCAGTTCCTCGACGCCGTTCTCGCGCAGGATGCGGATGGCTTCCAGGCCGATCGTCATGTGCTGGCTGACGCGCTGGCGGTAGAACGCGTTGGCCATGCCGCGCAGTTTCAACTCGCCATGCAGTGGCTTGTCGGATACGCACAGCAACGTGCCATAGGGTACGCGCAGGCGGAAGCCATTGGCAGCCACGGCCGCGCTTTCCATGTCGATCGCAATCGCGCGCGACTGGTTGAAGCGCGCGTACAGCGCCTTCGACTTCAGCTCCCAGTTACGGTCGTCGGTCGATACCACCGTGCCGGTGCGCATGCGCGTCTTCATCTCGGTGCCGGACAAACCCGTCACGCGGGCCACCGCTTCCTGCAGCGCCACCTGGATTTCGGCGATCGGGGGCACCGGCACCCACGGCGGCAGGTCGTGGTCCAGCACATGATCGTCGCGCACGTAGGCGTGCGCCAGCACGTAATCGCCCAGTTGCTGCGAGCGGCGCAGTCCGCCGCAGTGGCCCACCATCAGCCAGCAATGTGGCCGCAAGACGGCCAGGTGGTCGGTCATGGTCTTGGCGTTCGACGGCCCCACGCCGATGTTCACCAGCGTCACGCCGAGCCCGTCCTCGCGCACCAGGTGATAGGCCGGCATCTGCGGCAGCGCCTTTGGGCGCGACGCGTCGTCAGGTTCGACGCCGCCCAGGTCCTGCACCACATCGCCCGGCTCGACAAACCGCACATAGCCGTCGCCACCGTCACCAGACATCAGGTTGCGCCCCAATGTCACGAACTCGTCGACATATCGCTGATAGTTCGTGAACAGCACGAACCGCTGGAAGTGATGCGGCGCCGTGCCCGTGTAGTGGTAAAGCCGCTGCAGCGCCAGGTCCACGCGTTCGGCCGGGAACAGCGACAACGGCCAGGCTTCGCCCGGTGTGGGCTCGTAGGTGCCGTTGGCAATCGAATCGTCGATGCGGCTCAGCTCGGGCAGCACGAACGAGGCTTCCAGTTCGCGGGCCTGGGTGTAGCTGATGTCGGTGGTCGATGCCTCGATCACGAACGGCAGCGGAATCGGCCGGCGCGACAGGCCCACCACCACCGGCACGCGGTGATAGCGCATCAGCCGTTCGATCTGGTCGCGGTAGTAGTCGCACAGCAGATCCGGCCGCGTGACCGTGGTGCCGTACACCCCGGGGTAGGCCACCGTGCCCCACGACGGGCGGCTGTCGGTGACCATGGTTTCCAGGTTGACGGAGATGCCGAGATACGGGTAGCACGCGTGGGCCGCCGATGGCAGCGGCTTGCCCTTGGCAAACGCGTCGAAGCGCGCACGCACGGCCGCCACGGAACTGTCGTAGATCTCGCGGATACGCGCCATGGCGCTATCGGCATTGCTGAACTCGGCCAGCTGATCGGCCGGGTGTGCGGAGGAGAAGATGGGGGCGTTCATGGCAGCCATCATACCGCCAGCTTCCGGCGCGCGACAGGCCGTTGCGCGCCGCGCATCGGGACGCGCCCGTGCGTGCGGACGGTCGCATTTTGCGGACAAAGTTGTTTGACGCCGCCGCATCGGCTTCGCTACACTCTGCGCCGAAATGCGCGACGAATTGTCGCGACATATCGCGCGAAAACGCGGCGCAGCCGCTCTGCGCCCCCCCACTTCTGGAGGGTCTGCATGCATGCGCTCCGGAATCACGCAGGAGGAATTGTCGATGGAAATCCGTAATCCGTTGCCCGCAGAGGTGGAGGCGGCCCGGCTGCTGCTGGCTGCCAACGGTTGGGAACAACGGGTCGGCAATCCCGAGCGGTTCGCGCAACTGATCGCCAACTCCCAACGCGTGGCGGTAGCGGTGGAAAACGGCGAGGTCATCGGCTTCGCCCGAGCACTCTGCGACGATATCTCCAACGGATACATCTCGATGGTCGCCGTGGCGCCCCAGCATCGACGCCGCGGCATCGGCCGCGCTTTGCTGCGCCACGTGATGGGCAACGACCCGGACATCACCTGGGTCCTGCGCGCAGCGCGCTCCTCGGAAGCCGCATTCTTCGGCCAACTGGGCTTCACGCCATCGATGGTGGCCATGGAGTGGCGCCGGCGCTAACGCGCTGCCCGTTCGCCCCCCACCGCGCCGGCCGGCAACGGCCAGTCCATACTACGGCTGGTCCATCACACGGCGAAATTCTTCGGCAGTCCCCATCTGGCGGAACAGCTTGCCACCGGGCGCGAACCGGTCGGCACTGGACAGTCCCCCAACCACCACTGGATCGAACCCCGCGTCGCGCACCAGCCCGGCCGCCACGGATAGCGCCTCGGCGTCGTTGCCGGCCATCGGCACCGCCATCAGCGGCGGCTTGCGGTGACTTTCGCGCGTGAACTCAGCCGCCCCCGTGAAATTGAACACGCGCACGATGCGCGCACCGGCCAGGTATTTGGCCGTGGTGACGCCAATGCCGTTGGCCTTGACCTCGTCCACGATGGCGCCGTCGCGCGCCGCCACGGCGTTGGTGGCATCCAGCACGATCTTGCCCTGCCAACGGTTCTGCTGGCCCACATCGGGCACCGCACCGTAGGGCACCGCCAGCAGGATCACGTCAGCAAATGCCACGGCCTGGGCGACGGTACCGGCCTGGGCCAACGGCCCGAGCGAATCGGTCAGCGCCTTCAGTTCCTCAGGATGGCGCGACGCGAACATCACCGGGTGTCCCGCCTTCACCAGCAGACTGCCCACCGCGCTGCCCAGCCGGCCCGAGCCGACTACGCCAACCTTCGATTTCGCCTTGCCCTGCACCGGCTGCGCCATGGCGTGCCAGGCGGGCGCCGCCAGCAGCATGGACCACCCGCCCGCGATCACAAGCCTGCGCCGTCCGTGCGACATTCGTTGGAATCCGTGCGCCATTGGCCGCCCTCCGTAGTGTCCCGCTCCGATCACTCTATGCGAATCCCCAGGAAAAATCCGGGGATGTCGGGGCCGCAGGCTGTCACGGGTACGTCAGCCCTCGTTCATCGTCTGTCGCGCGGATATGTGCTGCATACGACTCACATGCCGAACTGCTGCACGCTTGACGTTCCGGCCGGCGCAAGCTGGCTTAGCCGCTGCGCCAAGTGCCGGGCGCTCAGAAGGCCAAGGCGAACACCCCAGCGCCTGGAGGCAGGGCTCGGGTGTTTTGCCTTGGGGCATCGCGCGGGGGCAATGCACGGCCGATCAGTTGGCCACGATGCCCGACGTCTCGGCCGACAAGGTGTCCACGCGCAGCAGCGGCAAGCCGCTCAGCTTGACTGGGCCCAGGCCGGGCGCCAGCCAGACAGTCGCCTCAAGGTTGGGAAAGTAGCTCCCCGGCTCACGGTCAAACCGGATCTTGACCTTGCACGTGTTGGTGTAGGACTTGCCCATCGCGGCCACGTCTTCGCGTCCAATGTATTGCACCGTCAACTGGACCTTCCGATCAACGCCACGGGTAAACGCCGGCTGCGGATCGGTGGCCAACGCGGACTCCCGCTCCTCCGCCATGGTCACGGTGCGCGTCTCGTTGGGCTGCATGCCCAGCAGCGACAGCCTGGCCGGCTTGCCCGCGGCATCCTCATAGGTAAAGCGCCGATACTTGACCCAAGGCCCATCAGGATAGCCCCGGTGCCCGAACTCGGTCACGCCGAGCGGAAACAGCACGGTTTCCGGATCCAGATAGATGCGGAAGTTGGACGATACGGCGTGGAACAGCGTGCCGCTGGCCTGAACGTCGATGGTATCGAGGCGCTTGCCATCGAACGTGGTCTGGCCGATGTGCTTGCCTTCGAACGTCACGACCTCCGTCACCGGACCGGCATTCGCCGACACGGTCATCTTATTGCCATCCCCCATCGGCGTCAGGCAAGGCGCATCGAGCGGCGCCATCGCGTTTGCAGTGGAACCGGCTGTGGCGCCGGTGGTGCCGGCGCTGTTCGTGCTTTCCCCGTCCGAGCCGCCACAGGCGGCGATGACGGCGGCGGATGCCAACAGCGTAAATGCGAGCGTCTTCTTCATGGATATTTGACCCCTTGCGGGCATTAAGAGAGCGGGCAGTCTGTGCTGCCCTGGGTTGGGAAATCGAAGGCTAAGTGGGACAGGTCTGTTGAATGCTGGACGGCTGCGGGCTACCGCGAGTGCCCGGCAGCAGCAATGTGAGACGGTTTGAAAGACATCGGCGTAACACGGGCCAGACGGGGTTTTCGCACCCGTCAAAGCACTGGGAAATAATCTGGATTGGTGTTACTCGACCGGCGCGGGCGCGGGCTCGGCTGCGGGTGCATGCAGTGGTGGGGTCGCCGGTTCGGCGGCTACAGGCTCTGCGGACGACGCATCCTTCGGCGGGCCCTCGTCCTTTACGACATAGGACGGGTCACGCACCCACCGGGCCATATCCTTGGCAATCACGATGGCGCTGCGATCCAGGATCGAGCAAGTTCCCTTGAACGCGCCCCAGAATCCGCCGATAGACCAGCGATTTACCTTCGTATTCCGGACAACCTTGCCATCTTCGAGCAACTCGGCATTGACGGTAATGGCCTTCGGACCCGTCCACGCACCGCCGCCAATGCCGAGCACGTGGGAAATCTGAAGCCTTAGCACTTGCGACCCGCTGGCATCGGCGCCCACCGCTACCGTGCCGGGGCCGCCTTTGTTGCGCTTGCGGAGGACGTCTCCCACCCGGGTGGCCAGCATGTCCTCGATATGGCATTCGTTCTTGACCTGCTGGACGACCTCGGAACCGGGAGCGTAGGTTACCGGGGTTTCCAGAACAACGGCTTGCGTGGCCGCCATGGCGGTGGCGCTAGAGAAGGATAGGGCTGCGAAAAGGGGAAACTTCATGTTGACCGTCAGATGACTGATATGTCTTGCGAATGCATATGTGTGACCCAAGCACAGGCTGTCATCCAAGTTGGACGCCTTAACGGCGGCTCCATAACCCCAGCATCTGCCTACCCACACATTGCCGCTCGTCACCGGATGTAAGCATCCGAAAATGGCCCGCAGGGTAAACCATGAATGGAAGTGATGGATACCCCCCTTCATGCCTACTCGTTTCACATTTCCGATCACAAATCTGTTACGCCTGCAATCCCGCCGCCCGGAATGCCGCGCCGGTCAAGGGAGTGAGCAAGACGATCTCGCAGAATCGCCAGAATCGAATATCGGAAGTGCCTGATATCAAACTTTTTGAATTCTGATTTTGGTGATGTGCGGGGACAACGGAGTGCAACGATCTTGCGACAGGCGTACCCGTTTCTGCGGACGCCGAAACGCTGTATCCCGGTGGGGCGGGGTGAGGCAAGTGTGAGGGCAGGCTGGGCTGGGCCGGCCTGCGCGGCCGTCCCGGCCCCCTTCGTCCGCCTGGCCGGCAGGGACGAAAGGAGCGCGGGAGGCAGGGGGGCTGCGGTCTTATTCGGGCTGGATATTGGCGGCCTTGATGATGCGGCCCCACTTGTCCGATTCCTGGGTCTGGAACTTGGCCAGTTCGGCCGGCGTGCTGGTGAACACTTCGGTGCCGGTCGACTTGTAGAAGTTCGATGCCGTATCGCTCTTCGCGGCCTTGACCAGCATCTGGTTCAGCTTCGTGACCACTGCGGGCGGCGTGCCGGCCGGGGCATAGGCGGCAAACCAGTAGCTCATCTCGTAGCCTTTCACGCCGGCTTCGTCGATGGTGGGCACGTCCGGCGCCAGCGGCGAGCGGGCCTTGCCCGACACGCCCAGCGCGCGGAGCTTGCCGGTCTTGACCTGCGGCAGGCCCGTGGCGGTGTCCGTGATCATCATCTGGATCTGGTTGCCCAGCAGGTCGGTGATGGCCAGCGGATTGCTCTTGTACGGTACGTGCAGCAGCTGCACATGGGCCATCTGCTGGAACAGCTCTCCGGCGATGCGCGACGACGAACTGCCGCTGCCGAAGCTGAGCTTGCCCGGTTCCTTCCTGGCCAGCGCGATGAACTCGCCCACGGTCTTGGCCGGCACCTGCGGGTTGACCACCATGATCTGGCCGCCACGGCCCAGCGCCGACACCGGCGCGTAGTCCTTCACCGGGTCATAGGGCAGCTTCTTGAACAGGTGTTCGTTGGCAGCGTGGGTGGTGTTGGTGGTGATCAGCACCGTGTAGCCGTCCGGCGCGGCCTTGGCCACGTCGGAGGCGGCAATGAAGCCGTTCGCGCCGGGCTTGTTGTCCACCACGACGGTGGCCTTGCTGTCCACCGTCATGGCTTGTCCGATGGCCCGCGCAAGCTGGTCGGTGGCGCTGCCGGCCGCGAACGGCACGACAAAGCGGATCGGCTTGTCCGGGAAGTCCGCCCATGCGCTGCCAGCGGGCAAGGCCAGGCACGCGAACGTGGCGATAGCGGCGGCAACGGCCTGCGGCCTGCGAATTCCGTACATCTGTGTCTCCTCGAATCGTTTTGACATATGGGACGGCTCGGCACTCATGCGGCGCCGCCGGCGAGCCGCGGCGGCAAGGGGATCGGCAAACCCAGCAGCAGAAAGGCCAGCGCCTTGCCGTGGGTATCGAGATTCAGCGCATCGTTGACGCCGCCGTCCAGCACGCCGTCGATCACGAAATTCATGGCCTGGATGGAGGGCACGACGTGGCGCTTCACGGCCCGGGGCTGGCGCGCGGCGAACAGCGCGCGCACGGCGTCTTCGGTGACATGGGCCACCAGGTGGTCAAAATCGCGTGCATCGTAGGCAATCACGCTGATGTTGGAACGGTCGCCCTTGTCGCCGGTACGGCCATGGGCGAACTGGTAGAGCGGCGCTTGCTGGGTTGCGGTCATGGCGGGCTCCGGTCAGGCAGTCACGATCGAATGGGACGCCGCCACGGCCTGGCGCGGCACCAGGCACGACGTGGCGTTCAGGCGCGTCCGTAGCGCGGTGCGTACGCCGCCACCGCCGGCCGGTCCGCAGGTATAGAGCGCGTTGACTTCGCGCAGCAGCGCCTGCGCCACGGCCTTGTCCTCGTGCGCCAGCGCAGCGCGCATGCGCACGTCGCGGGCTTCGGCCTCGCCAGGCTGTGGCGCGGCCAGCATGGTGCCGGCATCGTCGCCGAACACGCTCAGCACGCCGATCAGGTCGAAGCGGATCGGCACATCGAACCCCAGCCCCTGCATGCGCTTGCGCACGATGTCGGCGGCCAGACGCGCCCTGGCGGCGGCATTGGGGCCTGCGTAGGAAATCTCGCCTTCGGCAAACCAGCCGCCCAGGTGAAACAGGTTGGCCTTCAGTTCCGCCGGCCGCGCATGGCCGCGGATATTGCGCACGGCCACGCGATCGGGGCCGATCTGCTCGACGGTGACCTGGCCGATATCGGCCACCACGTCGGGCGTCAGGTAGGCACAGGGGTCGTGCACTTCGTACAGCAGTTGTTCCTTGACCGTGCGCAGGTCCACGCAGCCGCCCGTATTGGCCGCCTTGAAGATCTCGATGCCGCCGTCGGCGTCGAGCCGGGCAATCGGGAAGCCCACGTCGTGGACGTCGGGCACATCCTTCATGCCGGGGTCGGCAAAATAGCCGCCGCTGACCTGCGCGCCGCACTCCAGCAGATGGCCGGCCATGGTAGCGGCGGCCAGGCGGGTCCAGTCGTCCCAGGCCCAGCCGAAATGGGCCATTGCCGGGCCCACGGCCAAAGCCGGGTCGGCCACGCGGCCGCAAACCACCACCTGCGCGCCGTCGCCCAGCGCGTCGGCAATGCCTTGGGCGCCGATATAGGCGTTGGCGCAAACGAAGCGCGCTTCGGGAAACGCATCGCCGACGATGCCGCGCAGCATGGTGCGGCCGGCGTCATGCGACAGGTCGTCGCCCTCCACCACCGCCACGCGCGGGGCGGCCAGCCCCAGTTCGGCAGCCAGCGCCAGGATGCGGCGGGCGGCGGCGCGCGGATTGGCGGCCCCGAAATTGCCGATGATCGGGATGCGGTTGGCCAGGCAAAGGCCCAGCACAGGCGTCAGCAGATGGTCCAGCAACGGCTCGTAGCCGTGCTCGGGGTTGTCGCGGCGCGCCAGTTGGGCCAGTGCCAGCGTGCGCTCGGCCAGCGTTTCGAAAATCAGCGCCGCCGGGCCGCCGGCGGCGATCAGCGTACGCACCACCGGCAGGGCGGCGTCGGTACGGTCGCCGGAGAATCCGGCCCCGGACCCGATCAGCAGGGGAGCAGTCATGGGCGTTGGCAACGTCTGGAGGAATGACTCTTCGGCAATGGGTGCTGGCCAGACCGGCCACGGTGGCCGGGTTGGCAGCGGTCTCATTCTAGGGCCGGGTTCTGCCACGCGAAAACGGATTATTTGGATTAATCTATCGACTTCCTGGATGAATCCGCCGGACTATCCCGCCATGCTGTCGAATCTCTCGGTCAAGCACCTGCGCGCCTTCGTGGCGCTGGCCACGCATCGCAATTTCACCCGGGCGGCGCAGGCCTGCCACCTGTCTCAATCTGCCTTCAGCACACTGATCCAGACGCTGGAAGACCAGGCCGGGAGCCGGCTGTTCGAGCGCACCACGCGGCACGTGGACCTCAGTGCCGACGGCAAGCGGTTCGAGGAAGTGGCGCGCCGCCTGCTGGCCGATTTCGAGAGCGCGTTCGAAGACCTGCGCGACCACGCGGAACGCCGCAAGGGGCGCGTGGCCATTGCCGCGCTGCCCTCGCTGGCGGGCGGCGACCTGCCGCCGCTGCTGGCGGACTTTCATCGGCGCTATCCGGGCATCTCGCTGGAACTGTACGACCAGCTGGCCGATGGCTGCATCGACATGGTGCGACGCGGGCAGGCGGACTTCGCGCTGGCGCCGGCCCCGGCGCAGGACGCCGACCTGCGCGTGGAATCGCTGGTCCATGACACCTTCCACCTGGTGTGCCCGGCCGACCATCCGCTGGCCACGAGGCGGCGCATCGCCCCCCAGTCGCTGGCCGGGCTGCCGTTCATCCAGCTGTCGCGGACCAGCAGTGTGCGGCAGCATCTGGACGCCGCCATGCATCCGCTGAAGCTGCACGGGGTGATGGAGGTGGAGCACCTGGCCACGGTGGCCGCGCTGGTCCAGGCGGGCCTGGGCGTATCGGTGGTGCCGGCGCTGGCGCTGTTCCAGTTCCGGCGCGAGGGGTTGGCCATCCGGCCGATGCAGATGCCCGCGCTGGTGCGCGAGATCTGCCTGGTGCGGCTCAGGGAGCGCAGCGATTCGGCCGCCTCGGCGGCCATGATCGACTGCCTGCGCGCCCACTATGGCGCGAGCAAGCGGATCTGAATCGTCCGGGAGACCGGCGGTTTGCCGAAGTCAGAAGTGGCCGAGGTAGCCGCCATCGACGGCCAGCACCTGGCCGGTGACGTAGGACGCGGCGGGCGAGGCCAGGAAGACCACGGCGCCCGCCACCTCGGCAGGCTGGCCCCAGCGGCCCAGTGACGTGCGATTGCGCAGCCATTCGGCCACGGATGCATCGTCCACCATGGCCTGGTTCGGCTCGGTGGCAAAGTAGCCGGGGGCCACGGCATTGACGGTGATGCCGAACCGGCCCAGGTCTGCGGACATCGCACGCGTGAGCGCGTCGAGGCCGCCCTTGGTGGCGGGATACAGCACGTCGTTGGCGCGCGCCACCTGCCCGGCAATCGACGTCACGTTGACGATGCGGCCGTACTGGCCCTGCTGCATCAGCCGCGCGGCATGCCGGCACAGCGCGTAGGGTGCCACGAGGTTGGTGTCGAGCATCGCGCGCAGGTCATCGGCATCCAGGTGCGCCATGCTGTTGCGATTGCGCGTGCCGGCGTTGTTGACCAGGATGTCGAGCCGGCCATGCCGGGACGCGATGCCTTCGAAGGCCTGCGCAACGGCGGCCGCGTCGGTGATGTCCAGCACGAGCGCCTCGGCCATGGCGCCCTGCGCCTGCAGTTGCGATACGGCATCGGCCACGCGCTGCGCGTTGCGCGCGCAGACCAGCACATGCGCGCCGGCATCGGCCAGCGCACCGGCCATGGCCAGGCCAAGGCCCTGCGCGCCGCCCGTGACCAGGGCCACGCGTCCGGCCAGCGAAAAAGGATGAGCTGCGTTGGAAGTCGCCATGGCGGCAACTATACCGCAGCCCTCGAGCCGCGTTGGCGGCCCGCGGGGCGGGCGGGGGCGGGCGAGCCGCCGGTCAGCGGATCAGCTTGCCGGTCGACGAAACGATCGACATTTCCACGAAAGACGACCCGGTGTGACGCGTGGGGCTGTAGCTGATCAGGATGCCGCCCAGGTCGTAATCGCGCAGGCCCTCCAGCGCGGCCACCAGCTTTTCGCGCGTGGGCTCGGGGCCGGCACGGCGCAGCCCTTCCACCAGCACCTTGGCCGACATGAAGCCCTCCATGCCCGCGTTGCTGGGCTCCAGCTTCTGGGCCTTGGCCAGGCCGCGATACTCGCTGGCAATGCTCATCTGGCTCGAATTCATGCCCGGCACCACCTGGGTGATGATCAGGCCCTTGCCATCGTCGCCCAGCTCCTTGATGAACGAATCCGCCGCGTTGTTGGACAGCGTGACGAACTGCGCCTCGCTGCCGGCCTTCTTCATTTCGCGGATGATCCGCGCGGCCTCCGAGCCGGAGCCGATCACCATCACCGCCTGCGGGTTGGCCTTGTTGACGCTGGCCACGCCCTGGCTGATGTCGCCCATGGGACGGTTGAACGACGCCGCGCCCGCCGGCTGCACGCCGCGCGCCTGCAACGCCGTGTTGAAGCCTTCGAAGACGTCCTGCCCGAAGCCGTCGTTGGCGTAGAAAATGGCGATGCGGCTCATGCCGGACGTTGCCAGGTGGTTGATGGCGCGGGCCACTTCGTCCTGGTATTTGGCGCGGACGTTGAACACGTAGCGGTTCACTGGCCGGTGCAGCGTGATGGCACCCGTCAGCGGCGCGATCAGCGGCACCTTCTCGGCTCCGATGATGGGCAGGATGCTCTCGTTCTGCGGCGTGCCGCGCACCATGAACAGCGCGAACACCTTGTCCTCGCCGATCAGCTTGCGTACGTTGTCGGGCGTGCGCCTGGCGTCGAAGCCATCGTCGTAGGTCAGCAGTTCGATGCGCCGGCCGGCCACGCCGCCATTGGCGTTCACGTGGTTCAGGTACACCTGGGCACCCGCGATCTGTTCCTTGACCGATCCGGCCACGGGCCCGCTGACACCGGCCGACTGGCCGATCCGGATGGTTGACTTGCTGATGCCGGGTTCCGCATGCGCCGCCATGGACGTGACAAACCCGAGCGTGACGGCAAGCATGCCGCACGCGATGTATCGCGCGTTCCTCATTGTTGACCCCTCCTGAAGCTGCTGGCTTGAATTGTTTTGTGCCGCTGCCCGCCGCGCGGCAGTACGCATCGTCACGATGCACCACACGGCGGCATGGCGCAAAGTACCTCATCAGAGGTAATTGTTCAAACGCTGGAACAATCGAGGGCGGGGAACTGTTGCTGCGGCATCACACCAGGGCCCGTTGGTCCGGTGGCGGTCCGGTGTGGCCGCAGCGTGGCGCATGGGGGAACATGCGCCAGGGCGCGCCACGTGGGGCGCGCGAAGACGATCGGAACGGCAGCCCGGACACGGCGCGCCCGGGGCTGCCGGCGTACGGATCAGGGGAAGGCTGGCACCGCGGGATCGAGCCCCGCGAAACGGGCTTCCGGATGGGCCCTCTGCAGCAGCGCCTCGATTTCTTCCACGCGGCCGCGCGGCACGTCAACCATCAGCAGCAGCCTGCCAGCCTCGATGTCTTTCTCGAAGCCCCGCAGCCGGCTGTTGGGCGCCGAACTGCCGATCATGCTGGCGGCCCAGGCACCGAACACCGCGCCCAGCACGGCGAGCACACCGACCAGGCCCCATTGCGGCGTATCGCTGACGATCGGGAACATCGCCACCACGACCCCGGCGACGATACCGACGCCACCGCCCACCATCAGGCCCATTTCCGCCGCGTGCACGATGTCCGAGGTCTGGAACAGGTTCGCTTCGTGCAGGCCGGTCATGTCCGCGCCATCGCGGCCGACGAAGTGGATGTGACTGTTCTCGATACGGGCCAGCAGCAGGTCGTCCATGGTACGGCGGGCGCTTGCCAGGTCGGGCAACAACCAGAAGATCCGTTTGCGCATGACTTGCCTCCTCTGTCAGGCCGCCCCGGTGTCCGGGTCATCCGTCTGGGACGGTTTCGTTTCGTTCTACTCTCTCCGAAAGGACTGTGCAAGGTACCGAACGGCTGACTTCCGCACGAGGCGCGCCGGAAGAATTCCGGGCGTCACCTCGCGCCGCATCATGCGTTCAGAATGTGATCGGCAGGCGCACCGTCACCGTGAGATCGGGGGTGTCGCGCGTCAGCCCCGCACCCACCGAAAGGTTCAGCGTGTAGCGGTTGTTGAAACGGTACGAGTAGCCCACCAGCAGCGTGCCCTGCGTAATGCGCACCGACCCCGGCACGGTCTGGCCGTTCTGCTTGGTCGGCCAGATGATGCTCTGGTCGTAGCCGATCGAGAACGACGCATGCTCGTTGAGCGACAGGCCCATGCCGAAGTTGAACTGGAAGATGTCCCCCGGCGCGATCTTGCCCAGGTTCTCGGTCTGGCCATTGAGCACCGTGCGGCTGACGTTGTCGCGCGCAAAGTTGTGCAGGTAGCTGAAGGTGCCGAAGAACACCGCGGGGTCGGTCGGCAGCAGCCACGTCACGCCGGGCTGGATCGCCTGGAAGCCCGTGCCGGTCGGCATGCCCAGCGGCAGCCCGGTACCCGTGGTGTTGCTCACGCAGCGGGTCACGCAGTCGGTCACCACCTCGAACGGATCGCGGCCCGTGTTCGACTTGTAGCGCAGCCAGCCGATGAAGAACGGCATCTTCTCGTTGCCGTAGTTGAGCTGGTAGCGCAGCGTCGCTTCCACGTCGCCCAGCCCGCTGCCGCTGGAATTGAACACGTTGTCCACGGCGGTGCCGGTGAACACCTCGCGGCTGACGGTGTCGCTGCTCGCATGCACGTACGGAATCTTGGCTTCGATTTCAAGCCGCTTCGTGATGCCGTAGCGGAAGGCCAGCGCGCCGACGTACGTGGACGTCTTGACCTGGCGCACGTCGACCAGCCCGATCAGGATGGCGGGGATCACCGTGTAGCCAACCAGCGCCACGCGGTCGCTGGACGAATAGCCGTACTGGAGGCTGGGTTCGACGATGATCTTGCCGGCGGGCGTCAGCACGCCAGGCTGATCGAAGATCGGCGCGATCTCCGGCGGACGCGTGTCGCGCTCCGGCGGCTTGCCTACGGGCTCCTCGACCCCCGCGGCCGATTCGCCGGGCTGCGCGGCCTGGCCCTGCGGCGGCGCGTCTGGCGGCGCGGCTTCGGGGGCCTGCTGGGCCTGCACGCCTTGCTGTGCCGTGTTGTTGATCTGCGTGGCGCTGGCTGCCGCGCCCGCGGCGGCGGCGTTGGTCGCCATGTTGCCACCCGTCACGGCAGTCCCCTGCCCGCCGCGCTTGCGCTGCAGCGTCTCGCTGTCGACGGTGCGGCGCAGTTCGCGGATCGTGGCCTGCTGTTCGGCCAGCGCCCGCTTCATTTCCTCGAGCTGTCTCGCCTGGGCCGCCAGTTCCTTTTGCAGCAATTCGAGCCTGGCGGCGGCCGGCGGCCCCGCATCGGGCGGCGTCTGGGCCTGGGCCATGCCACCCAACAGCAGCATCGAGCATCCGGCATAGCCGATGCCCTGCAGTGAACGCTTCTTCATGACGTCTTCCTCCCCCGGGGCCGCGGGCATACTGCGGGGCCCGCGCCTGTTCATGACTACACGCGACTACCTCATTGCGGCTGACCTTTGAAGAACGCTGTTCAACGCGGTGTTGGCCATTTGTGTACGGAATGCGGCCAGGGTATTCACGCTTGCGTTGAGCGTCATCAGGCTTTGGATATTCTGGTTGTTGAGATTATTCTGGATCACAGTACCGGGCATGTTCGATACCGCACCGAGGTTGGCCGTATTGCCGGCGCCGTTCTGGATCACCGTCAGCAACCCGTTGGTCACGACCGTGCCCGTTGCATTGGCCACGGCCTGCTGCGCCACGCCCGCCGCCCCAGCCGCCATGCTCGAGGCGCCGGTGGCCGCGGCGCTGGCCGTGCTGCTGGCCGTGCCCGCCGCACCCTGCGCGTTGGCTGCGGCGCCCTGGGCGGCGGCCACGGCGGGCTGTCCGGCTCGTCCGGCGGCGGCCACGGCGGCGTTGGCCGCGCTGTTGGCCGCTGTCACCGCCACGGTCACCTGCCCCAGCGCCTGGGCCAGCTGGCTGGCCTGCGCGGCGGTGATGCTGCTGATATCGGGAATGGTGATGCTGGTGGATACCGCCAGCGCGCCGTTGACGAACACTGCGCGGTCGATGCCGAAGCCCACCTGCAGGCCCCCGGCATCGAAGCCACCACGGGATTCCTCAAGCCGCGCCTGCGCGACCGGCTTCCACTTGGCCATCTGCTTGCGCGCATCGGCCACCGGCGCACCGGGATCCCGCCCGGCCAGTGTCATGGCCACCGCGAGCGGATCCTCAGGGGGGTGATGCCGGGCCACGCTGGCCTTGTCGACCGGAACCACTCGCGCAGGCGCTTCGGCGACCGCTGCGACGACTACAGGTTCTGAAACGGGTTCGGAAATGGATGCTGCCCTGGCGGCGACATGGTCCGGAACAGTCGGCACGCCTGGCAATCGGGCCACCACGGAAGGCGGATCGGCCGCGGGTTCAGCCAGTGGCGCCAGTGCCGCCAGTTCGGTGGCGGCCGGCAGCGCGACCATGTCGATCGCGGTCGGAATCGCCACGGCGGCGCTTTCCGCGACGTCGGTGCGTTCCGTGGCCAGCGCGCCGGCGCCGGCCTGCGCATTGCCAGCGCAGGCCAGGCCCGCGCCCAGCAGCACGGCAGCGGTGGCTTGACCGGCTGTGCGTCTGGGCGCGTTGGAATTGCTTGTCTGGGCCATGATGTTCCTCAACTCAAAAATCAGAGGCGCCATGCTTGGGCATGACGGTGAAGAACAGGTTGTCTCGGGGTACTCCCATCCAGTAAGGGCCGCTCGGCGCGACACGCCAGTCCGCGGCCATGTTGAATCGCGCCTGTTCGGTGCGGTTGTGGATCACGAACAGCAGGCTGCTGTCCCAGATCTGTTCGAAGTGCGCGCGCTCCAGCGCACGCGTGCCGCGCGCCGGATCGCCAATCAGGACACGGTCGCCCTTGACGCCCTTCACGACGACGAAGTGGTGATAGCCGTTCTCGACGATCAGCACGATCGCCGGAATCTGCGCCTCCTCCAGTTTCGACAGCGGCATTTCGTAGCCGTCGGCCTGGAAGCCGCGCGACTCCAGGAACCGCTTCATGTCGAGCAGCGAAAAGCCCTCGGCGCGGATCTTCGCCTGGTCGCCGTTGACGTACATGTTGGCGAAGACCGTCTGCTCCGACGTCGGGACGTTGTACTGGTACGTCAATAGCGTGGCCACTGCCGCCGAGCCGCAGCTGAAGTCGTACTGCTGGCGGATCGTGGTCCGGAAACGCGCCTCGCGCAGGCTGGTCACCGGCACGTAGTACGAGTTGCCCTGGTCGCCCGGCACGCGGATCGTGTCGGCGTGGGCGGCCGCAACGCCGCCCAGCACCGCCATCGCGCAAGCGGTCTTACACAGCAGGCGGCGCATGATCATTTGAACTGGACGTTAAGAATGGTCGCGTTCTGGATCAGTACGTTGTTGCCCGTGTTCTGGATCACGGTGGGCAAGCCCGAAGCGTTCGAGAACGATCCTTCCGACACGATATTGCTGCCGGAGAATGTGTTGATGGCCGCGTTGTCGCCAACCGTGCCATGCAGGCGCATGTCGTTGACCACCACTTCGGCGCCACCGCGCACATCGTCGAGTTTCTCGGTCGCCACGGCCGCTGCGGCCGTGCCAAATATGTTCAGTTTCGGACCTGTGGCCGCGCCCGTGTCACGGCTTGCGACCGCTACGGCCGTGGCGGAAGCCTCGGCGCTGGGCGGCCCTGCATTGGCCTGCATGAACGGCCAGGCCAGTAAGGCTGTCGAGAGTGCCACGACAGCTGGGCGATGCGATCGCATGGTGCGTCTCCCCTCGTGCTCCGTGGACATGGCCCCCATCCGGGCCATGACTTCGGACCTGCAGGCTTTCGACATGACAGCGCAAACGCAACCGCGCGCCGCGCTGTCCTGTCATTCGATCCTGGCGGGCCGTGCCGCTCCGTGCGGAGCGGCACAGACCACGCGTCAGGACGGCTTACTTCCCAACTTGCATGTTGGCCTGCACATTGACGCTTTGTTGCACCAGCGATGCCATGCCGCTGTTCTGGTTGGCGATCATGATGCCCGCGGCCGATTGACCGACACTGGTCATGGCGTTGGACATGTTGAAGGTACCGGCATCGACGTAGTTGGTGCCGCCAGAGCCGCCAGCGCCACCGACCGCACCATTGCCGGTACCGCCCGTGCCGCCCTGGCCAACACCGCCAGCACCACCCACACCGCCAGCGCCCGAGGTGGCGCCCACGGCGCCGTTGCCGGCCGTGGCGCTGCCGTTCGAGGCCGAGGTCGATGCACCACCGTTGGTGGAAGTACCGCCGGCGCCGCCGTTGCCGGCCAGGCTGGTTTGCGCACCGCCGTTGCCGCCGGTACCCGAGCCAGCACCGCCCGTGGAGGCGCCTGCCGTGGCGGTTCCAGTACCGCCAGCGCCGCCCGTGCCAGTGCCCGCACCGGCGCTTGCCGTCGCCGCTGCGGCGCCGCCTGCCGCGCCTGCACCGCCCGTGCCCGTGCCGGTTGCACCCGTGCCAGTGCCAGTGCCAGTGCCCGTGCCCGTACCGGTGCCGGAACCCAGGCCGCCAGCGCCGGCCGTTGCCGTACCGGTGCCCGCATTGCCTGCGCCACGGTCATTCGACTGGTTCGATGAGCCGCTGCTGCCACCAGCACCCAGGCCGCCGCCCAGGCCTGCGCCCAGACCGCCACCCAGGCCGGAGCCGCCGCTGCCACGAGCCGAGCCACCGTCGCCGCCCGCGCCGCCACGCGACCCGGAGCCTGCGCTGCCGCCCGCGCCCAGGGCAGAACCGCCACGGCCGCCAGCACTGAGGCTGGCCGACAGGGCATCGCCGCCATAGCCGCGGCCGCCGCTGCCGGCGCCGCCAAGGCCGGACGCCGCGCCGCCGGCGCCGCCGGTGCCAGCCGTCGAGCTGCCATTGCTTGCGGCACCCGCCGTGGCGCTGCCGTTGGTGGCCGAACCGCCGCTGCCGCCAGCGCCGCCATTGCCGCTGGCGCCGCCATTGCCGCCATTACCGCCCGTGCCACCGTTGCCCGTGCCGCCCGTACCATTTCCGCCTGCGCCGCCCGTCGCGCCGTTGGCGCCACCGCTGTTCGTGGCGTAGTTGCCGATGTTCGAGATGGCATTGCCTGACACCGTGCCGCTCAGCCTGCTGACAGCCAGGGCCCGGCTGCTGTTGAACGAGTTGGTGAAGTTGGCGGTTGCGGAGCTGCCGTTGGCGGCAGCCGCGTTACCGTAGCCGGACATGTCCTGGTCGGTACGGTTGCGCGAGTTCGTGGCGGTCGACGTCCGGGTGGACGTCCGGTTCGACGTCAGCGTTGCCGTCCGTGTATCGGTGCTGGTGGTGGTGCTACGGTCGGAGTTGTCCTGAGTCGCAGTGGAATTCTCGTTGGCGTGGTTTCCCGGTCCGGACTGCGTGGAAGTCGCCGTGGCCGTCTGATCGTTGCCGCCTCCGGTGGTGTTGTTGTTCGTCGGATTCGCCCAGGCCGTGCCTGCAAAAACCAGGGTAATCGCCGACGCAAGTAAAGTCTTTTTCATACGAAGCTCCCAGGAAGTTTGTACTGCGGCTCAGCCTCCGGCCGGCGCTCTCGAGAACATCGGCTGGAGGTTCAGGTCCGGCACGGTGACCAGACCAGCCTCCCCTTGCGCATATTCAGTGCCAGCCCGCAAGCACATCGCAGAATTCTGTTGAAATACAACGGCTCCCGGACGCGCTTGAAGGAACTTTCGGGATGGATTCGCGCCTATCGGCCCGCGCCGGCCTGTGCTTGGCAGTAGACATGTCACAGGGCTGTGACACCGGTTCCGGCCGGTAGTCGGCCAGCATCCAACACCCCGCCGAAAACCCGCCTTCATTCAAGGAGTTAGCGCGCACCTTCCCGCCAACCCACATGGCCACGCGGCGTAACGGCCATGAAACAGGCGGCCGGCGATGATCTGTACGCCGCTCTCGGGCCGCCGCGGTCATTCAGGGGTTATCCAGAGGTCATCCATGCGGCGGCACATGGACAGGGGGCCCGCGGGTTGCCCGCACAGGCAACCTGCACGCGACGGGAATCGCATGGATCAGGCAACGTTTCTTGCGGAACCTGGATGCTGCGACGGCCGCCGCCTTTAAATGTGTCGTAACACAGTAGCCGGGACGCCGCAGCGGTGTTTCATGCTAGGCTCTATGTCTGATTTACAGTACATTAGTCGCGTCAACACTTGTTAGCGCATTCGCCAGGGCAAACCATGAGTGAAGCCGTCGTCCCCCTGTATCACCAGATTTACGTGGTGCTCCGCCAGCAGATCGTGGAAGGCCGTTTCGGCCAGGGTCCGCTGCCTGGCGAGATCGACCTAGCCAAACAGTTCCATGCGTCTCGCGTGACGATGCGTCGCGTGTTCGACCGCCTGGTGCAGGAAGGCCTGGTCCGCCGGCACCGCGGTCTGGGCACCTTCGTGAACCCGCACCCGGTCAAGCCGCAGGCCGCCGAGGAACGTGTCACCAGCCTGCTCGGCACCATCATCGACATGGGCGAGAAGACGGCGGTCAAGGTCATCTCGATCGACGAAGTGCATGCCACGCCGGAAGTGGCCGAGGCACTGCAGATCCAGGTGGGCGACCCCGTCATCAAGATCGTGCGCGTGCGCCACTACAAGAGCCGGCCGCTGTCGCACATCACCACGTACCTGCCTGCCGACCTGGGCCGCCCGCTGGCGCGCAAGGACCTCGAGTCCACGCCGATGCTGCGCCTGCTGGAAGCCGCCGGTGTCGAGCTGGGCCGCGCGTCGCAAGTGCTGACCGCGCGCCTGGCCGATGTCGTCGTGGCGCCGCTGCTCGACGTCCCCGTGGGCGGTGCGCTGCTGGCGGTACGCCGTGTGGTGCTGGACAAGGCCGGGCGCCCGGTGCAGCTGCTGATGGGCCAGTATCGTCCCGACCGCTATGAGTACCGGATGGAACTGTCCCCCATGGGCGGCGGCGACAGCGCGAACGTGTGGGTGGAAAACGAAACCCGCACCGGCCTGCGCGACTGATCGCGGCGCAGGGATATCCCCGCGCCCCAAAGCCTTTTCCGGGCCAGACATTTCGGGCCATACTGCGCACTCCAGATCACACTGCGAGGAGCCTTTGTCATGCCAGTCATTCGCCCGGGCGCGCATCATCCGGCCCGCACCCCCACCCGACCAGGCCGCCGCCGCGCGCTTGCGCTGCTGGCCCTGGCATCATTGCTGGCAGTGCCGGCCGCCCATGCGGCCATTGCCGGCGGCAAGCCGATCCGCATTCTGGTGGGGGCTCCCGCCGGCGGCACCACCGACACGCTGGCCCGCACCATCGCGCAGGAACTCTCGCAGACGCTTGACCAGCCCGTGGTGGTCGAGAACCGTCCCGGCGCCGGCGGCAACATCGCCGCCGACATGGTGGCCAAGAGCCCGGCCGACGGCACCACGCTGCTCATGAGTTTCACCAGCCATACGATCAACGCGTCGCTGTACAAGAAGCTGCCGTTCGATCCGATCGCGGACTTCACGCCGATCACGCTGGTGGCCAATGTGCCGAGCGTGCTGGTCGCCACGCCGAAGCTGCCCGCCAACAACATTCCCGAACTGATCAGGCTGGCACGCGCCGAACCCGGCAAGCTCAATTTCGGCATCGGGTCGGTGGGCTCGTCGGTGCATCTGGCCGGCGACATGTTCAAGATGATGACGGGCACGTACATCGTCAATATTCCGTACAAGGGCACCACCCCCGCCATCACCGACCTGCTGGCCGGCCAGGTGGACCTGATGTTCGCCAGCACCATCAACGTGGCGCAGCATGTCAAGGCCGGCAAGCTCAAGGTGCTGGGCGTGACCAGCCCCACGCCGCTACCGCAGTTTCCCGGTGTGCAGCCAATCGGCGCGACCGTGAAGGGCTTCGAGTCGAGCGCCTGGTTCGGCCTGTTCGGTCCGGCCAACCTGCCGCCCGAGATCACACAGACGATCTATCAGGCAGCACGCCATGGCCTGGAACAGCCAGCCGTGCGCAAGCGTCTGGAAAACGACGGTGCCCAGCCCAGCGCCATGCCGCCCGCCGAATTCGCCAATTTCGTGAAGCAGGACGTCAAACGCTGGGCCACGGTGGTGAAGTACTCCGGAGCCCAGCCGGAATGACCCTGTCCAGCGGCAACGCCGTCGACCCCCTGCAGCTGCCGGCGACGCTCGCGCAAAAACTGGTTGCGCGCGCGGCCGGCACGGCCCATGTCACACCGGGCAGCATCGTGATGTGCAAGGTCGACCTGGCGATGTCGCACGACTCCAGCGGGCCGCGCCGCGTGGCGCCGCTGTTGCGGGAACTGGGCGCCCGGGTGTGGGACCCATCGCGCTATGTCGTGGTCACCGACCACTATGTACCTGCTGCGGACCCCGATGCCGAAGCCATCGTGCGCTTCACGCGCGACTGGGTGCGCGAGGCCGGCATCCCCCATCTGATCGACAACCAGGGCATTTGCCATCTGGTGCTGCCCGAGCGGGGCTTCGTGCTGCCGGGCCGCTTCATCGTCGGTGGCGACAGCCACAGCCCCACCGGCGGCGCCTTTGGCGCGTACATGTTCGGCGTGGGCGCCACGGAAATGGCCGGCGTACTGGCCACGGGCGAAATCTGGCTGCGCGTGCCGCAGACCATCCGCCTGGACTGGCACGGCAAGCTGGCCGAGGGCGTCTGCGCCAAGGACATCATGCTGTTCCTGTGCGCCACGCTGGGCCTGGCAGGCGGCCGCTACGAGGCCATCGAATTCACCGGCACGGCGATTGCCGCCATGCCGATGCAGGAGCGCATGACGCTCACCAACATGTGTACCGAACTGGGTGCGCAGACGGGACTGATCGCGCCCGATGCCACGACCATGGCGTGGCTGGCGCAGGCCGGAGTGGCCACGGCAACGCTGGCGGCCATCGACCCGCGCCAGTGGCGCAGCGATGCCGATGCGCCGGTGCTGCTGACGCATCGCTTCGACGCCACGACGCTCGTGCCGTATGTGGCCGCGCCGCACAGCCCGGCCAATGGCGCGCCCGTGACGCAGGCTGCCGGTCAGGCGATCGACATCGCCTATATCGGCGCGTGTACCGGCGCCAAGCTCGAAGACCTGCGCATGGCGGCAAGCGTGCTGCGCGGGCGCAAGGTGGCTGCCGGCATGTCGCTGCGCGTGGCGCCGGCGTCGGCGCGCGACCAGCAACTGGCCCTGCACGAAGGCACGCTCGGCGTGCTGCTCGATGCCGGCGCCGAACTGCTGCCGAACGCCTGTAACGCCTGCGCCGGCTACGGCGCCAGCCGCTTTCCGGCCGGCAGCCGGGCGATAGCCTCGACCGCACGCAATTTCGCGGGCCGCATGGGCGACGCCGGCAGCGCGGTCTGGCTGGCATCGCCGATGACCGTGGCGGCCACCGCCGTCACGGGCAGGATCACCGACCCTCGGACGCTGCTGGCATGACCGTTGCACCCGATTTCTCCCATCCGCCCGCAGGACGCATCTGGCGCTTTGGCGACGATGTGGATACCGACGCCATGGCGCCGGGTCCGTACATGAAGTCCGGCCTCGACGAACTGGCGCGCCATTGCCTGGAGAACCTGCGCGCGGACTTTCCCACGCATGTCCGGCCGGGCGACATCGTGGTGGCGGGCACCAATTTCGGGATGGGATCGTCGCGCGAGCAGGCCGCGCAGGCGCTCAGGCATCTGGGCGTGGCCGCCGTACTGGCCCGGTCGTTCGCGGGCCTGTTCTACCGGAATGCGATCAACATCGGCCTGCCCGTGCTGGTCTGCCAGCAGGCCGATACGCTGATCGATGCCACGCGCGTCACATTCGATCTCGACGGCGCGCAAGTGCGGCTGGAGGACGGCTCCCGCGTGGCATGCGAACCGGTGCCCGACTTCCTGCGCGCCCTGCTGCATGCGGGCGGCCTGGTGCCTCACCTGAAAGTGCGCCTCAGCGGGCAAACGGGCCGTCCCTGAGCGGCAGATCGCCACGGGGCCGTGCCGCCGGGTGCGGCAGCGTGGACGCGCACCGGGCCTCGCGCAGCAGCGTCATGGCCTCGTCGTCCGACGTCTGGGTGAAATCAAGATAGAACGCACCGACCGCGCCGAAGCTGGCGGGCGTGTTGAGGCAGACGACTTCGTCGGCGACTTCGCGCAGCGTGTCGAGCCCCTGCGCGGAGCCCACCGGCACGGCGGCCACGATACGCGCCGCCCGCGCCATGCGCGCGGCATCGAGCGCGGCACGCATCGTCGCGCCCGTCGCCACGCCATCATCGACCACGATCACGCATCGGCCTGCCATTGCCACCACAGGGCGCCCCTGCCGATAACGCTGCTGGCGGCGGCAGATCTCGCCAAGCTGCCGTCCGCGTTCTGCATCGAAGGCACCCGATTCCACCGCCCGCTGCACCCAGGGGTCGTCGTTGATGACCGTATGCGGGCCGTGGCCGCTGTCATCCCCCTCCACCACGGCACCGAGCGCCAGTTCGGGGTAGCCCGGTGCGCCGATCTTGCGGACCAGCAGGATGTCCAGCTTGCCCTCCACAGCCAGCGCCACCTCGTGGGCGACAGGTACACCGCCACGCGGCAAGGCCAGCACCAGCGGCGGATCTCCGTCGGCACGACGCGCATAGCCAAGTTCGACCAGGCGGCGGCCCAGATACTGGCCCGCCTCGCGGCGGTCGGCAAAGCAGGGCGGCAGGCTCATGGCGGGCTCCCGCATCAGATGGCGTGAAAGTGAATGACCGCTTACGAATCGCTTGCGGCGCGCGTTCCACAGCCACTATAGACCCCGGGCGTGCGGGCGGCGGGGGATTTTCTCTGTCCGGGTTGCGTCGGCCGGCTGCGCGGTTTGTTGCGCATACGCCGCTATCACGGCGATAGGCGCCGGCGATTGATCCTGTAACTGGAACAGTCTTTTCAGCGTCCGCCCGATGATCTCGGCGCGATGGTTCCGTACGATTGCTGCGGGGCGACAAATTCCGCCCGACCACCAATCCCGTGCAACGCGGCGGCCCACAAGCCGCCCCCGACTGAGTGAGCGTTATCGTGAATCCGCAACACATCTCCCGCCCTGACGACGTGGCCGATCGCACCGAGGCCGATCTCGACATCCCGTTTGGTTCGCTGGAAGCGGCCGCCATGGCCGAACTGCCCTACACGTTCCGCCCGACGGGCACGTGTGCGCGCTACTACCAGGAATACTTCGGCTGAATCGGGGCTGGCCTTGCGCCGGCAATGGGGCAAGGCCGCGCAAGGCGGCCGCCCCCCGCCAGGCTTCAGTAGGTCTTGTAAGGCAGGAACTTCCCGGACATCTCGATCCGCACGCGGTCTCCGTTGGGATCGGCCTCGCGCTGCAGGTCCATCCGGAAATCGATGGCGCTCATGATGCCGTCGCCGAATTCCTCGTTGATCAACGCCTTGAACGTGGTGCCGTACACGCTGATCAATTCATAGAACCGGTAGATCAGCGGGTCAGTGGGTACCTGCGTCGGCAGAGATCCTTTATAGGGAACGGTTCGCAGCCACGGCTCCGCCTCGGCGGGCAGGTCGAAGATCTCCATCACGGCGCGTGCGCCGGCCTCGTCGAAGGTCATCTGGCCCAGGCAGGCGGCGGTCGTCCATTCCTTGCTTTTGCCCACGCGGTCGGCCACCTGGGCCCACGAGATACCGCGCGTTACCTTGGCTTCGATGATGAGGTCGGTCACGTCCTGGCGATTCATGTCGGTTGCTCCGGTCTGGTGTGAATGGTGTTTCCCGGAGAACCTGCGCGCCGGCGCGGTTAGGGCGACTGCGTGCGCTCGATGACCGCTACGGCATCGGCCGGGCCATCGTCGAACCTTGCCCGTGCGAACTGGGGCACGGTAAGCGGGCTCAGCCCTTCAAGTGCCTGCAGAACCAGCACGATGAACATGACCGGCATGACGTCCTCCCTCCGGGAATACGGCAAACAGACTGGCGCAAGCTTCGTGCCATCGCTCCGGCACGTACTTTGGGATATTCGGCGGGTGCGATGACGCATCGTGGGGCGTTCGACATCGCGCCGCCACCCCCGATGGCGCGGCGCACGCACCGCCACGGGGAACCGGCAACGCATCCGGCATGCCCCAAGCGTACCCGTTTCTGCGGAGAACGTCGCGGACGTCGCTTGCGATGACACGAGCCGCCAAGGCGTGCGAGGCGCCCTCGCAAACGGATACGGCAGCGGCCGACACCGCAGCGGACATCGCCGAATCTTTGCAGGACTCATTTCCGATGTAACGCCACATTACCTGCTGCTGACCCGTCAGACATCTTTCGGACGCCTACGTCACATTCCTGCAAACCCTTGCCCTATAAGCCTTTACGGGTGGCATCGGCGTGCACGGGGAAACTGGCCGGGACCGGACCGCATGTGAGACAGGCTTACAAGTGCAACCGCGTTCGCACAGTGTGCGCCGCTAGAGTGAACCCGTGTTCAACGCGAACCGGATACGGAGTCCCTCTCATGAAACGCGCAATTGCCCTGGCCATCCTGCTGACCACCACCAGCGCCCTGCTGTCGGCGTGCATCGTGGTGCCGCCGCGTGGCCCGCACTATCACCACGACTACTACCGCGGCGGGCGCTACTAAGTGAATCGCGCCTGACGATCGACCGCTTGCTTCCCTCATATTTCCGGCGCCCTCGCCTCAAGGAGATCCACATGAAACGCCAGATCCTGCTTGCTGCCACCGTCCTTGCCACGGGTGGCGTCTTTGGACTGCTGTCCCCTGCCGCGCAGGCCCACGGGTACTACGACAACCCGCCCCCGGCCCCGCGCCACGAGGTACGGCCGGCACCGCGCCCGGGACAGGTCTGGGTGCCGGGACACTACGACCGCGCCAGCAACGGGTATGCGTGGCGTGGCGGCTACTGGCAGTCGGCGCGCCACGGCCAGCGTTATGTGCCGGACCGCTGGGTGCATGGCCCGCACGGCTGGTACAAGCGCCCCGGCTACTGGGGACGCTGATGTCCGGCAACGCCGGATAAGTCCGCGCATGCGCGTGCCCGACCGTTGATGCCGCGGACGATCATGGCAACCGATACGGCATCAAGACAGCGAAGCGGGCCGGACCCACGGGCATGGGGTCCGGCCCGCAACGCTTTCCGGAACGTGCCGCAGCAGCCACCCCGGGCAGGTTGAAGGCCGGGAGACCGCAACGGTACAACGCGATTTTCTTTCGTGCCGAGGCACGATCCGCCCTTCATCCTTTTGCACTAGTCCGACGGAATCCCCACCAAAGTCGCAGCGGAAAATACTGACATCCGGAACATTTTCGAGGGGTTTCAGCAATGCGTCACCAAACACCATTTCCGTTAATGCCACACCCCCCAAGCGGGTGAGTTTTTGATATTCACCACACCATTTTCATTCCGATCGGTTGCATGCGTGAAACAACTTGCCGGCATGATGTATCAATCGTGAAACCCCTGTGGCAGAGCCGGCTGGATGGCTTTGCAAATACTTCTCCAGCCATATGCACGATCCAGGCAATGGATTATGAGGTGGAGTGCATTACATCTCCACATCAACCCCAACCCGTGCGCTTGCATTCGTACCAACCAGCCCATAAGATGAATTTAAGTTTCGATTTAGGAGCGAGATTTTCTTTCGGGTTAAGGTACGGGTCATACTTCTGGTCGCGCGGACAAGCCCTTCTAACAAGCGGGCGTCGACAGACACGGAAGCACGGGGTTACAGCTGAAGCAAGCGGTGCCATCCACGGTGGTCCGCACAGTGCAGCGGTGTAGTTCCCACACGCAAAGCGTCCCGCATCTCACCCACAAACGGGGAGTCAAGAAGAATGAACGCCTTGCTGATCGAGGAGCATCCGCTGCTCCGGCTCGGGCTGCTGCAGATGCTCGAAACCATCCAGGAATCCGGACATGTACTGGCGCTGGCGCCAGCCGACATCAACCGCCTGGAGATCCCGCACCGAAACGCCGACCTGTTGGTCTTCGGCATGCCTGCCGACCAGGCCACCGGCTGGGAACAGCTGGAACAGGCCCGGGAACGGCTGACGCCACAGCGCATCCTGGTTCTGTCCGACAGCCTTCCGCTGCATGTGCCATCGCCCGACGCCGCACGCGGCATCTGCGGC
This sequence comes from Cupriavidus sp. 94F1, assembly GCF_057798875.1. Lineage (NCBI taxonomy): Bacteria > Pseudomonadati > Pseudomonadota > Betaproteobacteria > Burkholderiales > Burkholderiaceae > Cupriavidus > Cupriavidus sp. 94F1. The sequence continues at coordinate 99,811 of NZ_JBYOJT010000014.1, forward strand.
TGCCTGCCCAAATCGGCATCGCTGGCCGTGATCGAGGCCGCCATCCGGCTGGCCATATCCAGCGTGCAGGGACTGATGTTCGCCGGTGACGCCGCGGCACCGCCCGTGGCCTCGCGGTCGGCCATGCCGGCCACCACGTCGCTGGCGTCTGCGGCCCCGCTGCCGCTGTCGCCAGTCACACCGCAGGACGCGGCTTCGCCATCGGCCTGCGCCAGTGCCATGCGTGCCGCAGTGGCAGTCCGCGACCTGACCAGCCTGCGCCCTGGCACACCCATCGCCGCGGCGCCCGTCGCGCCCGCCCACGGCCTGCCGATGGCCGAGGAAGAGCCCAGCTACGACGAAGCGGAGATGCTCAAGATCACGCCGCGCCAGTACGAAGTGCTGGTGCTGCTGGCGCGCGGCTATCCGATCAAGACGGTCAGCCGCATGCTCAATATCTCCGTGGCCACGGTGAAGAGCCACGCCTGCACGCTTTACCAGCGACTCAAGGTGCGCAACAAGGGCGAGGCGGTCTATGCGGCTCTGCAGCGCGGCGCGACGCTGGAGTGGGTCAATGGCGACCCGCATTCCGCACGCGCGGCCAGCGCACGCAAGCCGCTTTCGCGCCTCGATGACGCTTCCTTCGAGACCGGCCTGCCTCTCTAGAAGACGCCGTCGCGCTACCTCAACAGTCGGGCGCCGGCATCACGCGGCGCCCGCTTTGTTTTGGGACCACGCATGGCGCGGCGTTTCGCCGACGGTCCTGTTTCATGCGTGCGTTTTCGCACATTTCCACCTGGCGTGATCGGCAACGATTGCCTCTCGCCCCCACGGCGGCCCAACGTGACAGGAGGAACTTCCATGCTCGGCAGCCCCAAAGCCGATCCGCGACATCTCCCACACTCTGGCGTCTTCGGCCATACCAGCGCCATGCCGGACCAGCCGAGCCCGATAGAGCCCACCTGGATTCGTGCTGGCACGCCCGTCACCCGCTGCCGCGATCACTCCGCGACGCACGACGGCGGCGCGTGGACCACGATCTGGGATTGCACGCGCAGCAAGTTCGACTGGCACTATCAGTTCGACGAAGTCGTCGTCATCCTCGAAGGCAGTGTGCGGGTCACGGACTGCCATGGCATGAGCCGCACCCTTTGCCAGGGCGACGTGGCGTATTTTCCGTACGGCTCCTCGTGGGTGTGGGAGGTTGACCACTACGTGCGCAAGATCGCCTTTTGCCACGCCTCGATTCCGCCCGGAATGCGGCTCCCGGTCCGCGTGGCGCGCCGTCTGGCGCGTGGGCGGCACGGCAAGGCCGGGCTGCTTGCGCGCTTTGGCGATCGGCTGGCCCCTGTGCTGCGTCGCACGGGACGCGTGGCCGCCACCGTCGTCCTGATGGGAGTGCCGCTCTGAGGCCGTACTGCGCGCGGGAGGGCCGGCCGACTATGTGGGATACCAGACAGTGACACCCCTGCGCCGCCCATAGAGTCCATCCCATCCGCAACCAACATGTGACGGTCATGGGCGCAAGCGATCTGGAAAAACTCGACAATCAGGCGGCGCAGCTGCCGCGTGGACGCAACGGTACCCGTCGCGCGCTGATCACTGGTATCACCGGCCAGGACGGCTCGTACCTGGCGGAATTCCTGCTGGAGAAAGGCTACGAGGTCCACGGCATCAAGCGGCGCAGTTCGCTGTTCAACACGGATCGCATCGACCACCTTTACCAGGACCCGCAGGCGGACAACCGCCGGCTTATCCTGCATCACGGCGACATGACCGATACGGCCAGCCTGGTGCGCGTGGTGCAGCAGTCCCAGCCCGACGAGATCTACAACCTGGCCGCGCAAAGCCATGTCCAGGTGTCGTTCGAAGAGCCCGAATACACCGCCAACACCGATGGCGTCGGCACGCTGCGGCTGCTCGAGGCGATGCGCATCCTGGGGCTGGAAAAGGACACGCGGTTCTACCAGGCGTCCACGTCCGAACTCTACGGCCTCGTGCAGGAGATCCCGCAGAAGGAAACCACGCCGTTCTATCCGCGCAGCCCGTATGCGGCCGCCAAGCTGTACGCCTACTGGATCACGGTGAACTACCGCGAGGCCTACAACATGTACGCCTGCAACGGCATCCTGTTCAACCACGAAAGCCCGGTGCGCGGCGAGACGTTCGTCACGCGCAAGATCACGCGCGCGATCGCCCGGATTGCGCTGGGGCTGCAGGACACGCTTTATCTGGGCAACCTGTCCGCGCTGCGCGACTGGGGCCATGCCCGCGATTACGTGGAGATGCAATGGCTGATGCTCCAGCAATCCGTGGCGGAAGACTTTGTCATTGCTACCGGCGAACAGCACAGCGTGCGCGAATTCGTGGCATGTGCGGCGCAGCGCCTGGGCATCACGGTCACGTTCGAAGGCAGCGGCGTGGACGAGGTGGGCATCATTTCGGCGATCCACCACGATGGCCGGCAGTTGTCGTCCCGCTGCAAGGTGGGCGATGTGATCGTGCGCGTTGACCCCCGATACTTCCGGCCCACGGAGGTGGAAACGCTGCTTGGCGACGCCACGCGGGCTCGCGAAAAACTGGGCTGGACGCCGCGCATCAGCTTCACGGAGCTGGTCAATGAAATGATCGAGGCGGACTTTCTTTCCGCCCGCCGCGATGCGCTGGTCAAAATGGCAGGCTTCAGGACATACGACCACCATGAATAAAGATATCCAGAGAATCTTCATCGCAGGCCACCGGGGCATGGTCGGCTCCGCCATTGCCCGTGCACTTTCCACGCGCGATGACGTGGAACTTGTCTTGCGCACGCACAGTGAACTCGATTTGACCGACCAGCTGGAGGTCCGGCACTTCTTCGCGACCGAGCGGATCTCCCAGGTCTACCTGGCGGCCGCCCGCGTCGGGGGCATCCACGCGAACGATACGTACCCCGCCGAATTCATCCAGCAGAACCTGATGATCGCGGCCAATGTGATCCACGAGGCGTGGAGCAGCGGCGTCAACCAACTGCTGTTCCTGGGGTCGAGCTGCATCTATCCGAAGCTTGCGGCGCAGCCCATCCAGGAATCGGCGCTGCTCAGCGGACCCCTGGAGCCCACCAACGCGCCGTATGCGGTGGCCAAGATCGCCGGGATAATGCTGTGCGAAAGCTATAACCGCCAGTACGGCTCCGACTATCGGTGCGTGATGCCCACGAACCTGTACGGCCCGGGCGACAACTACCACCCCGAAAACAGCCACGTCATCCCGGCACTGCTCCGGCGCTTCCACGAAGCCAAGCTGGCGGGTGCTTCGGAAGTCAGCATCTGGGGCTCGGGCACGCCGTTGCGCGAATTCCTGTACGCGGACGACCTGGCGCGCGCATGCGTGCACGTGATGACGCTGTCGAGCCAGGTCTACCGCAAGCATGCGGGCGCACCAGGCTTCCTCAACGTGGGCACCGACGAGGAAGTGACGATCCGCGACCTGGCACTGCTGGTTGGCAAGGTGGTCGGCTTCGAGGGGAACATCCGGTTCGACACCACGCGCCCGGACGGCACGCCGCGCAAGCGGCTCAACAGCAGCCTGATCAATGCCACCGGCTGGCGACCCCTCATGGCGCTGGAGACGGGCCTGCGGATCGCGTACCAGGATGCCCTGTCGACCAAACGGCTGCCGGAATTCCTCGTAATGGAAACCCCCGCATAGCAAGTAGGGAGGACATCATGCGCCTGTCGGCCGGGTCCCTCTGGGACATGTTGCTGGCGACGACGCTGTTCGGGATCGTGGGCTATTGCCACGCGATCTCGAACATCGATTCGCCGATGCTTCTGCTGTCCACCCTGTTGCTGGCGGCGACCGTCGTCATGCACTGGATGGTCCACGCGCGCGAGCGCGAGCCGTCGCTGGGAGACTCGGGGGTCCTGCTGTTCGAGATCCTGTTCCTGGTCGTGGCGCCCGCGGTGCAGCGCGCCTACTTCGACGGGCAGATGGTGAACACCGCCACGCTGTCCGAGGCGCCCGCCGTGGCCACCAACCTGCTGTGCACGCTGTTTATCATGGTGTATGTCGGCGCGCGCTGCTACATCGCCAGGCGCGACCGGTACCAGCGTCCGCGCCCGGGCCCTCGCCAGGCGCACCCCGCCCACCACGGCTACGCGGCACGGTTGACCGTGCCGCGCGGCTTCGTCCTGGCTGGCGTGGCCGCCGTGGCGGCAGCACTTTCCTGGCAGTCGATCGACCTGCGGGCGCAGTCCGAAATCATCGAGGCTACGCCGCAGTACCTGCTGCAGCAGAAGTTCCTGTGCTTCCTGCCCGTTCCCGCTTTGCTGATGCTGGTGAACGTAAAGGGCTGGAAACTGCTGCGCCAGCCGTTCTGGCTGCTGTTGGCCCTGTTCCTGCTGGTCTGCGTGTTCTTCGCGCAGAATCCGCTGATCGAGAAACGCAACGCCATCGGCCCAGTCTACCTGGGGCTCATGCTGCTGGTGGTGCCGTGGTTCTCGCGCACGTCACGCCGGCAGGCCGCCACGCTGTTGTTGCTGACCGGCGTCTTTTTTCCGTTGCTGTCGGTCTTCACTCACGCGGACATGACGTCCTGGCGTCCTACCGACGTGCTCGACCCCTGGATATACTTCGAGCACTTCATCGATCTGCATTACGACGCCTGGGCCAATATCTCCACCGTGCTCGAAATGGTGAACATGAACGGCGTGCGCTATGGCGAACAGCTGCTGGGCAGCCTGTTGTTCTTCGTGCCCCACACGCTATGGGAAGCCAAGCCGCATGCCACCGGCATCGATATCGGCCAGTTCCTGATGGTCTACTACAAGCTCGAATTCGATAACCTGTCGGCGCCGCTGATCGCGGAAGCCTATATCGACTTCTCCGTGTTCGGTGTCATTGCCTACGCCGTCGGCCTGGCGTGGTGCGTGCGCCTGCTCGACCGCCTGTACCGCGCCGATGGCCCCGTGGCCCGGCCCGCCGGTATCTATTTCGCCCTGTTCCTGATCTTTGCGCTGCGAGGCGCCTTGATGATTGCGGTGGCCTACGGCAGCGGCGCCGTGCTGGCGTTCATGACGATCGGCTGGTTCGTCGGCGGCAGGCGGAAGCGTCGTGTCCCGCGCAGCCAGCGCGTGCAACTGCCACGAACACAGCCGGCCCGCGCTGCTCACTGACATCGGCCGGGCGGTTCGCTGCCCGGTGGCTTCGCCAGCCTCGCTGCACCCAGACAAACAAAACGCCCCGCGGCATTCGGCACGACGGGGCGTTCTGCATTGGCTCTGGGGTGTTTCGTTGCGAATGGCGGATCATGACCGGCCACACCGGCCGACCGTTCCCGGCCGGCCATTCGCGACGGCACTGGCGCCGAATACCGTGGCGGGCGGCTCCTGCCGCTCCTCCCGCTCCTGCTACACGGGACCCGGGCCTACGACTGGCCTGGCGCCCTCCTCTCTGCGCCTTGCGCTCGCCGCCAGATCAGTGCCTTCCGGCAAGTCGGCCGCGACGGATCAGGCCCACGGCCCGCGTCGGCGTCATCCAGAGCGCGGTCACCGCATTGGCGGCGATCAGGATGGCAACGATGTTCGGAAAGTTCACGGCGTGGCAGGCGTAGAGCACGATGCAGCCCACGGAGGCGGCCACGAACTCCATCGTGCCGATGTTGCCCAGGCTGCCGAATGCCTGGCCGCCCATCAGCACGGGCGTGCTCGCGGCCGAGGTCACCAGCACGGCAAAGTACACGGCACACAGCGCCGCCAGGCCATTGGAGATTACGTACTCGTGGGCGGTCCACAGCGATACCGCCGCGCTTCCGGCCACGGCCGCGACGGCAATGGCCAGCAGGCCGTAGCTGATGTAGCACGTGGCCAGCCTGCGGTACGTGCGCGACACCCAGCGCCAGTCGCCCGCCAGCATGTTGCGATGGATGATGGGCCAGAGCGGCTGGTTGATCATGAAGACGAAGCTGTGCAGCAGCATGATGGCGCGGAACAGCAGGGCCAACAGCGCGGCGTCGCGCGGCATGCCCATTTCGTAGCAGAGCAGCACGGTGCCCTGCTGCAGGAACGCCACCGCAAGCTGGGCCTGCACCAGCGCACGCGTGTTGCCGGCCAGTTCCCGGGCGAACGATTTCCCGGGATACGAGTGTGGCCGTCCGACGCGTATCAGCACGGTCGTCATATTGAACACGCGCAACAGGATGAAGCCGAGCTGGCTGGCCACGAACAGCAGCGTCACGTCCACATGTTCCTGGCCGGGTTCACGCGCGAACGTCACCAGCAGGATGAACACGACGTTCAGCACGCTGCCCCCCGCCGTGATCAGGTTGTTGACGTGCTGGCGATGCTGCCCCTGGTTCACGGCTTCGCCCACGGACAGCACGGTCAGCATGGCGTAGCAGATCAGCGCCGCCGTGAACAGACCGTAGTGACTGGCGGAGAACAGGTTAACGCCGCTGGACTCCAGCGTCGGCCGCAGGATCAGCACCAGCGCCACCACCGATGCGAAGATGGCCGACAGGCCGCCGACCGACACCGCCAGCACGCCCGGAAGCAGGCCCCCCTTCTTGTCATCGGCGGCGATCGACGTGATCGTGGGCCAGACGCCGATCGCCACGAGCGACAGCCATGCCGAGATGCCGAAATAGACCATCATCGCGCTGAAATCGTCGGGGGCCAGCACCTTGGCAAACAGCGGGATACTCACCACCTGCAGCCCGATGCTGCACGCTTTGGACACCATCGAGCTTGCGACGGCCAGGCGCAACGCCCGGGTAGCCTGGCGCGCCCGTTCGGTCGCGCCCTGATCGCGGGAATCGCTTCCCTGAGGCGATATACCCATGGTCGTATCGCTCTCGAGCAGCCCGCCTTTTGTTGTCGTCACGCACGCCTCCGCATTGCCAGCAACCGTTGCACGCCCGCCCCGAATGGCCTGTGCGGCACATGCTGGAGCGTGGACTTCCGCAACGATGGAAAGTCCCGTCGCAGTGGAGGGTAGCCGCTTGCACCTCACATCTCTGTTCGCTCCCCCACAGGTGCGCAGCGCCGGGCACAGAGCGTGCGGCCTCGAACATTGCCGACGGCATGCGCTGCGTAGACTGCGAAGCTGGCTCGCCGAGCGGGGGTAGGCGCGCCCGGCGCAGTGCCATCCACGCCCCCCGCGTCCGCCGCACGGCGCCAGGACAGAACAAGCGATGAAAATCCTGCTCTATTGCCTCAACTATGCTCCCGAACTGACCGGCATTGGCAAGTACACCGGCGAGCAGGCGGAATGGCTGGCCGCCCGCGGCTACGACGTGCGGGTCATTACCGCACCGCCCTACTATCCCGCCTGGAAGGTCGATCCGGCCTACGCCGGCCTGCGTTACCAGCGAGAGATGCGCAATGGCGTCGACGTCATGCGGGCACCGCTCTGGGTTCCCGCGCGCCCGAGCGGCCTGAAGCGCGTGCTGCACCTGGCGTCGTTCGCGCTGACCAGCATCGGCTGGCTGGTGCGCCAGGCAAAGTGGCGCCCCGACGTGATCTTCATCGTCGAGCCGCCGTTGTTCTGCAGCCCCGCGGCATTGCTGTTCGCACGGCTGACCAATGCCAGGATCTGGCTTCACATCCACGACTACGAAGTCGATGCCGCGTTCGAACTGGGCCTGCTCAAGGGCAAATGGCTGCGCCGCATGGCCACGGCCCTGGAACGCTTTGTACTGACGCGCTTTGACCATGTCTCGTCGGTCTCGAACGCGATGGTGGCCCTGGCCAGGCGCAAGGGCGCCGACGAAAGCCGCCTGACCATGTTGCCGAACTGGCTGGACCTGCAGGGCCTTGCACGCCGCAGCGACGCCGACTACCGCAAGCGGCTCGGCATCCCGGCCGATGCCGTGATCGCCCTTTACTCCGGCACCATCGGCGCCAAGCAGGGCATCGAAATCCTGGCGGAGGCGGCGGAGCACCTGCGCGAACGGGAAAACCTGCATTTCGTCTTCTGTGGCGAGGGGGCCGGCGTCGAGGACCTGCGCACGCGGTGCAAGGGCCTGCCGCGCATCCACTTCCTGCCCCTGCAGCCGTGGGCGGACTTCTCCGCACTCCTGGCGGCGGCCGACATCCACCTGATGCCCCAGCGCGCCGACGCGGCGGACCTGGTGCTGCCGTCCAAGCTCGCGGCGATGCTTGCCAGCGGCAAACCCGTGGTGGCCACCGCCGCGCCGGGGACCGAACTGGGCAAGCTCGTCATCCAGTGCGGCATCGTGGTGGAACCGGGCGACAGTCTGGCGCTTGCCGAGGCCATCGTCACCCTTGCCGACGACCCGCTGCGCAGCCGCATGCTTGGCGCGGCGGGCAAGGCGTGGGCCGAGGCGCACCTGGACCGGGACGCCGTGCTTGCCACGTTCGAGGAAACGTTGCTGCGCCTGCTTTCCGCCGACACGATCGCCGCCACCGCCACCGCCACGGTCGACTCCGTCGGCGACTCGTGACGGTGCAGCGAGCTGGCGTGCGCCACGGTTCTGTGGGCTTCCGTACTGTAGATGCGGCGCTGCAGCGCCAGCATCGGGACATCGTTTCCGGTCCGCCGGATGAAGGGAGCCCCAACATGTTTCAGGATCTGTCGACCTTCCGGATGCCGCCCGGGTTTCGTGGCCGCTCGGCGCTGGTCGTGCAGCTCTGGTGGTGTGTGCAGAGCCTGCTGTTCCATCGCTCGCCCCAGTTTGCCAACGGCTTCCGCCGCTGGCTGCTGCGCTGCTTCGGCGCCCATGTGGGTCGCGACGTGGTGATTCGCCCGAGCGTACGGGTGACCTACCCGTGGAAGGTCAGGATCGGCGACTACGCGTGGATTGGCGATGGCGCCGAGCTGTACAGCCTGGCCGAGATCGAGATCGGCAACCACGCCGTGGTATCGCAGTACACCTACCTTTGCGCCGGCGACCACGACTACCGGCGCAGCGACTTCGCCATACGCGGCCGTCCGATACGCATCGCCGATGAAGCCTGGGTGGCCAGCCACTGCTTCGTCGCGCCGGGCGTCACGATTGGCCGCGGCGCGGTGATCGGCGCCCACAGTGCCGTGTTCCGCGACATGCCTGCCGGCATGGTCTGCATGGGAAGTCCGTGCCGCCCGCGGCGTCCGAGGCTGGACGACGCGCCGCCCGGCGACACATCGCCATCGCTTTCGGCCGGAGCGCCGCTGGACGTGGAAGCACTCCACGCCGACTAGACGGCCGCCAGGTCATTTCGCAGCCCAGGGACTGACGATGATCGACATCTATCACAACATGCTTTGGCCCAAGTACAAGGGCGCCGTGTTCACGGAGGCGTTTTCGCACGCGCGCGGCAAGGGGCAGGACGTACGCTTCTTCCACATCTCCGCCACCGGCTACGGCCGCTCGGCCTACAGCAGTGTCGACACCAGCTACCACCGGTACCCGTACCAGATCCTGTTCGACGCACCCTACGAGACCATTCCGGCGTGGAAGGTATCGCTGCGGCTGATGCGCGAGGTGTTCCGCTCGCGCAGCCGGCTGATCCTCATGCCCGGCTACCACCGGGTGGAGTTCTGGGCCATGCTGGCCGCCTGCATGCTGGCGGGCAAGCGCCGCGGCGTGTTCTGCGATTCGACCATGCGCGACCAGGCCGATCACCCGCTCAAGCGGCAGCTCAAGCGCTTTTTCTTCCGCCAGTGCGACGGCATCTTCGTCTACGGCCAGCGTTCCGCCGAGTACGTGATCGCCATGGGCGCCGATCCCGCGCGCATTGTCTACCGCTGCCAGGCCGCCGCACTGCCGCACACCTACAGCGCCGAGTCGGCCGCCAGCATGCGGCTGGCCAACGCGCCAGCGCCGGATCGTCCCCGCTTCCTGTTCGTGGGGCTGGTATGCCGCGCCAAGGGCATCGAAGACCTGTTACGCGCCTTTGTCGACGTTCGCCGCCAGCAGCCGGCGGCCACGCTGGTGCTGGCGGGGCCGGTCGTCGAGTCCGAACAGATGCCGCAGCTTGCCGAATCGCTAGGCATTGCCGATGCGGTGCAGTTCCTGGGGGCCATGGATATCGACCAGCTGGCGCAACAGTATTGCCGGGCTACCTGCCTGGTGCTGCCCAGCCACACCGAGGCCTGGGGCCTCGTCGTCAACGAGGCACTGAGCTTTGGCTGCCCGATCGTGGTGAGCGATTGTTGCGGCTGCATTCCCGAGCTGGTCCAGGACGGACTGACCGGCCACACCTTTGTCACGCGCGACGTGGCCGACCTGAGCCGTACCCTGCTGCGCGCCACCCGGAGCTTTGCCGACGTCGCCGTGACGATGCGGCGCTGCCTGGACGTGGCCGCGCAATACTCGCCGGAGTGCGCCGGCCGCTCGATCATGGAAGGCTGCCTCAAGATACTGGAGGATGCACGAGCATGACCATGCCCAACGCTTTCGGGCCGATTGCCAAACAGCCCGCCGAAGCCGGCACGCCAGCCGCGCCCACGCCGCGTATCGAGTCCGACCGGCCGCCTGCGGCACTGGCCCGGCCCGTGGTCTTCCTGGGGCCCTTGCCGCCGCCGCACAACGGCTTTTCGGCATCGAACCAGCGCATGCTCGACCGCATTCGCGAACATGCGCCGGTGGAGGTGCTCGACGTGGCCAAACGGGCCTCGGGGCGCGCGGCAGGCCTGAAGGCGCTTGCCAACCGCGCACGGCAGTTGTGGCGCCTTAGCCGCCTGATCGTGAACGAGCGGCCCCACACGCTGTATCTCGGTCTGTCCGGCGGCTTCGGGCAGTTGCTCGACGCACCGTTCGTGGCGCTGGCAAACCTGGCGGGCATGGCCATCTACTTCCATCACCACAGCTTTGCCTACATCAACCGCGCCACCTGGTACACCCGCCTGATCATGCGTTGCGCGCCGCGCGCCCGGCACCTGGTTCTGTGCGACACGATGGGCGCCGAGCTGTCCCGCATCTACGGGCTGCCGCCAGGCAACGTCCAGGTGCTGTCGAACCTGAGCCTGATCGACCTGCCGGCCGCGTCCGCGCTGGCGTCGGCCGAGGCCCCGCCCCCGGAAGCGGCCGACGAGGCGATCCGTGTCGGCTTCCTGTCGAATATCACGGCGGCCAAGGGCATCTTCACGTTCTTCGAGGTCGTGCGGCTGGCGCAGGAAATCGGCATGCCGGTCTGCGCGCGTATCGCGGGGCCCGTGGCGCCCGACATCCGCGCCCGGTTCGATGCCGAGCTGGCCCGCACCCCGTGCGTGCGCTACCTGGGGCCGGTGCACGGCGCACAGAAGGAAGCATTCTTCCGCCATCTGGACGCGCTGCTGTTCCCGACGACCTACCACAACGAGGCCGCGCCGCTGATCCTGCTGGAGGCGCACAGCCACGGCGTGCCCGTGATCACCAACGATCGCGGCTGCATCGGCTCGATGATCGATGACTGCAACGGGGTGCTGGTGCCGCGCGACGCCGACTTCGCGGAGTACGCCATCGCCTGGCTGCGCAAGCTGATGACACCGGACGGCCACGCCGAGGCCCGGCGCGCCGCGCTGCTCATCCATTTTCAGGCGCAACGGCAGCGCGCCGAGGACGTGCTGGACCGCACGATTGCCGCCATCAGCGCGCACAAGGCGAACAGCAACGCGGCCCACAACGCGTGACCCAATGACGGCCGGCCTCGAAGTTCGAGGCCGGCGACGTCGCTGGACAAGGGAACGAAGCCCGGATGGGACCTCAGATGTCGTGGTAGCGCATCAGGGTGATGCCGGCATCCTTAAGCACGGTGTGGAGCGGGCCCGGGTCCATCAGCGGCGCGCCCTCTTCCTGGCGCCACGTCTCGGTGTAGCCCGGATGCACCGACATCTCGGTGACTCCCTCCGGCAGGATGGCGGGCAGTTGCAGCGCCCAGCCGCGCTGGCGCGTATCGGCGCCGACATAGAAGTCCGGGCTGCGCAGGCCGCCAAAGTGTCGCAGCAGCAACACGTTCATGGCGCCGCGCACGTGGTTCTTCATGAAGTAGCAGTTCTGGGGCCGCCGCACCCGCGAGATGCCGGCGCGCAGCATTTCATCGCGCAGCACGCGCATGATGGCCGGGTACTTGTGCATGTGGCCATGGCCATCCACGTGCGACACATCCACGCCCTGGTCGCGCAGTTCCTCCAGCTGCAGCCGGAATTCGCGCCGGATATCGGCCGCGTCGATCAGGCCGGCCATGGCCCGCGCGCGCTGGATCTTCGGCGGGAACAGCGAGCCGTCCTTGCGGCACAGTGAACTCGACGCGGGCGGGCGCCAGCCTTCCACGATGTTGAAATGCAGCCCGAAGGACTTGCGGTGCTGGTTGTCCCGGGCGTACCTGCAGGCCTGCGCCGTGGCGGGCCGGCCGGCCAGGATCGTGGCGCTGGTCAGCAGACCGGCCTCGAAGCAGGCGACCGTGGCCCTGAAGGTATCGTCGTCGTAGCCAAAATCGTCGGCATTGATGATCACGCCCCTCATTGGTCTCTCCGTGGTTGTGCAACGCCAAATGCCCATGGCGGATGCCGATCCGCCGCTTGCAGCCACGATATGCGGCACCGCAGCGGGCACTCGGTGCGATACGCAACGTTAGCCGGGCGCGCTTCTGCACCAATGTGCGAGAGCGCACCGATAGTGCACTTTGCAGACTCCTACGATGCATTCAGTCGCGATGCACAGCGATGCGCGTCTCGTTTAATCGACTGGGGAGAGGATGCCGTGAAGACTAGCCATTACCACACAGTCAGCCGGTGCAACGCCAGATCGCCTCGATCACTGGCCGCCACGCTGGCCATGGTGTGTGCCGCATTGCTGCTGGGCGCCTGCGCGGCGTCCCCGGGTATGAAATTCAGCGCCAGTCCGGTCGGCGGCGTCAGCCCCGATTCGATGCCCGAGGTCACGCCGATCACACTGGAACTGGTCCGCGAGCAGCAGGCCCATGCCAAACCGGCCAATGCCGGCGTCGAGGAACTGTTCGGCACGCCGGCGCCATACCGCATCGGCGCCGGCGACATCATCTCGGTGGTGGTCTGGGACCACCCCGAACTGGTGTTCCCGACGCAGACGTACAGCATTGGGGCCGCGTTCGAGATTCCGACTTCGAGCGGTGGCTCGAACATGCCGGGCTACGTTGTCAGCCCCTCGGGCGATATCCAGTTTCCCTATGCCGGCGTCATGCATGTCGCCGGCAAGACCGCCAACGAAGTCCGCGACGAGATGGCCCGCATCCTGTCGCGCGTGGTGCGCGATCCCCAGATGACGGTGCGCGTGCTGGGCTTCCGCAGCCAGCGCGTGTACGTGGACGGCGAAGTCAAGACGCCTGGCATGCTTGCCATCGACGATGCGCCAATGACGCTCGTCGAAGCGCTGAACCGGGCGGGCGGGGTGCTGAACCTGACCGGCGACAACAGCCGCGTGCGGGTCACGCGCGGCGAACGCAGCTGGTACGTCAACATGCCGGCGCTGCTGGCCAGGGGCATCGATCCGTCGCGCATCATGCTGCGCTCCGGGGACATCGTGCGCGTGGAGCAGCGCGAGGACAGCAAGGTCTTCGTGACCGGCGAAGTGGTCAAGCCGTCGTCGCTGCTGATGCGCAACGGCCGCATGACGCTGAACGAAGCCCTCGGCGACTCTGGCGGCGTCAGCCCGCAGACGGCCAACGCCGAGCAGATCTTCGTCATCCGCAAGACCACCGATGGCAAGCCCAAGGTCTACCACCTCGACGGCACCTCGCCGGTGGCCCTGGCCATCGCGGAAAGCTTCGAGCTGGAGCCGAAGGACGTCGTCTACGTCGATGCGCGTGACCTCGTGCGCTGGGCCCGCGTGATGACGCTCCTGGTCCAGCCGGTTGTGGGCACGGCCAGCATCGCGCGGCCATGATCGTCATCAGCGGACGCGACATGGTCAGGTCGATCCTCGTGATCTGCATTGGCAACCGGTGCCGCAGCCCGATGGCGGCGGCACTGCTGAGCCGGGCGTTGCCCCACTGCAATGTGCTGTCGGCCGGCCTGGCCCCGCCCGTGGGTGCCACCGCGGACCCTCGCGCGGTGCGCCTGCTGGCCATCGAGGGCGACGACCTGAGCCAGCATCGCGCGCGCGCCGTGGACCAGTCGCTGGTCACCGACGCCGACCTGGTCCTTGTGATGGACGAGGAGCAGCGCGACGCGATCGAGACGCTGTACCCGCAGGCGCGCGGCAAGACGCATCGCCTCTGCGAACAGCAGAAGGCCGATGTGCCGGACCCTTTCGGCGGCTCGCAAAACATGTTTGTCATCGTACTTGGTTTGATCAAGAAGGGTGTTGAATCCTGGTCGGCACGAATCCATGCGGCAGAGCCGGCCCATCGCCACGGAGAGGCATGATGAGTATCGTACGGAATTTCCGGGACACGGCTCCTGATACATGGGAAGACAACGAGAAGCCCATGGACATGACGTCGTACGTCGACGTGCTGGTCCGCTACCGGTGGACATTCGTGACAGTCGCCGCGACCATCCTCTGTGCGGGGCTGCTGTATGCGTTCCTGGCGCGCCCCGTCTACCGCGCCGACATCGTGGTCCAGGTGGAGGACACCACCCCGGGCAACTCGGCCAGCAAGCTGGCCGCGAACATCTCGCCCGTGTTCGACGCCAAGCCGGCGGCCTCGGCCGAAATCGAACTGCTGCGCTCGCGCATGGTGGTCGGCAAGGCCGTGGACACGCTGCGGCTCGATGTCGAGGCGGTGCCCCGCTACCTGCCGCTGATCGGCGCCGCGATCGCCAGCTACAACCGGGAACTGTCCACCCCCGGCCTGTTCGGCTTTGGCGGCTACGCGTGGGGCAGCGAATCGATCGTGGTCGAGCGCCTGGACGTACCGCCCCAGATGGAAGACCGCCGCATGGTGGTCACGGCGCTGGGCGACGGCAAGTATCGGCTGGCGTTCGCCAGCAGCGACCAGACCGCCGAAGGCGAGGTCGGCCATCCGCTGACGGTGGCCACCGGCAGCGGCTCGGTGACGATCGACATCAGCCGCCTGGACGGCCGTGCCGGCGCGCAGTTCTACGTCCGTCGCGTGCCGCGCGGCATTGCCATCGCCAGCCTGCAGGACCAGCTCATGATCAGCGAGCGCGGCAAGCAGAGCGGCGTGATCGGCGTGGCGCTGGAAGGCACGTCGCCGGCGCGCACCGCGTCCACCCTGAACGAGATCGGCAACGAGTACGTGGAGCAGAACCTGCGCCGCAAGGCGGCCGAGGCCGAGAAGTCGGTCAACTTCCTGGAAAGCCAGCTCCCACAGCTCAAGCAGCAGATGGAAACGGCCGAATCGCGCTACAACGCGATGCGTAACCAGCGCGGCACCATCGACCTCAGCGAGGAATCGAAGCTGATCCTCTCGCAGTCGGTACAGATCCAGACCAAGCTGCAGGAGCTGCGCCAGAAGCGCCAGGAACTGATCGCGCGCTTCACGACCAATCACCCGACCATCGAGATCCTGGACAACCAGATCGCCGGTCTGACCGGGCAGCTGAACGGCGTCACCGGCAAGATCCAGAAGCTGCCGGACGTCGAGCAGAACGTTCTGCGGCTGATGCGGGACCTGAAAGTCAACACCGAGCTCTACCAGTCGCTGCTGAACGACGTGCAGCAGCTGCGGCTGGTCAAGGCCAGCAAGGTCGGAACGGCGCGCCTGATCGACGGCGCCGACGTCCCGCTCAAGCCCGTACGCCCGAACCGCATGCTGATCGGCGCGACGTCCGGTGTGCTGGCCATCGTGATCGCGCTGATCGTGGTGGCCATCCGGCGCGTGTTCGATGGCGGCGTGACCGATGCCGACGAGATCGAGTCGCAATGCGGCATGACGGTGTACGCGACCATCCCGATGAGCGCCCAGCAGGCCCGGCTGTCGCGCGTGAAGAGCGGCGGCGGCGATGTGCTGGCCATCGGCGAGCCCGACGATCCGGCCATCGAAAGCCTGCGTGGCTTCCGTACCGCGCTGCAGTTCGCGCTGCTCGGGGCCCAGCGCAACAACGTCGTGGTGTTCACCGGCCCGGCCCCGGAAGCCGGCAAGTCGTTCCTGAGCGCGAACTTCGCGGTGGTCGCGGCGGCAGCCGGTCGCAAGGTGGTCCTGGTGGATGGCGACCTTCGACGCGGCGCGTTGAACGAACGCTTCAACGTCACGCGCAAACCCGGACTGACCGAGGCGCTGACCAGCGCGCGCCTCGACGACGTGATCCAGCGCGACGTGGTGCCGGGACTGGATTTCATCGCCACGGGTGCCGAGCCGCCTCTCGCCGCCGACGTGCTGCAGAGCCCCGTGATGGATAGCCTGCTCGCGGAACTGCGGTCGCGGTACGACCTGGTGCTGATCGACACCCCGCCGGTGCTGGCCGCCGCCGACGCCGGCATCCTGGCGCCGCGAGCCGGTGCGGTGTTCCTGGTGGCACGCGCCGACAAGACCACCGCCGCCGAACTGACCGCCGCGCGCCGCGTGATCGAACAGGCCGGCGGCGAGGTCAAGGGGGTGCTGTTCAACGGCCTCGAGGTGGAAGGGCGCTGGTACCGTTCGCACTACCACTTCGGCAAGTACCGCTACCTGAACCGCTACGGCAGCGAACAGGCAAAACGGGCCTGATCCTGCAAATCACCGCCCCGCCTTGCAGGCCGCTTCTTCCGAAGCGGCCTTTTTCATTTGCCGCTGTGTGCGTGCTTTCAACGGGCGGCGGTGAAACGACAAGGCGCCCCCTGGGGCGCCCTGCGGTCATCTTCGGATGTGTTGGGGAACTTGCGGGCCCTTTAGGCCTAGCCGATGTACTCGATCAGGGCGACCGCCTCGGCATTGGCCGGCTGCTCGGTGCCGGCGCCGGGAACCAGGCTCAGCGTGCAGCGCTGGCGCGTACTGCAGCGAAACAGCATGCGTTCGTCGGCCTGCCGGGTGGCCTTCAGCAACGTGGTGGGAGACGACTCGCCCGTCACGATCGAATAGTTGCCGGCGCCGCCGGCCACATCGACGATGACCCGCGTGACGATCGCATTCAG
Organism: Cupriavidus sp. 94F1; assembly: GCF_057798875.1. Lineage (NCBI taxonomy): Bacteria > Pseudomonadati > Pseudomonadota > Betaproteobacteria > Burkholderiales > Burkholderiaceae > Cupriavidus > Cupriavidus sp. 94F1. The sequence goes on from NZ_JBYOJT010000014.1 coordinate 116,744, forward strand.
CGGCAGGATCACTGTCGGCGCGCCATCGGCACGGGCCGGCAGCCGCCCGAAGGCGTTGCGCAGCGATACCACCTTGGTCCTGACCGTCGCCGATGCGGCCACGTTCCAGCCGATTTCGGCGTCGGCATAGACGCCGGCGGCGCTATTGCCCCGGCAGCCCTCTAGCGTCACGACGCGCCTTCGGCCGAGCTGGTTGCCCGACTCGGAAAACATCAATCCCTCGTCCGGATGCGCGAAATTCACGAAGTCGCAGTTGCGGTACACGGCGCGGCCCTGCGCGGTGGGACCCTGGCCCGAGACATACTGGTGCCGCCCCATGATCTGGCAGTTGTCGAACACCACCTGCGCGCCGGCCGTGTTGCCCGGCGAAAACACCGCCGACACCGTGCCCGCCGCAAACTGCTGGTAGCCCTGCGAGCCGAAGTCGCAGTCCTTGAAGCCGATATTGCCCTGCTCCCACTCGCAGAACATCACGCCGGCCTGGCGCGACTTCTGCTCCACGCGCAGGCCCTCCGCCTTGAACGAGCAGACGCCCATGGCGTGGTTGTTGCCGCGCAGGTTGAACAGGTGGGTCTGCACGGTCGGCTCGTAGCCGCTTACGTCGCAGTCGGTCAGCTTGATGCTGCCGCCGCGATGCATGTCTATCCACGCGCTGGAGCACCAGTACTTGCAGTGGTCGAACCAGTAGTTCAGGAACTGGTCGGACGTCCGTTTGTCGCCGACGTACAGGAAGGCCTTCCACTGCCCGGCCCAGGCGCAGCGCCAGAACTTCCACTCGCTGTTGCAGTTGTCGCCCGTCAGGTTGACGCCGTAGCGCCACTGGCCCGTGAACAGGCAGTCGTCGAACGCATAGTCCTGGGCGCCGCCGCTGCTGACGCTTTCGATCAGGTCGCAGTTGGGGGCATTGCCGTGGAACTGCAGGTTGCGCAGGCGCACCACCAGCGCGGCATCCTGGTTGCGGAACAGCGCACCGTCGCCGCGTGGTTCGTAGATGATGACGACGGTGCCGGAAGGGCCGTCCCCTTCGATCATCAGGCCCTGCGCCCTGCCCTGCAGCAGCGCGCTGTCGAACAACGCGCCGGGTCTGGTCAGCCGGTAGGTGCCTGGCGGCACGATGATGCGCCTGCCGCCGATCTGGTTCGAGTTCTCGCCGAACTGTGCCTTGCGCACCTGGCGCGCCATGGTGCGCACCGCGCTGGCGAATGCCGCGTCGGACGGTGTCCTGCCGGTGGGGTCGCATCCGTCGAAGTCGGCAATGGAGACGGCTCGCTCGCGCGACGCCGGCAGCGCTGCTTCGCCGGCCTCGCGCCCGGCGGCCCCGGCGGCCGCGGAGGCGACGCTCGCCCCGGTCAGTACGCCCAGCCGGGCCAGGAAACTGCGTCGAAGATTGGGCATGGAAAGCCTCCGTTGGCAGTGTTGGCCCGGCGCGTGCCTGGCGCTACTGCGTCAGCAGGAATGACCAGATTGCCGTGCACTCTGGTTCGGATAACGGGTACTGGGGCATCGCCTTGGACAGCATCACGCCGGTGTTGTCGACGCCCTCGCTCACGACGCGGCAGAAGCTGTCGCGGTCATACGCCGATGGCGGCCCGCCGCGTCTGGGTGCCAGCGTGAGCAACGAATCGGCGGTCAGGCGCGGACCGAAGGGCTCGGCGCCCCTGGCCGCGGCGTGGCAGTTGGCACAGCGCGCCGCCGAGGCGGGCAGCGCGCGCTCTTCCCAGCGCAGGCGTGCCGGCGTGCCGGTGGGCATCTGCCCATAGTAGAGCGACCGCCCGAGATCGACGAAGTTGGGCGTGGCGCCCTGCGCCAGCCCGGACAGGGGGCTGCCGACGGCCAGGACGGCCGCCAGCAGCATGGCCGGGCGCATCAGCGCACCCGGATGGTGGCCGCAACGCTGGGCACGCCGGCCGCGTTCATCGCGAACAGCATGTAGTACCCCGGCACGGCCACGCCCGGATCGGCGGGGATCTGCAGCTTGTACTCGCCCGACGTGCCCACGGTGAACGTCAGCGGCACGCGGCGCTGTTCGTTGTTGACCGAGTGGGTCACCGACGACATGCGGACCATCGCGAACGACTTCATGCTGGCCGTGGCATTGACCGTGATCGTCGTCCCCAGGTAAGCCTCGGTGGGCGCCGACGTGATCGACGGGCGCGTGGCCGAAGTGCCGTCCGCATTGAGCAGGTAAGGCGGCGTCAGGATCTCGACGTTGGCGTGGTTGGTCGTGCACGCACCGCACAGCCCGCCACCGCCGCTGAGCACCCGGCCGTCGGGCAGCAGCAACGCCACGCTGTGATACGTGCGCGGCGTCTGCATGGCAGCCAGGCGCGAGAACTTCTCGGTGGCAGGGTCCCAGAGCTCCGCCACCATGACAGCGCCATCGTCGCTGAACGTCACCGGCCACGCCTGGCCGCCGACCACCACGACCTGGCCATTGGGCAGCACCACGCTGTTGTGGAAGGCGCGGGCGTACGACATCGACGCCACCTTGCGTACCGTGGGCGTGGCGGGGCGGATGTCAATGACGTGGGCGTTTGAGGTGGCGGCCGCGTTCTCGTAGTCGGGCGCACCGCCCACCGTCAGGATGCGGCCAATGTCGTACATCACGGCATTGCCGTTCATCGCGTCGCCATCGGCCGCGCGCGTGCCGACCGGGGTCACCGAACCGTCGCCGGTCGTGTCCACCCAGTTCATCTGCTTGCTGGGGCCGGCGTGGAAAACGCGTCCATTGGCGGCGGCGAACAGCCAGGCATGGTTGTCCGATCGATAAAGGCCGGCCGAGTCGCCGGTCAGGAAGTAGTCGTCCCAGACGGCACTGTTGAGCCGCCAGCCCGTATTGGCGTGCCAGGTTTCGCCGTCCTTGTCGCCGATGTCGCCGCTCCACGAGCCGCCGACCGTGAACACGCCACCGTCGGGCAGCGTCACCGCGCCCTGGTAGCCGCGCCCCTTGACCATCTCCGCCGCGACCGTCCAGGCGTTGGTCGAGGGATTGTAGATACTGGTCTTGGTGCTGCTGCTGCCGCCATTGACGAGGATGCGGCCGTCCGGCAGGTTGGCCGTGCCCGGACAGAACATGTCGTGGCCCGTATTGGTGACCAGCTTCTCGGTCGATGCGCCCGTCGTCGGGTTGAACAGCGCCGTATAGGTCCGGCCGTTGTCGCCGCCGAAGTTGTTGCGCTCATACGCGGACCACACCAGCACGCGTCCATCGGGCAGGTTCGCCGCGGCCACCGGGATCACGGTCAGCGCCTTGGGTGCGGCCCATTTCGACGGCAGTACCGTGGTTTGCGCCACGGTGATGTTCCAGGTCTGTGCCGCGCTGCCGTTACAGGTCTTCTGCACGACGGCCTCGCCTTCGACCGCAGACGCCGGCACCAGGCACAGCCCGCTGTGCGCCGCGATGATGGCGTAGCCGCCATTCTGCGCGCGCAGGGTGAAACGCTGGTTCGTTGCACCGGTGCATTGCCACTGCAGCGCAGGGGCACCCACGTCGGTGCTGGCGTACTGGATGTCCAGGCACTTGCCGCTGTGCTGGGGCGACATCTGGTACTGGCTGCCGAACAGCGTCAGCCCCCACAGCTGGTTCAGATCTCCGTGGCAGGTCCAGATGATTGCCGGCGCATCGTTGTCCACCACGGCGCCGCTGATATCCATGCAGAAGTTCGTACCGCTGAGCTTGATGGTGGTGGTGGTCTGCGCCTGGGCGGGCGTGGGTGCGGCCCACAGCCAGAGTGCCAGCAGGCACAGGCCCACACACCTCGACAGACGCACCAGCGCACGCGCCGGGTGCGATCCCGGGATGAGTTTCATGATGGACTCCCTTGAAGATGTTCTCTTTATTCGATCGGACGCCTCCGCGTCACGCCCTGGCGAGGAAAGCCATGATCGCGACCACATCCTCGGGCTGTGGCAGCGCCTGACTGCGCCAGCACATCTGTGCCGACGCATTGAAGAAGTAAACCTGGGTAGCATGCTTGTCGAGGTTCTCCGACGGCGGCCGGCCGGCCAGCCTGGAGCGCAGCGCCATGACATCGCCGGAAGGGATCACGCCTTGCCATGCGCGGCCGGCGCCCATCTTCTTCAGCCATGCCTGCATGGCTTGCGGCGAATCGCCCAATGGGTCGATGCTCAGCGACAGCAACTGCATCGGATAGCGGCCTGTCTTGCCGGCCAGCCCACCCTGCACGGCGCCGAACATGGCGCCTTGCAGCGGACAAACGGAGCTGCACCCCGTGAACATGGTCTGGAGCGCGGTGACCTTTCCCTGCATCAGCGCATCGAGCCGCCTGCGCTGCCCCGCCGCATCGACGACCCAGGCATTGGGCGCGGGCACGAGCGGTTCCACCGCTCCGGCGCTGACATGCGCCATGGCACCCCGCGACGCAGTCGCCACCACACTGGCGGATAAGGCGCGCATCCACGCGCGGCGAGTCCAGCTCATCAGTACGCTCCCTCCCAGGCATCCCGTCGATCGATGACCCTGACAAGCTCACGTATGCCAGACCATCCATGACATCTTGCGATCACACGACGGCGCCCTCCGTACGGCAACGCACGAAGCCCCAGGGCGGAAACGGCCAGCATCGGCATGAACGTCTGCGTTGGAAAACACACCGAACGCGCACCGCTGACGTTCCTATACTCGAGCCAGCAGAACCGGGCGCAGCACAACAAGAAAAGGGAGGGCCGCGTGATACCAGAACATCTTCAGGGTGCGCCGAAGGCGTGCCGCGTCGCAGTCATCATTGCCACCAAGGGACGCCCCAAGGCTGTCTCGCGCGTGCTGCGCCTGCTGGAGCAGCAGACCTTGCAGCCGTCGATCGTCGTGGTGTCGGCCAATACCCGGCTGGACGTCGAGGACGTCGAGGACTTCGCGACGCAGCACCTGCCCGTCGAGTATGTGTTCGGCCCGGCCGGCCTGCCCGCGCAGCGCAACCGCGGTCTGGATCGGGTGATGGGCCAAGCCGATATCGTGGTGTTCTTCGACGACGATTTCGTGCCCGCGCCAGGCTGGCTCGCGCGATGCGTCGAAGCGTTCGCCGCGCGCCCGCGTGTCGTCGGCATGACGGGCGGCGTGGTGGCGGACGGCGTGCGGGGCGATGCCATCGACTGGGACGAAGCCGGCGAACTGCTGGCGGACGACGCCGCGCGCACGCAGCCCGGGGGCCTGGTGCCGGTCCAGAAGCTGTATGGCTGCAACATGGCTTATCGCGTCAGCGCCATCGGCGACCTGCGCTTCGACGAGCGGCTGGTGCTGTACGGCTGGCTCGAGGACATGGACTTCTCGCGCGCGATGAACGGCAAGGGCCAGCTGCTGCACGTGCTGGCGGCACGCGGCGTGCATCTGGGCCTGCGCTCCGGCGGCCGCACATCGGGCCGGCGCTTCGGCTTCTCGCAGATCGTCAACGCCTGGTACCTGTACGGCAAAGGTGCGCTGTCAGCGCGCGAGGTCTGGGAAAACACCGCCAAGGCCCTGCTGGCCAATGGCGCCAGGTCCCTGTTCCCCGAGCCGCACATCGACCGGCGCGGACGCCTCGCAGGCAACCTGCTAGGCGTGCGCGAACTGCTGCTGGGACGCTGTCAGCCCGAACGCGGCGGCGAGCTCTGAGCGAACGGCTCGGCGCCGCCCTCGGCACCGCGGGCGCCCTTCCTCCCGGACGGCTTCGGCGATTTCGTTTCGGACTTCGTCGCGGCCATTCCATGCTGGGACTTGCGGGCAGGTTCCGGCTGCCGGCGCGGCGCCGGCGGCGCCACCGGCTTGAACGAAGCCAATGCCTGCGGCATGGTGCGCAGATGCGCCAGCAGCTGGGCGGCGAACGCTTCGCGGCTTTCGGTAAGGAACAGCGAGTGGTCGAGTAGCGGCATCGTCTGCAGGCGCACATCCCGCAGGCCGTCGATGGCCTCGAAGCGCCGGCCCAGCCCAAGATGCGCCTCGTGCAGGCCCACGTCGCTGGCCCCATAGAGGAACAGCGTGTGCACGCCGCGCCGTTCCAGCGCCGTCACGGCGGCGCTGGCGAAGTCCTGCGTGGTCTGGCCGGCCTGGCCCTGCGCGCCCGGCGTTGCCGTCGGAACATCGTGCTCGCGCAGGCGTACGACAATCCTGCGCGACATCGCCGCCAGCAGCCGCTTGAGGCCGAGCTCTCCACGAAACAGCCTGCGCCAGTTTTCCCACCGGCAGGCCGCGGCCAGATACACGCGGCCCGGCCGCAGACGATCCGACGCGATGGCCTGGTCGGCGGCATCCCAGCGGAATTTCACCAGGTTGACGAGCATGAGCCCGTTGACGCCCCGGTTATCCAGCGCGGCGTGAAGGCTCAGGAACGCGCCCGAGCAGATGCCGGCAAGCACGATGCAGCGGAAGCCGCGCGCCCGCAGCCAGCCCACCGCAGCCCCGAGATCGCGCCGGGGCGCGGTGCCATAGATGGTGTTGAGGTCCATCTGCCGCGCGGCGTGGGGGCTGTCGCCGATCGATGACACATCGAGGCGCAAGGCGGCAATGCCCTGCCGCGCGAGCTGCCGCGACACCGTGACGAACAGCCGGCCATCGCCGACATGGTGATTGCCGCCCGTATTGGGAAAGATCACCGCCGTGGCCGGCCGCGCCGGCGTGGCATCGCGCAGCGGCGGCATGCAGAGCACGCCGAACAGCCGCGCGTGGTCGATCCACACCGGCGACTCGACGACGTCCGCGGCGGCCAGCGCATCGTCGGGCGCGCCGGCCGAGCCGGGCGCAAACGCCGCCGCCCGGCCGGGCGGTGTGACCTGCATGCGTGACGTGATCCAGCCGATGACGCGCTCCCAGGCGCGCACGGGCACATCGGCAAACTCCGCCGAGCGCATGACGTCGGGATACTCGCCAAACCCTTCCAGCGCGACGTCCGCGCCGGCCTGGGCAAGTCCGCCCGCCAGCGCCGCAACCGGCGACGACGGATCGGGCCAGGCGTCGAGCAGCAGTACGCGCGGCAGGGGCAGGCTGGCATCGAGCCGGATCGACTGGATGCCAGCGACCGCGGCAGGAGACAGGCGGAAGCTCAGCACATCCTGCACGCCGGCGGGCGCCGGCGGGACATCGAGTTCGGGGATGGCGCTATGGCGCCAGGCGGCGTGCAGCGCGCGCAGTTCCCGCAGGTACAGGCGGCCATCGATGACCGGCGCCAGCATGACCACGCCGGCCAGTTGCGGCACCCGTGCGGCCGCCAGTGCCGCCAGCGAGGCGCCGAGCCGCAGGCCGCACAGCACGACCTGGCTGACCTTGGCCATGCGGCGCAGCGCAGCGCAGGCCGCCACGATGTCGTCGATGGCCGATGCCACCGGATCGTTTCCATCGTGAAGGTCGTCGGCGTCGCCAGTGCCCCGGTAGTCGAACCGCAGTACGGGGAGCCCCGCCTGCGCCATGTCGTCCGACAGATGCCGCCATGCCCGATGCGACCACATCATCTCGTGGCCCTGGGGAGCACACATCACCACGCCGACATTGCCCTGCGAGCCGTGCAGCCAACCTGCACAGCCTCCAAACATGACCCATTTCATCCACGCGTCTCCTGATAACGCCGACCGGGCAGCCGATGCCGGCACCCGCAGAAACGGGTACGCCAGCACCGGTGGCCGGTTCGATCAGTCGCCGGTTTTTCTTATGCCGCCGGGGTATGACCGATCTGCTTGAGTGAGGGTGCCGTCACCGGCATGCCGAGGTAGGGATTCATGGCGGTGAAGTCCGTGCGGTTGCTGCGCTTGGGCACGACGCCATTGAGAATGCCGCCTAGCAGCGTGGCGTTGGCACGCGCCAGGCGCTTCAGCGATTCATCGACCTGCGAAGGCAGCGTGGTGTCGGCGCGCAGCACCAGCAGCGTCGCGTTCACGCAGTTGGCCACCAGCGCCGCATCCGCGACGGCCATGATCGGCGGGGTGTCGATCATCACCAGGTCGAAGCGCTCCGCGCACGCCTGCAGGGATCTTGCGAACGCGGGGCTCATCAGCAGTTCGGAGGGATTGTCGGGCGGCGCCCCGGCCGGCAGCACCGACAGCCCGTTCACGGCCGTCAGCTGCACGGCATCGGGCAGCGACGCACGGCCGGACAGCACGTCGGCCAGGCCGGGGCCGGTATGCAGGTCCATCCAGTTCGCCACCTTGCCACGCCGCAGGTCGGCATCGATCAGCAATACCCGCTGGCCGGCTTCGGCGAACAGCACGGCAAGATTGACCGACGCGAACGTCTTGCCGGCGCCCGCCGTGGGGCTGGTAACGGCCACCACGCGTTGCGGCGTGTCGCGCAGCGAGAAATGCAGCGCGGCGCGGACGTTGCGCAGGCCTTCCACGGCCATCGAATGCGGGGCGTTGCGCGCCAGCAGGAACTGGTCGTGCAGCCCGAGCCTGAGCAGCCGTTCGGCGCCGTCGATATCGTCGTCTGCATGCTCGGCCAGTTCGTCCGGATCGACCAGCGCGTGACCCGACTGCGGTGACTGCTGCGATTGCTGCGCCAGCAGCCCCGCCACCTCGCCGTCCGGCCAGGCTGACCTGGCTCGCGCGTCGACCAGCCGCTCCAGTTCCACCTGCTCCTGGCTGAACACGATGTCGCCGAGCATCGCCAGGCCCAGGCGCGCCTCGGCTTCGTTGACGTTGTCGAGCGTGGGCCGCACGCGCTGGCGCACCGCCACGCATGCCATGGCCAGGCAGAGCCCCATCAGCGCGCCGGCGATGGTGGCCGGCCACGGACCCAGGCCGACCGGCCGCATCGGCAGCAGCGCGCTGTCCAGCACCCGCACCTGTCCGGTGCGGTCCAGTTGCAGCAACGACAGCTGTTCGGCCTTGTTGCGCAGGGTCATGTACATGTCCTCGGCCACCTTGACGTCACGCGTCAGGGCCACGGACTCCCGTTCGGTCGACGACAGGTTCTGATAGCGCGAATCCATGTCCTTGCGTTCGCGCACGAGCTGTTGGATCTGGTTGTCGACGGTCTTGACCTCGTTGGCCTCCTCCGTGAAACGCTGCAGCAACTTCATGCGTTCGAGCTTCAGCACGGCAATCTGGCGCTGGTAGTCCATGCTGCCGGTCAGGTACGACTGCGCGTCCTGGGTCGGTGCGATAGACCCCGCCTTCGAGCGGTACTTCGTCAGCGCGGTCTCGGCACGCTCCAGCTCGGCCTTGACGCGCGGGATCTCGCCGGACAGGAAAGCCAGCGTCGCGGCGGTGTCGTCGCGACGCTGCATCGCCTGTTTGCCGATGAACGACTCGGTAATGCCGTTGACCAGCGCCGCAACCGCCGTGCGGTCGGCATTGCGCCAGGCAATGCTGACGGTGCCGGCGTCGCCCGGCTGCATTTCGATGCGCAGCCCGTTGGCCACGGCGTCGACCGTCTGCACGAGATCATGGCGCGTGACCACGAACCGGGTGCCCGGGCGCGCGTCGATGCTCGCGACCTGCATTGCCACGCCGTTGGCTTCCGCCGGGTTTCCGACGCGGCCGGACAGCAGTTCGGTGTCCTGGTCATAGAGCCGGTAGCCGCCATTGGGCAGCACCTGCAGCGTCAGCGGCACGTTCAGCAGTCGTTCGGGCACGGCGAGCCGCTCCACGGACAGCTGCTCCCCACCCCAGGCATAGCCGAGGCTTTCCGGCCACGGCCCGGACAACCGCCCCGGCGTGGCGAAGTGAGCGGCCAGCCCGCCTATCAGCGGCGCGCGCAGCGGCCGGGCCGAGATATCAAGATGAAGGCGCTCGACCACGGGCGCCACCACGGTCCGGCTGCGCAGCAGGCCGACATCGAATGGCATCGGCGTCGCCGTCATGCTCAGCGCGTTGGTTCGCGCCGTGGCCGCGTTGTCGCGCGGCTGCTGCACCTGCACGAGCGCGCTGGCACTGTACTCATGGGGCTGCGATACCGCGAAGACCCATGCGATGGCGCCGCCCGCCAGACCCGCGCCGAGAATCCATCCGGCACGATCGAGCATCGCACGCCACGGGTTGCCGCCCGCTTGCGCCGCTGTTGCCGGCGCGGCCGGCGCGGCCCCGGCCGCAAAAGACATGTTGGTCACAACGTCCCCCTATTGCTTCGAATGCCCGCCGGCGCCTGCCGGCGCGCAACGCTACTTGCGCCCGTAGTTGTCATCGAACCGTACGATGTCGTCCTCGCCCAGATACGAACCCGATTGCACCTCGATGATCTCCAGCGGCGTCTTGCCCGGGTTCTCCAGGCGGTGCTGCGTGCCGATGGGGATATACGTGGACTGGTTCTCCGACAGGATGCTCACCGTATCGCCACAGGTCACGCGCGCGGTCCCGCGCACCACGACCCAGTGCTCGGCGCGGTGGTAGTGCATCTGGAGCGACAGGCTGGCGCCCGGCTCGACCACGATCCGCTTGACCTGGAAACGGTCGCCGTGATCGATCGAGTCGTAGCAGCCCCACGGCCGCTGCACCTTGCGATGGTTCACCACCTCGCTGCCATGCTCGGCACGCAGGCGTTGCACCACGTTCTTCACGTCCTGGACGTGCGCCTTGTCGACCACCAACACCGCGTCGGCCGTCTCCACCACCACCACGTCCTGCACGCCCACGCAGGCGATCAGGCGGCCTTCGGAATGCGCCAGGCACGACGAGGCGCCGTCGAACACCACACGCCCGCGCGCCACGTTGCCGGAAGCATCCTTCTCGGCGATGTCCCAGATCGCTGCCCACGATCCCACGTCGGACCAGCCGGGGTCCATCGGCACCAGCATGGCCGGCACGTCGGGCAGCGCCTCGATCTTCTCCATGACCGCATAGTCGATGGAATCCGACGGGCACGCCTCGAAGGCTTCCTTGCACAGGCACAGCGCATCGCCCTTGGCGGCGCGTTGCGCCTGGTCGTAGGCCGCCTGGCATTGGCGCATCATGTCGGGCTGCAGTTGCGCTAGCGCGCGCAGCCATACCGAGGCCCGCACCACGTAGACGCCGCTGTTCCACCAGTAGTCGCCCGATTCCACATAGGCGGTGGCCAGTTCCAGGTGCGGCTTCTCAACGAAGCGCTCCAGCGTCAGCGCGCCTTCCTGCGACAGCTTGCCCGTGCGGATGTAGCCAAAGCCGGTTTCCGGCGTGCTGGGCCGCACGCCGAGCGTCACGATCGCGCCACGGTCGGCATGGCGCACGGCGACGGCCAGTGCGGCGCGGAACGCCTCGGTGTCGAGCACCGCATGATCCGCCGGCGTGGCCACCATCACCACATCGCCCGCTTCGCCGGCATTCGCGATGGCATGCAGCGCGGCCATGGTCAGTGCGGGCGCGGTGTTGCGTCCGCAGGGTTCGGCCACGATGTGCGCCGGCTTGCCCGAGCGTTTCATCATCGCCGCGATCATGAAGCGATGCTCCTCGCCGCAGACGACGATCTGTGGCGCCTCGACGCCAGACGGCCGTCCCGCCATCAACGCGATGCCTTCGAGACGGCGCGCTGTGGCTTCCAGCAGGGTGTTCTCCGCCACCAGGTTCAGCAGCTGCTTGGGATGCTGCTCGCGCGACAACGGCCAGAGCCGGGTACCGGCGCCGCCCGCCAGGATGACCGGCTGGATCGCCGCCAGCCGCACCGGCGCCGCGGAGGCTCCCTGACTGGCGGCTTCCACCATGGTGGGGACGGGGGCGGAGGGAACATTGCTCCCTCGGGTCGGAATTCTCATCATGCCTCCTGCTTGGGACTGTCCGTTTTCGGCTCGGATCCGGGATGACCCGGGCAACCTGTGCTGTCGCGACAGACGCCTCGGGCAAGCATCCACGCTACGCGCCAGAGTGGATGGAGCCAGTGTAGGAAGCTGCTCTGGCACGGCTCTGTTCGATTCCGCACATGCTCGACGCGGCACCGTACGCGTTGCCCGACAACGCCGGCTTTGTTGGAAAACGTACCGATTTGCCCGGTCCGAACGGCTCCAATTCGGTGGACCGCGCTTCTCGCATGGCCGGCCTGGCGCCGTTGCCGCCCCAACCCGGAGAACTGAAACAGATGGTTCAACGCACAGCGAATGCCCCGGAGTCGGCGACGCCCGAACCGGCGGCCGCCCGCCCCATCGTGGCGCCCCAGCGCCTGCTGCATGGCGAATCGGCGATCTGGCCGGAATCGAACTGCTACATGGACCTGTGGATCGAACTGCTGTATGGCTGGCACCTCGACCCGCGCGCGGCGCTGCCGTTCACCGTGGCACAGGATTTCGAGGGCGACCATTTCACCTTCTTCAAGTATCCGCAGGCGGATCTCGAACAGCTGTATGGCACGGTGGTGCAGGAGTGCGCCGTCTACGACACGCTCGAAGCGCACGTGGCCGAGCAGGTTTCGCGCGGCAAGACCATGCTGGTGGAGGTGGACAGCTTCTACCTGCCCGACACGCGCGCCACGGCCTACCGTGCGAATCACGTGAAGACGACAGTGGCGATCGACGGCATCGACACGGCGCGGCAAACCCTGTCCTACTATCACGGCCTGGGCCACTACACCGTCGATGGCGACGACTATCGCGGCCTGATGCGGCTCACGCCAGACCTGCGCGACAACGGCAATATCCTGTTCCCGTACGTCGAGTCCGCCGCGCGCGTGCGTCCGGCGCTGCAGGGACGCGAGCTGGCCAACGCGGTGGCACGGCTGATGCGCAGACACCTGGGCCGCCGCCCCGCGCAAAGTCCCATCGTGCGGTGGCGTGCCGAGTTTCCCGCGCACGTCGACAGGATCCTTGCGCGTGGCGACGCGTACTTCCACCACTACGGTTTCAATCTTCCCCGACAGCTCGGCGCCAACTTCGAAATGCTGCAGCATTGCCTGAACTGGCTCGACGAGCATGGCTACCGCGTCCCGGCGGCCCTGCGCGCGCTGCCCGGCACCATCGCGGCCGAATGCAAGGTGCTGCAGTTCCGCCTGGCGCGCGCCGCGGCACGCGCGCGGCCCGACCCCTGCACCGAGTGCCTCGACACGCTCGAATCGGCCTACGACATGACGATGGCTGGCCTGGTGTCGTCGTTCGGCAGCACGGATCCCGCCCACGGCTGAAACCCGCCAGCGCATGCCACAAGCCCTGGACGCCATCGCCACGCGGCGGGTGGCATCCGGTGCATGCGGCATGGGCGCCGCGGTCAGACCTGCGCCAGCGTCAGGGCCGGCAGCAGGCGATCGTACTCGCGCTTGACCAGCTTGTAGCACTCGCACGAATGATGCTCCAGGCCGCAGCGGTCCAGCACGGTGATATGGCCGCGGCTGTGGTGGATCAGGCCCAGGTCTTCCAGCTTGCCGGCCGCTTCCGTGACGCCCTCGCGGCGTACGCCGAGCATGTTGGCGATGACCTGCTGCGTGATCACCAGTTCGTTCGAGTTCATGCGGTCGATGGCCAGCAGCAGCCAGCGGCACAGCTGCTTGTTCAGCGAGTGATGGCGGTTGCAGGCCGCCGTCTGCGCGATCTGCGTGAGCACGGCCTGCACATAGAGCAACGTCACGCGCTGCAGCGCCGGTAGCTGGGCCAGCTCCGCACGCAGCACACGGGCCGGAATGCGGTAGGCGAAGCCGGGGCTGCGCACTTCCACGCGGCTCGGCATCGTGTCGCCGCCGGTCACCACGGGGATGCCCACCAGCCCTTCGTTGCCGACCGCGGCGAATTCCACCGTGGCGCCGTCTTCCAGCAACGACAGCAGCGAGACCACTGACGTGGTGGGAAAGTACACGTGGACGATGCGCTGGCCCGAGTCGGTCAGCAGCTCCCCTGCACGCAGGCGGACGAGTTCGAAGTGGCGCGACAACGCGTCCCATTCACGACGCGGGAGTGCATTGAGCAGATGATTGACATGCAGGTCCGACCGTTGCGTAATCATTTCTTCCTCCGTGTGACCCCGGAGCAATGACGTCGGAACGCCGCAGTACCTGCGAGACGCGTGACCCGACATCGCCGCTCCGCTTTTCTATTAGCAAGCTTGCTGGCGAATGCCCGGCGGCCCTGAGGCCGCCACCCGTGAACCCTGCCGGAGCGTGTTGCCGTGGGCGCTCCGGTTTCGTCTTCGTTGTTGGCTGTATTAAGTGCCATGGAGCACAGAACTGACAGTAGGCAGACGGATAGGTCAGGGCGTCATCCATGGGTAGGTTGGATGTAGGAAAACGGGTGAGGCGTGGCGGCGGCTGCACGGGCGTGCATACCATCCGGCGGGAGGGGGGAAATGTGTCCTGCCGCGCCAGAAGCGGCCTGGCGGGCAGGTGGAGAAGGATGAGTTCAGCCGTCGTAGCTGACCGGGCGAGACGCGTTCAAGGCAGATACTTCACCCGAAGGGATGGCTCCCGCCCGGGTGGCATCCGCCCCATCGTGCATCAGGCGGATACGGCGCGACTCCCCGGGCCCCAGGTGGAACCAGTTGGTTTCAGGCAACCAGGCGTAATCGTCGACATGGACCCAGCGCGCAAAGCGGCGGGCGCTGACGGTCAGCCACCAGACGCCGTCCTCGCACGCCACGCTGGCGGCGAGGCCCGGGTCCAGCAGCGCGTCGGCGCGGCGGTCCGGCAGGTACGCCGACTGGCTCAGCAAGAGGCTCGCCGTCGGGTCGGCACCGGCATCGGGCGACGCGTCGTGCAGCGTAGCCAGCACCACGTCGTGCGCGGGCGGCCCGAACCGGTAGGCGTAGGTGAAATCGAAAAAGTGATCGAGCAGTTCCGCCGCCACCAACCGCCGGGTCTCGCGCGGCGCCAGCGTCAGCGTCTGGTCGGCCTGCGCGACCACGGCCTCGCCGTCGCGCAGGCAACGCAGTGCCAGCCGCACCGTGCGCGGCACCGCGGTCTCGTTGACCAGATGGATGTGCAGCCCGTTGAGCCCCTCATCCGTCAGGATGACCTGCAGCGGCTGCCAGACCTGGCGCAGCGCATGCCAGGCCGATTTGGGCCGCGCATAGGCATCGACGATGCCCCATCCCGCGCCGGGCAGCAGATCCTGCAACTGCCAGACCAGCCCGCCCCGACAGCTGGAGCCGGCGCGGCGCCATTCGCCGAACACGTCGGTCATGATCTCCGCCACCACGGCGCGCGACAGCTGCAGGTAGCGCGCCGGCCGTTCGTACCGCAGGCGCGGCGGATCGACGTCGAACAGCGCGCGCAGGTAGAAGTCGCGGATATCCTCGAAATCCCAGCCGGCGCCGGCATCGCGCGGCACGCGCGCCTTCCAGCGCGGATCGTGGTACGGCTGCGACATGGCCGCATCGGCCAGCGTGCGCGTGCATGGCACGTTGGCAAAGGCCAGGCATTCCGAGGTGAAACGGACATTGGCCAGGCGCGCATCGCTGAGCGGACGCTGGTAGGCCCCCACGCCGTAGTAGTGCGATACGCCGGTATCGGCCTGGAACGGCCAGGCGCCTCCACTGGGCGAATTGCGCACGTAGATCACATCGGGCCGATGCTCGGCCACCAGCCCCGGAATCAGTGTGTCGAACAGCGGCTGGCGCCATGCGCCGCGCGGCACGCCCATCATCGCCGCCTGCTGTTCGGCCTCGCTGCCGCCGCACAGCACGGCCAGGCTGGGGTGGGCGCCAGACGATGCGAGCCATTGCGAGACTTCGCGCCGCGCATCATCCATCCACGCCGCCCCGGTGTCGCCGCCATAGTCGAAGTTGGCGAACATGAAGTCCTGCCACACCAGCAGGCCCAGTGCGTCGCACTGCCGATAGAACGATTCGCCCGGGTAACAGGTCACGCCGCTGACGCGCACCATGTTGGCCCCGGCGTCGCGCGCCAGCCGCAGCCAGCGGGCCACGGCCTCGTCGGTGTCCGCCAGGCCGGGCAGGTCGTGGCTGGACACGCAGGCGCCCCGGCAGAACACGCGCTCGCCGTTGACGCGCAGCCCGAACGCGCCCGGCTCGCCATCGCGGTCCTCGGTAATCGTGCGGAAGCCGACATTGCCGCAGGCCAGGACGTGACCGTCCATGCTCGCGTCCACGCGATACAGTGCCGGGTCGCCGTGGGTATGCGGCCACCAGCGCCGTGCGTCGGGTACGCGCAGCGTGCCCGCCAGCGTGTGCGGACCGGTGCGATGCAGATCGCCACGCCAGATGGCATGGTCGGGGCCGATGGCCGAGAACGCACCGTGCGCCGGCGCGGCGCCCGGAAAATGGAGCTGCAGGTCCACCACGCCCTCGGTGCCGTCGATCCGCCCCGACATCTCGGCGCGTACGCCATGCGTGGGATCGGTACCGAGCGGGTCCAGCAATTCGATGTCGCGCCATGGCCCCACCGCGTGCACCGGCGGGCACCAGCCGGGCATGTGCCCGAGCAGCGTGGTACGCACGGTACGCAGCGACGGCGGCTGGATCATGCGCGGCTTCCAGCGTACGGGCCCGCGCTGGGTGCGCAGCCACGGATACAGCGCGCGAAAACAGATATGGAGCACGTTGTCGTCGCCGGCCAGCTCCACCTCCACCTGGTGCGCGGCGAACATGTGGCGCGTGGTCAGCACGTGCCGGCCGTTGAGCCAGACCTCGGCAATCGTCGCCAGGCCGTTGAAGCGCAGCAGGCGGCGGCCGCTGCCCGCGAAATGCAGCCGATACCAGTAGTCGTGCTGGTGCAGCGGTGGCGGCGATGCATCGTCCCAGCGCCCGGCCGCGCCCAGCGCGCTGGCCACCGTACCGGGCACCGTTGCGGGCAGCCAGTGCCCGGTCTCCGACAGTTCGCCCGGATGCGCGGCGGCGTTGGCGAAGGTTTCGAGGAAGGTCCAGTCGCCTTCCAGACGCGCCCGGCCCACGGCCACACCGGGCCGCAAGATGGGCAGGAGCGCCGGTTCCGGATCGCGAGCGGTCATGTGACGGTTTCTCCGAAGTGGGCCGCCAGCGCCGGAACCGTGCCCTGGTAGGCCAGTTCCAGCTGCTCCAGGCAGTCCTCGCAGCTGTCGGCCTTGTGGCTGATCACCGCCCGCATCAGGCGGAACTGCATCACCATGGCCTCGGACGCCATCGTGTAGCACGCCTCGGCCACGGAGTCGGGCAAGGTCTCTCCCTGCATGACCAGCCAGCGTACATAGCGACCCAGCAGCTCGAAGTTCGCGCCAAGCTGGCGCAGCACGCTGGCCGCGTAGATCTGGAAGTTGGGCTCGCCGCGCGCCATCAGTTGTTCCAGATGCGCCGGAAACGCGGCCCGGAACGCCTGGATCGGATTCTCCCGCGGGCGCCGCGCCAGATGGCCACGCAGCAGATCCAGCGACGCGCGCTGCAGCGCATCCTCGGTCAGCCCCGGAAAGCGCCGGCGCACCACCTCGGCTTGCGGAAAGGTGGCCACGCCCCACATCGTTTCATGGGCCGGCATGCGGAAGATGGCCAGGTAGTCGTCGCCACTCGCCGTGTGATAGCCGTCATGGTGGTAGTAGCCCACCG
Source organism: Cupriavidus sp. 94F1 (assembly GCF_057798875.1). Classification (NCBI taxonomy): domain Bacteria; kingdom Pseudomonadati; phylum Pseudomonadota; class Betaproteobacteria; order Burkholderiales; family Burkholderiaceae; genus Cupriavidus; species Cupriavidus sp. 94F1. The sequence continues at coordinate 134,078 of NZ_JBYOJT010000014.1, forward strand.
CGGTGGCCTCAGGCACCAGTACGTCGATCGCGATGCACGCCCGCGCGTGCTGCCGGCGATAGGCGCCCGCCGGCTGCGGCAGCTGGAAGCTGTCCACCTCCAGCAGTACCGCGTTGCCGCGATTGGTCTGCGCGGCCACATGCGATTCCAGCCGGCCGTAGGTCGACAGTTCGTCCTTGACGATGCCGTACAGGCGCTCCAGGTCTATCGACGGGATGTTCGAGGACGTGAACTGGTCGCCCTCGAAGTCGAGTGTGACGGTGAACGGCAAGGCGGCAATGGGTTCGAAGTCCCATCCATGCAACAGTTCGACCCACAGGTCGATATGGCGGTTCGCATGCGACCACACCGGATTGCCACCGTGCAGCGCATGCGCGCCGCCGCGCGCCCGTACCGCCTTGCCGTCTCCGTACATTTACACGCCTCCCAGCGTCTCGCGCACCGCTTGCGGCCACTGTGCCGGGTTTAGTCCGTGGTGCTTGAGCAGAGCCAGCGTCAGCCGCTCGATGCCAAAGCCCACGCACCCCGTGTGGGCCACACCGCCATCGGCCAGGCCGATGTGCCACAGCGCTCCGAAATGGTCCATGTGGTAGTTGAAACTCATGCACGCGGTGGGTGGCGCGCCATCGTTGACCGGAATCAGCAGTTCGAACTTGAGCTTCAGCTCGCGCTGGCTGTCGGCCACGATCTTGCCGCCGCGGCCGAAGAACGGGTCGTTGGCCACATCCACTTCCACGGGCAACTGCAGTGCCTCGGCCAGTGCCTGGCCGCGCTCCATCCACAGCTGGCGGAACGCCACGATGCGCTCGGCCGACCCCAGGCACACGTACTCGCGCTGCCGGAACAACTGCATGCGCGTGGGCTCCAGCGACGGCTCGTGCCGGTAGCAATACGACAGCACGTCCACCACCTTGCCGTCGGGCGGCAGCGGGCCGCGTCTGGCCACGACCGGATAGATCGGATAGCAGGCGGCCGGCGTCAGCACCACGCCCGTGAATTCCTGCTGGTCGGTCCAGTCTTCCTTGTCTTCCAGGCGCGCCAGCAGCCGGCGGTGCGCGCGGTCGTCGCCGCAGAAGCTGTGAATCGTGCCGGCCAGTTGCGGAAAGTTCTTCAGGTATTCGCTGGCTTCGAAATCCTGCTGCCCCAGCGCCGGCGGAAAGCGCAGCACTTCGGCGCGCTGGTCGGCACCGATCCGCGTGATGGCCAGGTTCAGGCCGTCCGCAATCGCCTCGAACTGCGCGCTGCGGCCATACAGGCCCTTGACGCCGGTCTCGATCAGCAGGCCGGCAGCCAGCAACTGCTGCAGATAGGTGGGTGCGGCGGTCAGTCCGCCGGCGCCGCCTCCCGCGACGGCGTCGGTCAGTGCGTGGGCATCCATCGATGGCTCCTTACGAACGGTCGGCCAGCAACAGATTGGCCGTATTGGTCTGGATGCGATCGTTGTTGATCATCAGCGGCGCCGACCACAGGTCGCGCAGGTGGCGGCCCAGGCTGAACGGCGTGCCGTGCTTGTAGCCAGCCATGCCACAGACCAGCAGCGCCTGCTGCACGACGTCGAGCGCCATCGTCGACATGGCAGTCTTCAGACTGTTCATCTCGGCCGCCAGCGCGAAGGCGGCCGAGACCGAAGCGCCGGCGTGGCGCGCGCGCTGGCGTTCCAGCGCCATGTCGACGCGGGCTTCCATCATCTGCAGCTGGCTCACGGCCTCGGCCACGCGCAGCGCCGACGGCGGCAACTGCCCTGGCCGTGCACGCGCCTGGCCCTGGAAGAAGGTCTTGGCCCGCGACACGGCGTCGGTGGAAATGCCCAGCCATAACGCGCTCCACAGGATGTGCGACACCGGCGTCATGGTGGCGTCCGCGATCTCGCCGAACGGCACCGGCAGCACCTGATCCACCTGGCCGGTGGCCTCCAGCCGGAATCCGTTGCTGCACGTGCCGCGCATGCCCAGCGTGTCCCACGCGTTCAGGCTCTGCAGCGTGTAGTCGCCCTTCAGCGCGCAGACCAGGACCTGGTCCGACGGCGATGCATCGGCGTGGCGCCGCGCGGTGATCAGGATGCCGTCGGCGTGCGCCCCATAGGAAATCGTCGGCGCCATCTTCAACAGATGAAAGCGGTCGCCTTCCACGTTGACCGCGCAGCCACTGCTGCGTAACGCGCCGCCAATGGCTTCCTCGGACGTGGCCGAGGCCAGCAGCAGCTGTTCTCCCGCCACGCGCGCCAGCATCTGCTGATGCCACGGGCTGCCCGTGCCATGTTCGAGCAGGCAGGCCACCTGGATCTGGTGCATCGCGTAGATCATGCCGGTGGATGCGCACGTCTCGCCCAGCACCCGGCAAATGGCCGCAATGGTGGCCAGCGGCGCCCCGCTGCCGCCCAGCACCGCCGGCACCATCGCGCCGAGCAGGCCCTTCTGGCGCAGCACTTCGAAGGCCTCGTGCGGAAAGCGCGCCTCGTGGTCCACGGCGTCGGCAAATCGCTGCGCCACCGCGGCGACCTCGCGGGCGGCCGCGATCAGTTCGTCGCCCGCCATGGCGCTGCCCCCGGCCGGGTTGGCATGCGCCAGCGCGACCTTGGCGGTGCTCATGCTGCCTCCTGCTGCCGGCGAATGGTTTCCACCGCCGCCGCAAGCGAATCGACGCTGCGGAAGAGCTGACGCGTCAGCATTTGATCCGGAATCTCGATATCGAACGCATTTTCCAGCGCCAGCATCACATGCACGGTGGCCAGCGACGACAGGCCTGCTGCGTACAGGTCGTCGTTATCGGCCAGCGTGGCCAGCGGCACGTCGAGGCGGGCCACTTCTCCCAGGATGTTGCGGATTGTTGTTTTCATTCGAAGTCTCCGATTCGGAAGGCTTGATGCGGCCTCCATTCCAGATGTTTTGGACGTCGGGCTCGGTGCGATGTCGCACCAACCAGACGCCGTTGCGCGGCGCTCAGTAGGCGGCCGTGCCTGTCCAGCCGTGCAGGGCCGTACGCAGGATGATCCGAAGGTCCAGCTGGAACGACCAATGCTGGATGTAATAGATATCGAACTCGATGCGCTTGCGCATCTTGTCGATCGTGTCGGTCTGTCCGCGCAGGCCGTTGATCTGGGCCCAGCCCGTGATGCCCGGCTTCACGCGATGGCGCAGCATGTAGCGATCGATCAGTTCCTTGTAGAGCTCGTTGTGCTCCATCGCGTGCGGGCGCGGGCCGACCACCGACATCTCGCCGCGCAGCACATTGAAGAACTGCGGCAGCTCGTCCAGGCTGGTGCGGCGCAGGAAAGCGCCGATGCGCGTCACGCGCGGGTCGTCGCGGGTAGCCTGCGTCACGCCGTGGTCCTGGTGCATGCGCATGGTGCGGAACTTGTAGACGCTGAACGGCTGCCCGTCGATGCCCAGCCGCTTCTGGCGGAACAGCACCGGCCCCGGCGACGACAGCTTGACCATCAGCGCGATCAGCAGCAGCACCGGGCTCAGGCCGAGTATCACGGCCAGCGCGAATACGCGGTCGAAGCTCGCCTTGACGATGCCGGTCACGCCCGATACCGGCGGGCTGTTCAGGTCGATCACGGGCAGGCCCATGAAGTCGGTGAACCTGTGCCCCAGCAGTTCGACCGACGCCACATCGGGCACCCAGCGGATGTCGATCAGTTCGTTGCGGAACTGGCGCACCACGTCGGACAGGTCGCGGCAGGCAGCCATCGGCAGCGTGAGCCAGATCTCGCGCACGCCCTGGCTGCGCACCATCGCGCTGACTTCGTCCATGGTGCGCAGCGGCTCGACGCCGGCCGGGATGTTCTGGCCGTCTTCGTCGTAGATGCCCACCACGCGATAGCCGGCGGCGCGAATCTGCTGCACGCGCAGGAACATCTCGCGACCCAGCGGCCCATACCCGCAGATCACGACGCGCTTGGCGTTGATGCCCTGCTCGCGGACGTTAGCAAGCATGCGGAACATGATGGCGCGCGACACCAGCAGCAGCACCATGGAGCTGATGAACCAGCCCAGCGACCAGACACGCGACACCGCGGCGATCTGGTGGATCAGGAACGCGCCCATCAGGCCGGTCAGGAACACCGTCGCCCACGCGGCGCAGGCCCGCAACGCCAGCACGGCCTGGCTGCGGCCGCGCCAGGATTCGTAGAGGCCGAACGCCGGAAACACGACCAGCGCGCCCAGCGCGCACAGCATCGTCAGAAAGCCGTTGACGGGCGCCGCCTCGCGAATGCCACCCGGAAAGTAGATCGCGCCCATGCCGATGCCTGCCGCGGCAATCAGCAGCGCATCGCAGAGTCTGTAGAGATAGTGAAGCGCCGAATTACGCTCGGCTGCCACATTCCAGTTCGACGCCATGACCACCCCATGCCCCTCGCGGGAAGCTGTTTCGGGTCATGGTTGCGCAGCGGGTCGACAACGTCTGTTGGGCGGCGCACACAGGTCCGGGGCGCCTTCGGCGGCCTACCGGGAAGCGTGCTGGAAATCGCCGGCGGCGCGCATGCCAGCGCCGGGCAGCGCCGCCCACTCGCCGCGGTGGTACAGGTGATCGCGCCCCGAAAGGAACATGGCAAGCTCCTGCACCATCACGTCGGTCGCGCCGGCCAGGCCGCCGGTGGGCAACACCATCAGCGCGGCCAGCATGGCGCACATCGCCAGCATCGTCCGGGGGCTGCGGGGCACGCCGTGCCGCACCACGATCGGCAGGCTGACCAGGAAACCAAGCGTCAGGCCGCTGGCCACCTCGGATAGCGAATGCGCATGCAGCGCCAGCCGCGACACGCCCACTGCCAGCGCCATCAGCACACCGCCCAGCGCGGCCAGCAGGCCCAGGCCTGGCCGCCTGTCGGGCACGGCGATGTAGCAGGCCACTGGCAGGATCGACGCCGCCATCATCGCGTGGCCGGAGAACCCCGTGAAGTTGAGCGATGCACTGCCGATGCCCCAGCCCATGAAAGCAAGCTTGGAAGCCAGCACCACGAGCGCCGTGGCGGTGAACGCGAGCATCCATTGCCGCGCCACGCCGGTGGCGCCGTGCCAGCGCATCCACGCGTAGAGAAAGCACGCGCAGGGCAGCAGGAAGGCGGATTCGCCAAAGTGGGTGATCAGTTGCCAGCGGTTCATCGGGTTCTTCGGTGGTGCCGCGAAATTGCGGTGGAAAGGTGCGTGGCGGCAGCGTAGCACCCCTGCGGCAGGTGCGTACGCCAAATCATTTGATGGATCATCCCCCGCCGTCCATCCCGAAGCATGAGGGCCGCACGCGGGTGCCGGATGCCCTGCGCCGGCGGCCGTGGTCCGCACGGGCGCGCCAGCACTGGGGCCGCCTTCGCGCGCCGCCCGCAAGCCCAGGGATGAGATGCCGGGTTGCCATGCGTCTTCTGGTTGATACTGTCCCGCACGACGATTCGATATGGTCCATGCAATGGTCGCGCACCACGTGTGCGGCCATTTCAAAGCCCGCATGGTCCCCCGGTCGGCGGGCTTCTTTTTTGGAGCCGCCGGATCGACCGGACGCGCATCGCACAGGGTGGCGGTCACGGTGGGACGGGTGTCAGGTGGGCGGCGGCGTGCGTGTCAGCGCGACGAACAGCGCGCGGGCGGTGTCCAGGTGACGGCTTGCTTCGCGCTCGCCGATTTCACGCGCGGCAACGATGGCGGCATCCTCGGTGGCAAAGCATCGGCCATGCAGTTCGCCCCGATACAACAACGGCCCGCCAATGATGGCGAGCCGTATCTCATAGCAGCATGCCCACTTGCCACGGCCTTCGCGCACGGCGAACCCGCGGACAATCAGGATATCCAGACTGTGTTCCATACGACCCCCTGCTCCCCGCGGCGGCCGGCCTCTCCGAGGCGCCGGCTTCTGGCCGTGGGCAAATCCAGCATAGTCGTATCAACGCGCGGACGCCCTCATCCGATGGCAGTAGTCCCATCGGGACTTACCCGCGCCGCAGGGATGAAGTGAGTGGCCGGCGTGGGCGCTGCCTGCGTGCCGTGCGGAGCCAGCGATCTCAGCAGCGTCAGCGCGCTGCGCGGAAAACACTGTCCGCCCGCCCACACCAGCGTGGCGGCAGCGCACACCAGTTCCACCGGCGCCGGCACCGCCAGGCATCCGTTGGCACCAAGCAGCGCGGCGTGCGCCATCAGCCTGGCATCCAGCGCATCGGACAGCACCAGCCAGCGCCGGGGCGCGAGCCGCTCGCGCACACGGTCCAGCAGCGCGCGCGGGTCGCCCGGCACGCCGCTGCAGTCCACGAGCGCCATTTCCACCGGCTCTTCCGGCAGCGGTTCGGATGCATCGGGATTGTCGATCGACGGCATGCGCATCGTGACGGGATCGTCGTCGAGCAGCCATTCGGGGCCGTGCCAGCGCACCGGTGTCGGAATATCCTGGCCCTCCATCCGGCGGGCGAGGATACGGCACATCATTTCGTTGCTGGCGATGAGATAGGTCGTCATCTATTTGCCATCCGCGCATTGTTGCGCGCGTGTATCCGCGGGGTGTGGTGCCCCCGCGGGACGCCCCTGGAGGGGCGCATCGTATTCTTGTGGAATGATGGCGAAGAGGAGTGCGTGCCGGAGATTTCGATGATCTCCGCGGCAGCCCCCGGCGCCGCGCCTGCTTACAACCTAGCAATCACGGCAGCCCGCCGCCTCATGCTTTTGGATGAGGGGCGGGCCGGCGAATGGTGGAAGCGTGCCGTTGGCCGGCAACGCGCAATGACTTCCCTTATGCGGCCTCACAGGCCTCCCGTGCGCTCAATGACGACATCGGGATATGCGTGGGCCTGGCCGGCGTGGGGCCAGGCCAGTTCAGCGTGGCCCCGCGTTGCAGCGCCACGTACACCGCCTCGCCCTTGTTGCGCACATGCAGGCGCTGGTAGAGCGTGCAGGCGTGGGTCTTGGCGGTGGCCACCGAAATGTTCAGCAGCCGGCTGACCGTCTTGACCGGATAGCCGCGCGCCAGCAGGGCCAGCACTTCGTACTGGCGTTCGGTGATATTGAGCAGATGCGCGCCGGCGGCTGGCGTTTCCAGCGGCACCGCCTGAGCGTGCGCTGTGGCATCGCTCAGTTGAGCCGGCACGCCATGCAACGGCACCACGATCGGCGCGGCATCATGGCGCGCTTCGGCGGCGCCGGGTTCGGCGTGACGCGTCGGGGGCAACTGGGACGGAAAGCATTCGCCACCGGCCAGCACCAGCCGGATGGCGGCTTCCAGCGCATCGGCCGAACAGGTCTTGGCCAGCAGACCGCGCACGGCTTCCGGCATGCCGGCCTCGGGCAGTGGCACCGGGAGCTGGTCGGCCAGCACCAGCACGCGCAACGGGGTCAGGCGTCGGCACAGTTCGGCTAGCGTGTGCCAGCCCTGTTCCGCATCGGCCGGCAGGCCGAAGACGAGCAGATCGGCGTGGTGGATCCACGGATCGGGGTCGTGCAGGACGGCGGGATCGAGATCGACGAGATCGCCCGGAACATGCGCCTGCGCCAAAAGGTGGCGCAAACCGAGACGCAACAATGGATGTGGCTCGAGCAAAAGAATGGTGGCCATGGCCGCTCACTTCTTATTGGCGCGTCGCTGCGATGGTTGGCTGTCCGCATGGCGCGCTGTTGGAGGCGCTCCGCTTATTGGCGCGGTTGCACTTCCATACGGTCTGCATCACCTCCTGAGCCTTCGCAGCGTTTCCCGTCCTGGCTTGCTGCCGACTGCTTCGGCCCTCCCTCGGAGGATGTCAGACCGCCCCGTTTGCGTATGTAACGCGTTAGATGCTTCTCAACTCAGATACAAATTAAATCTAATTCTGGTGTTCAGCATAGGCAGCACGCCCTGCGATTGCAAGTCGATGCTGCAGTGCAACGGGTTTTCCCTCGGTTGTATGGCAGATGTCCTGTATTGATATGGCAGGCGGCCGACGGGCCTCGAACGATCGTTCGGAGCGGCAGAAAGTGACGCCGGAACCTCTATGGTGCGCCGCACTAAAGTCGGCCCCGCGCGCGCCGTCAATGCGATGGCAATGCAATCGCCCGGACCCGGGCCAACCTGAGAGAAGAGTTCATCACATGCTTTCCTCGCTTCGCGCGCGAATCGTGGCCCTATCGGTGGCCATCGTCATCGTGGCGCTGGCAGCCAATGCCATCGTCAACCAGTTTGTCGCCCGTGCCTATAACAACGAGGCCATCGACAACAACCTCGCCGCCGTGCAAACCGGCCATGTGGACGCCATTGCGGAATGGGTGTCCAGTCACACGCAGATGATCGCGTCGCTGCAGGACGCCGCGCTGCAGGACGATCCCATTCCTGCGCTGCGGCTGGTTTCAAGCGCCGGCGGCTTTATCAAGACCTACGTCGGCTATCCGGACAAGAGCCACCGCTTTTCTGACGCGGCCGGCCTGAAGCCCGACTACGATCCCACCGCGCGGCCCTGGTACAAGCAGGCCGTGGCAGCGGGCAAGCCCATCGTCACGCCGCCCTACATCGCGGCCAGCAGCGGCAAGCTGGTGGTGACATTTGCCGTGCCGGTGATCCGCGACGGCGGCGTCAAGGCCGTGATTGGCGGCGACGTGGCCATGGATGCCGTGGTGGCCAACGTCCGGTCGATCCATCCCACACCCGCCAGCTTTGGCATCCTGGTGGCGCGCGACGGCAAGATCGTCGCGCATCAGGACGACAAGCTGACGCTGAAGCCAATTGCCGATCTGATACCGGCGCTGGACGGTGACAAGCTTGGCGCGCTGGTGTCGGCCACCGTGCCGTTGGACGTGAGCGTGAGCGGCACCAGCAAGCTGCTGCGTGGCCGCGAGATCGCCGGCACCGACTGGGTGGCCGTGATCGCGCTGGACAAGGCCGAGGCCACGGCCGGCATGCGTTCCGTGCTGATCGCATCGCTCATCTCGCTGGTCATCGTGGCCTGCGCGGCGGCGCTGATCGTGGCAGGCGTGACAGCGGTCTCGTTCCGCCGGCTGTCGGGTATTCGCGATGCCATGGTGGCGATCGGTTCCGGCGATGGCGATCTCACGCGCCGTTTGCCTGCCGAGGGCACCGACGAGGTGGCGCAGATCGCGCGGGCCTTCAATGCGTTTGCCGACAAGCTCGTGCACGTGATGCGCCAGATCCGGGACGCGAGCGAATCGGTACATGTGGCCGCCAACGAGATTGCGGAAGGCAATGCCGATCTGTCGCGCCGTACCGAATCGGCCGCCGCCAGCCTGGAACAGACCGCGGCGTCGATGGAAGAAATCACCGCCACCGTGGGCCAGTCGGAAAGCGCGGCCCGCCAGGCCGACGATACGGCCACGCAGGCGCAGCAGGTGGCCACCCAGGGTGGCAGCGCCATCGCCGGGGCCATCGACACGATGGGCGACATCGAGCGCGCCGCCGTGAAGGTGTCGGACATCATCGGCGTGATCGAGGGCATCGCGTTCCAGACCAATATCCTGGCGCTGAACGCTGCCGTGGAAGCGGCCCGCGCCGGCGAGCAGGGCCGCGGCTTTGCCGTGGTGGCGGGAGAAGTGCGCGCGCTGGCCCAGCGCAGTTCGCAGGCCGCCAAGGAAATCAAGACGCTGATCGAATCGACGGTGGGCAGCGTCAATGCCGGTTCCGGCCAGGTGCGGCTGAGCGGCGAAACAATGCGTGAAATCGTCGGCAACGTGGGCCGCGTCACGCAGATCATTTCCGAGATCACCAGCGCCGCACGCGAACAGACGCGCGGCATTCAGGAAGTGAACGTGGCGGTCAGCCAGCTCGACCAGATGGTGCAGCAGAACGCCGCCCTGGTGGAACAGTCCACCGCTGCCGCTGCGGCGCTCCAGGGCCAGGCGGCCACGCTTGCGGACGTCGTGCGGACCTTCCGCCTGGACTGACGTCAGCCAACGCCAGCCCGGCTCACTGCCGGGCCCCCTCCTCGCGCGGCCCGGCGCGCCCTGCCTAGGGGCGCGCCATCGGGTTCCTCCCCCTGGTACCTCGCGCACCACAGTCAATTCCCCTCGGTACTGAACGCTCGGACTTGCGGTCTGCCACGGCGCGCAAGCGGGATGGGCGTCGGCCGCTGCAAAGGCGTTTCAGGTTTCTCATCGGCCGGGATTCTTAAATTCAATAATTTTGAATAACTATGACGACGATAGCCCACTTTGCGCAGGTGGCCGGTCGCTATAGTTCTGCACATGGACAGCGCAGCAACGCAGCGAAACGAACGAAGCGAAGCCAGCGCCGCCCGATAACACCTCAAACTTATTGAATCGTTTTTAATACCGGAGCCCATCATGTCGAACGCCAAACTGCAAGTCCTGACCCCGCGCAACAGCCAGCTGATCATCATCGACCACCAGCCCCAGATGGCCTTTGGCGTGCAGTCGATGGACCGCCAGACCATGAAGAACAACGTCGTGGGCCTGGCCAAGGCCGCGAAGATCTTCGACGTGCCGACCACCATCACCACCGTCGAGAGCGAATCGTTCTCCGGCTACACCTACCCGGAACTGCTCGACGTCTTCCCGGGCAAGCCAACGCTCGAACGCACCTCGATGAACTCGTGGGACGACCAGAAGGTGCGCGATTCGCTGGCCGCCAACGGCCGCAAGAAGATCGTCGTGGCGGGCCTGTGGACCGAAGTGTGCAACACGACCTTCGCCCTGAGCGCCATGCTCGAGGGGGATTACGAGATCTACATGGTGGCCGACGCCTCGGGCGGCACCACCAAGGAAGCGCACGACTACGCCATGCAGCGCATGATCCAGGCCGGCGTGGTGCCGGTGACGTGGCAGCAGGTGCTGCTGGAATGGCAGCGTGACTGGAAGAACAAGGAAACGTACGACGCGGTGACGGGCCTGGCGAAGGAACACTCGGGTGCCTACGGCATGGGCATCGACTACGCCTACACGATGGTGCACAAGGCCGCCCAGCGCACGCAAAGCGC
>NZ_JBYOJT010000015.1:0-106523 GCF_057798875.1 Cupriavidus sp. 94F1
GCAACGCAGCGAAACGAACGAAGCGAAGCCAGCGCCGCCCGATAACACCTCAAACTTATTGAATCGTTTTTAATACCGGAGCCCATCATGTCGAACGCCAAACTGCAAGTCCTGACCCCGCGCAACAGCCAGCTGATCATCATCGACCACCAGCCCCAGATGGCCTTTGGCGTGCAGTCGATGGACCGCCAGACCATGAAGAACAACGTCGTGGGCCTGGCCAAGGCCGCGAAGATCTTCGACGTGCCGACCACCATCACCACCGTCGAGAGCGAATCGTTCTCCGGCTACACCTACCCGGAACTGCTCGACGTCTTCCCGGGCAAGCCAACGCTCGAACGCACCTCGATGAACTCGTGGGACGACCAGAAGGTGCGCGATTCGCTGGCCGCCAACGGCCGCAAGAAGATCGTCGTGGCGGGCCTGTGGACCGAAGTGTGCAACACGACCTTCGCCCTGAGCGCCATGCTCGAGGGGGATTACGAGATCTACATGGTGGCCGACGCCTCGGGCGGCACCACCAAGGAAGCGCACGACTACGCCATGCAGCGCATGATCCAGGCCGGCGTGGTGCCGGTGACGTGGCAGCAGGTGCTGCTGGAATGGCAGCGTGACTGGAAGAACAAGGAAACGTACGACGCGGTGACGGGCCTGGCGAAGGAACACTCGGGTGCCTACGGCATGGGCATCGACTACGCCTACACGATGGTGCACAAGGCCGCCCAGCGCACGCAAAGCGCTCATCCGTCGATCGCGCCGGTGCATGCGCCGGTGATCGAGTACTGATCGAAGACCTCCAACACCTCCCACAAGACGCGGGCACGCGAGCGCCATCACCCACCGGGGTGGCGCTCGCGTGCCCGTGTTCGTTCGACGCAATTTATTCGGTGGATTAGTGACGCGATCGCTCTTGAGCCAGGGAAAAATCATTCGAACGAATGATGCGTATTTTGCGGTTTTTTCCGCTGGGTGCGCCGTGACGGAACCGGGAGGCAAGCCGGTAGCGGAATGCGTATACGCCTATACGTATACGCCCGTTGCGCTTCGAGAGACTCGCTCGCCCTGCACTTCCATGCGTCGATAACCACGTCGCCGGACCCAAAGCGTACTCACTGCTGCGTATGAAATTCCTTTTAAATCAACGCTGCGGAATGACACTAGCAACGACGCGATTTTCTCGCTGGAGGGCACTGCGGCAACCCGCGATCCATTACCCGAAAGCGGCTGCTGCGCACTCTCAGTGGCCCCAAGGACGCGTTGGCCCGCTGTAGGCGAAGCGCATCGAGCGGCGGATGTCTTGCCCCGGTCCTCGCCGCGTTCGCACGCGGCACGAATGAAGGCCACCGCTGAAACCGGGCTCACATTCGTTAGCTGGATTTGAGGCGCACGTCCGGCATGCGGAGATGCCGCGCGGGGGCAGGGAGCGTGCCACAGGCATCTTTCCAAGCACCCGCTTGGCGGGCCCTGAAACCTTGTTGTCGCGACGGCGCTTGGCCTCCCTGGCCGTACTCGCGCCCTACCCAGCCGCTAAGGCGCCATGGGGCCGCCTGGCTTCTGGTATCGTCCATGCCAGGCGAGATCTTCGGCCATATGGGCCCTCAGCCCTTCAAATCGGTCGCCGTGCTGCTGTCACCTTGTCTCCGCCTGAATTTCCCCATGTGCGCCAGCTTGCATTAAAATAATTTGCATTGCACTTTGATGTGCAGAATGGGCCGGTCAGGATTGGGGATGAAAACTTTCGGTTGCAAATCAGTCACTTACGTAGCTACGCCCATATGCGGCGGTTTCGGCGCTCCGCTCCGCCACGAGGCTGCTACGGACGCCGTGGGAAGTCGACAACAGCGACCGATTCAAGGTATTAATGTGCTTCTAACGGCACAGTATCTGGAGCCCAAGCGTGTCCGCTGATCACGACACCCTGGCGGCGACAAAGCTGACCCGCACCGAATTCGCGGTGGTCCGTGCGTATGCGCAGGGCATGCGCCCAATCGATATCGCCAACCGCTATCTGTTGGATCCCGATGACGATGATGATCTGACCGAGCATCAGGCGATCCAACGCATTCTGTCGCTGCGCGATCGGCTGGTGCAGTTTGCCCTCCAGCACGACCGCCCGGATATCGCCGAGATGTTCGAGGCGCTGCGCGGCCGGTCAGACACAGGCATGTCCCGCCGGGTCGAGGCGCTGTCGTCGATCGAACAGCTGGGTCAGGGGCGGCCTCTGCCGTCCCACCGTGTAACGCTGTGGTTCGGACCCAGCCTGGCCCGGCGACTGATGGCCGCGGACATCCATACCATCGCCGATCTCGTGACATTGGCCAATCGGCGAGGTAGCAGTTGGTGGCGTCACGTCCCCCGAATCGGTAGAAGATCCTGCGAAACCGTGGTGCGCTGGCTGGCCGGTCAGCAGGCAACGTCCGACATCAAGCTGCGGGATTTTGTACTTTTACCCGATGATTTTGTGGCGCGAAAGGCGCTTTTACCGGCCCCGTTATCTCCGGCCATGCGCGTGCCCATCCCCTTGGAATGGATGCGCATGGACGGCGGGCGCACTGCCCTCGAAAGGGAACTGGCCGAAGATCTGCGCCTGGTACGGCATTGGCTGACGACAAAGAAATCATCGCCGAACACCTGGAAGAGCTATCGGCGCGAGGCCGAACGTTTGTTGCTGTGGGCCGCGCGACAGGGCCGTTCACTGCGCGCGCTGTCCGCCGCAGACCTGGCGGCGTACCAGTCGTTTCTCGGCGACCCCCAACCGGCTGACTTCTGGTGCGGCCCCGCCAGCGCACGCGACAAGGTGCATTGGCGGCCATTCGAAGGGCCTTTGCGTACCAGTTCCTGCGAAGCTGCCCTGCGCGTAGTCCGGTCGCTACTTGGCGCGCTTCATAACGAAGTGCCGCGCAAACGCGGCCGACAGGCACGCGAGTCAGTTCCTTTGGATGCGTACGATGCGCTCACCCCGCCGCAGGCCTTGTCGGCAGACACCTCGGTGGTGGAGGTGCCACCGACTTCGCCCGACACGCTGCGCGCGGTGTCGACGATTCCGGTCGATCGCTTCCTGGACTGGCTTGCGAACGATACGCCGTCGCCCCAGCAGCGCGCAGCACGGGCCGCGGCCTTGCTGATTGCACGGCACGGACTTCGCGTAACAGAACTATCTACGCTTCGCCTCGCGCATTTGGCTCCCGGTGTCGCCGGCGTCCATCTGGCATTGGCGGCAAAGAGTGCCGCAAGGGCGGGAGATATCTCGCTGGACGCCGACGTGTGGCAGGCGCTGCGGATGCACTGGGGCGATCGCGAGCTGGAATGGGACGGCAGTTTTTCGGGCGAGCGTCCCGACGCCGCCTTGCTCGCACCGGTTGATTTCCCTGACACCGAACGGGGTCGCGCGAAGCGGTCCCAGACCGCAGCCGGCTATTCTTCGAGCGGGCTGGAGCGGCTGCTCCGCGTCAGCTGGCGGCGCTTCGCCGCCGCGCGTGACGATGTGCCGGCGGCGTTCACACCCCGCCAGCTCAGGCTCCCGAGATCAGAGTAGCGTCTTGTCCAGGCCGAAGCGGGCCTTCAGGACTTCCAGCAGATCTTCCCGAGCGTTGCGGTCGGTCAGCTGGACATCGAGCATGATGCGTCCGGAATCCCATTCCTTGATCGTCCCCAGCAGTTGACCCGCCTCGGTGCGAATCTTGTACTGGCGGCTGATTTCCTTGACCTTGCGAGACTTGCCTTCTTGCGCGTGTTTCCGGATCGATTCCACCTCGCGGCTCGACAGCCCGTCGTTCATGATCCGCGTGGCCAGCTCGCGCGTGCGATCCTCGCCAGCGATCTTGCAATAGAGGGTCAACTCGTAGCCGGCCGAGATGCCGATGGCGCTGGGCCGCTCGCGCATGACAGCGAGCACCGATTCAGGCAACTTCAGTAGCGCCAGCGTCTTGTTGACCGTGCCAGCGGACATCCCGGTCAGTTCACAGATCTCTTCTTCTTTCTGGACCTTGCCTTCGTCCAGCAGTTGGCGCCAGGCAATGGCGTTGTCCAGTGCAGACTGGTCCGATCGCTGCTCGTTAAGCAGGAACGAGAGCCGGTAAAAATCGAGGTCGCTAAGATCGTCCTCGATAAAGCACTCCATCTCCAGCTTGCCGGCGGATGCCAGGGCGCGCTTTCGATAGTGACCGTCGATCAGGATGTATTGCCCTGGCCGCGCAGGATCGGGGGCAGCCAGACCTGGCGTCTTCTGGCCATGCGTGGCGATCGATGCGGCGCGCTCCTGCACCACGGCAGGATCGTAAATGCGTCGCGCGTTGAAGGGGTTGTCGTGCAGGTTCGCGATGGGCACGCGAATCAGCAGCCGACCTTCCGCATTGGCGACCGCACTTTCAGCGCTGAAAGTCGCCGACGCCTGCGGGGGGCGCTGGTTCTGCAAAAGGCCATTCGGATGTTCGGACAGCGCGGCTTCCGCACGTGCGAACCGGTCGATCGCATCGCTGCGGGTCTTTTCCGCGGCCATGCCGGCGAGCATGCCGGCCTTCAGGCTTTTCAGTTTCGTTGCCATTCGTATTACTCAATCAAGGACAGGACCTCGTCCACCATCATGTCGACTTCCTGGATCGCCTCCCGCGCACCCGGAACTCCATGGACCGTGCAGCCGATCGCCTGGCACTCGCGAAACGCCGAGCGCGAACCGATCATCGAATTCAGCAGGGGCACGTCACCGTCGTCGCCAAGAATCTCGATAGCCTGTCGCGCGATGGAAACGCGTCGTTGGACCATGTTCGCCATGACGCGAATCTGCAGGGTCTCGTTCTGTACCTGCGCATGCTGCGCCAATGTCTTGGCCGCAACGGCGGCCCACAAATCGGGCGGCGACGGGACCACGGGAATAATCGCCAGGTCGGAAATCAGCAGCGCACTGGACGGCGCCGCCGAATGCACGGCCGGCGGGCAGTCGACAAGAATGTAGTCGTAGTCATGCACAAACTTGCGCACTTCCCGATGCATGGCGCCGCCAGAGGGCGCGAGCCCGATGACAGAAGCCGGGAAGGGCCGTTCATCGCTGGCCTGCGCTGCCCATCTGGTGGCGGTGCCCTGCTCATCCATGTCGACAAGCATCGAGCGCGCGCCACGGAGTCCCAATGTGCCAGCGAGATGCATGCTGACGGTGGTCTTGCCGCAGCCGCCCTTCTGGTTGAAAACGGTGATGATTTTTGCTGCCACTTGGGGCCTCACTTTCAGCGCTGAAAGCGCGAATGATGGGTGTTCAATCAAGGCGAAACTTTAGCCAATCCCACAGTGCGCTACAACCCATTTTCGAAAATTTAAATAAATTGGAAGCGTTGGGCAAAGCGGCAGCGAGGGCGCGTCAGCGCGCTGGAAGTGCGTTGGTGGGACAAACCGCCTATATCAACTTTGGGGATTCTTCTTCTTGAAAAGCGGTACAGAATCCGCCTAAAGTAAAGGTAGTGCGCATTACCGCGCACATGACACCGCAACACAATGTGGTTATGATGCCCGTTACAGTCGAGTCAAGTCGTGTCAACTCGTTGACTTCCGTTCGGTATCTACGAGACCCCAGCGTGCTTGAACGGTTGTTTGCGTTGTGTAAAACGAACTTGCTTCGAAAGGACTTTCTTATGGCAACCGGTACGGTCAAGTGGTTCAACGAGACCAAGGGTTTCGGCTTCATTACTCCCGACGATGGCGGCGCAGACCTGTTTGCCCACTTCTCGGAGATTCAGGGCTCGGGTTTCAAGACCCTGAAGGATGGTCAGCGCGTGACGTTTGAAGTCAAGCAAGGTCCGAAGGGCCTCCAGGCTTCTGCGATCAAGCCGGCCTGAAGCGAACCGCTGCAGTTTCCCGGCGGTCGTCGAGATGACTGACCGGTAAGCAAGAAGGGCAAGCGCATGCTTGCCCTTCCTGCTTTTCAGCCGGCCCGTCCCCCCGCCTGGGACGCCACGCCGCGCTGGCCCCTGCTACAAGCCCTTATCCGAGCTTGCGCACGCTCGTACGCGACGGCTGGAGGATCAGCGCCTTGGACGAGTCCGCATCGACCTTCGCGCCGGGATAGACAACGAGCACGTCCTTGAGCGCCTTGCGGAACAGCGCCCGGAACTTGCGTTCGCTCTCCGTTTCGGTCCCGAACTGCATCTGCAACGCTTCCCACGGGATCTCCGTCCGCCGCTGGATCGTGAAGAACCGGTAGGTAAGCCAGGAATACACGTCGAGCGCGAACGGCGACTGCTTCAGCGCCTTGAGGGCGCGCATGTCGACCGGAACAGGCCGGTTGACCAGCTCATTGAAGAACGGCTCCGACAGCACGACAAAGCTCTCGAACATCGAGCCCTGCCCAGGCTGCATCGGATCCCACCAGGTCGACAGCTGATCGGCCAGCAAATAACCGACCCGATCGATCGACAGAGGCTCATGATTCGGTGCCTGATTCGGCACTGGCACCGACTTGTTCTGGACGATGGCGATCGTGGCCGAAAACAGCCGGATCATCTGCTGGCGTACCAGCGTCATCGTGCCGCGCTTGCCCCCCGTGGCCATCGGAATGCCAAGGTTGTACATGAACTCCGACAGCGAGTTGCCAAGCGAAATACGACGGTCTTCCACCGTTCCGGTGAATTCGCCGCGCTTCTTCTTGGCCATGATCTCCTTGCCGATCCAGGCAAGCATCAGGCGCGGGTAGGAGCCGTACGGGTATCCCAGCGACACGGTTTCGGAGACAAGCTTCTGCCGGCCATTCGACGCGCGCTCGGAGCGTTGCTGCGTGAAGTAGCCAGGCTGAATCATCAGCGAGATATTGCCGCTGGTGCGTGTCCAGACGGGCGGCGCGCCCTTCGGTGCGCGATACGGCAGGGTGACCTGCACGCTTGCACGGCTCAGGAAGCCTACTTCGCCACTTTGCCACGCGTCTTCGCGCTCCATGGCCTGGGCTTCGTCGAAAAGACGCTGGAATTTCTCGGACGGCGCGAGGGCGTTCTCGTTCCCGGGAATGATGATGCGGGACGGTTCCGCGTCCGCTTCCAGGACGGCACGTTCTCCCTCGGAGGCCATAGAGCGTTTGATCGACATATTGATGGGCTTCGGATTACCCGCCTTTTTACGCGATCACGTATACGTTGTCACGCAGAAACGGGTACGTATACGTGTTTATCTGGCGAGGATGCCGTTTGCCCTCTCCAGCGCGTCGGTCGGGACATCGGTCGGGCAACGCAAGGCCTGTCCTGCAGGCTGTTTGTGTTGACTGGCCAGAGTATCTGGCGATTGGTGAGATGGCGGCCGCACGGTGGGCAACCCGCCAGGGTTGTCCACGGTTGGCTGCTCATCCACTACAAGTAAACGATACCGATACGGGTTAACTACTCGTAAACCGTATACGGAGCGCCAAGCCCATTGATTGCAAAGCGTTTTTCGACCCCCTCTGTACCCGTTTCTGCGGCCATCCGTACTCGTTTCTGCGTAGCCCCGAACCCGAATCTGCGGCCAGGCGAACCCGTTTCAGCGAAATCGGCGAACCGAAATCTGCGGGGATAAGTCACTGATCCCACAGGCTTTTCCACAGAAAGTCGAGCACAAAGCGTACCCGTTTCTGCGCGGCATGGGCCGAACCGGCAGTCACCGTGGCTTGCGCGGGGCGATGGAGGGCCTTATCCCCGCAGAATCAGGTACGCCCTGGCGGCCGCGCGCCGCGTTCCGGGTGCGTTGCGTACCCGTTTCTGCGCCTGGATGGCCAGAAAACGAACCCGATTCTGCGTATACAGGGTTGGAGGCTCCCATGCTGCCCTGTCGAACCAGTTTCTGCGGCGTACCCAAATCTGCGGAACCTAACTTCCAGGCGCCCCATCCACCAAGGCGTACCCGTTTCTGCGTCCTGAAAAATGGACCGTTGCTTGCCGGCCGTACCCATTTCTGCGAGCTGCCCCCGCGGTGATACGGCGACCGCGGGTATACGTCAACGCTGCATCAACGGGTATACGCAGAGCCAGCCATCACTTTGCACACCGCGAATCAAGCATGCTGCGGCAGCCTGCGTACCTGTTTCTGCGTGGTTGGCGGCCATCGCGGGAACGCGGACGGAGACTCGGAAGTGCCTGCAAATCCGTTGCGTACCCATTTCTGCGGCCGCCGGTGGCCGTAAACCGTACCCGTTTCTGCGCAGCGCCTGCGTCGCAGCCCTGTATTCATGGGCGCCCGAACATGCGAACCCGATTCTGCGGGGAAAACTGCCTTGCCCAAACATTAGGCGGGATAACTCCCGATGCCAGGTGCCTCAAAAGCCATATAAAGCAAAAAAGCGTACCTGTTTCTGCGTTGCACAAACCTGTTGTAATCCCGTCACAAGGAAGGCGCGACGGCGCGGTCCGTACCCATTTCTGCGCCGACGCCCACGACGGGCGTACCCGTTTCTGCGGCGACAGTCAGGCGGCCTGGGGAATGCGTACCCGTTTCTGCGAGGTGCAGCCGACGGGAGCGTGCAAGGACAGAAGGGATGTGCGGAGGCGGACCGTGACGCCGGCGTTCTACGCCAGGAGGCGACAGGGGCCGCGTGTCGCGAATACGCCGCATCCGCAACAGCAGCCTGGAGCTGTCCGCCGTGGACGGACGAAAAAAAACCCGCCGATGGCGGGTTTTTTTGGACGCGACGCACGCCGAAGCGCGCGTGCAGCCTGGACTTACATCGGGGTGATGTTAGCCGCTTGCAGGCCCTTCGGGCCGTTCTTGACTTCGAACGACACGCGTTGGTTTTCTTGCAGCGACTTGAAGCCCTCGGCGCGGACTTCCGAGAAGTGCGCGAACAGATCGTCACCGCCGGCGTCCGGCTTGATGAAACCGAAGCCCTTGGCGTCGTTGAACCACTTTACGATACCGGTTTGCATGGTATTGCTTTCCAAAAAAAATAAAAAAGAAACCGATGGTGCGCACACCACCGTATTGCCAACTCAAGGAAAGGACACCATGGACAACCGAAGTACCAAGACGTTGGCTAACGAATGAACTGTTGCCTCGTCGCTTGAATCTGGCGGAGATTTATACGGGGGATTGCCGGTCTCGTCAAGGCAGGGATTCCCCGGCCGGGGCTGGAAGCCCCTGGCGGCTTGTGGGATGATCCGGCCTTTTCCGCATTGTCGAGTCAACACGGCACCCGGCGACGCGTGTCGCACGCGCCGCCCGAGCACCCCGGAGACACCATGTCCACCCCTGAACAGGCCCCCCGGCCAAGCCATCCATCCGCCGCATCCCCCTCATCGAGCCTTGTGGAGCGCCTCTTCCGCCTGCGCGAACACAACACCGACGTGCGCACCGAAGTGCTGGCCGGCGTCACAACGTTCCTGACGATGGCCTACATCATCTTCGTGAACCCGAGCATCCTGGGCGATGCCGGCGTGCCGAAGGATGCCGTCTTCGTGGCCACGTGCCTGGCTGCCGCCATCGGCACGCTGATCATGGGCTTCTATGCCAACTACCCGATTGCCATGGCGCCTGGCATGGGGCTGAACGCCTACTTTGCCTATACCGTGGTCAAAGGCATGGGCCTGCCGTGGCAGGCTGCGCTGGGGGCCGTGTTCATCTCGGGCTGCCTGTTCCTCGTGGTGACGCTGTTCCGCGTACGCGAAGCCATCGTCAAGGGCATTCCCGTCGCGATTCGCGGCGCCATTACCGCCGGTATCGGTCTGTTCCTTGCCATCATCGCGTTGCACAGTGCGGGCATCATCACCGGCAATCCCGCAACGCTGGTCACCATCGGCGACCTGCACCAGCCGCAGGCCGTGCTGGCCATCATTGGCTTCCTGGCAATCGTGGCGCTGGACCGGCTCAAGGTGAAGGGCGCCATCCTGATCGGCATTCTGCTGACCACGGTGCTCAGCTTCATTTTCGCGGGCAACCAGTTCCACGGCGTGGTGTCGGCGCCGCCTTCGATCTCGCCCACGCTGTTCAAGCTCGATATCTCCGGCGCGCTGTCGATCGGCATCGTCAACGTGGTGTTGGTGTTCTTCCTGGTGGAGCTGTTTGACGCCACGGGCACGCTGATGGGGGTGGCCAACCGTGCGGGGCTGCTCAAGGCCGGCAAGATGGACCGCCTGAACAAGGCCCTCATGGCTGACAGCACCGCGATCATGGCGGGTTCGCTGCTCGGTACGTCTTCCACCACTGCCTATATCGAAAGTGCGTCGGGCGTGCAGGCGGGCGGCCGCACGGGCCTCACCGCCGTCACGGTGGCCGTGCTGTTCCTGGCGTGCCTGTTCATCGCGCCGCTGGCCGGCACGGTCCCGGCCTATGCCACCGCGCCGGCGTTGCTGTACGTGTCGTGCCTGATGCTGCGCGAGCTCGTCGACATCGACTGGAGCGATGTCACCGAAGTGGTGCCCGCCGTCCTGACCGCGCTGGCCATGCCGTTTACCTATTCGGTGGCCAACGGCGTGGCCTTCGGCTTTATCTCGTATGCCGCGCTGAAGCTGCTGACGGGCCGCGCCAGGGATGTGCCGGTGATGGCATGGATCATCGCCGCGGTGTTCCTGTTCAAGTTCTACTACTTGCCTGGGCATTGACCGGCGCGCAGCGCGCGAAGGTTTCATGAAACAAGTGGGGATGGCCGAAACGCCATCCCCTTTGCATTGCGGCGCGTGGTTTGACACATTCAAAATGAAAACGATGACATCCGGCGCTGCCGCTGAATGTACGCGTACCTGTTTCTGCGTATCAAACGGATGTGCGGCAGCGCGACGACGTACCCGTTTCTGCGACGAATGTAAGTGCTCATTAACCTAGTAAGGCGCAGTCGAAAGCCGCTTCCAAGTCTCATACAAAAGTATGAGACTTGGCTGACAGCCAACATTCCGGGCTGGACAAAAGGGGGGAAATGCACTGAACTAGAGGCGTGGCAAAAATTTGAGGGCGCGCAAGAGCGCCCTTTGTTGACTCCGGGATCCGGGCGCCGTCGACGCGCATCGACCGCACGCGACAGCAAATTGGCGAGGCCCGCCGGTAGCACCAGAACGGGGCCAGCCGATCATGAGACCGTCCTCGCAGGACGGCTTCGCCACCACGAAAGAAAGAGTGCGCGAACATCCATGCGCACCGGACAAAGACAGCTCGAATCCAGAACAGAAAGTGGTAAACGCGAACGTGTAGTGCCGGGGGATGTTGTTCAACGGGGAACAGATCATGACCGCAGGAGAAATCCGGCGTCCCGCCGTCGGGCCCATCAGCCAGCCTGGCAGCCAGCCGGCGCAGGGCCAATGGAAAGCCCTGGGAGAAGCCTCCGCAGACATCGCGCTGCATGAAGGGAGCGATGCAGGGCACGAGGACTACGCCATCACCGACGTTGCCGCCGTGCTTGCCGAAGACCACGAACTCTCGCCGCGCACGCGCGCCGCAGTCGAGGGGCTGTTGCAGCGCCATCGCCTGCTGGCCAACGAACTGTGCCGCCAGCGCCTGCTGCTGCAGGAATGGATCCTGAGCCAGCTGACGTACAAGGCGCTGTATTACCAGTATTCGGGCCAGAAACCGGAGTCGCCCAGCATCGAGCTCATGCGCGAGAAAGACATGGTGCGCCGCCGTATCCGCGACGAACTGTGCGCGGCCGGCGATCGTGCCAGCGTGCTCGAAGACCCATCACGCAGTTTGTCCACGCCGTGATCCCCCAGACGTTGCGCGCGGGCCAGCCCGCGCAGCCGGCGGAACCGGGCCGGGCCGAATGGCCCTCGGCCGCGCGTGCCGCCGGTTCCGTTGCGACCAACAAGAAGCCCAACGTCAGGGAGAACGTCATGGACCGACTGTGCAAGGCGCCCGCACGCACCGCACAGATCGTGCTCGTGTCGCGCTATGAGGATTTTGGTTTCAGTGCATCCCAGTTCGGATCGGGCTGGGAAATCCGGCGTGTGCAACAGGTGCGAGACCTGGAGCGCACGGTGCGCGGCAGCGCGCCGATGGCCGGCATCATCGACCTGCAGGCGCCGTACACCGACGCCGAGCTGACCCAGCTCGAGCAGGGACTGCAGCATCTGCATGTCATGTGGGTGGCCATTACTTCGACGGCCATGCTCGAGGACGAACGCGTACGCCGGCTTATCCGGGACTATTGCGTGGATTACGTGCGCACGCCGTTTTCGTTCGACGAACTGCTCTACACGCTCAAGCACGCCCACGGCATGGCCAGCCTGCACGGCGCGCGCATGCCCGAGCAGAACACGCGCGGACCCATGATCGGCGAATGCCAGCCGATGCGTGCCATGTTCCGGTCGCTGGCCAAGGTGGCGCACAACGATGCCCCGGTGTTTATCTCCGGCGAATCGGGCACCGGCAAGGAACTGGCCGCTCAGGCCATCCACGAAGCGTCGAGCCGGCGCAAGGGGCCGTTCGTGGCCATCAACTGCGGCGCCATTCCGTCGCACCTGGTGCAGTCCGAACTGTTCGGCTACGAGAAGGGCGCTTTCACCGGCGCCAACCAGCGCAAGATCGGCTGGATCGAGCAGGCGCAGGGCGGCACGCTGTTCCTGGACGAAATTGGCGACCTGCCGCTGGAAAGCCAGGTGGCGCTGCTGCGGTTCCTGCAGCAGGGCACCATCACGCGCCTGGGCGGCCACCAGTCGATTCCGCTGGACCTGCGCATCATCTCGGCCACGCACGTGGACCTGGTGGCGGCGCAGGGCGATGGCCGCTTCCGCTCCGACCTGTTCCACCGGCTCTGCGTGCTGACGCTCACCATCCCGCCGCTGCGCGAGCGCGGCGAAGACATCCTGCTGCTGGCCAACGCCGTGCTGGCCGAACATGGGCACGAGGCGCATCGCCGCATCCGCGGGTTCTCCACGTGTGCGACGCAGGCCATGATGCAATACAGCTGGCCCGGCAATGTGCGCGAACTGATCAACCGCGTGCGGCGTGCGATCGTGATGACCGACAACCGCAAGATCACGGCCGAGGACCTGCAGCTGCATGGCGGGGTGGAAGTCCCGCGCAAGACGCTCGACGCCATTCGCGAAGAAGCCGAGCGCGAAGCCATCCGCACGGTGATGGCCAGCCATGGCTTCCACGTGGTGCCGGCGGCGCGCGAACTGAACGTGTCGCGCGTGACGCTTTACCGGCTGATGCACAAGCACAATATCCGCGTGGACTTGCAGCCAGGCGCTTCGGGAGACTAGCGGCAACTTCGCGGAAGACCGGCAAAGGAAAACGCGCCAGGACGTGAATGGCGCCAAGGGGGATCCGGCGACGTCCGCTCGCCGGACCCCCTTCGTCCTTTCGCCCGGACAGCGGCGGAAGGCTGGCGCGGCTTGGCCCGCGCAAACTGGCCGGCCAGCGGCCCTAGCTCATGCTGACCTTGCCACGGCGCCCACGAGGCGGTGCGCTGTCGTCATGTTGCAGACGCCCCGGCGACACGTCGTGGGGATCGGTAATGTAGTCGCGCGCCTGCCGTTCGGCCGGTTGCGCGGAGTGTGCCGGCGTCTGGTCGGGCTTGAACCGCACGTCGCCCCAGGCCCAGCCGAATGCCCGCACGTAGATATCGTTGCTGACGGCCGCGTGACTGTTCAGGTCTGCATCCTCCGGCCGGTCGAAATAGGCGTAGTTGCCCGCCAGTGCGGGCGCGGCCGCGGTCGAGAGCAATGCCACTGCGATGGTGGCTAACACTCTGGCGTACATGGGTGGCTCCCTCCCTTCCTGGAAAAAGGTGCCCGCCGGGGGACGGAGCACGTAAACCTGTTTAGGTGCCGGCGCGCCAAAAAGCAACGGGCGCGTGCCCGAAAGCCTGTTTCACGTCATCTGCCCGGCCAAATGCATCGGTCAGGCGCCTGTCAGCAGCCAGGATGCCCGTTGCGCTGGCGGCTGGCTGGCGCGGCCGAACTGCGATGGGCGGTGGCGCAAAACGACGTGACCGGCCGCGTGGCCTGCCGTGGAGACGGAAGCAGGGGCGGCGAGAGCAATTCCCTGACGGACGGGGGCGGGCCTGCAAGCCGATAGGCGCGGCGGCGCGCCGTCATTCGGGCGGGTGGATGACGCATGGCAGTGTCTTCTCCTGCGTTCTGACTTTCTTTGTTATTTGACTCGGACTTCTCCCATGCGTAACAGAGCGACAAGCGTGCCAATCGGGTGCAAACGCTTGTTTTACAAGGCTTGCCGGCAGGGGCCGCGCTGCATGTCGCGCGCCATGACGCCCCCGCGGCGGCAATCGGTTACGCCGGTGTTACGACAAGCGGACGCCAGGTCGCGTGGACCCGTCACGCGTGAAACGCGGCTTGCCGGATGCAAGGCGCCGGCCGCGAACGCGGCCGCGCACGAGCGGGTGCCAAGGGGGCGCCCACGGGTGCCAAGGTGGGACAGAGGCAACCTGGGGGCCGCCAAACCTGCGGGGGTGTCTGCTTTTCGGGGCAGAACTGCCCCACGCCTATAGAAAGGCCGCAGGTCCGGCCGCGCCGGTAATTGGATGCCGACCGCGCGTGCATCCGGTTGCATCCCTGATACCGGCGAGGGCCCGCAGAAATGGGTACGGAAATGGGTACGGAAATGGGTACGCCGGGGGCGCGGCGGATACGCCACGACAGCCCGCCGCCGGGGTGCCGCAGTGCGTCGGCAGCGGTGGGTGCGTCAGCGCGGCGCGGCCTGCGCGCCCGAGGCGCCGTTCGTGACTGGCACGGGGGACGTTGCCGCGGCGCTGCCCGATATCGGCTTGGGGCCCGGCCCCGGCGGCTGGTTGCGTTCGCAGCCCGACAACATCGCGAGGCAAAGCATCAGGCCCGGCACCAGCCGGGACGGCACGCGGCCCGCGTGAGCGGTCAAGGGCTGGGGCTGGCCGTTCTTGGTGAAGATCACGTATGGCTCCTGTTCGGGCCGGACACGCGGCGTGCCCGGCGGATATACCGGGCGCGGGCGGTACGGCATGTGTGCCTTGATCAACTGTAGCAGGCAGACGTGTCGGCCGCGCCCCGAGCGCACTATGATGAACGCACGCATCAGACTTCGGCTGACAGACAGGATGCGTCACAGGGGCGATGTTTGGGGCCAGGGTCCAGGGCTCCAGGCCAGCCTCGTTTCCGGTCGGCCCGAACCTGCCCGACGCCAGCCCACTCCAGGACACCCCGGCATGCCTTCAGAACACGTGCCCGAGAAGCCCGACCGCTCGCCGCCCAGCCCCCGGCGCGGGCGCTGGCTGCCCGATCGCCATACCGGCAGCCGCACCGTGCGCGTGGTATCGGCCGCCATCATGGCGTGGTTCGATCACCGCGCGGCCAGCAAGGGCGCGGCGCTGTCGTTCTACATGCTGTTCTCGATGGCGCCGATCCTGGTGCTGGTCATCTCCATTGCCGGCCTGTTCTTCGGGGCCGAAGCCGCGCGCGGTGAAATCTTCTCGCAGCTCAACGGACTGGTGGGCGAACAGGGTGCGGCAGCCATCCAGAGCATCCTGGCCGCCACGCACCGCGCCGGCGGCAGCGGCATTGCGGCGACGATCGCGTTCGGCATCCTGATCGTCGGCGCCACGAGCGCGTTCGCGGAGCTCAAGAGCAGCCTCGACGATATCTGGCAGGCCCCCCCGCCCATCGGGGCCGGATGGAAAAAGCTGCTGCGCGCACGCATGCTGTCGTTCAGCATCGTGCTGGCGCTGGCGTTCATGCTGCTCGTGTCGCTGGTGATCAACGCGGCCCTGGCCGTGGTCAACCGATTCTGGGGCCAGCTCTGGACGGCCTCGTGGTTCGCACCCGTGGCCGACGCGATTTCCACCGCCTTCTCGTTCGCCGTGGTCACCGCGCTGTTCGCCACGATTTTCAAGATGCTGCCAAACGTGCGGATCGCGTGGCGGGACGTGCTGATGGGCGCCATCATCACCGCGCTGCTGTTCTCGGTGGGCAAGCGGCTGATCGGGCTGTATCTGGGCAACAGTGCCGTGGCGTCATCGTACGGCGCAGCGGGATCGGTCGTGGCGCTGATGCTGTGGGTGTATTATTCGGCACAAATTTTCTTTTTCGGCGCCGAACTGACGCGGCAGTACGCGTTGCAGTTTGGCAGCCTGCGTGGGCATGATCCAGCGCGCGAAAACCGCCCGCCGGCAACGCACGCCCCCGGTCGGCACCGCGAACCGGTAAAATAGCGCCCCAATCCGATCCCCGGGACACGTCCCGGGTGCTCCCAGGCCGCTGGCGCCCGCCCGAACGTATGCCAGCGGCGCCAGCGCCCAGCCCGGGCGCCTTTCGCCCATCGCCCCTTACCCGATTCCTGAAGCCGTGAGTTCGCTCGTTTCCGAAATTGCGCGTCGCCGCACGTTTGCCATCATTTCCCACCCGGATGCGGGTAAGACCACGCTGACTGAGAAGCTGCTCTGGTTCGGCGGCGCCATCCAGGTGGCCGGCGAAGTGCGCGCGCGCAAGGCCGACCGTCACGCCACGTCCGACTGGATGGAGCTGGAAAAGCAGCGCGGCATCTCGGTGACGTCGTCGGTGATGCAGTTCCCCTACCAGTCGCGCCCGGACGCCCCGGAGAACATCGTGAACCTGCTCGACACGCCGGGCCACGAGGACTTCTCCGAAGACACGTACCGGACGCTGACGGCCGTCGACTCGGCCGTGATGGTGATCGACTCCGTCAATGGCGTGGAAGCCCAGACCATCAAGCTGCTGAACGTCTGCCGCCTGCGCGACACCCCGATCCTCACGTTCATCAACAAGCTCGACCGCGAAGGCCGTTCGCCGATCGAGTTGCTCGACGAAATCGAGGACGTGCTCAAGATCCAGTGCGCGCCGATGACCTGGCCGATCGGCATGGGCAAGGCCTTCCGCGGCGTGTATCACATGATCGACGACAAGGTGCAGCTGTTCGATCCGAAGGGCGAAAAGGGTACCGCCGCCATGCTCGACGGCCTGGACAACCCCGAACTCGACCGCATCCTGGGTTCGCAGGCCGACGAACTGCGCATGGAGATCGAACTGGTGCGCGGCGCGTCGCACACGTTCGACCGCGAGGCCTTCCTGGCCGGCAGGCAGACGCCCGTGTACTTCGGTTCGGCGATCAACAACTTCGGCGTGCAGTCGCTGCTGGACGCCTTGTGCGAACTGTCGCCGCCGCCGCTGGCGCGCGCGACCGAATCGCGTACCGTCGAACCGCAGGAAGGCAAGTTCAGCGGCTTCGTGTTCAAGATCCAGGCCAACATGGACCCGCGCCACCGCGACCGCATCGCGTTCGTGCGCGTGTGCTCGGGGCGCTTCGACCGCGGCATGAAGCTGCTGCACGTGGCGCAGGGCAAGACTGTGGCCATCAACAACGCCATCACGTTCATGGCGCAGGACCGCAACACGACCGAGGAAGCCTACGCCGGCGACATCATCGGCGTGCCGAACCACGGCACCATCCGTCTGGGCGATGTGTTCACGGAAGGCGAGCCGCTGCGCTTCACGGGTATTCCGTCGTTCGCGCCCGAATTCTTCCGCCGCGCGCGCCTGAACAATCCGCTGAAGGTCAAGCAGCTGCAGAAGGGCCTGCAGCAGCTGGCCGAAGAGGGCGCCACGCAGATGTTCCGCCCGCTGATGTCGAACGAGCTGGTGCTGGGCGCCGTCGGCATGCTGCAGTTCGACGTTGTGGCGCACCGCCTGGAGCACGAATATGGCGTCGATGCGATCTTCGAGTCGCATGAATGCGCCACGGCGCGCTGGCTCAAGGGCGATCCGGCCGAGATCGAAAAACTGATCGACAAGAACGGCCACAACGTGGCCATCGACGGTGCCGGCGATCACGTCTACCTGGCCCCGAGCATGGTCAACCTGCGCCTCACGCAGGAGCGTTTCCCGAATATCCGCTTCCTGGAAACGCGCGAGATCGCCTGATCCGGCTGCGGCTGGCCCATGGCGGGCCAATTCCGCGACGGGATTGGGCCCGCTTTGGCATGCTGTGTTGATCACTTCATTGTGTCTGCAACGATACAACACCGGCCCGGCGTAATGCCGGCGTCTGGGCTAGAATCCTGAGCTTTGTACGCGACTGCGTACATTGCCTGCCTCCTGCGCCCTCAGGGCGCTTCCAGCCCCATGTCCAACGCCTCCGCGCTGCCGGCCGACGAGCCGGATTCCGTCTTTCGTGACCCCGCCTTCCGGCATTTCTGGTTTGCCCGGCTCTGCACCACCATCGGTTATCAGATCTTCACGGTCGCCGTGGGCTGGCAGATGTATGACCTGACGCGCGATCCGTTCATGCTCGGCATGGTGGGACTGGTGCAGTTCCTGCCATCGATCGCGCTGATCTTGATGTCCGGCCATGTGGCCGACCGTTTCGACCGCCGCATCATCGTGCGGACCTGCCAGATGCTCGAAGCGGTGATCGCGGCGTCGATGGCCGTGGCCAGTTTCTCGGGCTGGGTCACCAGCGAGCACATCTTCTTCTTCGTGGCGGCCATTGGCGGCTGCCGCGCCTTCGAGACTCCCACGCTGCAGGCGCTGCTGCCGAGCGTGGTCACGCCCCGCCAGTTGCCGCGCGCCGTGGCGCTGGCCAGCTCGGCTGCGCAGACCGCCATCATCATCGGCCCCGCGCTGGGCGGGTTTGCCTATGTGGCGGGCGCGGGGGTAGTCTACGCGATCAGCGCCGTGCTGTTCGCCATCGCCGCGGCGCTGGTGTTCACGCTGAAGCTGCGCCAGGCCGCGCAACGCCTGACGGCGCCGGTCAGCATCAAGACGCTGTTCGCCGGCTTTGCCTATATCCGCAGCCACCAGGTGCTGCTGGGCGCCGTGTCCCTGGACCTGTTCGCGGTGCTGCTGGGCGGCGCCACGGCGCTGTTGCCAATCTATGCGCGCGACATCCTGCATACCGGCCCGTGGGGCCTGGGCCTGCTGCGGTCGTCGCCGGCCATCGGCGCGCTGGTGACGGCGCTCTGGCTGGCCCGGCATCCGCTGAACCGCCGCGTGGGCCGCGTGATGTTTGGCGCGGTGGCCATTTTTGGCGTGGCGACGATGGTGTTCGGCGTGTCCACGTGGCTGCCGCTGTCGATGGCCGCACTGGTGGTGCTGGGCGCGTCGGACATGATCAGTGTGGTGGTGCGCCAGACGCTGGTGCAGCTCGATACCCCCGATGACATGCGCGGCCGCGTGGGCGCGGTCAACTCGGTATTTATCGGCGCATCGAACCAGCTTGGCGAGTTCGAGTCGGGCGTGACGGCGGCGCTGCTCGGGCCGGTGGGCGCGGTGCTGCTGGGCGGCGCCGGCACGATCCTGGTGGTGGCGGCATGGATGAAGCTGTTCCCGATGCTGACCAACCGCGACCGCCTGCACGACCATCCAACCGGCCCTCACGGGGCGGACGCGTCCGGCAACAAGGCGGCGCCGGCACGCTGATGCGGCACGGCCCGAACGTTCGAAGGGGCGGCCTGGCCGCCCTTTTTGCATGTCGGCGCGCACGCACGGGCGTACCCGTTTCTGCGTGGCCGCGATCCGTCCGCAGGCCAGTCGGATTGGATTAGAGTCACGCCATGGCAGACACCTCCCGGCCGCTCACCGACAACGCCGTGTTTTCGGCGCTCACGCAATCGCGTGCGTCTCTGGAGCGCGCCTGCGTGCTGGGCGATGGCCTGGGGCTGGCGCTCTGGCGCAACCGCCACGACGACACCGCCTACGCCCGGCCTGGGCACCACACGATGTCGATGTACCTGGAAGGCGGCTATTCGACCTATCGCCGGGATGCCCCCGATCGCAAGGGCGGCCCGGACCGCCTTTGCCTGCTGCCGGCCGGACACGAATCGGCCTGGCATGTGGGCGGCACGCAGCGATTCCTGCATCTCTACTTCCAGCCGGAACACCTGGCCTGGCACTGTGTGCGCGTGCTAGACACCGAGCCTCGCGCGCTGCAGTTGCAGGACCGGCTGTTCGTCGAGGATGCCGGGCTGGCGACCCTGTCGCGCCAACTGGTGGCGCTGGACTGGCAGGACCCTGACAGCCGTATGGTCGGCAACGCCATGGCGCACCAGGCCGTGACCCATCTGCTGCTGTCCCACGGCGCGCGCCAGCCTGCGGCGGATTGGCGCGGCGGGCTGTCGGCACAGGCCAGACGCCGCGTGGCCGACTGGATCCACGCCCATCCCGCCGAAAATCCGACCCTGGGCGACCTGGCTGCACTGGCCGGCCTGTCGGAATTCCACTTCGCGCGCATGTTCCGGGTGTCGTTCGGCATGGCGCCGCACGCCTGGGTCATGCGGTCGCGGCTCGACCGCGCGCGTGCGCTGCTGGACGACCGGCGGCTGTCCCTGCAGCAGGTGGCCAGCCGCGCCGGCTTTGCCTCCGCCAGCCACTTCAACAACCGCTTTCGCGCGGCCTACGGCGTCACGCCGGGCCAATGGCGCGGTGCGGCAGGAATTTCAGGCGAGTTGTAAATCCTGCACATGGATGGCCCCGATGGGGTCCGTAGTGATGCCAAAGGCCCCGCCGGGAGCCGCACGCCGGCAGCCATTGTGCCGTCGGGGATCACGCAGAAACGGGTACGCTTTTGCCGCCAGGTGTGGTGCGGCTGGCACGTCCTTCGCAAGTCTGGCGGGGGTTTGACACCCGGAGCCTGACGCATGGACCTGAACCTCATCGATCACGCCAAGCTGGAAGCCACCTGGGCCTACCTGACCCAGTTCGCCGTCAGCCAGGGCCTGAACTGCCTGGCCGCCCTGACCATCCTGATCATCGGATGGTGGCTGTCCGCGCGGGCCGCCCGGGCGTTGCGGCAGACTCTGCAGCACACCCATGTGGACGATACGCTGCGACCCATGCTGGCCAGCATCGTGCAATGGGTGATCCGCGTACTGACCGTGGTGCTGGTGCTGTCGCAGTTCGGCGTGCAAACGGCCAGCATCATTGCGATGCTCGGCGCGGCCGGGCTGGCCATCGGCCTGGCATTGCAGGGCACGCTGCAAAACATCGCCGCGGGCATCATGCTGGTGCTGCTGCGGCCGTTTCGCGTGGGCCAGTACATCGACGCGCAGGGCGTGGCCGGCACGGTGCGCGAGACGGGGCTCTTCATGACCGAGCTGCAGACGTTCGATGGCGTCTGCCTGCGCGTGCCCAACGGCAAGATCTGGGGCAGTCCGATCATGAACTACAGCGAGAACCCCACGCGCCGGATGGACATGGAGGTCACGGTGACCTTCGACAGCCCGATCCAGGCCGGGCTGGACGCACTGGCGGCCATGCTCGACAGCGAAAAGCGCCTGCTGCCCCAGCCGAAGCGCGAAGTCATGGTGGTGCGCTACACCGAGCGCGGTGTCACGCTGAATGCGCGCTACTGGACCTCGAACGACGATTTCTGGAGCGTGCAGTTCGCGCTGTACGCGAAGCTGAAGGCCACGGTGGAGGGCGCTGGCTGCCGCATCGCGGTGCCGGTGCAGGAGGTGCGGGTGCCGGATCTGGAGGAAGCCGAGACTGCGGAGGCGGGGCACGGAGAGGGTTATCGAGGCCGTGCGCCGGGGTCGGGACGCCCAAATTGAGGTCGCAGAAACGGGTACGCCTTGCTGCTGATTCTGCCGGTTGCTCGGGTTTGCACCCCGCTCCCGCCTTGCTGGAGCGGGGCAGGGGGAGAGGGCCCGGCGGTTCAAATCGCGACATGTCGGCAAGCAGAAGCTCGATGCCCTCTCCCCCAACCCCTCTCCCGCGTGGCGGGAGAGGGGAGCAAAACCGAAGCCGCTAACCTTCGTCCGCAAACAACGAACAGGCCCCGGTTTCGGCCGTCCCCACATGCTTGCGGAAGCCGGCGAACAGGTCGCGGCCTACACCATGGCGGTTGGCGGTCAGGTCGGGCACTTCGTGGGGGCGGGCAGCCCAATCGGCATCGCTGACCTTCACGGTGAGCACGCCGGCCGGCGCATCCACCCGCACGATGTCGCCGGTGCGGACCCTGCCGATGGCACCGCCCGACAGCGCCTCGGGGCACACGTGGATGGCGGCGGGCACCTTGCCCGAAGCGCCGGACATGCGTCCGTCGGTGACCAGCGCCACATGGAAGCCGCGATCCTGCAGCAGCGTCAGCGTGGGCGTGAGCTTGTGCAGTTCGGGCATGCCGCAGGCGGCGGGCCCTTGCCACGGCAGCACGGCCACGAAGTCGCGCTCCAGTTCGCCGCGCTTGAAGGCCTCCAGCACGTCGTCCTGATGATGGAACACGATGGCCGGCGCCTCCACCACCTGGTGCTCGGGCTTGACGGCGGAAGTCTTGATCACGCACCGCCCCAGCTTGCCGTCCAGCAGCTTGATGCCGCCATCGGGCGCGAACGGCGCATCGGCGGTGCGCACGATGGTGTCGTCGAGCGATGCTTCGGGCCCGTCGACCCATGTCAGCCTGCCATCGCGCAGGGCCGGCTCCCGCATGTAGTGGGCCAGCCCGGGGCCGGCCACCGTGTTCACGTCGTCATGCAGCAGCCCCAGCGACAGCAGGCCGCGGATCACCAGCGACAGACCGCCGGCCGCCTGGAACTGGTTCACGTCGGCCTTGCCGTTCGGGTACACGCGCGCCAGCAGCGGCACGGTGGCCGACAACTCGTGGAAGTCGTCCCACGTCAGCTGGATGCCGGCCACGCGGGCCATCGCGATCAGGTGCAGCGTATGGTTGGTGGACCCGCCCGTGGCCACGAGCCCGACGATGCCGTTCACAAACGCGCGTTCGTCCAGCACCTCGGCAATCGGCGTGTAGCGTTCGCCGCCATGCACCAGCCGCAGCGCCTGGCGGGCAGATTCGCGCGTCAGCGCCTCGCGCAGCGGCGTATTCGGATTGATGAATGCCGTGCCCGGCAAGTGCAGGCCCATGATTTCCATGAGCATCTGGTTCGAGTTGGCCGTGCCGTAGAACGTGCAGGTGCCGGGGCCGTGATAGGACCGGGTCTCGGCCTCCAGCAGCCCCGCGCGGTCGATCTTGCCTTCGGCATAGAGCTGGCGGATATGGGCTTTTTCGTCGTTGCTCAGGCCCGTGGTCATCGGGCCACCGGGTACGAACACGGCGGGCAGGTGCCCGAACGACAGCGCGCCCATCACCAGGCCGGGCACGATCTTGTCGCAGACGCCCAGGCACAGCACGCCGTCGAACATCTGGTGCGACAGTGCCACGGCGGTGGCCATGGCGATCACGTCGCGCGAGAACAGCGACAGGTCCATGCCGTCCTGGCCCTGCGTCACCCCGTCGCACATGGCGGGCGTGCCGCCCGCGAACTGCGCGGTGCCGCCAGCTTCCAGGGCGGCTTCCTTGAGCCATTGCGGGTAGGCCTGCAGCGGCTGGTGAGCCGACAGCATGTCGTTGTAGGCCGAGACGATGGCCAGGTTGGGCCGCTCCTGCGCCTTGAGCCGGATCTTGGCTTCGTCGGGCATGGCGGCCACGCCGTGCGCCAGGTTGGTACACGAAATGTTGGCGCGCTCGACCCTTTGGCCGGCCATGGCGCGCGTGCGGTCCAGATAGGCCTGGCGGGTGGGGGCACTGCGGGCCACGATGCGGGCCGTGACTTTCTCCAGTACGGGGTGGCGGGGCATGGGGATATCTCCTGTAGGGCGCTTTTCAGCGTAGCCGAAAAAACCGGACGCCACCGTCATTGCGGTGTCATCGCCATGGGCTATCAGCAGATGGGATCGATGATCGGCCGGGATGTTCCGCATCGGCTTTGCGTCACACCGGCGGCACGCAGAAACGGGTACGCCCGTGCTGCCTGGCGGCGCCCCTGCCTGTCCAAGCGGCCATGAGTGACGTAACATCACTGGAACCAATGCGCCGCCCGGCGGCACTCAGTAGATGCCGGGGCGCGCATTGCCCCACGCATTCCGCACGCAATCCGCGATACCCCGCAAGGAGCCCAGGGTGAGCATGCCCGATTTCGACATGGTGCTATTTGGAGGCACCGGCGACCTGGCGCGGCGCAAGCTGCTGCCGTCCCTTTTTGACGCCCATCGCTGTGGCGTGCTGCATCCGTCGGCGCGCATCCTGGCCACCGGCAGCCATCCGCAGACCACCGAGCAGTACAAGGCCATGCTGGAAGACACCGTGCGCCCGGGCCTGGAACACGCGCCGCCCGAGGCCTGGGCATCGTTCCTGGACCGCATCTGCTATGTGCAGGCCGACGCGCGCCAGCCGGCCCACTTCGACGCGCTGGCCGAGAAAGTGCTGGCCCGCAAGCCCGAAGTGGTGGTGTGCTACCTGGCCACGGCGCCGCACATCTTCGTCCCCATCTGCGAGCAACTGGCCCGCACCGGGCTGAACACGCCCAACGTGCGCGTGGTGCTGGAGAAGCCGCTCGGCCATGACCTGGAGTCGTCCGAGGCCATCAACGCGGCCGTGGCGCAGTACTTTGCCGAGGACCAGATCTACCGGATCGATCACTACCTGGGCAAGGAATCGGTCCAGAACCTGATGGCCATCCGTTTCGGCAACGCGCTGTTCGAGCCGCTGTGGCGCCGCGAATGGGTGCAGGACGTGCAGATCACCATCGCCGAGGAACTGGGCGTGGAAACGCGCGGCGACTTCTACGACCGCACTGGCGCGTTGCGCGACATGGTGCAGAACCACCTGCTGCAACTGCTGTGCATGGTGGCGATGGAGCCGCCGGCCAGCCTCAGCGAGGACGCCATCCGCGACGAGAAGATCAAGATCCTGAAGGCGCTCAAGCCGATCCAGCCGGCCGACGTGGCCGAGAAGACCGTGCGCGGCCAGTACCGCTCGGGCGCCATCGCCGGCAAGCCGGTGGTGGGCTATCTGGAAGAGCAGGGCATTGCCCCCGACAGCCGCACCGAGACCTTCGTCGCCATCAAGGCCGAGATCGCCAACTGGCGCTGGGAAGGAGTGCCGTTCTACCTGCGCACGGGCAAGCGCATGCAGTCGCGCGTGGCCGAGATCGTGGTGCATTTCCGCGACGTGCCGCACGCCATCTTCCCCAAGCCGCTGGGTTTGTCGCCGCAGAACCGGCTGGTGATCCGGCTGCAGCCCGAGGAAAGCATCCGCCTGTATTTCCTGGTCAAGCAGGCCGGCGACACGCTGGAACTGACGCCTACCTCGCTCGATCTGGACTTTGCCAACTCGTTCAAGGCGCGCCGCGCCGGCGCCTACGAGCGCCTGCTGCTGGACGTGATCCGCGGCCGGCTGGGTTTGTTCGTGCGGCGCGACGAGCAGGTGCAGGCGTGGCGCTGGGTCGAGCCGATCATCGATACCTGGGAAGCCAGCACCGTGCCGCCCAAGCAGTACACGGCCGGCACCTGGGGCCCGGCGGCGTCCACCGCGCTGATGTCGCGCGACGGCGCGCTCTGGCACGAGGAAGTCTGACGCCTCTCCCGGCCCCAGCCCCACCCACCCGTTGACCGACAAGGAGCCCGCGCCATGCGCCAGTTCGAACATGCCACGCTGATGGACCAGGCCGAGTCGCTGGCGATCTCGGTCAGCCATGCACTGGACCTCGTCATCAAGGCCAGGGGCTGGGCCGTGCTGGCGGTGTCGGGCGGAACATCGCCGGTGCCGATGTTCGAACGGCTGCGCTATCGCCCGATCCGCTGGGAAGCCGTGACGGTCACGCTGGTGGACGAACGCGCGGTGCCGCCAGATCATCCCGACAGCAACGGCGCGCTGGTGCGCCGCCACCTGCTGCGCGAAGGGGCGGGCGTGGCGGGCTGGGTGCCGCTGATCCGCGACGAGGCCGAGGCCGCCGCGCCGCTGCAGGCGGTGCAGCGGCTCAATGCATCGTTCCAGCAGCCCGATGTGGTGGTGCTGGGCATGGGCGAGGACGGCCATACCGCGTCGCTGTTTCCCGACGCGCCCGAGCTGCAGACCGCGCTGTCGGAGCCCGATCCGCGTTACCTGGTCACGCATCCGACGCTGGCGCCCCACGCGCGCGTGACGCTGAACCTGGCCGCGCTGCTGGCGGCCGAGCGCACGTTCCTGGCGATCACCGGCGAAAAGAAGAACGCCGTGCTGGAGCGCGCGCTGCAGGCCCCTACGCCGGCGCTGCCGGTGAGCGTGGTGCTGGCGCGCTACCGGCGCGGTGTCGATATCTTCCGGACCGAGGCGCAATGACGCGCCATCCCGCAACCCTGTCTACTCCATGACCTATCCGCGCCTGCTTGCCGACGTCGGTGGCACCAATGTCCGCTTCGCCCTGGAATCCGCGCCGATGCGCATCGGCGAGGTCACGGCCTACAAGGTGGCCGACCATGCATCGCTGGAAGCGGCGATGCGCCTGTATCTGTCGACGCTGGCGCACGGCGAGCGGCCCGGCCACGCGGCCATCGGCCTGGCCAACCCGGTGACCGGCGACCACGTCAAGCTGACCAATCACAACTGGGCGTTCTCGATCGAGGCCATGCGCCAGGCGCTGGGCCTGGACACGCTGGTGGCCATCAACGACTTCACCGCGCTGGCGCTGGCGCTGCCGTACCTGCCTGCGGCCGATCTGGTGCAGGTGCGCCCGGGCAGCGCCGTGGCCACTGCGCCGCGCGCGCTGCTCGGGCCGGGTACCGGCCTGGGGGTGTCCGGGCTGGTGCCGGCCCCCGGCGGCGGTGCCGTGGCGCTGGCCGGCGAGGGCGGCCATATCGAAGTGATGCCCGCCACCGATGACGAACGGATTGCCTGGCGCGCGGCGCATGACCAGCTTGGCCGGGTGTCGGCCGAGCGGCTGTTGTCGGGCATGGGCCTGTCGCACATCCACGCCGCCTTGTCCGCAGAAATGGGTACGCTTCTGGCCGAACCGCTGACGCCGGCGCAGGTCACGGAGGGCGCCCTGAAGCAGAACGACCCGCTATGCCGCCGCGCGTTCGATGCCTTCTGCGGCCTGCTGGGCTCGGTGGCCGGCGACGTCGCGCTGGTGCTGGGGGCGCGTGGCGGCGTGTATATCGGCGGCGGCATCGTGCCGCGCTTTGTCGATGCCTTCCGCGCGTCGCCGTTCAACGCGCGCTTTGTCGACAAGGGCCGCATGGGCCAGTACCTGGCCGATATCCCGGTCTACGTGATCGTGGCCGAATTCCCGGCGCTGCCCGGGCTGGCCCGTGCCCTGGCAGACCGGCTCGAAGGCGATATGCGCCACGCCCAATCCTGAATCCCGACGAACATGCGTGTATTGCTGGTGGAAGACGACGCCATGATTGGCGAAAGCGTGAAGGTGGCGCTGCGCCAGGAGGGCTTCACGGTGGACTGGGTGACCGATGGCGACGCGGGGCTCGACGCCGCGTCCGACCAGCACGGCCCACGCGCCGATGGCGGCTACGACCTGGTGCTGCTGGACCTGGGCCTGCCGCGCCGTTCGGGGCTCGACGTCCTGAAGACACTGCGGGCGCGCAATGTCCGCACGCCTGTGCTGATCGTCACGGCGCGCGACGCCGTGGCCGACCGCGTGGCCGGCCTGAACGCTGGGGCCGACGACTACGTGATCAAGCCGTTCGACCTGCAGGAACTGGTGGCGCGCATGCATGCGATGGCGCGCCGCGCCGAAGGGCGG
Organism: Cupriavidus sp. 94F1; assembly: GCF_057798875.1. Taxonomy (NCBI): domain Bacteria; kingdom Pseudomonadati; phylum Pseudomonadota; class Betaproteobacteria; order Burkholderiales; family Burkholderiaceae; genus Cupriavidus; species Cupriavidus sp. 94F1. Next base: position 27,386 of record NZ_JBYOJT010000015.1, read on the forward strand.
GCCGAACCGGTGCTGCGCTATGGCGACATCGTACTGAACCCGGCCACGCGCGAAGCCACGCAGGGCGGCACGCCGGTGCGGCTGTCGGCGCGCGAGTACGCGCTGCTGTCGGCGCTGATGGCCCGGCCCGGCAAGGTCTGGTCGGTGCCGCAACTGCAGGAACGGCTCTACGGCTGGGATGACGAGGTGGGCAGCAACACGGTGGAGGTCTATATCCACGCGCTGCGGCGCAAGTTCGGCGCGGCATTGATCCGCAACATCCGGGGCGTCGGGTACCTGATGCCGCAACTGGACGGCCGGGACGGCGCGGAAGGCGCCCCCCGCGCGGAAGGAACGCCGGACTGATGCGATCGATTCAACGTACGCTGCTGTGGTGGCTGGCGGCCGGCCTGGCGGCCGGCATCGCCGTGGCCACGGGGCTCATCTACGGCCAGGCCCGGCAGGAAGCCAACGCGCTATTCGACTACCAGATGAAGCAGGTGGCCGCCGCGCTGCCGAGCCAGTTCAGTGCGCCGGTGGCGCCGCCGTTCGCGCCCGACAGCGCCACCGGGGCCGACCTGCTGCACGCCGACGAGGACGTGGTGATCCATATCTGGGATGGCTCCGGGCGCAGCCTCTACCTGTCGCATTCGCACCCGGCGTTGCCCCAGCGCGCGGAGCTGGGCTTTACCGATGCCCGTACGGAATCGGGCGAATGGCGGATCTATAGCGTGCAGTTGGGGCCGGCGGTGGTGCAGATTGCGCAGCCGCTCAGCGCACGGCGCACGCTGGCCGCGCATATGGCGCTGCGCACCGTGGCGCCGCTGCTGCTGCTGTTGCCGCTGCTGGCGTGGCTGGTGTGGATGGCCGTGGGACGCGGATTGCGGCCGCTGCGCGAGATTGCCGCCGAAGTGCGGGCGCGCGATGCCAACACGCTGGCGCCGCTGGCCGTGCGCGACATGCCCGATGAAATCGCCCCGCTGTCCGATGCGCTGAACCAGCTGCTGGCGCGGCTGGCTCACGCCATCGACACCCAGCGCGCGTTTGTGGCCGATGCCGCGCATGCGCTGCGCACGCCGCTGACTGCCCTGCAGCTGCAGGCCCAGCTGGTGGAGCGCGCGCCCAGCGCCGAGGCCCGGCAGGCGGCGATGGGACAGTTGCGTCAGGGGCTGGAGCGGCTGACGCACCTGGTGGCCCAGTTGCTGACGCTGGCCCGGCAGGAACCGGGCGCCGCGCCGCCGCCGCATGAGCCCGTGGACCTGCGGGCGCTGGCGGGCGATGTGGTGGCCGAGATGTCGCAGGCGGCCATCGACCGCGATATCGACCTGGGGCTGGAGGACAACAGCGCCAGCGGGCCCGTCATGATCCGGGGCGATGCCGATGCGCTGCGCATCCTGCTGACCAATCTGGTGGACAACGCGCTGCACTACATCCCGCGTGGCGGCCGCATCGACGTGGACGTCACGCACACCGCGCGCGGCGTGGAGCTGGTGGTGACCGACAACGGCCCGGGGATCGCGGCCGACGAGCGCGCCCGCGTGTTCGACCGCTTCTATCGCGTACCCGATGCGCCGACGGGCGGCAGCGGGCTGGGACTGGCCATCGTTGACGAAGTGGCGCAATCCCATGGCGCGCGCGTGGCGCTGGAAGACGCGGCGCCGGGCTTGCGCGTGCGCGTGGTCTTCCCGGCCGTGGGCTAGTTCACGGGCGCCACCAGCGGCTCGCCGGCAAAGTGCCGACGGGCGTTCTCGATGAACTGGGTCACCGACGCCAGCACTGCCTCGGGCGACCAGCCGGCCACGTGCGGCGTCAGCACGACGTTCGGGCAATCGAACAGTTCGACCGGCGGCTTCGGCTCGCTTTCATAGACATCCAGGCCCGCGCCGCCGACTTCGCCGGCGCGCAGCGCATCGGCCAGCGCCGCCGTGTTCACCACGCTGCCGCGGGCAATGTTGACCAGGTAGCCCGACGGACCCAGCGCGCGCAGCACCGGGGTATCGACCAGATGGCGCGTCTCGGCGCCGCCGGGCGTGGCGATGACCAGATAGTCGGCCCACTCGGCCAGCGCCATCACATCGGCAAAGTACCGGAACGGCGCGTCGGCGCGCGGACGGCGGTTGTGATAGCCGATTTCCAGGTCGAAGCCCTCGCCACGCTGCGCAATGCGGCGGCCGATGGTGCCCAGGCCCACGATGCCCAGCCGCTTGCCGGACAGGTTCGGCGGCAGCGGAATCGCGTTGCGCCAGACGCCGTCGCGCGTGGCGCGGTCCAGTGCCGGCACGCGGCGCACGGTGGCCAGCAGCAGGGCCATGGCGTGATCGGCCACGCAACTGTCGTTGGTGCCCGCGCCATTGCCCACGGCAATGCCACGCGCGCGGCAGGCGGCGATATCGATGTTCTCGTAGCCGGCGCCCAGTGCACAGACCAGTTCGAGCCTGGGCATCGCGTCGATTTCGGCGGCCGTGATGCCGGTGGTGCCGTTGCTCAGCACGGCGCGGAACGTGCCGCCGGCACTGGCGACGGCCTCGGTGCGCTGGGCCGCGCTGGGTGCGTAGACAACGTCGTATTGCTGGGAAACAATGGCGAGATGGTCCGGTTCGAGCTGGACCAGGACGAGCAGGGCGGGCTTCATGCGTGACAGCGGGACGAGGAGGTGTTGTTGTTGGAGGTCGGCCAGGCCGACGCCACATTCTATGCCCGCGTGGGCCGGCCTGCTCGGGACCGCGTGGCGGTTCTGGGCGATTATCAGAGGCCAGCCCACCGTGTGGCGGCGTACGCAGAAACGGGTACGCTCCACGATTTTTCGCTGGGGCAATCACGCAGAAATGGGTACGCTTTGGGCGTGTTGGTGATTGACCTGCCCGCCCTCTCCCCCAACCCCTCTCCCGCGTGGCGGGAGAGGGGAGCAAACCGTTGGAGACCGTGATGCCCGCGGTGTTTTCCGGGGGAGAGGGCAGCCGCATCCACCGCCCATCACGCCAATTTTTCACCCCCAATGCCGTCGGAGACCTTTATGCCCGCGGTGTTCTCCCCTCTCCTACCAGCGGGAGAGGGGCCGGGGGAGAGGGCAAACGCATCCACACCACTACGCCAATCTTCCACACGCATGCGACTGCCCATTCCCAACACCTGGCGATACCACGCGCTGCTCGGCGCGGCCGGCATGCTCGTGCTCGGGCCGCTGGGCGGCATCGCGGCGGCCTATATGAACCTGTCGCTCGGCTTCTTCGTGGGCGGGCAGGTGCTGGCGGGCATCCTCGGTTCGGCAGTCACCGCCGGCTACGGCGCGGCGGGCCGGCACGGTGCCAACTACATCCAGACCGCGGCCGCGTCGGTGGCCGGCATGGGCGGCATGGTGGTGGTGATTCAGGCCATGGGTTGGATGGGGATGACGCAGCCGCCGTGGTGGCAGCTGATCGGCTACATGCTCTGCATCGGCATGTATGGCGTGGGTGTGGGCATGCTCTACACGCCGTTGCTGGTCGATCGGATGCAGCTCACGTTCCCGTCGGGGCTGGCGGTGGCCAATATCCTGCGCGCTTTGACCGACCCCGTGCTGCTGCGCCGGTCGATCACGCGGCTGGCCGGCGGAATGGGGCTGGGGATGCTGGCTAGCGTAGGCGCCGCGCGCATCGCATGGCTCGGTGCCATCGACCTGTCCGCGTCAACGTTCGGCGCGGGCATGATCGTTGGCGCGCGCATCGGCATCGCCGCGCTGGCGGGTGGCGCGGCCGGGTGGGCACTGACGCCGTATTTCGTGTCGATCGGCTGGCTCGCGCCCGGTGATCCTTATCGAAAAATCACGTTCCTGTTTGCGCTGGGCATGATCATGGGCGCGGCGGCGGTCGATGTGCTGCGGTTGCTGGCGACGGCGTGGCAGCGGACCCGACAGCCGGCGAGCAGGGCGCCGGACGCCCCGGGCCATGCGCCGGCGCTGCCGCAACGCTGGATCGTGGCGTGGGTCGTGGCCTGGGGGCTGGCGGTCGTGGCGGCGGGCGCCGCGTGGTTCGGCCAGCCGGTGGGCTACCAGCTGATGGCCGTGCTGCTGGTGCTGATCTTCGCGCTGGTCAACGGCATTTCGGTCGGCATGGTCGATCAGAATCCGATCTCGTCGGCGTTTGTGCTGACGGTGATCCTGATGGCGGCCGTGGGCCTGCGCCAGCCGCATATCGGCCTGATCGCGGCCACGGTGCTGCTGGTGTCCACGGCGCAAGCCTGCGACATGCAGCAGGACCGGTCCACGGGCTGGCGCCTGGGCACCGACCGCATGGTGCAGTTCGGCTATCAGGTGGCTGGTGTCGTCGCCGGCGCGATCCTGGCGGTGTGGCTGGCGCGGCTGTTCATGGACGCCTATCCGGTGCTGCGGCTCGACCAGACCGTGCTGCCGGCCGATCAGCAGCCCGCCCGGTGGACATCGGCAATGACCTACAAGATCGTCGGCGCGCTGCGCAGCATGACCGACGACCGGCCCTACCAGCGGCTGGCCGTATGGATCGGCCTGGGCATCGGGCTGGTCACGCAGCTTCTGCGCAAGGCCATCTTCGCGTCGGCGCGCTACCGGCGCTTTGCCGATCAGAGCCGCACGGGCCGCGCGTGCGATTTCGTGCTCGATGCGGTAATCCTGCCGTCGCCCTACGCATCGTCGTTCGGCGGTTTCGTCAACCTGCCGGCCGCCGCCTGGATGGCCGTCGGGGGCATGGTCTCCAGCCTGGTGGCAAGCCGCGAGCGCCCGGTTTCCCGGGATGCCGCCATGCCCGACGACATGAGCACCACGTCGCTGATCGGCGGCGGCCTTATCGCCGGCGACGCGCTGGCCGCGCTCGGGTTCGGCGTTGCGGGGTTGCTGGGGGTGGTGGGGTAGGTGGCGTGCCTCAAATCACCGCCATCGACGCATTGGGCGGCTTGCGCGCCAGCAGGCCGGACAGCTTTTTGAGGGCCATCGACAATTGCGTGCGTTCGGCCACGCCGCCCAGCGAGATGCGGATGGCGTTGGGCGGGGTGGCGCCATCGTAGAACACGTCCGATGCGGTGACGCGCAGCGATTCGTCCTGCGCCGCGCGGCTGAAGCCGGCCGATGACCAGTAGCTGGGCAAGGGATGCCAGACGTGGATGCCGGATGGCGCGTACGGGCCGCTGGCCGCCAGCCATTGCCGGGCGATCTGCTGCCGCGCGGCGGCTTCGGTGCGGATGCCGGCCAGTAGGTCGGCCGCCGAGCCGTCGCGAATCCATTGCGTGGCCAGTGCCGTGGCAATGGGGGATGCCATCAGCGTGATCGCGCGCAGCGCGGCCAGGATCGATTCCTGCAGATCGCGGTCGGGTGCCACGACGTAGGCGGTGCGCAGGCCTGGGCTCAGGCACTTGGCCAGCGTGGCGATGTAGACCGTCTGCGCCGGGGCGATGGCCGCCAGTGGCGGCGGGGCGTCGGGCGTGAGCAGCCAGTAGGGGTCGTCCTCGACGATCAGCACGCCGCGCTGCCGGGCCACGCGCGCAATCTCGTGGCGGCGTGCCGCGGGCATCGTGTGCGTGGTGGGGTTCTGCAGCGTCGGGTTCAGGTAGATCAGCTGCACATTGCCGGTGCTGCAGGCGGCGTCCAGCGCGTCGGGGCGCATGCCGTCGTCGTCGGTGGCGATGGGCACCACGTGGCGCCCCAGTTCGGCGGCCGCGCCGCGTACACCCGGATAGATCAGCGGCTCGGCGGCAATCGCCGCACCCGGCGTGGTCCGGCACAGCATCAGCGCCGCCAGTGCCGACTGTGCGCCCGGACTGGCGATGACGCGATCGGGCGGGACATCGCCCAGCATCGGCGCCAGCCACTGGGCGCCGGCCACGCGGTCGGGCAGCGTGCCGCCGCCGAGCTGGTAGGTCATCAGCAGGTTCGCATCGGCGCGCAGCGTGACCTGCGCCAGGCCGCGCCGGAGCATGTCGGCGAAATCGATGCCTTCCGGCGGCGGCGGCACGTTCATGCTCAGGTCCACGGCCTGGGCCAGTTCAAACGCCGGCGCCGCAATAAAAGTGCCGAGCGATCCACGCGGCTCCACCAGCCCGCGCCGTCGGGCCTCGGCCAGTGCCCGGGTCACAGTGGTCAGATCCACGCCAAGGAGCGCCGCCAGTTCGCGCTGCGGCGGCAGGCGGTCGCCGGGGGCCAGCACGCCATCGGCCATTGCGCGTTCCAGGAACCCGGCGATCTGGACGTAACGCGGGCCGCCTGCAGCGGCGAAGGCGCCGATCCAGCCGGGTTTGTCTTCCAGGTTCGAAGGCATCGACGGATTTGTTGTACGCAAGACAAGCCTCATCTTGTATGGGTGTTGTCTGACCTTAGCATGCCGCGCAACTCAGGCAAATCCATACAAATACCGGGATGTTGTCTGGGCCACCCCGCCTGTGCCCCTGTAAGAAGGTGTTGAAATGCGTGAACAACCGGCCGACCCCAGACCTCCGCGTCGGCGCCCCCCATCCCTGCGTGCCCCCCGTGCATGGCTATATGCCATCACACCCCTGATCCTGACCGGCTGTTCGTGGGACCTGCTGAACCCCAGCGGGTCGATCGGCGTGCAGACGCGCAACCTGATCGTGCTGGCCACGGCGCTGATGCTGCTGGTGGTGATCCCCGTGATCATCCTGACGCTTGTCTTTGCCTGGCGCTATCGCGAGACGAACACCAAGGCCGAGTACGCGCCGCGCTGGTCGCATTCCACGAAGATCGAAGTGGTCGTATGGGGCATCCCGTGCGTGATCGTGGCGCTGCTCGGCGTCATCATCTGGGACACCACCCACAAGCTCGATCCGTTCCGGCCGCTGGAATCGAAGGTGACGCCGGTGGAAGTGGATGTCGTCGCGCTCGACTGGAAATGGCTGTTTATCTATCCGCAGTACGGCGTGGCGTCGCTGAACGAGCTGCCCATCCCGGTGGGTACGCCAATCAATTTCCGCATCACGGCCGAGTCCACGATGAACGCGCTGTTCATCCCGCGCCTGGGCAGCATGGTCTATGCGATGGCCGGCATGCAGACGAAGCTGCATCTGATCGCCGACGAAACCGGCGTGTTCGATGGCCGGTCGGCCGCCTATAGCGGGTCTGGCTTCTCCGACATGCACTTCCGCACCGTGGCCACGTCGCGCGCCGACTTCGACGCGTGGATCGAACGCGCCCGCGCCTCTGGCAACACGCTCGACGCGGCCACCTACCGCAAGCTGGAACAGCCCAGCAGCAAGGACGCCGTCACGGTGTACGCCAAGGTCGAGCCGCGCCTATTCCAGGGCGTGGTGGACCAGTACATGGCCAGCAATGGCGACATCTGCCGCGCCGACAGCCCGGTGACCCTCGGCGCCATTGCCGGCGTCAACATGCCGCCGCTCCCGGCGCAGCAGACGACCCTGGAGCGCTAATCATCATGTTCGGAAAACTCTCTCTCGACGCCATCCCCCTGCACGAGCCCATCATCATGGGCACGCTGGTCGTGGTGATGCTTGGCGGCGCGGCCCTGCTGGGCGCCATCACCTACTACAACAAGTGGAACTATCTGTGGCGCGAGTGGATCTGCTCGGTCGATCACAAGCGCATTGGCGTGATGTACATCATCCTGGCGCTGGTCATGCTGCTGCGCGGCTTTGCCGACGCCATCATGATGCGCACCCAGCAGGCCATTGCAGTGGGCGAGGCGGTCGGCTACCTGCCGCCGCACCACTACGACCAGATCTTCACCGCGCACGGCGTGATCATGATCTTCTTCGTGGCCACGCCGTTCATCCTGGGCCTGATGAACGTGATCGTGCCGCTGCAGATTGGCGCGCGCGACGTGGCCTATCCGTTCGTCAATTCGCTGAGCTTCTGGATGTCGGCGATGGGCGCGGTGCTGGTCATGATGTCGATGTTCGTCGGCGACTTCGCCGCCACGGGCTGGGTCGCGTATCCGCCGCTGAGCGGGCTGGGGTATAGCCCGACGGTCGGGGTGGACTACTACATCTGGTCATTGCAGATATCGGGGCTGGGCACCACGCTGACCGGCATCAACTTCATCGTGACGATCCTGCGCATGCGCGCGCCGGGCCTGAACCTGATGAAAATGCCCGTGTTCACGTGGACGGCGCTGATCACCAACATCCTGATCGTCGCCATCTTCCCGGTGCTGACCGCCACGCTGGCGCTGCTGGCCGCCGACCGCTACCTGGACATGCACTTCTTCACCAGCGAGCTTGGCGGCAACGCCATGATGTACGTGAACCTGATCTGGATCTGGGGCCACCCCGAGGTCTACGTGCTGATCCTTCCTTGCTTCGGCGCGTTCTCGGAGATCATCTCCACGTTCTCGCGCAAGCCGCTGTTCGGGTACACGTCGATGGTCTACGCCACGTCGTCGATCGGCGTGCTGTCGTTCTTCGTCTGGCTGCACCACTTCTTCACGATGGGCTCGGGTGCCAGCGTCAACGCGTTCTTCGGCATCATGACGTCGATCATCTCGATTCCCACCGGCGTGAAGCTGTTCAACTGGCTGTTCACGATGTACCGGGGGCGCATCCGCTTCCACTCGTCCACGCTGTGGACCATCGGCTTCATGGTGACGTTTGCCGTGGGCGGCATGACTGGCGTGCTGCTGGCGGTGCCGGGCGCCGACTTCGTGCTGCACAACAGCCTGTTCCTGATTGCCCACTTCCACAACGTGATCATCGGCGGCGTGGTGTTCGGCTGCCTGGCCGCGATGACGTTCTGGTTCCCGAAGGTGTTCGGCTTCATGCTGAACGAGTTCTGGGGCAAGGTCGCGTTCTGGTGCTGGCTGGTCGGCTTCTACCTGGCCTTCATGCCGCTGTACGCGCTGGGCCTGCAGGGCATGACGCGCCGCATGAACCACTACAACAACCCCGACTGGCAGCCGTACCTGATCGTGGCGCTGGTGGGCGCCGTGGTCATCGGCTGCGGCATCCTGGCCATCCTGTGGCAGCTGTTCGTCAGCGTGCGCGACCGCAAGCAGAACATGGACGTGACCGGCGACCCATGGGACGGCCGCAGCCTGGAATGGGCCACGGCTTCGCCGGCGCCGTTCTACAACTTCGCGCACGTGCCGCGGATCACGTCGCTGGAGCAGCACTGGGACAACAAGCAAGCTGGCAAGGCCTACGTGCCGCCCACGCAGTACGAGGACATCCACATGCCGCGCAACACGGCCACCGGCTTCCTGGTGTCGGTGTTCGGGCTGGTGCTGTGCTTCGCGCTGGTCTGGCACATCTGGTGGCTGGCCGGCTTTGGCCTGGCCGCGATGATCTTCACGTTCATCGCCCGCGCCTATGACCGCGACGTGGACTACTACGTGCCGGCCGCCGAAGTGGAGCGCATCGAGCGCGCCCGCTTTGCGCTGCTGGGCGCGCAGCCCGCCGCGAACCTGACAGGGGCCAACTGATCATGACCATCACCACCCTGAAACTGCGGGGCGACGCCGCCGCACTGCCGCCCGGCGCAGCGCCGGACGCCCACGCGCACGCGCACGACGCCGCCCACGACCACGCCCATCACGCCCACCAGACGGAATCCACCCTCAAGCTGGGGTTCTGGATCTACCTGATGAGCGATTGCCTGATCTTCGCGTCGCTGTTTGCCACGTTCGGCGTGCTGCTAAACGGCACGGCGGGCGGCCCCACGGGCCGCGAACTGTTCGACCTGCGCTTCGTGCTGGGCGAGACCATGCTGCTGCTGACCAGCAGCCTGACTTTCGGCGTGGCGATGGTGAAGCTGCACGAAGGCCGCGACGGCCAGGGCAACCCGCAGGCCGTGATCCGCTGGCTGGTACTGACCTTCGCGCTGGGCGCGGCCTTCGTCTGCATGGAGGTCTACGAATTCCGCGAACTGCTGCACGAAGGCGCGGGCCCGAACCGCAGCGCCTACCTGTCGGCGTTCTTCATGCTGGTGGGCACGCACGGCCTGCACGTCAGCGCCGGGCTGCTGTGGATCATCGTGATGGTCAACCAGGTGCAGGTGTTCGGGCTCGACGCCGTGGTGCGCCGCCGCCTGGCCTGCCTGAGCCTGTTCTGGCATTTCCTGGACCTGGTGTGGATCTTCGTGTTCACGGTCGTCTATCTGCGGGAGTTCCTCTGATGTCCCATCCACAACACGCCCACGCCCACGGCAGCCTGCGCAGCAATCTGATCGGCTATGCGCTGTCGCTGGTGCTGACCTTCCTGTCGTTCGGTGCGGTGATGGGCCGGGTGCTGCCGCCGCGCGCGGGCCTGGCGCTGATCGTGGCGCTGTGCGTCACCCAGTTGCTGGTGCAGCTGGTGTTCTTCCTGCACCTGGGGCCGCGCAAGGGCCAGCGCGGCAACACGGCGATCTTCGCGTGCACGGTGTTCCTGATCGCCATTGTCGTGTCGGGATCGCTATGGGTCATGCACAACGCCAACCTGAACATGATGCCGATGCAGTCCGTGCCAGCCGGGGCCGGCGCGGGCCGTTGAGGCATCTGTAGCCGGACTCGGGCTGGGGCCGGTTTCTTGACAGGACAGACGTGCCCTGCGCACGGTCTGTCCTTTTTTGCGTTCCGCGTCAGCCGGGGCGGCGGCGCAGCGGCGCATCGGCCGGATCAGGCCGGCGGAGCGCCTTCCTTGAACAGGGTCTTGAGCTGCGAACGCAGCTCGGGGGTGTCCTGGTGCTGATGCACCTGGACGGCGTGCTGCACCGCGGCTTCCAGCAGTTCGTCCTCGGTGTCGGCGCTCAGTGCGACCGTACAGTTGGTATCACTGGGATAGTCGCGGCAATCAATGTATTTGCGTCCCATGGCAGGCCTCCTGGCGCGCATGGAGGGCGCGCCTGATCCAGTATAGGGCGCGGGGTGATTGCGCGGACGCCTGCAGCCATCGGCAAATCGGGCTACCCTGTCGGCCTTCAACCTGTTTGTCCCCTACCCGCCCACTGGAAGAAAGCCATGACTCAATCACTCCGGATCGACTTTGTCTCGGATATCGCCTGCCCGTGGTGCGCCATCGGGCTGTCGTCGCTGATGCAGGCCGTCGAGCGCACGCGCGACGTGGTGGATGCCGAGGTCGTCATGCACCCGTTCGAGCTCAATCCGCAGATGGGGCCGGAAGGCGAGCCGGTGCTGGACTACATCGCCCGCAAGTACGGCCGTACGCCGGAACAGATCGCCGAGACCCAGAAGATGATCCGCGAGCGCGGCGCCAGCGTGGGCTTCACGTTCGGCCCGCGCAACTTCATCTACAACACGTTCGATGCCCACCGCCTGCTGCAGTGGGCGGCCACGCAGGGCAAGCAGCTGCCGCTGAAGCAGGCGCTGCTGCAGGCCTATCACGGCGACAGCAAGGACCCGAGCAACCACGACGTGCTGATCGAGGCCGTGCAGTCGGTGGGCCTGGACCCCGCCGAGGCCCGCAAGGTGCTGGACAGCGATGCCTATGCCGACGAAGTCCGTGACGAGGAGCGCGAATACCAGGGCATGGGCATCCAGTCGGTGCCGTCGGTGATCTTCAACAACCGCTACCTGGTGACGGGCGGCCAGCCCGTCGAGGCGTTCGAGCAGGCCATCCGCGAGATCGCCAGGGAAGCCAGCGAGAAGAGCACCCAGGGCGGCTGAGCCCGATCCTCAGAAGTGGTGGCGCATGCCGATCATCGCGCCCACCCGCGTACTGCGGCTGACATCGGTCACCGGGGTGCCGGCCCAGTATTCGGTCTCGCGCCCCACGGTGCCGCCGCGCGCATGCACGACATCGGTCTCCAGGTACACGCTGGTGCGCTTGGAGAACGCATAGTCGGCCACGAAGGCCACGCTGTCGGCATTGCCGCCACCCAGGTGCACCGGCGTGTCCTGGAACTGCGTGGTCACGTCGCCTGACTGCTGGTAGCGGTAGTAGGCGCCAGACAGGTGCAGCGCCTGCGTCGCCTGGTATCCCAGCCCGACGAACGAGATGTTGTAGCGCGCACCGCTGGCCGATTCGCGCCGACCCATGTGGCCGGCGTAGCCCGTGGCCTTGCCGATCGTGTAAGAGCCGCCCACCGAATAGTTGCGCACCGTATTGCTGCCGTCGTCGCTGCGGCGCTGATCATAGGCCACGCCCAGCGCCAGCGGCCCCTGGCTGTACTTCACGCCGCCACCGAGCGTGGTGCCATGGTTCATGCTGCCCGGCTGCTCGCCGGCGCCGTAGTCCAGCTGCACCGAAAACGGCCCCACCGTACGCTGGTAGACCACGCTGTTGTTGATGCGGTAGTCCTGGAAGAAGATGTCGCCGCCGATGTAGAGCGGATCGGACCAGAAATTTCCCCAGCCCTGGTCCAGCGGATCGAAGGCCCAGCCGATGTTGTTCAGCGCGTTGTACTGCCGGCCGAACGTAAGGCTGCCCCAGTCGCCGCTCAGGCCCACCCAGGCCTGGCGGCCAAAGAAGCTGTTGTAGGCCGCCTGGCCGGTATCGCTGCCGAAGCCCGATTCGAGCTGGAAGATTGCATGATTGCCGCCGCCAAGGTCTTCGGAGCCCTTCAGGCCGAAACGGCTGCCCACCATGCCGCCCGATACCAGCGCCACCTGATCGTGATGGTGGGCGTCGATATTCGACGTATAGCGCACCGCCGAGCTGACGACGCCATACAGGGTCACGCCGGGGTCGGCGTATGCAACACAAGGCAACAGCCCGGCCGCTAGCAGCCAAAGGCTGGCTGGTTTCTTCACGAATTGTCCTCCGGAATACGGATCCGCCCGGCGCGCGCGAGCGTCGGGAAGAGTCGGTTCAGGCAACTACCTGAGGGGGTCCAGTCCCGCGCGGCAGCCCTTCTGGCGAAGGCGCACGGGGCGTTATCCGGGTTGCGGCCGCCAGATGCTGCCAGCGGCGCAGGGCCCGGATCGAGGGTCGAAGTCAGAAGGCGAATGCTGCGGGCAAGGCGCAGGCAAGCCAGGGGCGGGCGCAAGGCCCTGAGAAATATCCGATTTCCGCCGCACCACTTCGACAATGGCGATGGCCGGTGTGCCTGAAAGGCATCAAACGGCCGAGCCCGTAGCGACGGAAGGGCCGTAGTTTACAGCATGGCGCGTTGACGGCTCAAATGTAGCGTTTGCGGCATATCATCGATCAGGCCGGGCGCGCGGCATCGCGGGGGCTTGCCGAAGATCCATCGCGGATTTTCGAAATCCTTCCATGTCGGATCTGCCGCCGCCCCGGTAGCCTTTGCGTCGAAGGCCCCTTTGGCCTTTGGCATCGCGGTCTGACCCCTCGACCGCGTATCCCGTTCCCACCCCCAGGCCGGTCCGTCGCGGCTCGGGGGTTTTTTTCGAGTGGCCGCTTTCTTTTAAGAAATCGGCTATCCCTTGAGCCCATGCTCGATCGCGTAGTCGAACAACTCGGCCTCGTTCTTCACGCCAATCTTGCGCATGGCACTGTGTTTCTGCGTGCTGACGGTGTTGATGCTGCGGTTCAGGTGGCGGGCAATGTCCGAGGTGGTCATGCCGCCTACATAGAGCCGCAGCACCTCGATCTCGCGCGGACTGAGCCGGCCGATGGCAAGGGCTTCCGGGCTTGCCGTGCCGAGCTTGGCCAGTGCCTGCCTGACCGATGGACTCAAATGCTCGCGACCCTGGAAGGCGGCAATGACGGCATTGGACAGCTCCTGCATGCCGTCGCGCTTGTTCAGCAACGACAGCGCCCCGGCCTTGCGCATGCAGCCGAGCAGGGCGGGATTCTCCAGCATGGTCAGCACCACGATCCGCACCTTCGGAAACCGCGTGCGAATGGAATGCAGCAGTGCAAGTCCGTCCGGCGCATTTTCACAGGGCATCGAGAAATCGGTTATCAGCACATCGCATTCGATGCGTGCCAGCTTTTCCAGCAGCATTTGCGGATTGGCCGCTTCGGCCACCACACGGAAGCCAAGCCGCTTGCCCAGCATTTCGCGCAGGCCGAACACAATGAACGGATGATCGTCAGCCAGCATGACGCGAATGGTGGTCATAGTGCGATTCCCCGGAATGTCCCGGTGTGATTTGGCCTGGCGACAACGCGCCATCCGCCAATTGCATGGAGTGGCCGGCTACTGCTAGCGCCGATATATCGCCGCAAGTATTCGATCTCTCAGATCGCGACTTTCAAGTCTCGGCGTGCGAGGCCACTGCCCAGACAGCGCAAATTAGAGCGTAGATTTTCTGCATCCCGTGCAGGATGGAAAAACTTCCATTTCCGTTTCCCGCTGAATCGGATCGCCCGATCCGTGCGCCATATCCAGAAATGGCTGACTGCGAAAAGGCAATCTGACGAGTCTGCTGAATAGACAGATATCCGCCTATGGAACTAACTCGAATTTGGCGCAGTGCAGTGGCATTTGGCCGAATTTCGTCGAATTACGATCTATCTTCTGCGCCTTGCACTTTGAGCAAGGCCCGCACGACGACATTGTTTTCCGCGCAATACCGAACTTTAGGAATTCTGCGATTACGCAGCGAAGCCGTCTTCCATACGATCCGAAGCGAGGAATCGCAAAAAGGCGTTCTGGCGAATACGCCAGAAGGTCATGGACGCGGCAACCACCACACCAGTGCGCCCGCGGTCCCGAATCCCGGAAACGAGACATCGCAGAGCTTGCCTGCCGGGCATCGCCATGGCGATGCCGACCGCAATGCCTGCGCTCTCATCCGTCACCGCGCCGCGCGGGACGGATGCCGTGCAATCAATTTTTAGGATCAGTCCATGAACAAGAATCGGTATCGTCGCGTATTCAGCAAGCGTCTCGGCATGCTGGTGGCCGTTGCGGAGAACGTGAAGAGCCAGGGCAAGCGCCCGGGCGAGGGGGGTGGCGACGCGAATGGTGCCCAGTTTGGCGTGGTATCCGCGATGACCTCCATCGCGCTGGCCATGCTGATTCTGGAGTCCGGCCCGGCCTTCGCACAGGCCCTGCCGACCAACGGCAACGTGGTGGCCGGCCAGGGCACGATTTCCCAGCCGAACGGCAACACCATGCATATCGATCAGGGCAGCCAGCGCACCGTGATCGACTGGAACACCTTCAACATCGGCAAGGGCAACACCGTCCAGTTCAACCAGCCCAACGCCCAGGCGCAGGCGCTCAACCGCGTGACCGGCGGGGTGCCGTCCAACATCCAGGGTTCCCTGCTGGCCAACGGCCAGGTGCTGATCCAGAACGCCAACGGCGTGCTGTTCGGCCGGGGCGCGGTGGTCAACGTGGGCTCGCTGCTGGCCACTACCAAGTCCATCGATGCCAACGCCTTCATGGCGGGCAACCCGCTGGCGCTGAGCGCAACGGGCAAGCAGGCAGGGGTCATCAACGAGGGCGACATCAACGCCGCCGGCTTTGTCACGCTGATCGGCGATCAGGTTCGCAATAGCGGTTCGATCAATGCCGGTGCTGGCGGGCAGGTCGTGCTGGCGGCTGGCGACAGCGCCACGTTCGCGCTGAACAACGGCCAGGGCATCTCGGTAACGCTGACTAACGCCACCGCCAATGCGCTGGTGGAAAACAGCGGCAACATCCGCGCGCAGGACGGCACGGTGCTGTTGACCGCGCGCGGCAAGGACACGCTGCTCAAGACGGTGGTGAACCTGAGCGGCGTGGTGCGCGCCGGCACGGTGGTGGCAGATGCGGGCAAAACCGGCGACGTGACGATGACCGGCGCCATTGATGCGTCCAGCACGGCGGCAGGCGGCAAGGGCGGCACCGTGGTGCTGTCCGGGGACCGTGTGGGCCTGTTCGGCAATGCATCGATCGATGTGAAGGGCGACGCAGCGGGCGGCAAGGTGGTGCTGGGCGGCGACAGCCTGGGCAAGCTGGCCGGCACGGACGCGGCCAGGCTGCTGCAGGACGGCGTGGCGTTCGCCAACTTCACGCAGGTGGATAGCGGCGCGCGCGTTGACGCTGGCGCGCTCAATGGCGATGGCGGTTTCGTTGAAACGTCGGGCCACAAGCTCAACGTGCAAGGCACGGTAACCGCTGCGGCACCGAACGGCAAATCCGGCCACTGGCTGATCGACCCGACCGACATCACGATCGGCACGGGTGCCGATGCCGGCTATAACGGCAACCTGTCCGGCGGTTTCGACGCGGGCACCAACAACACGGCAACGGTCCGCAACACCTCGATCAACAACGCGCTGAACAACGGTACGGACGTCACGATCACCACCGCCAGTTCGGGCACGGCTACCGGAAATATCACGCAGCAAGGCGGTGCGGATAGCCCCGCCGCAGACGTGGTCCAGCGCGTGCTGCAAAGCGCGGTATCGCGGCTGGGCGCCGTGCCGGCAACGTTGGCCGAAGTGGATCAGTGGTCCGACAGCCTCACCAACGCCCTGCGCCAAGGCGGATTCCCGGTTGGCCAGGTATTGCTGACCGATCAGAACTGGCGCGCAGCCCAGCAAGGCAATCCCCTGGTGTTCACGGCCTTCCCGGGCCGCATCCATGACGTCCAGATCGAGAACCAGTCGCGCGTCAAGGACGAACGACTGCATCGCCTGATCACGAAAGCCCTGTGTGGGAGCGAATCGCTGGACAGCGTGTGTCTGTTGCAGACCAGCCGTCTGGAGCGCGCCACGCAGTTGCTGCAGGACGTGCCCGGCGTCGCGATTGCCGCCGCGCCGCAGTTTTCTCCGGGTGGGGGCCCCGGCGATATCAATGTGCGCTTCAGCATCGCGCAGCGGGGCGATCCGATCACCGGCGATGTCTTTATCGACAACAAGGGTATCGAGTCGACAGGCCTGTACCGTCTCGGCGTCACTGCAGCGGCTAACAATTTCTTTGGTTTGGGCGAGGCCTACGCGCTGACTTTGACCGGCACCGAAAAGAAGATGTGGACCGGGTCGCTGACGGGCAGCGTTCCCATCCTTGACGATGGCTTGCGTGTCACGGGCGGCTTTACCCGCCAGCAATACACGATCAATGCCGTGACGCAGGTCGTAGGCGTAGCCAACACTTTGCAGGCCGGGCTGCAATATCCCATTACGCGTGGCCTCGATGCCAATATCTGGGCCGGTGCGTCATATCTCCATAGCCGCACGAATACTGATTACAAGAACCAGTATGTGGCGCACAGCACGTTGAATGCGCTGCGGCTTTCGCTCCAGGCGAACAATGGCGACCGCGCGCAGCAATTGCGCAGCGATATCTGGAGTGGCGAACTGGCGCTGACGGTCGGCCATCAGAGCAACGACGTGCCTTTCTACAATACCGTCACGCAGGTGGTCGGCGTCTACGGAAAATTCACAACGACCGGCTTCGGAAAATACGGGCTGAATCGCAGTGGCGATCTGTTTCTGACCGGCCAGATCAATGGTCAACTGGCCAGCAAGAACCTGGACCCAAGCGAAAAGCTTGGCGTCGGCGGCCCCAATGCAGTCCGTGCCTATCGCGCCGACGAAGGGTCGTTTGACGATGGCGTGGTGCTGAACGCCGGTCTCTACCAACGCATTCCGGTGGCAGCTGGCCACCAGGTCCAATTCGGCATTTTCTCGGATTTCGCCATCGGCCGCGTCAACCACAACCCCTGGGGCGGCTGGGAATCGACCTATATCGGCATGTCCGACGTCAGCAATCGTCGGATTCTCTCTGGATATGGCCTGGGAATCGACTGGTTGACGCCGATAGGCGCCACGGTTTCCGCATCCGTTTCCAAGGCATACGGATTCTCTTCGACGTCCTGGGTAGACCCTGGCAAGAAACCCTTGCAGTACTGGTTATCGGTGACATGGAGCAAATAAATCCGTGACGCGGCTGGCGTGTGTCCGAAAAACCGGAACGATTGTCCCTCTACAGGAAAATGATCATGACAAAACCTTCGATCTTCAGCATTAACAAGTTCGAATATCTCTGCTATCGCCGCGAACACGAAAAAGCGGGTCGCGAACTGGTGGCCTTGCTGGGTCGCATCGACAACCATTACGGCATCCTGATGGATATCGACGAATGGGCGCAGTCGGGCGAAGCGCGCGACATCATGGACGACCATCTGCTGACGCGGCTGACGTCGGCCATCAGCAGCCTGGCCACCGACCCGGAATTCCGGATTACCGATCACGGCGGCGCGCTGCTGCTGCAATACCAGCGATGGCTGGCGGCGATGTTTGCGGCCAGCCCGTTCCGCAATGCGGATCATGTCTTGCGTACGCTCGGTCTGGATGAGGAGGCGCGCTATTCGCTACAGTTGCGGACATCGGATCTGCGCAAGTTCCAGCTGTTCTATCTGCCGGAGTCGGAGGTCCGGCTCGATTGGGATGCGCTTTGGGAGCACAACAAGGTGGTGACGGCCGGGCTGGCAATGGCGATGATGTCGTCGCGCTTCCTGGCCACGCCTTCGGCCCATTCCAAGCGCGAGCTGCTGCTACGCTGGCTGCCGGAACGCCTGGACCAGATCGACAGCGTCGACATGTTGCCGATGGGCGTGATGCACGATGTCTACATGCATTGCAGCTACGCCGACATCGCGAGCAAGCACGACATCAAGAAGCCCATCAACACCTTGATCCGGCGCAAATTGGCAACGCTTGGGATGTTCGATGTCGAACGCCCCGCCGCCGTGGCGGCCAACGGCAAACCTGTGTTGCTGGTGGTGCTGGAGTGGTTCTCGAAGAACCACTCGATCTACCGCACCCACTCGCAGACCATGGTGGCCATGCGCGACCGCTTCCACCTGGTGGGCATGGGCTACGGCGACCGTGTGGACGATGCGGGCCGGGAGGTTTTCCACGAGTTCATCACGATCGAGGGCAACAGCGTCTGGGACCATGCGCGGCACATTCGCGACACGAGCGAGAAGTACCAGGCGCAGGTGATGTACATGCCCAGCGTCGGCATGTTCCCCATCACCATGGTGCTGGGCTGCCTGCGCGTGGCGCCGCTGCAGATGATGGCGCTGGGCCACCCGGCCACGACCCACGGCCATGCGATGGACTACGTGGTGGTGGAAGAAGACTACCTGGGCGATGAATCGTGTTTCAGCGAAAAATTGCTGAAACTACCATCCGATGGCATGCCTTACCGGCCGCCGGCCGCCATGCTTGAACTTGAGTTGCCGACGAAGACGCCGTCAACGTCCGACGTGGTCAAGATCGCCGTCGCAGGCACCACGATCAAGCTCAATCCCGGCTTCCTTGAAACCTGCGCGACGATTGCACGCAAGTCCAAGGTGCCTGTGCAGTTCCACTTCCTGGTGGGCCAGGCCAGCGGGCTGGTCTTCCCGCAGGTGCGCAACCTGGTGCGGCGCATCGTCGGTGAAGACGCTGTGGTGTACAAGCACCAGAACTATCACAGCTACATGAAGGTGATTGCAGATTGCGACATGTTCTTGAACCCGTTCCCGTTTGGTAACACCAATGGCATTGTCGATACAGTCTGGGCCGGCCTGGTCGGGGTGTGCAAGACTGGGCGGGAAGTCCACGAACATATCGACGAGGGGATGTTCCATCGGCTTGGCTTTCCGGAGTGGACCATCGCCAAAACGAAGGAAGCGTATGTCGATGCGGCGCTGCGCATGATCGAAGACAAGGAAGAGCGTGATGCACTGACCGCGCAGCTGGCAGGCCCACAGGCGATCGAGAAGCTGATCTTCAAGGGCCGGCCGGAGATTCTTGGCGAACGGATCGAGGAAATCTGGAGCCAGAAGCTGCCCGCCGGCGAGGCGCAAGCATCATGAACCCGTCGATCAAGGCGGTCCTGCGCCGGGCGCATGACCCGTGTTTCGTTCAGCACTACTTCGCCGGTGTTGGCCTCGATATCGGCGTTCGCGAATCGGACCTTGCCTCAAGCAGCAGCCTGTTCCCGCGGGTGGTGCGCGTGGTGCCGTGGCACGGCGATGTCGCTGCAGTGCCTGGCGTCGAAGAGCGCGCGTTCGATTTCGTCCATGCCGGCCAATGCCTGCAAAACGTGGCCAATCCGACCAAAACCGTGGCGCGCTGGCTGGACCTGGTGAAGCCGGGTGGCTATCTGGTGCTGACCGTCCCCGATGAGGATCTGGAGGAACAGGGCAAGTGGCCAAGCCAGATCGATCCGTCGCGCCGCGCAAGCTTTACGGTCTGCAAGCCGGCCAGTGCACTGCCGGCGTCGGTCAATATGCTGGATGTGGTGCGGTCGGTCGCTGCGGTGGCAGCCTGCGAACGCATCGCAGTGGTCCGCGATCACCATGTCGACAACAGTGGCACGGAGGGTGCGGCCGGCGGGCCGCTGGCCGAACGGGCGATTGAAGTCGTGCTGCGCAAGCGGCAGGTTCCCACACCCGATGAATTCTTCCTGGTGGCCGGACGCGCCCAGAACGCACAAGCCTGCCTGCGCGAGTGCCTGGGCGCGGTGCGGACCTATCCCTATCGTTTCGACGTCACGCAACGGGCGGCGATGATGCTGCAGCGCTGGCATCTCGATGACGAGGTGGAGGCACTATGGGAGCAGGCTGTCGAACGGCTGCCGGACGAATGGAATCCGAAGCTGTACCAGTTCCTGTTCATGATTTCGCGCGGAAAGATCCATGAGGGATTCGCGCTGCGCGCCGAGCGCGTCCGGAGCTGGCCGTGGCAACGCCGCACCACGGCCGAGCCGCCGAAGCACATCGCGGAATGGACGGGCCAGCCGCTGCTCGGCAAGTCCATCGCGATCTGGAGCGAGTTCGGGCTTGGCGACGAGATCTTCTTCCTCCGTTTTGCGCGGATGCTGCGCGATCAGTCCGGTGCTGCAACCGTGACGGTGGTGTGCCAGAAGCCGCTGGTGGCGCTGTTCGAGGCGTCGGGCGAGGCGGACGCCGTGGTGGCGGTCGATCAGACGGCCACGTTGCCGGCGCATGACTACTGGGTCTATCCGCACGACATCCCAGCCTTCTTGCCGGTGGAGCTCGACGTCCTGCCCGATTCGGTGCCTTACCTGCGGATACCGCCCGGATTGCCGAAGTTCGCCCTCGCGGGCCGGGGCGGCGCGCTCAAGGTCGGCATCGCGTTCAAGGGGGCGCCCAATCACGAGAACGACAGGTTCCGGTCGTTGCCATCGCTCTCGGTGCTCGATCCGCTGTTTGCCCATCGCGACATCGAGTTCTACAGCCTGCAGAAAGGCCAGGGCGCCGACGAGGCCGCCGCCTGGGCGGCGCGCCTGCCCAACTTCCACGATGTCGGCGCCACGTTGCAAAGCATGATGGACACGGCGCGGGCCATTGACGCGCTGGACGTCGTGCTGACAGTGGACACTTCGGTTGCCCACGTTGCCGGCGCGATGGGCAAGCCGGTGTGGCTGCTGCTGCCCGCCTATGCGGACTGGCGCTGGCACCTGGTGCGCGAGGATAGCCCGTGGTATCCCACGATGCGGCTGTTCCGGAATCAGGGTGCGGGTGGCTGGAGCGAGGTGGTGACACGCGTCAACGGCCATCTGCTCGGGCTGGCTGCCGCGCACGCGGAACAGTCCGGCGAACCATCGGGCGAACCTTCGGGCGCGCTGTCTGGTCAGGAGTGAATCATGAAACATCCAGTTGATCGACTGTTCGGCGGCATCTTCCTGGCCGTGATCGTGACGGTGGTGGTGATGGTGCTGCTGGCAACGCTGCCGCTGGAAGATCTGGGCATCGGCCGGATCGCGCATGTGCTGGTCGGCGTGGCGATCGCCGCGTGCATCGTCCTTCCGCGCCCGCTGCTCAAGCGCACGGTGTGGCACGGCCAGGACCCATTTGTGCTGGACGATGAACTCGACAACATGCTGATCGGCCGCGGCATTGGCGTGGTGTGCGGTGCGGCGGCAGGGGTGTTCGTACTGGCGCAGTGGACGTGATCCAGCCAGCGCCGGCGGACGTCGTTGAATCGCCAATTCGCTGCATCAACGATGCGATAGCCAGCCAAAAATCGAAAGGCGCCGGATACACTCCGGCGCCTTTCTTCATTCGTGCAATCGGCCGTCGATCAGTGCTTGCCGGTCGGCTCGGGCATGGCCGACGAATGGTGGTGGGCGATCAGCCATTTTCCGTCCTTCCACTCGTAGACATAGGTGTACCGGGCATGGACCGTCTTGCCGTCGGCGAACCGGAACGTGTAGTTGCCCACGTCCTGCGCCACGTTGCAGCCGATCCGGATGAAGCGGTCGTCGATCGAGCCCTGCGGCTTGCCCTTCAGGAACTTGACGAAGTAGTCCTTGATGCCGGCCGGCGTGTTACGGGCCTGGTTCGACACCGTCGGCAGCAACACGCCATCGGGTGCGTAGTTGGCCACTACCTTGTCCGGGTCACCGGTGCGCAGCGAGTCATTCCAGCGATCGAACAGGCCGGCGATCTGCTGCTCGGTCGCGGGCGCGCACGCCGGGGCGGCGGTTTGCGCGGTGGCGGGCATCGAAGCAAACAGAACGCCTGCGGCGACGGTGATAAGAGAAGCGGCACCCACGTATTTCATCGAAGTTTCCTGTGATCAGAGTCGTCATCGCACCCTGCGGCGCGGCGCCGGTGAGTCGGCACAGGGTTATTCTCGGGCGCCAACGTTAACCGCAGCTGGCGTGTTCGATGAAGCGATGCTGACGAAAAGATGAATGGAAGATGAACAGGGTGTCGCAGTGGTGTTGCAATGTGCTTCACGCTTTGATCAGGGCGTGTCGTCGATCCGGTAGCCCAGCCCGCGCACGGTCTTCAGCAACGGCAACGCGTGACCATCGTCGATCTTGCCGCGCAGGCGGCGCACGTAGACATCGACGATATTGGTCAGCGGGTCTTCGTTGGCGCCCCATACGTTCGACAAGATGCGCTCGCGGCTGAAGACCCGCCCCGGGGCGCTCATCAGCAGCTCCAGGAAGGCCAGCTCCTTGGCTGTCAGCGCGATGGCATTGCCACCGCGCGAGACCTGCATGCGTTCGCGGTCCAGGACCAGGTCGGCCACCTGCAACTGCTGCGCCTTGGGCTGCTGTTCCCGGCCGCGCCGCAGGAGTGCCTCGATGCGTGCCAGCAGTTCCTCGAACGCGAACGGCTTGGTCAGGTAGTCGTCAGCGCCCAGACGCAGGCCTGCCACGCGGTCGCCCACGTCGCTGAGCGAGGTCAGTATCAGGATCGGCACGTGATTGCGTTCGGCACGCAACGTCTGGCACAGCTCCAGGCCGTTGATGCCGGGCAGCATCAGATCGAGCAGCAACAGCGCGGCATCGCCGCGGCGCGCCATGTCCAGGCCCT
Organism: Cupriavidus sp. 94F1; assembly: GCF_057798875.1. Taxonomy (NCBI): domain Bacteria; kingdom Pseudomonadati; phylum Pseudomonadota; class Betaproteobacteria; order Burkholderiales; family Burkholderiaceae; genus Cupriavidus; species Cupriavidus sp. 94F1. The sequence continues at coordinate 50,461 of NZ_JBYOJT010000015.1, forward strand.
CGGGGCCGGTGCGGGACAACTGGACGAGGTAGCCCTCGGCGCGCAGGCCGCGCACCAGGAAATCGGCCACGCGGGCGTCGTCTTCAATGACCAGGATGTTCATGGCTTGCGATGGCGTGGACGGTGACGGCGGGTTGGAGGCCGCCGGGGATGTCGATGCATGCACGCGTGCCGTGCGGGTCGACCTGGGCCAGCGTGAGGTTGCCGTGATGGGCCTGGACGATGGCCTGCGCGATCGACAGCCCGATGCCGGTGCCGTCGGCACGATGTGCCCGCGCGCGCCGGCCCCGCACGAAACGCTCGAAGACCAACGCCAGTTCGTCCTCATCGATGCCGATGCCATGGTCTTCCACTTCGATACGCACGCCGGCCGGCACCACGTGACAGCGCAGATACACGGTGCTGCCACGCGGCGAATATCGGATCGCGTTATCTAGCAGGATCACGATGGCCTGGCGCAGCCGGTCGGCATCGGCCATGACCGTGATGCCGCCGGCCGCTTCGGGCCATTGCAGCGCGATGCGCACGTCATGTTCGGCGCCCAGCGCATCGGCAAAGTCGGCGGCGTCCTGCAGCAGCGGCAACAGGGCCACGCGTTGCGGCTGCATCACCAGTTGGTCAGCCTCGGCACGGGCAATCAGTAGCAGATCATTGATATGCCCGGTCAGCTGCTCGGCGGCGCCGACGATCTGCTGCAAGGCATGGCGATATTCCTGCGCCGGCTTCTCGCCGCCCCGCAGCGCGATCTCGGCCTCGCCCCGGATGGCCGTGGTGGGCGTGCGCAGTTCATGCCCCAGGTCGGCAAACAGTTGCCGGCGGCGCTGGTCGATGCGCTGGAGGGTTTCATGCGCGGAACTCAGTTCGGCGGTACGGGCCTGCACGGCGTCTTCCAGACGGCGTCGGGCGGCATCGGCATCGCTACGATGCTGTTGCAGTTCGGCGGCCATGGCGTTGAAGCCCTCGGCCACATGCTCGAATTCGTCGCCCGAACGGATCGGCAGCCGGTAGTCGAGCGCGCCGGCCCGCAGCGCGCCCACGCCTTCCAGCAGCTGGTCCAGCGGGCGCTTGAGCCGGCGCCCGAGTTGCCAGGCCAGCACGATGGCGGCCAGCAGCGTGACGGCCGCCATGCCGAAGGCCTGGGCGCGCACGCGGTCCAGGCCTCGCTCGGTAGCAGCGCGCGCCAACGGCACGGCGGCGCGCTGACGATCAATCGCGCCATATAGCAACTCTCTTAAATCGCGGCCCCGCGCCTTGTCGAAGACGTCGTTCAGCTCCCGCCATACCCCGGCGAAGTCGGCGTCGCGCGGCAAAGGCTGCAGGGCCACCAGCCGCTTTTCCACGGCGACGATGTTGTCGCCGAGCAGATCCGTCATGCTGGCCAGCGCGTTGACTTCGGGCGGGATCGGTACGCCGTCGAGCGCGGAGATCTCGTTCCACAGCACGATGTCGCGCTGCGCAAGTTCCTGCAGCCGGGCGGCGCCGCGCTTCATGGTGTCCAGCAGCCGGTCGCGCACTTCGGGCGCGGCATCGGCATTCATCAGCCGCTGCGATGCCCACACGCGCAACCGCTGCTTGTTGGCGGACAGGTCCAGCAGTTCGGACAGGATGTCGCTGGCCAGCCGGCTGTGTTGAGCGTAGTCATTGACGCGATTGGCGCCCCAGTAGACAAAGCCGGCCTGGATGCAGACCAGCGCCACGAGCAGGGCAAAGGCGATAGAAAGGCGAAAGCGGAACATGGCAGATTCTTGAGTTGCGCGCGGCGTTGCGCCGCGCGGCCGGGGTTTCGCATAGACCGTGCTACGCCGCCGGCCGTTCCGCTTCGCCGTATGACATCTATGGCATCGGCGTCAGACTTCTCTGGTCAGCGCCTTGAAGTCGATCCACTGGTCGAACTGCTCGTTGGTGACGTGGCCCGAATCAATGGCCGCTTCACGCAGCGACAGGTTCTTCTTGACCGCGAGCTTGGCGATCTCGGCAGCCTTGTCGTAGCCGATATGCGGGTTCAGCGCCGTCACCGACATCAGCGACCGTTCCAGCAGTTCCTGGATGCGGGCACGGTCGGGTTCCACGCCTTCCACCATGTGCTCGGCAAAGCTGGCGGCCGCATCGGCCAGCAATGTCACAGACTGCAACAAGCTGTAGATGATGACCGGCTTGTAGGCGTTCAGCTCCAGCGTGCCCAGGCTGTTGGCCAGCGTCACCGTGGTGTGGTTGCCGATCACGCGGCAACAGACCATCGCCAGCGCCTCGGCCTGGGTCGGATTGACCTTGCCGGGCATGATCGACGAACCGGGCTCGTTGGCGGGCAACTGCAACTCGGCAAATCCCGCGCGCGGACCGGAGCCCAGCAGCATGAAGTCGCGGGCAATCTTCAGGAACGACGACGCGGTGGTATTGAGCGCGCCCGACAGGTCGGCCAGCGCATCGTGCGCGGCCTGCAGCGCATAGCGGTTCGGCGCCGGTTCGAACGGCAGGCCGGTGTAGCCGGCCAGCGCCCGCGCGAACGCGGCGGCGAAGCCCTGCGGCGAATTCAGGCCCGTTCCGACGGCCGTGCCGCCCTGCGGCACCGGCATCGCGCGCAGCATGGCCTGCTGCAGGCGCGACTGGGCATCGGCCACCTGCGTCATGTAGCCGGAAAATTCCTGGCCCAGCGTCAGCGGCACCGCATCCTGCAGATGGGTGCGGCCGACCTTGACGATATCGGAGAAGGCTTCCACCTTCTTTGCGAAGGTTTGTTGCAGTTTCTCCAGCGACGGCAACAGCGTCTGCTGGATGGCACGCGTGGCGGCGATATGCATCGCCGTTGGAAAACTGTCGTTCGACGACTGGCTGGCGTTGACGTGGTCGTTCGGATGCACCGGCTTCTTGCTGCCGACCTCGCCGCCCAGCATCTGGATGGCGCGATTCGAGATGACCTCGTTAAGGTTCATGTTGGTCTGCGTGCCGGAACCGGTCTGCCAGACCACCAGCGGGAATTCGTTGGGCCATTTGCCGGCGATCACTTCCTCGGCGGCCTTTTCGATGGCGTCGGCCACGTCGGGCTTCAGTACGCCCAGTTCGCGGTTGGCGCGCGCGGCGCACAGTTTCAGGACCGCGAATGCCTCGATCAGCGCGGGCGGCATTTTCTCACTGCCGATGCGGAAATTCTGACGCGACCTTTCGGTCTGCGCACCCCAGAGATGATCGGCGGGGACGGCAACGTCTCCCAGGCTGTCTTTCTCGATGCGGGTGGCGGTGGACTTCTCGGACATGGACTGACTCCTTCAGGAAAGAGATCTCACAGCTGAATCTGAGCAGACCTAGAGGATAGCCGTCCGGTGGCATATGCGCCGCATGGCCCTGCCGCCGGCGTGTGCTTGTGCGCGCGGCCGGCGGCGGTTGCCTGGCGAAATGCCCGCGTCGATCCGGCGTAACGATCTATGGGGCCGTCAACGCGGGCGACGGGGTCAGGCGGTCATCTTCAGGCACATTTCCATACAGGCGGCACACGCCTTGGCACATTCCTGGCAGTGCCAATGGTCATGGCGCTCGCATTCCTCGGCGCACCACTTGCACACTTCGGCGCAGTCTTCGCACACCAGTGGCGCGAATTCGCTGTTGCGCAGCATGTATGACGCAGCCAGGTTGGCAATGCCTGCGCAATCCATGTCCAGGGCGATGCAGCGGGTCATTTTCTTCGTGTCGGGCTCTTCCAGGCACGCGGCGGCGCATTTCAGGCAAGCCGCCGCGGCGGCATTGCACGCGGCGATGCAGTCGGCGTAACGGTTGAAGTTTTCCTTCACGTTGGGTCGAATCATCGGTGTCCTCCTAAGGGGGTAAGGGGTAGGCAACCGTTATCCACAATAGCAGGCGTACCGCGACCATGCCGGCACGCCGGGCCGGCACGCCCCGTTGATGGCCCTGGCGCCGGACTGTTCTACAATGGCCGCCACTGCATTGTTTCTGTGGCGTTCATGGTCGGCCATGCAAATGGCGGATGACCGACGAAGCGCGCAGAAGGCAGTGATTGACACAATCCGCCAGTGGAAAGGACAGCATCATGGGTGACGCAAAACGGCGGGGTACGCCCGAGGAACGGGCACAACAGGCACGGGCACGCATTGACGCGCTGCGGCCTGCACAGCTGGTCTGCGGATCTTGCAAGACCGCATTCACGAATTTCGATGCCATTCCCGCGCCGGGCCTGCACGGTATCGACGCCGTGTTCGGCGGACAGTGCCCGAACTGCGGCAACGACGTGGTGGTGTTCAAGGGTGAGTCGAAGGCGGTTGCCGAAGCCATGCTGGCCTACGAACGGATGATGGGCGAAAACGCCAAGCTCGGTTACCAGTCGGCGGACGGCCGCCACGTGCCGTTCGACGCCGACGCACCGCTGGCATCGGACGCTTCCGACGAGTCGACCAAACATTGAGGACGCGCCAACCCGGCCACAGTGGCGGCTTTCAGCGCCGAAAGTCGTCAGTGGGCCGCGTCGGCCGCCGCCAGCCGCTCACGCTTGCATTGCCAGCAGCGCCTCGGGGCCGATTTCATAGCGGCCCCGGCCGGCCGCCTTGGCGCGATACAGCAGCACATCGGCCATGCGCATCAGTGCATCCTCGCTAAGCGGCTCGCCCCGGTACAAGGCCACGCCGATGCTGACATCCACGTCGGTCACCACCCCATCGAAATAGAACTGCCGGCCCACCGATTCCAGGATGGCCTCGGCCACGCGCCGCGCCGCCAGTGGGGATTCGATGTCCGCCAGGATTACCGCGAATTCGTCGCCGCCCAGCCGGGCCACGGGGTCCTGGTGGCGCACGCAGCGGCGCAGCCGCAGTGCAAAGGATTGCAACAGCAGGTCGCCAGTGGCGTGGCCGTGGATGTCGTTGACGGCCTTGAAGCGATCCATGTCCAGGTAGAGCAGCGCCATCAGGCGATCCTCGTTCCGGGAAAGGGCCATGGCATCGCGCAGATGCGCCTCGAACGCGCTGCGATTCTGCAGCTGGGTCAGGTGATCGGTACGCGACAGATGCGATAGCCGCTGGGTCTCCAGCTTGCGCTGCGTGATGTCCAGCACGTGGATATGCACCCCCACCACCTGCCTGCCGTCCTCGCTCCATTCGGGCCGATAGGTGGTTTCCATCCAGTGGTGGCGCGGAAACTCGTACTCGCCCTCGAAACTGACCACGCTGCCCGCCAGCGCCTGCTGCAGGTACGGGCGGGCGCGCAGATAGCGTTCCTCGCCCAGCAGTTCGCGCACGGTCATGCCGCGGATCTGCTCGACGGACAGGCCGAACGCCCGTTCATAGGCCGCGTTGTTGAAAACGTAGTGCTCGTCGTTGTCGATGAACGCCAGTAGCGCGGGCAGGGTATCGGTCACGGCGCGCAACCGGCGTTCGCTGCGCGCCAGCTGCTGCCCGCGCTGCCGCACGTCCTGCATCAGGCGGATAAAGGCACGCGTGACGTCGCCGATTTCGTCGCGCTGGGGCCGCTTCGGCAGGCGCTCGAAGGCGTCCAAGTCGCTGGCGCTGTCGCGCACCACCTGGTGCAGCCGCGACAGCGGCGCCAGCTGCCGGCGCACCGCCAGCCAGATCAGCAGGGCCACCACGGCCAGCACGATGCCCGACATCATCACGAAGCGCCGCTGCAACTGCCGCAGCGGTGCGTAGGCCTCGTGCGCGGGCAGCACGGCCACCAGCTCCCAGCCGGTGGTGGCCATTAGCCGCCGGGCGATCACTGGCCGCGTGGGGGTCAGGAATTCCAGCGGCGCGGCAGTGTCGTCGACACCGCAGGTATTGCCGGCGGCGCTGGCGGGCTGGTGGGCCTGCGCGGGGTCGGGATGTTGGATGTACACCGGCGCCGCGCCGGCCGACACCAGGCAGTAGAAGCCGGTGATCCCCAGCCGGCTGTGGCCGATCTCGACCAGAAAATTCGGATGCCCGAGGTTGAGCCAGCCGGCCACCAGGCCCAGGAACGCGCCCGACGGCGACAGGATCGGCACCGCCAGCAGCGCGCCCATCGAGCCGTCGATACGCGCCCGCAACGGGGCGGCCACGACCACGTTCCGGGTACGCGCGGCTTCGCGGAAGTAGGTGCGGTCGCTGATGTCGGCCGGGGCGGCCCCGCTCATGCTGAGCAGGGTGCCGCTGGCGTCGGCCACCAGCACGGAATCGAATGCCTCGGGCACCGGCACCGTGCGCGTCACCACATCCTTGACCCGGTTGCGCAGCGCGTCGGGCGACATGCCATGCGCGGCCGCCAGCGGCGCGCTCAACTGCGGCGCCAGGTGGGTCAGCATCACGATGCGATCTTCCATGGCCGTGTCCAGCTGGTCGACCGACAGCTTGACGATCGAGTCCTGCTGGTTCTGCAGCACATCCTCGAGGTCGCGGTGTGCGTAGTAGAGCGAACCGAGCACGATGCCGCTGCCCAGCACGGCTGCAAGCACCGTGGTGATCAGCGCAATGCGCGCCTTGAGCGATGGCAAAAATCGGGGCATGGGTCCAAATACGACGCCGGCACGGCAATGCAGGATGTCAGAGGTCAGGGCGGCTCAGGGGCCACGGCGTCCGAAAGGCCTTTCGTCGCGCCTGGATATCCAGTGCAAGGGTACGACAAGGCAGCCGAACGGTATCACGGCACACCCGTTTGGTTCAGCCCGGGCAATCCGGGGTTTGACAATCGCGTGACAGGGGCCCTGCCCCAGCCTGGCGCCGCCCGCACACATGTGTGTGTGACGCCACTGTGCGGGCGCTTGGGGGCAGGTTATAGTGCGGCGATCCATGTTACGTAATGTATGCCCAGGGTCGGCATGATCCTGTCCCGCCCCATTCATTCATGAAATTGCGCCTGCTGTCTCCTGTCGTGCTCTCGCTGCTGGTTACCGCAGGGGGGGCGCTGCTGACGGCGGGAGCCTGGCGCCTGGCCACGGGCCTGGAGCGCCGGGTGGCCGAACAGGATGTGGGCGCCATGCTGGGCCGCACCGCCGATGCGCTGACCGACCGCTTGCAGGAAAACGAACGCCTGCTGCGCGGGGCCGCCGCCCTGATGGCCGCCAATGGCCACACCACGCGGGCGCAGTGGCGCAACTACCTCTATTCGGCGCAACTTGACGAACTGCCAACGGGCACCCAGTCGATCGGTTACGCACCGCTCGTGCCCCAGGCACAGCTGGCCGGCGTCGTGGCCGGGGCCCATGCCGATGGCGTGAGCGACTTCGAGGTCTATCCGCCGGGCGAGCGGGCGCAGTACGCCCCGATTCTGTTCAACGAGCCGCCCAGCGGCCGCAATGCCAGGGCGCTGGGCTTTGACCTGCTCACCGACCCGGCGCGCCGCGCGGCGCTGGAAGCGGCGCGCGACAGCGGCCAGCCCAGGCTGACCGAAGGCTTGGCCCTGATCCGCGAGGTGGAAGCGCAGGCGCCGCAGCGCGGTGCGTTGCTCTATGCGCCGGTGTTCCCGGCGGGGGTACCGTCAGCCACCGCCGCCGAACGGCGCGATGCGCTGTCCGGCGTCGTGTACGTCTCGCTGCGGCTGGGCGACCTGATGCGCGGCGTGAGCGGCGGCGTGTCGGGCGATCTGGTGCTGACGCTGTTCGAAGGACCTTCGGCCGCCGCCGGCGCCTTGCTGTCAGGCGGTGTGCCCGAGGCCGAGCGTCGCGACGACCACCGAAAGCCGATGATCGAGGCCGACCGGCAGATCGAATTCGGCGGCCGCACCTGGACGCTGCGCGCCGCCACGCGGCCCGGCTTCGAAGCCGCGCACGCCGGCCGCTATGGCATGCGCGTGCTGGCGCTGGGCGCGCTGGCCACCTGGCTGATGGCATGGCTGGCGTTCCGGCTGGCACGGGAACGGCGCGATGCCCGCCGGCAGGCCTCGCTGGCCGGACAGGCGGGCAGCGCGGTGGCTGCGGGCCTGCGCGAAAGCCTGGCCCGTGCCGAACAGAGCGCGGCCACCGCCAGTCTGCGCTACGCGCGGCTGATGGATCACGCGCCGTTCTGCGTCATCACGTTCGATGCCTACGGCATGATCACGGGCATCAACCGGGCCGGACAGCGCATGCTCTGGTACGCCGAGGCCGAACTCGTTGGCCGCATGCCCTACGCCAACCTGCACGATGCCGACGAGGTGGCCGCGCACGCGCGCGAACTGTCGGACGAGGTCGGCGAAACGGTCGAGCCGGGGCTGCCGGCGCTGGTGGCCAAGGCCCGGCTGGGCGTGACCGATGGCCGCGACTGGACGTACCTGCGCAAGGGCGGATCGCGGTTGCCCGTGCATCTGACGGTGACGGTGCTGGCCGACGGCAGCACCGAAGGCGGCTTCCTGGTGATCGCCCACGACCTGACCGAACGCCGGCGGGTGGACGAATACATCCGGCATCTGGCCCAGCACGATGCGCTGACCGGCCTGCCCAATCGCACCGAGCTGAACGCACGTACCGAAACGGTGCTGGCCGACGCGCGCCGCCACGGTCATCGCGTGGCGCTGCTGCTGCTGGACCTGGACCACTTCAAGCACATCAACGAAACGCTGGGCCATCCGGTGGGCGACGACGTGCTGCGCACCATCGCCGACCGCATCCGCGGCGCAGTGCGGCCGCGCGACGTGGTGGCCCGCATGGGTGGGGACGAGTTCGCCGTGGTGCTGGGCGGCCTGCGTCACGACAGCGAAGCCGAACTGGCGGCGGCCAAGATCCTGGCGCGGGTGTCGGAAGACCTGCAGATCGCGGGCCAGTCGCTGCGTGTGACGCCGTCGCTGGGCATGGCCGTCTATCCCGACGACGGCGACACGCTGACCAACCTGATGAAGTCGGCCGATTCGGCGATGTACGCCGCCAAGCAGGATGGCCGCGCGCAATTGCGTCGATTTGCCACGGAGATGGCGCAGGCATCGCTGGCCCGCTTCACGATCGAGGCGCTGCTGCGCCGTGCGCTGGCCGAGCAGGAGTTCCGGCTGCGCTACCAGCCGATCGTCGATGTCGCCACGTTAGCCGTGGTGGGCGTGGAAGCCCTGATCGCCTGGGAAACGCCGGAGCGCGGACCGATGCGCCCCGCCGAGTTCATCCCCGTTGCCGAGCAGTGCGGCCTGATCGGCGCGCTGGGCGCGTGGACGCTGGCCACGGCCTGCCGCGAGATCCAGTCGCTGCGGCAAGAGCTGGGGCTCGACATCGACGTGGCCGTCAACATCTCGCCGCTGCAACTGCGGCAGGCGAATTTTCCGGAAACCGTGGTGCAGTGCCTGCAAGCCGCCGACCTGCCGGCGGCCAGCCTGACGATCGAGGTCACCGAAGGCATCCTGGTGGACGGTGGCGAAAAGACGATCGAGACGTTCCGCCGTGTGCGGCAGCTTGGCGTCGGTGTGTCGATCGACGACTTTGGCACCGGCTATTCAGGCTTGGGCTACCTGACGCGCCTGCCGATCAGCAAGCTGAAGATCGACAAGTCCTTTGTCGATGACCTGGCCATGCCGGGGCACGACCGCGCCGTGGCGGCCGCCATCATCGCGCTAGGCCATCAGTTGCACCTGCAGGTGGTGGCGGAGGGTGTCGAGTCGAAGGCGCAGTTCGAATTCCTGCGCGGCGAAGGCTGCGATGCGGTGCAGGGCTTCCTGTTCTGCCAGCCCGTGGGGCTCGATGCGCTGCGCCAGATCCTGCTGGGCGGAAAAGGGTTTGCCGACGCGGCGTGAGCGGCGCGTCATACAAAAACGCACGCAGAAACGGGTACGCTTCGACAAAAAAGAAACCCGGCTCGCGCATGGCGCGCAACGCCGGGTTGTCGGTGAGAGCGGGGGCGCTCAGGTATTCGTGGTGACCACGGCCGGTTCTCCGACCCCCGTGGGATTGTGCAGGCGCCGGTACAGGTCGTCGATGCGCGACCGGCTGCTCGCGAGTTCTTCGCGGCCCTGCTCGGTCAGCAGGTAGACGCGCCCGATGCCATCGCGCAGGACGCTTTCGAGATAGCCTTCCATCTGCAGCGCGCGCAGCAAAGGTCGTACCGTGCCGATGTCCACCTGGAATCCGTATTCCATGAGCATTTCTGCAAGCATGGCCACGGTGGCGGGCACCTCCATGGCGAATTGCATGACGTAGACGCGGGCTAGCAAGCCGAGGAACTGTCGTTTCATGTGGCAGGCAACGCAAAAGCCGGGGTGGCGGTTGACGCGGGAATGCAACGTGAGCGAAGCGCCCCATCCCCTTGCACGCTCCGTAGTCGTTACGATACGTGATTCTCAACGCCAGAAAAAAAGAAGCCGCCAGGGTTGCCTGGCGGCTTGTCGGGAATGCGTCGGAGGGGTCAATTAACTCTGGCGCAGGGCAGATTTTAATGGAACTGAATACGCGATGTCACGCCCTGTGGTAGTGACCCCTACCACCGGGGGGTGATTCCGTAAGGCTTTCGAAAGCGATATTGCGGCGAAGGCGCAACAAACGCCGCTGTTGCCCCATTTTTGGGCGTGAATCGGCCAGTATTTCGCCCCTTCGACCGTGCGCGCGCTAAGGGGCGCATGTCCGCTTCCAGCCAGCCATGCGCGTGGATTTGCGATGAAATGGCCCCCATGGATTTGCGCCCGAATCGCATGAAAGCGCTGTAAAGTGCAGCATTTGTCGCATTATTGCAACGGTTTGCTGTCTTTGAACCCAATCATTGCCTGAATCGAACTGATGAAGCCTGCCGATCTGTTTCGCCTCCTGCTGCTCTCCGCCATCTGGGGCGCCAGCTTCCTGTTCATCCGCATTGCCGCGCCGGTCCTGGGGCCGCTGCCGACGGCGTTCTTCCGGGTGCTGATTGGCGCCATCACGCTGGCGGCCTGTCTGCCCATGCTGGGCCTGAAATGGAACATGCAAGGCAAGTGGCCAGCGGTGGTCATGCTGGGCGTCATCAATTCGGGCATTCCTTTCGTGATGTATTCGGTGGCCGCGTTATGGCTGCCGGCTGGCTATTCGGCCATTTTCAACGCCATGACACCGCTGATGGGGGTGGTGATCGGCGCGCTGTTCTTTGCCGAGAAACTGACGCGCGCCAAGGCGGCGGGCGTGCTGCTGGGCCTGGCCGGCGTGGCGGTGCTGACGCGCACGGGTCCGGTGGTCTTCTCGCACGACGTGTTGCTGGGCGCGCTGGCGTGCCTGGTGGCGACGTCGTGTTACGGGCTGGCCGGATTTCTGACGCGTCGTTGGATCACTGCGCGCGGTGGGCTGGACAGTCGGCTTGTTGCAGGCGGCAGCCTGGTCGGTGCCACGCTGTTCCTGCTGCCTTTCAGCGCGGCGGCGTTGATCCGCGATAACACGCTGCCTGCGGCCGGCCTGGGTGTGTGGGCCGGCATGCTTGGACTGGGCATGTTCTGCACCGCCATTGCCTACGTGCTGTATTTCAGGCTGATCGCCGATCTTGGGCCGGTACGGTCGCTGACCGTCACGTTCCTGATTCCGCCGTTCGGCATCGTGTGGGGCTGGATGTTCCTGGGCGAGACGCTGTCGTGGGCGCACGCGGCCGGCATGCTGCTGATCGGCGGGGCGGTCTGGCTGGTGCTGCGCCCCGCGACGCCGGCGCCTGCGCCGGCCGTGGCGCGGTCATGATGCCACGCGTACCGAGAGCCGGCGCTCAGCGGCGGTAATAGCCGCGATCATCGCCGCGATAGTGGTCCGGGCCCCGGCCATGGTCGTGCCAGGCGTGATACTCGCGGCGGTCGTACCAGCGGCGGCCGTCCCAGTAGCGGTCGTTATGCCAGCCGATCACCATGGCGGGCGCCGGTGCAACGACGACTGGCGGTGCCGGGCGATAGACCACCGGCGGCGGGGGCGGCGGCGCCACATAGACGGGCTGGGGCTGCACATAGACCGGGGCTGGCGCCACGACGACCGGTGCCGGCGCAACGGGCACGCCGACATTCACATCGACATCGACGCGCGCCATGGCGGCAGTGGAAGTGGCCAGCGCGGCGGCGCCGGAAACGAGGAGGGAGAGATACAGGGGGCGCTTGTTCATCGTGATCACCAGTGGGTAAGGTGCTATGGCTCCACTCTACCCATCTGGCGTATTACCGATTGCACGCCTTTGTAACGGCACTTCGTGTTTGTGTAAGAAACGTCGGCGTTACTTCCTGAGGATGCCGGTGGCCGTCTCGACATCCGACCGCTGGCAGGCCGGGCACAGGCCATAGAGCACGAGCATGTGTTCGCGCAGCACAAAGTCGTTCTGCGCGGCTACCTGCTGTTGGCGCGCCTCGATGCCTTCGTCGCTGAATTCCTCCACCACGCCGCAGGCGATACAGATCAGGTGGTCGTGATGGCCGCCCTCGTTGAGTTCGAACACGGCATGGTCGGACTCGAAGCTGTGACGCAGCAGGATATTGGCTTGCACCAGCTGGTTGAGCACGCGGTAGACGGTGGACAGCCCCGCATCGACATCGAGGTCGAGCAGGATCCGGTAGACGTCTTCCGCGCTCAGGTGGCGGCGGTCGCTGTTGCGGAACGCTTCCAGCACGTGCATGCGCGGCGACGTGGCTTTCAGGCCCGCGCGCTTGAGAGGTACGGCTTCGGAGTTCACTGTGGAAATAGTCATGCGGCGGCTCGCGCCCCACTGGGACGCACGGTTAATACTCCAGGCGGTGGATCCACGGCGGAAAGCTGGGGCCGGCGCCCTTGGCCGGCCAACCTTCCGCCAGATCGTGGCGGAAGCAGGCGGGAAGCGTCGGATCGAACACGTTGCATCGCTCCGGACGGCGCGCTGTGCCTGCGTGGCGCGCGGAATAAAAAGGTGGCCTGGCTTGCTGCAGGATGACGCGATCGGGAAAACGGGGTCTGGATGTTTTCCCGATCTTCCTGGAGCTGGCTACTACCAAACGCTCCGTGTGTCGGAGCGGTCCCCACAAAAGACGGTATCGGGCGCCGTATCGATCCATCGCTACCACGCCCAGCAATCTGTTCCTGTCCGCCCCGGCGGTGCCGTGCGTTAGACAGTGGTTGGATAGTAAATGGGAATCGATCTCATTTCAAGGAATATTTTTGTCCATGAAGGTGAGTGGGGTTTGGGTGCCTGGGTCGGCTGGAATCACCCGCCGGGCGGCTGTACGGCCCTGAACGGCTGCCCGGGAATCTGCGGAATCTCCTGCGGGCTGGGCTGGGGCTCCGCCTGCGGTTGTAGCTGGGGTTGGACGTTTTGTTGCGGAGTCTGGGAAGGCTGCCGCGCCGGTGCGTTGGCAGACTGCGGCGGAGGCGACTGGACCGGGGCGGGCATCGGTGTCGCTAACGGGGCAGCCGCGCCAGACGGGGGCGACGCGGGGACATTCCCCGGGCGGCCCGCCGAGGCCGTGCCCGGCAGCGGCAGCGCGATTTCCTGCCGCACGCCATTGCGGTCGATGACGATATTGCGCCCATGGATCTCGGTCAGGCGGATCTCAGAGGACAGCGACGCCCCGGCGCGGACTGCCTTGGGCGGGCCGCCATCGAGCGAAATGATGGCGGCAGATCGGCCAGGGCCATCGAGATCGGCCACGACGCCAATCAGCTGGATGTCTCGCACGCCCGGCTGCGCGCTGCCGCCAAACAGCGTGGCGATGGCGCCGGTCTCCACGGCGTCGGTGCGGGCGATGCGCGCGGACTTGGGTACGGGAATGGTTCGCATCGCGCTGAACGTCAGCACCCAATGGGTGACCAGTGCGCAAAGTGCAACAAATAGCACCACCGAGGCGGCGCGCGGCAGCCATTGGGTGGCGGGATCACCGCTGAATCGACGCCGGATCGAAGAGGGCACGCGCGTACGCCAGAGGCGGCTTCCGTGAAGTTGACGAAGCGTAGCAGTCTCCCGCGGCGTCCAACGTGCCAGCGCGCACATACAAGGCCTGCGGGCACCGGGGCACCACAGACCTCACAGACCTTACAGACCTATCAGGCATCGGGTAATTCGACATGAAGACACGACCTCCATCCGACGCCGTCCGGCATCAAGTCGATGCACTGGACTGGCCGGCCATCCGCCATGACCTGGACGCCTACGGCTGTGCCGTGATTCGGGAACTGGTACCGCCGGCAAGGTGCGACGAACTGGCCGCGCTGTATCGGGACGATGCGCTGTTCCGCTCGCGTATCGACATGCGCCGGCATGGCTTCGGCAGCGGCGAGTACAAATATTTCTCCTATCCGCTGCCGGACGTCGTGGGCGCCTTTCGCGCCGCGCTGTATCCACATCTGGCAATCATCGCGAACCGGTGGAACGCGGCCATGGGCATCGACGTCGATTATCCCGCCGGGCACGGCGATTACCTGGCCCGATGCCACCGTGCCGGCCAGCGGCGCCCCACGCCGCTGCTGCTGCGCTACGAGGCCGGCGATTACAACTGTCTGCATCAGGACCTGTATGGCGACAACGTGTTTCCGTTGCAAGTGGCCATTTTGCTATCGGAGCCGGGCAGGGATTTCACTGGCGGCGAATTCGTGATGACCGAGCAGCGCCCGCGCATGCAGTCCCGCGCCGAGGTGGTGGCGCTGGGCAAGGGCGACGCCGTGGTGTTTGCCGTGCACCAGCGGCCGGTGCAAGGCACGCGGGGGACGTACCGGGTCACGCTGCGTCACGGCGTCAGCCGGCTGCGTAGCGGTCATCGGCAGACACTGGGAATCATTTTCCACGACGCCAACTGATATCAGCGCGGCGGGTCAGAGCAGGTCGATGGCGGCCAGCACCGATGACGCGAGGGCGAAGATCAGCCCTGCCAGCCCCATTCGCTCGTACACGATGCCGAACTTCTCGCGGCGCTTGGCGCCCGGGAACGACGCGCTGAGGCCGCTTTCCTCGATCAGCGACAACGCGACGGGCACGTGGCGGAACGCCTTGGCCTTGAACCGCTTGTAGTACTGCAGGACGAAATCGAGGTCGCTGTAGATGCGCCACTTTTCATCGTAGCGCAGGTCGCAGACGCGGAACGCCATGGCCTGGTGGCAGGCGTGGATCACGCCCGCCTTCAGCCGGTGCAGCGGCGCCGCCGGCTCCAGGCCGCGCGGGCTGATGTTGTCGCCGTAGATCAGCCAGGCGCCCCGGTGCTGGTGGGCGGCCTTCACGATGATGGACAGCGCGTCGGGCCTGGCAAAGCAGTCGCCGGAGTTCATGAACAGCACCCACTCGCCGGTGGCGCGCGAGAGGCCCTTGTTCATGGCCGCGTAGACGCCGTTGTCGGGTTCGCTGACGAATATGTCGATCTCGGCGGCGCGCGACTGCGCCAGTTCCACCGAGCCATCGGTGGAGCCGCCGTCGATGACGAGGTACTGGACCTGGAACGTGTCGGCGTGCTGCATGGCCACACTGTCCATCGTCCGGCCCAGCCCGGCGCGGTTGTTGTAGTTGACGGTGACGACCGAAATCTGGGTCATGGAGTGGCTCCCCGCCTCGGGCGGAGGCGATTGCGCGGGTTGGCGTACGTTTAGACGCTGGCGCCCCTTCCGCGCGGCTGCAACGCGGAAAATCCGGTAGCGTGGCGTGTAGATTTTCACGGAAACGCCTACGCCAACGTGGGGTAGCGCACACAGCGTGCGCGACGTGCGGGAACCTGCGCGTGCGGGGGCCTGCGGGTGATCGCTTCGCGCCAGGGCAGCGCCGCGTCAGCCCCTCACCCCCTCACCCCCTCACCCCATCAGCCCGTCACCGTGACGCGCGGATCGCCTTCGGCCATGGCGCCGATCACCGCGGCGTGCCCGAATCCTTCCTTGCGGAAGATGCCCAGCACCGCGTCGACGGCATCGGGCGCGCAAGAGACCAGCAATCCCCCGCTGGTCTGCGGGTCGGTCAGCAGCGCCTGCTGGACGTGCGACACGCCGGCATCGAGCGTGACGTCGTGGCCGTAGCTGGCCCAGTTGCGCCGCGAAGCCCCCGTGACCGCGCCCCCTTCGGCCAGCGCCGCCACGCCGGGCAGCAGGGGCACGCGGGCCATGTCGATGGTAGCGCCCAGCCCGCTGCCCCGGCAGACTTCCAGCAGGTGGCCGAGCAGGCCAAAGCCGGTCACGTCGGTGATCGCGTGCACCCCGTCGAGTTCGCCCAGCGCCTTGCCGGGCGTGTTGAGCTGCGTGGTGCTGGCGATCATCTGCCGATAGCCGTAGTCGTCCAGCGATTCCTTCCTGATGGCGGCCGAATAGACGCCCACCCCCAGCGGCTTGCCCAGCACCAGCACGTCACCGGCCCGCGCGTCGCGATTGCGGCGGACGCGGTCGGGATGCACCAGGCCCATGACTACCAGCCCATAGATCGGCTCGACCGAGTCGATCGAATGGCCGCCGGCAATCGGAATGCCGGCGGCCGCGCAGATCGATTGGCCGCCTTCCAGAACCTTGCCGATGGTCTCGGGCGACAGCTTGTCGACGGGCATGCCCACCAGCGCCAGCGCCATGATCGGCGTGCCGCCCATCGCGTAGACATCGGAAATGGCATTGGTGGCCGCAATGCGCCCGAAATCGTAGGGGTCGTCCACCACGGGCATGAAGAAGTCCGTGGTGGCCACCAGCGCCTGCGTATCGTTGAGCCGGTACACCGCCGCGTCGTCGCTGGTCTCGATGCCCACCAGCAGCCCCGGCGGCGCCGGAAATTGCCGCGTGTTGCGCAGGATGTCGCCGAGCACGCCCGGCGCGATCTTGCAGCCGCAGCCGCCGCCATGCGCCAGCGATGTCAGGCGGACTTCACCACCCCTGTGTTCGATCGATGCGGTCATCAGGCCACCCTCCGCGACGCGATGCGATAGCCGAATGCCGCCGGGTCCAGGCTGTCCAGCGTACCGGCCACGGTCTTCGCCTGCGGATACATCAGGAAGGGCACCGGCGCCAGGCCGCTGCCGGGCAGACGCACGTCATGGCCGTGGTTGTAGGCTACCCAGTTGCCTTCCCAGGCGCCGAACAGCAGCGCGCGGGCGGCCAGGACCTTGCTGTCCGTCATCGGCAGGCCGCCCGGCACCTCTTCGAGCGCCACCTTGCGGACATCGCCCGGATCGGCCGGAATCCAGCCATAGCCTGCGGCATAAAACTCGGCCCGGCAATGCTGGGCCCTGGAGATGTCGCCAGCCTTGCCGAGCGCGCGGAAGCCGCGCGGGGAATCGTCCACGCGGATACCGTACGCATCGCGCGCCGGAATGCCAGCCGCGCGCGCCAGTGCCACGAACAGGCCGTTGATGTCCGCGCACTTGCCATGCATGATGCCGCCGGTCTTGAGCATCGTCACCACGTCGCCGGTGCCGCAGCCGCGTACGCTGGCGTCGCGGCAGGTATGGTCCACCACCCACTGGTAGATGGCATGCGCGCGGCTCATGTCGTCGGTCAGGCCAGCGGTGATGGCCAGCGCGGTGTCGCGCACGATGCCGTCGGTGGGCATCAGTTGCGTGGGCCGGCGATACTCGGCCAGCGTGGCAGCGGAATCCGCCGCTTGCGCCGACCGCGCCGGATTGCGCGACGGTACCGCGCCAAGATCGACATCGCGGCCGCGCAGCGCCACGGTGCTGGTGAGCCGGGCCGACAGTGGTGCGCCGTGCGTGGCGGTGGGCCAGTCGATGACCAACATGTCCACGCCGTAGCGCCCGGTGCGCGCCGCCCGGGCCCGCGCGCCGGGCGCAATCCATTCGTTCGATACGGTGCGCTGATAGTCGCCAAGGTGCGGGGCGGCGACGGGCAGCCACACCGTGGCCGGCGCCGCGGCGGCCGGCAGGTGCACTTCGGTGGTCAGTTCGTAGACGCGCCAGCCGGCGGAGGCCGGATACGGGTCGGCGGGAGAGGAGGGGGCGGAGGAGGGGGCGCAGAAAGCCGGGCCGACGCCCGCGCCAATGGAAACCGGTACTGCGGCACCCAGCCGCAGGAATGCGCGTCTGTCCATGATGATTCCTCTGGATGAGAAGTTCGAGACTCGAAACATGCCCAACCGCTGCTTATGCATGGTAGGTCATGCGCGTGGCAACAGGGAAATCGGCGGCAAACCGAAGAGGAATGGCGGAAAGCAGCAGGAGTCGAACCTACCTGGGAACGGCTGGCGCCCCCAACCGGGTTTGAAGCCCGGCCGCATCACCGGATACGGATGCCTTCCCTTGCGGATCTATGACGGCGCTGGCCGGGCAGGCGTGGCCAGCGGGCGCCATTCACTATCGGGGCGCAGCATGCGCGCATTGCCCACGCGGCGAGTGTATCCCGCGCGATCAAAGAACTCCAGAACCTGGATCGTGCGCTTGCGGCCCAGCCCCACGGCATCGCGAAACGCAATCACCTCCACGTGGCCCTGCGCCGCGGCCATCGTGCCGAACAGCCGGGCCATGGTTTCGATGGCCGCTTCGGCATAGAACAGGTCGCGCACCACCTGATGCAGCGTGCCCTGGCGCGCCAGCTTGCGCAGCACCTGGCGCACCTGTTCCTCGGGCGCGCCCAGCGCCACCGCATGCTCGCGCACCCAGGGCGGGTCGAAGCCCCCCGCCGCCACGCGCGGCAGCAACTGCGCGGCCAGCGCCTGTTCGGCATCGGTGAAGGTGATGGCGTGGCCCGGCAGGCGCAGCCATCCGCCATGCCGTTCCACGGCATGCTGCTGCAGCAGCGTGTCGAGCAGGGCGGACCACAGCGCGTCGGGAATCGGCGCGCCCGCAAATGCCACCCGGCGCAGCGAACCGGCGCCCAGACCGGGCTCGTCGGGCATGCGCGCATGGAAGGCCGTCACCGTGTCCAGCACGCCGCTGCGCAGCGTATCGAGATAGCGCGACAGGATCAGCGTCTCGCCGATACGCAGCACGGCGGGCGGCATCGTCATGGCGCTGGCCGGCAGGCCTGTCAGGCGTACCAGCCGGGCCTCGGCCACGCCGTGCGGCGCATGGTCCAGCAACGGCAGGATGCCGGCGCCGCCGAGCATTTGCTCCACTGCCAGCAGCCAGGCAAGACGCCCGGGCGCACGACGATGCCGCTCGGGTGCGACGTTGTCGAGCACCACGCCGCCGCCCACGGTCTGCGTGGCCTGCGGATTGCGCAGGATGAAGTGGTCGCCGGCCACCGCGCAGACCGGCGCGGCGAATACAAGCTGGGCCAGCGCCGTGCCGCCTGGCTCCAGGGCTTCGCAGTCGAGCAGCACGGCATTGGCCATGCGATGCGCGGCGCCAAGATGGACGTGCAGCGGCGACCAGTGACCGATCCGCGAACCGGCGCCCGGATGCAGCGTGAGCCGGACGTCGATGCGCGTCACCGGCGCCATCAGGGCCGGATCGACGATCCAGTCGCCGCGATGGATGTCTGCCTTGTCGATGCCGGCCAGGTTCAGCGCGCAACGCTGGCCCGCCAGGCCGGCCTCCGCCGGCCGGTTCTGGGCGTGGATGCTGCGCACGCGGGCGGGCAGGCCCGACGGCGCCACCTGCATCACGTCGCCCACCGCCACCCGGCCGCCGAACACGGTGCCGGTGACGACCGTGCCATGACCGCCCAGCGTGAACACGCGATCCACCGCCAGGCGGAACAGCCCGTCGGCGCCATGGGCCGGCGTATGCTGCGCGGTGTCCTGCAGCCATGTGCGCAGCGCCGCGACGCCGGGATCGGCATCGTCGGTGGCATTGAGCGGGAACACGTCGGCGCCGGCATAGGGGGTGCCGGCCAGCAGCGCCTCGATCTCGCCGCGCACGCTGGCCAGCTGCGTGGCATCGGCCCGGTCGGCCTTGGTCAGTGCCACCACGGCGCGCGGCACGCCCAGTCGCTCGACGATGGCCAGGTGCTCGCGCGTCTGCGGCATGACGCCATCATCGGCGGCCACCACCAGCAGGGCCAGGTCGATGCCGCTGGCCCCGGCGGCCATCGTATGAATCAGGCGTTCGTGGCCGGGCACGTCGATATAGCCGAGCACGTCGCCATCCGGCAGCGGCGTGTAGGCATAGCCAAGCTCGATCGAGATGCCGCGCGCCTTCTCTTCCTTGAGCCGATCGGTATCGACGCCGGTCAGCGCGCGCACCAGCGTGGTCTTGCCGTGATCGATATGTCCGGCCGTGCCGACGATCATGAACGCAGCGCCTCCGCCAGCAGGGGCCACTGCGCCGCGAACGCGGCTTCGTCCCCAGCTTCCAGGCAGCGCAGGTCCAGCCATAGCGCGTCTTCGCTGACGCGGCCGATCACCGGGCGCGGCAGCGCGCGCAGCGCGGCTTCCAGCTGCTGCAGACGCCGGCCGGTACGCTTGCCGGCGTCGCGCGGGCAACTGACCAGCCCGAAGCTGGCCAGTTGCCCGCCGGGCATCGCTCCGCTGCCGATCTGGCTGACCATGGGAACGGCCGCGACCTGCCAGCCATCGCCCAACGGCGCCTGGACCACGGGCCGCAGGCGCTCGGCCATGGCCGCCATCTCGCCGGACGGCCGCGCCAGCAGGCGCAGCGTGGGCAGCGACTGCACCAGCGTGTCCGGATCGCGATACAGCCGCAGCACCGGCTCCAGCGCGGCGAGCGTGAGCTTGCCCACGCGCAGCGCGCGCTTGAGCGGGTTCTTCTTGATCTTCGCGATCAGGTCGGCTCGTCCGACGATCAGGCCGGCCTGGGGGCCGCCCAGCAGCTTGTCGCCGCTAAAGGTGACCAGGTCCGCGCCTGCGGCGATGGTCTCGCGCACCGTGGTCTCGCGCGGCAGGCCCCACTGGGAGAGGTCGGTCAGCGTGCCGCTGCCCAGATCCACCACCACGGGCAGGCCCAGCGGCTGGGCAATGCGCGCCACGTCGGCCACCTCCACGCTGCGCGTGAAGCCCGTGATCTCGTAGTTGCTGCAATGCACCTTCATCAGCAGCGCGGTACGTGCGCCAATGGCGTTGGCGTAGTCGTGCGGATGCGTGCGGTTGGTCGTGCCGATCTCCACCAGCTTGACGCCGGCGCGCTGCATGACATCGGGAATGCGGAAGGCGCCGCCGATTTCCACCAGTTCGCCGCGCGATACCACCACCTCCCGCCGCTGCGCCAGCGTGTTGAGCATCAGCAGCACGGCCGCCGCGTTGTTGTTGACCACCGTGGCGGCCTGCGCGCCGGTCAGTTCGCACAGCAGGTCGGCGACCAGATCGTCGCGGTCGCCACGGCCGCCGGTGTCCAGGTCGAATTCGAGATTGGCCGGCGTGGTCATGGCGCGGACGACCGCCTGCACGGCGCCGTCGGGCAGCAGTGCCCGGCCCAGGTTGGTATGCAGCACGGTGCCCGTCAGGTTGAACACGGCGCGCATGCGCGGCTCGGCGTCGCGTGCCAGTTGCGCGGCCAGGGCCGCGCACAGCGCGTCGTCGCCGATGGCCTGGCGCGCGAGCTGCCCGGCCACGGCCTGGGCGCGCAGCGCGTCGAGCAGGCGGCGCAGGGCGCTGGTGGCCGGTGCCCGGCCGTAGCGGTCCAGCAACGGCTGCAGGCCCGGCAGCCGCAGCACGCGGTCGACCGATGGGATGTCTGCGGGGCGGGCGGGCATCGACACGGTGTCGTTCATCCGCGCGCCTCCGGCATCGCCACGCCGCCGTCACCGTCTTCGTCATCGGCCAGCCATAGCAGCGGGTTGCCGTTGGCGCGGCCGAAGCCCGCTTCGCCCATCATCACGTCGAGCGCCAGAGAGGCCAGGTCGTCGGCCAGCGGCTCGACCATCGGGTCCTTCTCCATGTAGGCGATCTTGCGGTAGTGATGGCATTGCCCGCAGGTCTCGGCCTTGAGCGCGTCGCCCTGGCCTTCGACGGCGTAGTAGCTGATGCCCTCGGTGGTTTCGCAATGGCTGCACTTGACGCGCACCATGTGCCATTCGGTGGCGCACAGGCCGCAGTGCAGATAGCGCAGCCCCTGGTAGCGCCCGCCGATGCGCACGATGCTGGCCACCGGCGGCGTGCCGCAGACCGGGCAGACCGTGTGGACGTCCAGCATCGGCAGGTCCTGCTCGCGCAGTTGGCTGGCCAGCACGGTGCGGTCCAGTTGCAGGGCCGCCATCAGCAGCGGCGCGGTGGCGGTGTCGATGGGGCTGTCGGCCGCATGGCGCAGCCCCAGCAGCCCCTGCACGGCGTTGGCCAGCGCATCGGCCGGCATCGCACGCAGGGTTGCCAGCGGGGCCGCGAGTTCAGGGCAGGTGGTGGCCAGCCGGTCGAACAGCGCGGCGGCCGCATGGGGCGCGCCGGCGTCCTGCGCGGGCAGCAGCGGCATGCAGTGCTCGCCAGCACGGTCGATGGCTGCGGGGGTGAGGGCCGCGAAACCGGGAGACCCGGCGAGCGACTGCGCCACCACATGCTGCGCGTCGGCCACGGCGGCCATCAGCAGCAGGTAGGGGCCGATCGGGTTGCCGGGCGCCAGCTGGCGCAGCCGCTGGGCCCGCGCGGCAAACACCTCCGCGCGATCGGGCAGCCGCACACGCGCGATGGCGATGTGGTCGATCGATTCGATTTCCGCCGGCTCCAGAATGCGCTGCACCATCCGTCGTCATCCTCTGGCAGTCCGGCGTGTCTGGCGTATCGGCTTCCCGCCACCGGCCCGCTATTTGTCGCCCGGCCGGAAGGTCTCCCGGAACCAGGTGCGATGATGTTTCCACGCCCAGCCGGGCGTGACCGTTCCGCGCGTCATGGCCTGCACGGAACCCTTGACCCATACGGCTGCATAGATGTGGACAATGATGCCGCAAATCAGCGCGAAGGCGCAAACGGCATGCACGACCGACGCCACCCGCAGGGCCCAGATCGGGAAGAACGCCGAGAAGTAGGTGCGCCAGATGACGATGCCGCTCAGCAGCAACAGCACCAGGCAGCCCACCATCAGGAAGAACAGCAGCTTCTGGCCGGCGTTGTAGCGGCCCACGTCGGGCAGGTTTTCCTCGTGGTTGGTCAGGACGTCGCGTCCGTGGCGCAGCCATTCGCGGTCGCTCCATGTCAGCAGGTTGTGGTGCCAGAACTTCACGGCCAGGATCAGGAAGGCCAGGAACATCACCACGCCCAGGAACGGGTGCAGGATGCGCGTCCAGGTGCCACCGCCGAACAGCGCGCTCATCCAGAACATCGACGGATGGAACAATGCCAGTCCGGACAGCGCCAGCAGCACGAACGTGAGCGCGACGATCCAGTGGTTGGTGCGTTCGCCCGCGGTGTAGCGGCGGATGGTTGCCTCGCGGCGCTTATCGATTCTCATCGCGGACCTCCTCGGGGGGCACCACTTCATCGGGCGTGCCGCGCGGCCGGGGGTTGTCGCGGCCCCAGCGCACGATCTCGTCCTCGGCCGCCGCTTCATCCTCGGGGCCGGTCTCGTTCGGGCCCACGCGGATGTAGTGGAAGAAGCCGGCCAGCGCCGCGATGGCCATGCCGGCCACCGCCAGCGGCTTGGCCAGGCCCTTCCACAGGCTCACCAGCGGGCTGATATGCGGATCGTCGGGCAGGCCGTGGTACAGGCTCGGCTGGTCGGCATGGTGCAGTACGTACATCACGTGGGTGCCCGACACGCCGGCCGGGTTGTACAGGCCGGCCTTCTCGAAGCCGCGCGACTTCAGGTCGACGATGCGTTCCTCGGCATGCTGGATCATGTCGGTCTTGGTGCCGAACACGATGGCGCCGGTCGGGCAGGTCTTCACGCAGGCCGGCTCCTGGCCCACGGCCACGCGGTCGGAGCACAGCGTGCACTTGTAGGCCTTGTGGTCCTGCTTGGAGATGCGCGGGATGTTGAACGGGCAGCCCGTGATGCAATAGCCGCAGCCAATGCAGTTTTCCTCGTGGAAGTCGACGATGCCGTTCGCGTACTGCACGATGGCGCCCGGCGCCGGGCAGGCCTTCAGGCAGCCCGGGTCCTCGCAGTGCATGCAGCCGTCCTTGCGGATCAGCCATTCGAGATTGCCGTTCGGGTTCTCGTACTCGGCAAACCGCATAAGCGTCCACGTATGCTCGTCCAGGTCGGCCGGATTGTCATAGACGCCCACGTTGGTGCCCACATCGCCGCGCAGGTCGTTCCACTCCATGCACGCCGCCTGGCAGGCCTTGCAGCCGATGCACTTGGTGGTGTCGATCAGCTTGGCCACGCTGCCCGTCACGGGCTCGCGCACGCTGGGCGACGGCGTGGTGGTGGCCGACCGGCGCACGATATCCAGGGACTGTAGTGCCATGTCGGTCTCCTATGCCCGTTCGACCTTGACCATGAACGACTTGAACTCGGGCGTCTGGGTGTTGCCGTCGCCGACGAACGGCGTCAGCGTGTTGGCCAGGAAGCCCGGCTTGGTCAGCCCGGTAAAGCCCCAGTGCAGCGGTATGCCAACCATGTGCACGGTCTTGCCATCGATCCTGAACGGCTTGATGCGCTTGGTCACCAGCGCCACGGCGCGGATGTAGCCGCGCATCGACGTCACCTTGACGCGGTCGCCGGCCTTGACGCCCACCTGTTTGGCCAGTTCCTCGCCAATTTCCACGAACTGTTCGGGCTGCAGGATGGCGTTGATGCGCGCGTGCTTGGTCCAGTAGTGGAAGTGCTCGGTCAGGCGATACGTGGTGGCGATGACCGGATAGGCATCGGGCTTGCCGAACTGCGCCCAGTCGTCCTTGAACACGCGCGCCGCCGGGTTGCTGATGACCTTGGAGTCCTTGCCATTGAGCGGGTTGTAGCCAAGCGGGTTCTCGAACGGCTCGTAGTGCTCGGGGAACGGCCCCTCCACCATGGTCTGCCGCGCAAAGAACCGCGCCACGCCTTCGGCCTGCATGATGAACGGGCCCATGCCGTTGGCCGGGTCTTCGTCGAGCTTGAAGTCGGGCGTGTCGAAACCGGTCCAGCTCTTGCCGTTCCACGCGATCAGCTTGCGCGCCGGATTGAACGGCTTGCCGCTCACGTCGCACGACGCGCGGTTGTACAGCACGCGGCGGTTGGCCGGCCAGGCCCACGACCAGTTCAGGTTCTGGCCGATGCCGGTGGGGTCGCTGTTGTCGCGCTTGGCCATCTGGTTGCCGGCCTGCGTCCACGACCCGCAGTAGATCCAGCAGCCGCTCATGGTGCTGCCGTCGGCCTGCAGCTCGCCAAAGCTGTTGAGCTGCTCGCCGGCCTTGCGCACCACCTTGGTCGGGTCCTTCGGGTCCACCAGGTCGGTCAGGGCCCTGCCCGAATACTCCTTGGCCAGTTCCTCGGGCGAAGGCGAGTGCGGCACCGCATAGGGCCACCAGAGGTTGACGATCGGATCGGGATACTTGCCGCCTTCCTTCTGGTACATGGCGCGGATGCGCAGCCACAGCGCCGCCATGATCTCGATGTCGCTGCGCGCCTCGCCCGGCGGATCGGCGCCCTGCCAGTGCCATTGCAGCCAGCGCGACGAATTGACCAGCGCGCCGTTTTCCTCGGCAAAGCAGGTGGTGGGCAGGCGGAACACCTCGGTCTGGATCGACTTCGAATCGACGTTGTTCGATTCGCCGTAATTTCGCCAGAATTCGCTGGTCTCGGTGGCCAGCGGGTCCATCACCACCATGAACTTGAGCTGGCTCAGGCCCTTGAGCAGCTTGGCCTTGTTGGGCGCCGCCGCCAGCGGGTTGAAGCCCTGCAGGATGTAGCCGTTGATGCGCCCGGCGTTCATCATCTCGAACACCTGCAGCATGTCGTATGGCTTGTCGAGCTTGGGCAGGTAGTCGAATGCCCAGTTGTTGTCCCTGGTGGCCGCCGGCCCCCACCAGGCCTTCATCAGGCTCACGTGGAACTTGCCGTAGTTCTGCCAGTAGCTGAGCTGGTTGGGCCGCAGCGGCTTGAACGAGCGGGCCTCGATGTACTTGCCGTAGTCCGTCTCGGAGTCTGACGGCAGCGTCAGGTACCCGGGCAGCAGGTTGGTCATCAGGCCCAGGTCGGTCAGGCCCTGGATGTTCGAGTGCCCGCGCAGCGCGTTCATGCCGCCGCCGGCAATGCCGATATTGCCCAGCAGCAGCTGCACCATGGCGCCGGTGCGGATCATCTGCGAGCCGATCGAGTGCTGCGTCCAGCCCAGCGCGTACATGATCGTCATGGCGCGGTCGGGCGTGGCCGTCGAGGCCATCATCTCGCAGACCTTCAGGAACCTGTCCTGCGGCGTGCCGCAGACGCGTTCCACCATCTCCGGCGTATAGCGCGCGTAGTGGGCCTTCAGCAACTGGTAGACGCAACGCGGGTGGGCCAGCGTGGGGTCGGTCTTCACGAACCCGTCGTCGCCCATTTCCCAGTCCCAGGTTTCCTTGAGGTAGTGGCGCTTCTCGGCGTCGTAGCCCGAGAAGATGCCGTCCTTGAACTGGTAATCCTCGCGGACGATGAACGACATGTCCGTGTAGTTCTTCACGTACTCGTGCTGGATCTTGTCGTTTTCCAGCAGCCAGCGGATCACGCCGCCCAGGAACACGATGTCGGTGCCGGTGCGGATCTGCACGTAGTAGTCCGCCACCGACGCCGACCGCGTGAAGCGCGGGTCCACCACGATCAGCCGCGCCTTGTTGTGCGCCTTGGCCTCGGTGACCCACTTGAATCCGCACGGGTGTGCCTCGGCGGCATTGCCGCCCATGATCAGGATGACGTCCGCGTTCTTGATGTCGACCCAATGGTTCGTCATCGCGCCACGGCCAAACGTCGGGGCAAGACCTGCCACCGTCGGGCCGTGTCAGACACGAGCCTGGTTGTCGAATCCCAGCATGCCAAGACTGCGGATAGTCTTGTGCGTGATGTAACCCACCTCGTTGCTGCTGGCGGACGCCGCCAGCATCGCGGTACTGAGCCAGCGGTTGACCGTGGCGCCCTGCTCGTTCTTCTCGATGAAGTTGGCGTCGCGGTCCTGCTTCATCAGCTTGGCGATGCGGTCCAGCGCGTCGTCCCACGTCATGCGCTGCCACTTGTCAGAGCCCGGCGCGCGGTACTCGGGGTATTGCAGGCGGTTGGGACTATGGATGAAGTCGATCAGGCCGGCCCCCTTGGGGCACAGCGTGCCGCGGTTCACCGGGTGATCGGGGTCGCCTTCGATATGGATGATGCTGGCCTTCGCGTTCTTGGCATTGTCGCCAAGGCTGTACATCAGCAGCCCACACGCCACCGAGCAATAGGGACATGTATTGCGGGTCTCGGTGGTGCGCGCCAGCTTGTAGGCCCGCACCTCCGCCAGCGCCACGTCGGGCGCGAACCCGATCAGCGCCAGGCTTGACCCCGCCAGCGACGCTCCCGTGAACTTCAGGAACTGTCGGCGGTTCATCGTAACCATGGGTACACCTCCTGGGACCGGACCGCCGTCCGGTCATGGACGTTCTGCGAGGACAAGACGAGTATAGGCAATAGTGGCGTTTTCGCTATGTGCGGTGCGGGATTGTGACGGGAAGGGCTATCTTCCGCGTCACATATGGCTTTACGCGTGGGCGCTACGGGGGCCATGGCCCACGGCCGTTCGAAATCGGCTCATGCAGCGCGCACTGCATCAAAAATGTAACAACTATGTATGCCAAATATTACAAATTCGTCACCTGTCAATGCCCCTGATGTGGGTTATGCGGCGCAAGTCGAGTCGGACACACTCCACGCCGCCTGGTAATGCGGTTGCATAAAGCCTGCGTGTGATGTATTAGGCGCGCCAGTCGGTCCGGGGCAGCCCAGGCCGGAAGAACCTGGCACGTGGCGCGTCGAAATCAACCAAAGAAAGAGACAACAGGGATGAAATCGAGACTTCTTTTGACGGGTCTGGCCGCTGTCGTGCTGACGGCGTGCGGGGGTGGAGGGGATGGCGGCAACGGCGGCAACGGCGGCACAGCGACGCCTGCGGCCACCACGACCAAAATCAGTGGTACGGCAGCGACCGGTGCCGCCATGGCCAACGTGACGGTAACCGCCAAGTGCGCATCCGGCGGCGGCAGCGCGGTGACCGCTTCCGACGGCACGTTCACGATCAATATCGACAATGCCACCCGCCCCTGCGTGCTGAGCGCGACGGCGGCGGACGGCACGGTCCTTCATTCGGTCGTGGAAGCGGGTTCGGGAACCAGCGTCACGGCAAATGTCTCGCCGTTCACGGAATTGCTGACTGCTGCGCTCGCTCAGGGCAGTACCGACAAGTTTTTCAGCCAGTTCGATGCCGCCGCCCAGGCGCGCCTGACGGCGTCCAGCCTGTCGACGGCGACCGATACGGTGCGCCTGACGCTGACTGGCGTGGTTGACCTGGCTGGCGTGGACCCGCTCAAGGGGGCCTTGGTTGCCGCCAACAACGGCAAGCCTGGCAACGCCATGGACCAGTTGCTCGACCAATTGCGTGATCGGCTTGCCACGTCCCGGGCAACGGTGGCGGACCTGGCGACCGCCATCGGCAGCAATGCGGGCTCCGAGGCCATCGGCACGATCCTGAAGACCGCTTCGGCAACATGCGCCGGGCTGCGGACCGGCGACTACGTGTTGCTGGCCCCAGGGGGTACGGTCGGTGCATTGTCGATCGATGCCAAGGCGCTGACGCTGACGCCCAAAGCCATGACAAACGTGCCGGCAAACGTCGTGGCCCCGCTGGCGACGGTTGCTTCGCTGGCAATGTCGCCGGCTTCCGGCGAAGCATGCCGCTTCGATGTCGATAACAACGCCTTCAGCATGCTGGTGTCGTCGGCGGGCATTGCCCTGGCGATGCCGAGCGCAGGGACGGTCTCCGCGCCCAATGGTGCGCCGGCCGTGATCGTCCCAGTTCAGCAGTTGTCCCTGGCAGAACTTGCAGGCAACTGGAACGCCTTCGCAATGGTTGGTGCGGGTGGCGCCAGCTTTACGACAGCGCGTGCGACCTTCACGCTGGATGCCAATGGCAAGATGACGGCCGGTTCGACCTGCAACGACGACAATGCGTGCGCGGCCTGGACTGGCAATGAACTGTCTACCGTTACGAAACAGCCGGGAGGCTACTTCCTGATTACCGATGTGACGGGCACCAGCGTAGGCGTGGCATTCAAGGGGACTGACGGCCAGGTGACGGCGGTAATCAGCCAGCAGACCGGGCTGATGATCGCCACCAAGCAGGTTTCACGCGACCTGCCGGTAGTGGGTGCGACCAATGCCTACTGGGACTATGTCACCTTCGGCGACATGTCGAGCCAGTTCACGAAGGCATCGACCCGCATCACCTCGGTCGACACCGTGAATGGCACGTACACCCGTACCCGTATCGAAGACAATCGTCTGGACATGTGGCGGCAGAACTATCCGCTGACCGGCTTGCGCTATCGCGCTCGCAGCGTGGGTGCCGACGAGGCGGTCCAGCTGACGCTGGGCAACACCGGCATCGGTGTGAATCTTGGTCTGCACGTGACGAAACCGTATTTCGACATCTCCGTGAACCGGCCGAAGTGATGGCCTGACAACGGCCTGACGGCCCAATGCCTGAAACGAAAAAACCCGCTTTCGCAGCGGGTTTTTTCTTTCTTCAGCTGCGGTCGGACACCCCCCCATCAAAAATCCACCTTCTGCCCCGGTTCCGGCACGATCACCGCCGTGGCGGCCGATGTACCGAGCGCCGTCTTCAGTTCGGCGGGCGTGCCGCGCAGCATCGGGCTGGTGCCGTAGTGCATGGGGATCGCGTACCTGGGCCGGATGAAGTCGCGCAGCGCGATGGCGGCGTCCTGCGGGCCCATCGTGAAGTGGCCGCCGATCGGGATCAGCACCAGGTCGGGCTTGTAGCGGTCGGCCACCATCATCATGTCGCCGTAGAGCCCCGTATCGCCCATGTGCCAGATCTTGAAGCCGTTCTCCATCTCGATGATGTAGCCCACGGGCTCGCCGCCGTAATGGGTTTCGTCCTTGCCGGTGGCGGGATTCTTCCAGACCAGTTCCGACGAATGCTCGGCGTGCACGGCCGTGATTTTCGGACCGTTGTCGCCCAGCGGTGCGATGGTGCCGCTCTTGCCGAAGCGCATGGCCTGGGTGGCCGGCAATTGTCCCAGCGTAACCAGCTGCTGGCTCAGGCCGCCGGCATTCCACAGCGGTGCGTTGGTGAGCTTTGCCAGCGCGACGGCATCGCCCAGGTGGTCGCCATGCGCGTGCGTGACCAGGATCAGGTCGACCTTGCCCAGCGCGGTCAACTGCTTGTATTCGGCGGGCGTCTTCGGATTGCCGGTCAGCCATGGGTCGACGACGATGACCTTGCCGCCCGGCGTTGTGATGCGCATGGCCGACTGGCCCAGCCACAGGACTTCGGTCTTGCCCGCGGCCACTGGCGCCGTGGCCGTGGCCGCGGCGGCCGGCTGTGCCGGCACGGGTGGAGGCGAAACACTGGTGGCGCAGGCGCCGAGCAGCCCGATGGCGCCAGCCAGCAGCAGGCGTGGCGCACAGGATGGCAGGCGCGAAAGCCCCGGAAGGCGGCGTGTGATCATGGTCGTCCCTGGTTGAATTTGTCTCGACATTGCCAAAACCGCACCGCTTCAGGGGGGGATTCGCGCAGGCACTGAGGCGTTGCGAGGTGGAGTATTTGCATGCGCCGATGCGCTGTCAACCGGCGTTTCCCAGCAGGGCCGGGCCGGACGCCGCAGGAAGTTGTAACGCCAAATTCAAGAAACGGCGATCCGTGCGCGCGGGCAGGCCGTCCGGCGGGCAGCGATGTCTCCCTGCGCTTACATCTGCTCACGACGGCGTAACCCACTGTAATCATCGGGCGTCCATCATGCATTCCGTAGAGAGGGCCAAGGTTGGCCCGACTGAAGGAGTGAAAGATGCGCAAGTCGATTCGTTACACCGGTATCGCTGTCCTGAGTGCCGCCATGCTGGTCGCCGGGACCGCCTCGGCCCACGACCGCTATCACCGTGGCGGTGGCGGATCTTCGGCAGGTGCCGCCATTGCGGTGGCGGCCGTGGCAGGCCTGGCGCTGGGCGCGCTGGTGGCCAGCAGCCAGCCGGTCTACGCCGCGCCGGCGCCGGTCTACGCGCCGCCGCAGCCGGTGGCCTATGCCGCGCCGGCCGTGCCGCCGGGCTACTGCTATAGCAACTACCAGGGTGGCTACGTGCCGTGCGGCCGTCCGGCGCCGGTGCAGTACGCCCCGCCGCAGCAGTACTACGGCTATTGAGGCAGGCAGTACAGGCAAAACCGTCGCCGTGGGCCGGATCGACGCCGGCCCTCGTCGGCCGGCGCTGCCCGAGGGGTATCTGAAGCGGCAGGACTGCGGCCTCAGGTCGAACCTTTGGCGGGGGCAGGGGCAGCCGATGGCGCGGGCGCATGCTCGACGTCGATGCCCCAGTCGCCGTGTTCGTACCAGTCGGCGCCCAGCAGTTCCATCGGATGCTGCGTCCGGCTCGACCCGTTGCCGCAGCCCATGGCATCGACCGCGCAGTACTTGTCGCAGCCCCAGCAGATGCGCTCGGGATGTTTCGGATGAATCGGAAATTTCTTGGCCATGGCGAATAGGCGGACGTGCGGGGTAATGGCGCACGCCGACGCCATCCGATCGTAGTCCGTTCATCACGAGAATTTGGCGATATGGCTATTCGCTTTGCGCTGCATCAAACGCAGATCCACGACGTGGAATCAGCCCACGGCCGCCTCTCTGAAGTAAGCAGCCCATGCACAGCCGCCGTCCCGGGCAATGCTTACAACCGTGAGTAGCCGCTGCCATCCGGCGGTGCCTTGCCTGACTGCAGGATGACGAAATGTCTGTCGTCGTGCGCACCCGGACACTGGAACGGCGTTTGCGTGACAGGCGGGGGAGTCCCCTTGTGCTTCCGCCCGGGCTGGGGGGGTGACTAACGGTTCGATGGAGGAAACCATGCGGAAGACGACAACGACGGCAGCAGCACTGGCCCTGGTGATGATGATGCTCGGCGGCTGTACGGCAGCTGGCAGTGGTACGGGCTCCGGCTCGGTGGCAGGCTCCGGCGCCGTGACCCCGACCGATTCGGGCTCGCGCAGCGGCCATTACGGCGGCGGCTATGGCTCGGCCCCCAGCGGCAGCTCGAGCGGCAGCACCAGCGGCAGCGGCGCCACTTCGGGCAGCTCTTCGCGCTGAGCCCGAACCGGTTGGCGCACAGGCAGTAAAGGGCGGGCCCGCGTGGCCCGCTTTTGCATGGCTTCCGCCCTGGGCCGCCGCCCTGGGCCGCGAGATCTCTAGCGCCGGCGCATTACAAGATATAGCCCCGCCGCCGCGATGGCCATGCCGGGCCAGGCCATCGGCGCCAGCGATTCGCCAAGCAGGACGAACGCGATGACCGCCGTGGCCGGGGGCACCAGGAAGAACAGCGCCGACACGCGCGACGCCTCGCCATGCCGGATCATCGCCAGCAGCAGCGAGATCGCCACCAGCGAGTTGCCGACGACCAGGTACGCCAGCGACCCGAACAGGCCTGGCGTCCATTGCACGTGCATCGGTTCCAGCCACCAGGCCAGCGGGGCGGTGACCAGCAACGCCACGGTGTACTGCACGGTGTTGGCCAGTACCGGATGCACAGGCGCGCCGAAGCGTTTTTCCCATAGCGTGCCGCTGGTCATTGCCAGCAGCGCCAGCAGCGCGAAAGTGAGGCCCAGCGGCGACGTCATCTGCACCGGGGACCTGGCCGTGATGACCATCACGGCACCGGCCACCCCGAGCGCCAGCCCCGCCCACCGCACGCGGTCCACGCGCTCGCCGGCGATGGCTGGCGCCAGCAGCCCGATCAGGATCGGCTGTTGCGACGTGACCAGCGCCACCGCGCCCGCCGACATGCCGAGCTTGAGGCTTAGATAGGTGCACGCAAAATAGCCGGCCTGGATCAGCAGGCCAATCATCGCCAGATGCAGCCAGGGCGCCAGGCCGCGCGGCATCGGTGGGCGCAGCCACAGGCAGGGGCCGATCAGCAGCGCCACCACGCAGGCGTAGCGCAGCGCTAGGAATGTCAGCGGATCGGCATACTGCAGGCCCAGCTTCAGAAAGACGAAGCCGCAGGACCACAGCAGCAGGAACAGGGCGGGCGCGACGCGCAGCCAGAGCGGGGTGGCCGGCGCCTGCAACGTGCGTTCTGGCATGGACGAGGGGCCCGGACGGCGGCCATGGCGGGGATCAGGCGCAACGATAACATCGGACGCCTGCTGCATTGCCGCACTGCCGGGGATGCGCCCGCGCGCCACGGCCGCGTATGCGCCATGTCGCCGCAATGATGGTCGAGGCGGGTGTCGTCAGGTGCCCATCATCGGCGAGGGTCGTGTGCTAGATTAGGCGCCGGCTCCCGGCATGGGGAGTAACCGGTGTGGCGGGATTCCCATGGACTCACTGATCACGGCGGCGGCGCGCGCGCTGGCGGCCGGCGACCCGCTTGGCGCGCTGAACCGCATCGCCCTGCGCGATGACGCCTCCGCGCTGGCCCTGCGCGGCATTGCCATGTCGCAGCTGGGCGATTTCACGCGTGCCCGCGCGCTGTTGCGCGGCGCGGCGCGCGCCTTTGGCCCCCGGGAACATATCGCGCGGGCCCGCTGCACCGTGGCCGAAGCCGAGATCGCGCTGGTCTCGCGCGACCTTGGCTGGCCCGCCAGGGCGCTGGATACTGCCTGGCGCGTGCTCGACACCCATGGCGACACGCTCAACGCCGCGCATGCGCGCTACCTGATCGCGCGGCATCACCTGCTTACCGGCCAGCTCGACGATGCCGAGCAGACCATCGCCACGATCGATCCCGCACCGTTGCCGCCCGCCCTGCGCGCAGCGCACGAACTGGTGGCGGCCGGCATCGCCATGCGTCGCGTGTCGTTCACGCCTGCGCGCGATGCCTTGCAGCGTGCCGGCATCGCGGCGCGGCAGGCCGGCATTCCCGCGCTGATGGCGGAAGTCGATGGCGCCCTGGACACGCTGCGCGCGCCGGTGGCACGTCTGCTGGCGCGGGGCACGGAACAGCCATTGCGGCTCGATGCGGTGGAAGCCTGGTTTGCGTCCGGTGCCCTGATCGTCGATGCCTGCCGCATGGCCGTGCGGCAGCGCTGCGCCGTCGTGCCGCTGGCGCGGCGGCCGGTGCTGTTTGCGCTGGCCCGCGCGCTGGCGCAGGCGTGGCCCGGCGACGTGCCGCGCGACGCGCTGATCGCCACGGCCTTCCGCATGCGACACCCCGACGACACGCACCGCGCACGCCTGCGCGTGGAAATCGGACGGCTGCGCAAGGCCCTGGGCGAACTGGCGCGCATTCACGCGACGCCGCAAGGGTTTGCGCTGCTACCGCCTGCGGGGGTCGAGATCGTGGTGATGACGCATCCTGTCGAGCAAGCCCACGCGGCGGTGCTGGCGTGTCTGGCCGATGGCGAATCGTGGTCGAGTTCGGCACTGGCGCTGGCACTGGGCACCAGCCAGCGCACGGTGCAGCGGGCGCTCGACGTGCTGGCCGGGGCGGGCAAGGTCCAGCCTGTGGGCGGCGGCCGCACGCGCCGCTGGATGACGCCGCCGATGGCCGGATTCGCGACGGCCTTGTTACTCCCGCCGCCGCTGCCCGGCGCGTAGCATGGTTTCCAGATCCACCACGCAGGCGCGCAGCCATGCGCCGCTTGCAAACGTCCAAAGGAAATCATCATGAAGCGTATTGCCGCAGAGATTGTCCAGGAGTACGGTCCCTTCCCGGGTGTCGATCATGTCCACGGCCTGACGTACGACGGCAAGCAGGTCTGGTTCGCCGTGGGCGACCGGCTGCTGGCGCTCGACCCCGCCACCGGCAAGGCCGGGCACGCGATCAGCGTGCCCGCGCATGCCGGCACGGCGTTCGATGGCCGGTATCTGTTCCAGATTGCCGAGCGCCGCATCCAGAAGATCGATCCGCAGACCGGGGCGGTGGTGGCAACGATTCCGGCGCCGGGAAACGGCAATGACTCGGGGCTGGCCTGGGCCGAAGGGTCGCTCTGGGTGGGCCAGTATCGTGACCGCAAGATCCACGAGATCGATCCCGGCACCGGCGCGATTCGCCGCACCATCGAATCGAGCCGCTTTGTTACCGGCGTGACGTGGGTCGATGGCCAGCTCTGGCACGGCACGTGGGAGAACGACCAGAGCGAACTGCGCCATGTGGATCCGCAATCTGGCAAGGTGCTCGAAGCGGTGGAGATGCCGGCCGGCATGGCCGTGTCGGGTCTGGAGTCGGATGGCGGTGACCGCTTCTATTGCGGTGGCGGCGACAGCGGCAAGGTGCGCGCGGTGAAGCGGCCGAGGTAAGCACCTAACCCCCAACGCCTCTCCCGCCCTGCGGGAGGGGATAGCCAGTCGGGATCGGTGCCGGGGGCGTCAGACCTGAATGAAGTCGTGCGGCGACGGCGCGGCGCTTTTGGGCGTCTCGCCAATCATTTCCAGCACCGTGGATTCGATCATGTAGGACATCGCGGTCAGGGCCAGGTCGTTGGGTTCCTCGCCGAACGGTTCCTCGATCTCTGCGCTCAAGGCTTCGAGCGCGAAGAACGTATAGGCGATGAAGCAGACGATGACCGGCGTCATCAGGCCGATCGAGTCGAGCAGCCCGAACGGCAGCAGCACGCAATAGAGATAGATGCAGCGGTGGATGATGACCGAGTACGTGAACGGAATCGGCGTGCCGGCCAGCCGTTCGCAGCCGCCCAGCGCGGTGCTGAGCTGGTTCAGCGACATCTCCATCGGCTGGGCCAGCGCCGGCGCCAGCTGGCCCGCGCGGAGCCGCTCGCCAACCCATTCGCCAGCCATCAGCAGCACGATTGCCGGCTTGAACTTCGCCGCCTTCAGCCGCGCGGCATCGGCCTCGTCGAGGAACGGGGCCACGTCCGGCCAGGCGTCGGTGCCGCGCAACTGGTGGCGCAAGGCGTGCACGAAGGCGCAGAGCCGGTACGCCAGCCGCCGCGCGTCGTGCTGGTCGGCCACCAGCGTCAGCGCCTGGCGGGTCAGCGAGCGCGATTCGTTGAGCACGCTGCCCCATAGCGTGCGGCCTTCCCAGAAGCGCGCGTAGCTGGTGCTGTTGCGAAAGCCCAGGAAGATGGCCAGCGTCAGGCCGATCAGCGAGAACGGCACGAAATTCAGCGACACTTTCCATTCGCCGATCCGCCCGTGAAAGAACGTGATGACCGCGGCGAACAACGTGATAGTGACGAGCTGCGGGGCAATCCTGGGCAGGACCGACCCCCGCAGCACGAACAGCATCCTGAACCAGTGAAGCGGCGGGCGGGTAATCATCGGCGTGCGGACATCGGGGCAAAGGTGCCATGTTCGCACGCCGGCGCGCCGGCCGACAGAGGGGTGTGGCGTTCAGCGATCGCTGCGGATCGGCCCGAATTCCACGGGTACCCAGGTATAGCCGACCTGATCGCGCCGCACATGCCCCAGCCCCGGGAACGGCAGGTGCGCGCCCCCCACCCACAGCTTGTCCTTTGCCGCATCGGCCAGCACGCGCTGGCGCGTCAGCACGGCCTGGTGGCTGTCCACGTCGAACTCGATGGCGATGTTCGGGCGGCGGAACTGCGTGGCGTGGCTGTGGACGATATCGCCCCACAGCAGCAGGTTTTCCTTGCCCGCTGCGAACAGATAGCCGGTATGGCCCGGCGTGTGGCCGCGCGTGGGCACGGCCCGCACGCCGGGGATCGGTTCCTCGCCGGCGATGGCGTTGAAGGTGCGGAAATGGTTGGCGGCCTGGTACGGCGCCACGGCATCGCGCGCCATGCCGAACAACGGCCGGGCGCCTTCGGGGGCGCTGACCGCCGCCGATTCGCTGAGCCAGTAGTCGGCATCGGCCTTGTCGGCGTAGACCGTGGCGTTCGGGAACACGGGCTTGCCGTCGGCCGTCAGGCCGCAGGCGTGGTCGCCATGCAGGTGGGTCAGCAGCACCGTGTCCACCTGTTCCGGGGTGTAGCCGGACGCACGCAGGTTCTGCACGATGCCGCCCAGCGTCGGGCCGAAGCAGGCGGCCGCGCCGGTATCCACCAGCACCAGGTGCGTGCCGGTGTTGACCAGATAGGCATTGACGGCCGTCTGCATGCCGGGTGTCGATGCCACGAACATGCGCGCCAGCAGGCTCTGTACCTCGCGCGCGCTGGTGTACTTCAGCACCTTGGGGTCCAGATCGATATAGCCGTCGTAGAGCGCGGTGACTTCAAGCTGTCCCACCATCATGCGGTAGTAGCCCGGCACCTGCGTCTTCTGCTGGGCGGGCGGGGCGGCATGGGCGTCGCTGGCCGCCAGCGGCAGCGCCGTGGCCATCACGGCGGCCACGGCGGTGGCGGTAGCGGCAGCCGACAGGCGGGACAGCAGCGAAGACAGCGGGGAAGGGGACATGCGGGCGCGGGGCAGGCGGCGCGATTCCATCGTAGTTCTCCGAGTGAACGAGGTTTGGCATCCGCAATGTGTTGCAGATGTACGCAAATCGTCACACTACGCGGATTGCCGGGCAGCGGCAAGTTGGGCCTTGCGGTAGTGGGGGTAAGCCTTTTGGCTGACGACGGGCGGGGGCGGCTACGTGGGATGGCAACGGGAGTTTGCAAGCGCCGGTGCCCGGCCTTTGTAAAAAACACACGGGCGGCAGGCTGCAGGACCCCAGCCGTATCAGGGCTGGGCGGAATGGCACCGATTTTGCCTCAGCAGTAAAAGCCGCCCCCGCACGCAGCGGGGCGCGGGACCATTCGAACGATGACGAAGGAGTCCCCTCATGTCTGACAAGCAACCGTTCCTGACGGACATCAAGACCATTCGCGAGCGTGCCCGCCAACACATCGACGACGGCGCGGTGACCGCTGGGTACGATGCGGAACGCGACACCGTGATCAAGCTGCTGAACGAGGCGCTGGCCACGGAGATCGTGTGCACGCTGCGTTATCGCCGCCATTACTTCATGGCCAAGGGGCCGAATTCGAAGAGCGTGGCGGAAGAATTCCTGGCGCACTCCAACGAAGAGCAGGGCCATGCCGACCAGATCGCCGAGCGCATCGTGCAACTGGGCGGGGAGCCCGACCTGTCGCCCGATGGGCTGGCGTCGCGCAGCCACGCCGAATATGTGGAAGGCACGTCACTCACCGACATGATCAAGGAAAACCTGGTGGCCGAACGGATCGCCATCGACACCTATCGCGAGATCGTGCAGTACATCGGCCAGAAAGACCCCACGTCGCGCCGGCTGATGGAGAGCATCCTGGCCGTCGAGGAAGAACACGCGGACGAGATGCTTGATTTGCTGTCGTCGCATCCCGAAGACGACAGCAAACACTAGGCACTGGCCGGCGGCGCCTTGGCGGGCGCCGATGCCGGCGGGAATGCCCATAGAAAAGGGGGCGTGTCTGCACGCCCCCTCTTGCCTTGTTGCGTGGCCGCCAGCCGGCCGCCAGGGTTCAGTTCACCGGCTGCGGCGCCGGGAACTGGTACCGGCCGCTGAGCACATCATGGCGCGGACGGTACATCCGCACCGTGTAGTTCCATCCGTCCACGATAGGCAGGCAGTTGGCCGTATTGGCCTCGCAGCCGCCGAACTGGATCGTGATGCCGCCGTCCGCATCCCGCTTTGCCGTGAGGTTGTTCAGCGTATAGGCGCCGGCCGGGTTCTTCTCGAAGTAGCCCTTGGCGTTGTAGACGCTGACCGACCAGAAGCCATCCACCGGCACGTCCTTCACATGCAGCCGGTAGACGGTCTTGCCGTCGTTCTTCGGCGGCGTCACATTCAGGTAGGTGGCGTCCTTGTCGGGATTGCCGCCCCAGCCCGCGGCCGTGCCGAGCAGGTGCCGGACGGGATCGACCTCGCCCTTCTTGCCGAAGGCGCCCTTGAAGTCGGGCAGGGTGGACTGCAGCACCAGGATGGCGTCGCGCACCTTCTTCTGGCTGGCGGCGTCCCAGTCCGGCAACTGCAGCGTGCCCGGCGCCTTCTGGCTGACCTGGATGGCGTCCTGCAGCGCGTGGACCTGTTTGATGTCGTCGGGGCTGGCGGGGTCCACCAGGGTGCGGATGCCCACCACCACGTAGCGCGTGCCCACGTTCTCGCGCGTCAGCACATGCTTGCCAGCGCCGTAGTACACGGCCGGCACGTAGTGGTCTTCGTTGATGACCTGCATCGACATGAACCGCTTGCCCGGATTGGGCATGGTGATGGTCACCGGGCCTGCGTCGAGGTCAAACACGCCGGACGAATAGAGCGTGTCGCGGTTCAGGCGGATCACGGTCTGGTGGTCGATCGACGCGGGTTCGCGCCGGTGCAGCAGCTTGCCCACGCCGCCCTGCTTTGCCAGGCCGGCCAGGTACATGTCCGATTCGGCGCGCACGAAGTTGTCGGCGGTGACCGGCACCGGGGTGCCTTCGACGCCGGGTTTGTCCTGCGCATGGGCCATGCCGGCACCTGCAACGGCCGCCACCGCGATGGCGTTGACCACTTTGACGATCTGCGTCTTTTCCACGGGCTCACCTTTGTCAAGGAAGCGTGGCCGGAGGGCCACATCGCGGGCCAGTATGCCGCAAGGCAACCCCTGTGGAAGCACCTTGCGAAATGAGTCAGATCGCGCGTCGAAACCGTTTAACTGACCCGGAGGCGGCCTGGCGCGCCCGCGCTCAGACCTTTCCGGCCGCGGCGCTACGCAGGGTGTCGAGCAGTGCGGCGATGACGCGGTCCTCGGCCGGCGCCACGCGTGACACGAACGAGATCTGCCGCGAA
Organism: Cupriavidus sp. 94F1; assembly: GCF_057798875.1. Classification (NCBI taxonomy): domain Bacteria; kingdom Pseudomonadati; phylum Pseudomonadota; class Betaproteobacteria; order Burkholderiales; family Burkholderiaceae; genus Cupriavidus; species Cupriavidus sp. 94F1. Next base: position 89,884 of record NZ_JBYOJT010000015.1, read on the forward strand.
GGTGGCGTGTCGCCCAGCGTCATGACGCGCACCGGAAATGCCTCAAGCAGATAAGGGTCGGGCTGAGGCAGCACGGACACGCCCAGCCCGCGCGACGCCATGGCCACGATGGCCGGAATCGACAGCAGCTCGATGCGCGAGCGCGCGTCGGGCGCCGTGCGGCGCACGAAATCCGCGGCCACCGACCCGGCAATGGTCGATGTATCGAAGCGGATCCACTCGTAGGCCTTCAGCAGCGCCTTCGCGGTGCGGCCCGCCGAATCCAGAGGTGCCACCAGCACGCACGGTTCGCGGAACAGCGGTGCCCAGCGCACCCGGGCCGAGGCGCCCGATTCCGGCTGGGCCACCACGGCGGCGTCGATGGTGCCAGAGCGCAGCGCGTCCACGAGCGCGGTGGAGCGGCCGCGTTCCAGCCGCACGTCCAGGTTGGGATAACGCTCGCGCACCAGCGCCGTGAACGGCGGCAGCAGCGTCACCTGCATCGGTTCGATGATGCCCAGCGTGACCTTGCCCTCCACCACGGGCGCGGAGCGGCGGCGCAGCGACTCCATTGCATGCATCGCGCCGTCCAGCGTGGCGCTGACCTCCAGCGCGAACGGCGTGGGCCGCACCTGCAAGGCAGAGCGGTCGAACAGCGGCTGGCCGAAGTAGGTCTCCAGCTGTTTCATCTGCAGGCTGACCGCGCTGGGCGACAGGCTCATCTCGGCCGCCGCGCCGGCGAAGCTGCCGCAGCGCAGGACCGCCGCCAGCGTCTGGAAGCACTCGACCTTCATGAGTTTTTCTCACCGATAGGTTTAAAAACGTCACTTTATCTCAATCGACGGCATGGCTACGATGCTTGGCAGACGGCGCCGATCGACAGGTGCCGCACCGCACAATATCTGGAGACAACGCCGTGATGCCGCACCGTCCGCGCCTGCGCACCCTTGCCGCCGCTTTTTCCACCGCATCCACCGTCGCCCTGGGCATGGCCGGCGCCGCGCTTGCCCCGGCCGCCGCGCAGGCGGCCGAGCCGGTGGTGCCGAAGACGATCCGCATGGTGGTGCCGTTCCCGCCCAGCGGCAGCAACGACGTGTTTGCGCGCCTGGTCAGCGAGAAGCTGTCGAAGAAGCTCGGCATCACGGCCATCGTCGACAACAAGCCGGGCGCGGGCGGCGCCATCGGGGCCGAATTCGTGGCGCGCTCCGCGCCCGACGGTGCGACGCTGCTGGTGACGTCGTCCACGTTGACCGCCAATGCCGCCGTGCAGCCGAAGACCAGCTACGACGTGAACAGGAGCTTCGCGCCCGTGGCGATGCTGGCCAGCGGCCCGATGGTGCTGGCCGTGTCCGACAAGTCGCCATACAAGACCGTGGCCGACCTGATTGCCGCCGCGAAGAAGGAAAAGGGTGCGATCAACTACGGGTCGGCCGGTATCGGATCGATCAACCAGATGTCCAGCGAACTGCTGGCCGGCGACGCCGGTATCGAGTTTACGCACGTGCCGTACAAGGGCATCTCGAATGCGCTGACCGACCTGATTGCCGGGCAGGTGCAGTTCGTGATCGCCAGCTTCCCGTCGGTGGCCACGCAGGTCAAGGGCGGCAAGGTGCGCGCGCTGGCCGTGACGTCGCCGGCGCGCTCGCGCTTTGCGCCGCAGTGGCCGTCGGTGGCCGAGACCGTGCCGAACTATGCCGCCGAACTCTGGTGGGGCGTGTTCGCGCCGGCTGGCACGCCGCAGCCGCTGGTGGACAAGCTCAACGCAGAGATCCGCGACATCATCGCCACGCCCGAAATGCGCGAAATCTTCTCGCGCGAAGGGGCCGAGCCATCCGCGATGACCGCGCCCCAGTTCGCCGAGCATATCCGCCGCGACAGCGCGCGCTGGAAGCAGGTGGCCAAGGCCCGCAACATCACCGCCGAATAATTCACAGAGTCTTCCCATGTTCAGGCAGCAAGCCTTGGCGCCCGACGCCACCGGACCGCTCGACGGCATCCGCATCCTCGATCTCTCCCGCCTGGTGGCGGGCAACACGCTGACGATGGCGCTGGCCGACCTGGGCGCCGATGTGCTGAAGGTGGAACCGGCCAGCGGCGACACGCTGCGCGACTGGAAGGTCAAGGATGTGTCCACCGCCTGGAAGGCCTACTGCCGCAACAAGCGCAGCCTGTGCCTGAACTTCCGGGCCGAAGGCGCCATCGGCGTGATTCTGGATCTCGTGTCTCACGCCGACGTGTTCGTCGAAAGCTTCAAGCCGGGCACGCTCGAAACCATGGGCCTGGGCCCCGACGTGCTGATGGCGCGCAACCCCAGGCTGGTGATCGTGCGCGTATCGGGTTGGGGCCAGGACGGCCCGTATTCGCATCGTCCCGGCTTCGGCACGCTGGTCGAAGGCATGTCGGGGTTTGCGTCGATGAACGGCTTTGCCGATCGCGAGCCGGTGCTGCCGCCGATCTACCTGGGCGACATGACCGCCGGCCTGTACGGCGCCATCGGCGTGCTCAGCGCCGTGCGCAACGTGGAAGTGCGCGGCGGCGTGGGCCAGGTGATCGACCTGCCGCTGCTCGACCCGATCTTCGCCATCCTGGGCGCGCAGGCGGCCAACTACCGGCTGACCGGCAAGGTCAAGCCGCGCACCGGCAGCCGGTCCACCAACAGCGCGCCGCGCAATGCCTACCAGACCGCCGATGGCAAATGGGTGTGCCTGTCGGCGTCCACGCAGGCCATGACCGAACGGCTGTTCCGCGCCATCGGCCGGCCGGCGCTGATTACCGATCCGCGTTTCGCCACCAATGCCGAACGCGTGAAGCACGCCGCGCTGCTGGACGGCATCATCGGCGAATTCCTGGGCACGATGACCCAGCCCGATTGCGTGGCGTTCTTCGACAAGGCCGGCGTGACGATTGGGCCGATCTACGACATCTCCGACATCGAGCACGACCCGCACTTCCATGCACGCGACATCGTGGTGGAGATTCCCGACGCCGAGATGGGCCAGATTCCGGTTCACAACATCTCGCCGCGCCTGGGCGGCACGCCGGGCGCCTTCCGGCGCGCGGCACCGGCGCTGGGCGAGCATTCGGTCGAAGCCCTGCGCGCGGCCGGGCTGGATGACGCCCGTATCGCCGCACTGCAGGCGGCCGGCGTGGTGATCGATGCCGGCGACGCCGGCAAGGACCAATGATGGCGGCGAACCCGCGCTGGAAGCAGCGTCCGCAAGGATCCAACTGGGGCGACTTCGGTCCCGACGACCAGCTTGGCCGGCTCAACCTGATCGGCCCCGCGCAGGTGCTGGCCGCCGTGCGCGAAGTGCGCCAGGGGCTGACGTTCTCGCTGAGCCTGCCGCTCGACGTGCCGCGTGCCGGCGTGCTGAATCCGCGCCGGCGCCCGCCCGTGCTGCATCCCTCCGAGAAGGACGGCCAGCGCGTGTTCAATCGCCCGATGGCGGGCGATGTGCCGGGCGCCACCGACGTGATCAGCGACGACCACGTCACGCTGTCGCCGCAATATTCCACGCAGTGGGACGCGCTGGGCCATGTGAACTGCCTGTTCGATGCCGATGGCGACGGCCAGGCCGAAACGGTGGGGTACAACGGCTACTCGGTGGGCAGCGGCAGCGCGGCCGATGGCACGTTCATCGGCGCGCAGGCGCTGTCGGTGGCCCCGATGGCGGCGCGCGGCATCCAGGGGCGCGGCACGCTGGTGGACCTGCACCGGCATTTCGGCCCGGCGCGGCGCGCGGTGGGCTATGACGACCTGATGCGCGTGATCGAGGCGGATGGCGTGGACGTGCAGCGCGGCGACATCCTCTGCGTGCATACCGGGCTGGCCGACATGGCGCTGCAACTCTCCGCGGCCGACGATCATGCGGGGCTGCGGCATGCCTGCGCGGTGCTGGACGGCACCGACGCACGGCTGCTGCGCTGGATCGACGAAGCGGGCATCGCCGCCATCGCCGCCGACAACCACGCGGTGGAGGAGCGCCGCCACGCACTGCCGCCCGGCACCACCGGGCCGCTGCTGCCGCTGCACGAACTCTGCCTGGTCAAGCTGGGCATCCCGCTGGGCGAGATGTGGCACCTGACGCCACTGGCCGCATGGCTGCACCAGGCGGGGCGGGCCTCGTTCCTGCTGACCGCCCCGCCGATGCACCTGCCGCGCGCGGTGGGATCGCCGGCCAACCCGATGGCCACGGTCTGACGACCGCACGACTTCACGACATCAGGAGACCCATCCATGCATTCGACCTGCCGCAAACTGCTGGTCGCAGTGGCCGCCTGCGCGCCGCTGCTGGCCGCCGCAGCCTATCCCGACCGCCCGATCCGCATGATCGTGCCGTACTCCGCCGGTGGCGGCGCCGACAACACCGCGCGTGTGATCGCGCAGCGCATGAGCGCGTCGATGGGTCAGCAGGTGGTGATCGACAACCGCCCCGGCGCGGCCGGCGTGATCGGCGAGGAAGCGGTGGCCAAGGCCACGCCCGACGGCTACACGGTGCTGTACGACGCATCGGCGTTCGCGGTGAATCCGAGCCTGCGCAGGATGTCGTTCGATCCGCTCAAGGATCTGGTGCCGATCTCGCTGGTGGCCACGGCGGCCAACATCCTCGTGGTACCGCCCAACGCGCCGTACCGGACGGTCAAGGAATTCATCGCCTATGCCAAGGCCAACCCCGGCAAGCTGACGTTCGCGTCGGCCGGCTCGGGCAGCGGGTCGCACCTGGCCGGCGAACTGCTCAACGCCAAGGCCGGCATCGACCTGTTGCACGTGCCGTACAAGGGTGGTGCGCCGGCACTGACCGACGTGATGGGCAACCAGGTGTCGGCGTACTTCGGCAACGTGGCATCCACGCTCAACTATGCGAAAGGCGGCAAGCTCAAGGCGCTGGCGGTGACGTCGCTCAAGCGCAACCCGGGGCTGCCCGATGTGCCGACGCTGGCCGAAAGCGGCCTGCCCGATTTCGAGGTGCTGGAGTGGAATGGCGTGTGGGTGCCCAGGGGCACGCCCCCAGAGGTGGTGGCGCGGCTGGCGAAGGAAGTGCAGGGCGCCGTGGCCGACCCGCAAGTGCAGGACAAGTTGCGCCAGATGGGGCTGGAGCCGGTGGGCAACTCGCCGCAGCAGTTCGGCAAGTTCGTGCAGGGCGAGGCCGTGCGCTGGGGGGCGCTGGTCAAGCAGCGCAGCATCCGGGCGGAATGAAGATGAGGGCGATCATGCGCAGCAAACTGTTTGTACCGGGATCGCGCCCGGAGCTGTTCGACAAGGCGCTGGCCAGCGCGGCCGACGCGCTGTCGTTCGACCTGGAAGACGCCGTGGCCGAGCCGCGCAAGGCCGAGGCCCGCGCCACGCTGCAGGACCTGCTGGCGTCGGGCCGCACGGCCGCATCGGGCAAGACGCTGATCGTGCGCGTGAACGCGCCGGACACCGCCCACTTCGCGCCGGATATTGCCGCCGTGGTACGCAACGGGCTGCATCTGGTCAACGTGCCCAAGGTGGAAGACGTCGAGCAGGTGCACCTGGCGGCCAAGGCGGTGGCGCTGGCCGAGGCCGCCAACGGCGTGACCACGCCGGTGAAGCTGCTGCTCAATATCGAATCGCCGCGCGGGCTGCGCCGCGCGCATGAACTGGCCGCCGCCGATCCGCGCGTGGCGGGCCTGCAGCTGGGCTATGCCGACCTGTTCGAGCCGGCAGGCATCCATCGGCGCGAAACACTGGCCGTGGCGCAGACCATGTATCAGATGCGCATGGCCGCCGCCGAAGCCGGCGTGTTTGCCTATGACGCGGCCTTCGCGGACGTCAAGGATGCCGATGGCTACCGTGCCGAGGCCGAACTGGCGCGCCGGCTCGGGTATCTGGGCAAGAGCTGCATCCATCCGAGCCAGATCGCGCTGGCCAACGAAGTCTTCCAGCCGACCGCCGCCGAAATCGACGCCGCGCAGCGGATCGTGGCTGCCGCCGACGAGGCCGACGCGAGCGGCGTGGGCGCCTATCTGGTCGACGGCAAGATGGTGGACCGGCCGTTCGTGGAGCGCGCCCGCGCCGTGCTGGCCCAGGCGCGGACCATGGGCTGGGCCGGCTGAAGCGCGCTTACCGCGCCGGGGTGCCCGGCTGGCAGTTCTTGATGTAGCCCGTCACGCGCCCCTGGCTCAGCATCGGCCGAAAGTCTCCGGCGCTGCGGATTTCTACGTCGGTGCCCTGGCGGGCGGCGCGCAGGTTGATGAGGTACGAGTAGCCGGCGTCGGCCCGGTGGCCGTAGCCCACGCGCACGTCGACCTTGCCCGGTTCGGGATAGGCCAGCACGTTCGCGTCGTCGCCGAGCTTCTGCTTCAGGCAGACGACGATGTCGCCCACGCTGGCGTCGGAATGGAACGGCTTGCCGTCCTGCGATTCAAGGTATTCCACAGAGCTGCCGCTGGCGCAGGCCGCCAGCAGCGGGCTGACGATCGCCGCGATCAGCAGTGGCCGGATTCCGATCATTGAAGGTTTCATAAGAAGTGGTCTGGAAAATCTGCCCCGCGATGCTGCCATGCGCGGCGCCCCGGGTCAAAACGCCACGCGTTGGCCCCCCCATCCTTCCCGCAAGAAAAATATTACCCGGATGTAATTGACTGCCTGGATATTATCCGGGTAATATCGACTCCCATCACAACGGCGTCGGGAGACCCCATGGAAGACAACGAATCTTGTACCGCCTTTGCTGGCGAGCGGCGGCTGGCGTCCGGCAAGCCGGTGGACGTGGCGCTGGCCGTGGCGGCCGCCCTGCGTGCCGATCCGCATCAATCGATTCTGGCGTTTGGCGATACCACGGGCCGGCAGCTGGATTTCGACCTGCGCGGCAGCGATGCCGACATTGCCGCACGGCTGGCGCCGCCGGCTGCCGATGACGGCCCGGCCAGGAAGGGCGCGGGGCGGCCGAAGCTGGGGGTCGTGGCGCGTGAGGTCACGCTGCTGCCGCGCCATTGGGAATGGCTGGGCGAGCAGCCGGGCGGGGCGTCGGTGACGCTGCGCAAGCTGGTGGACGCCGCGCGCAAGGGCCAGGGGGCCGACGCCGGTTTGGCCGCCGGCCGTGCCAAGGCCGCGGCGGACCGGTTCATGTCGACGATGCTCGGCAACCAGCCCGGCTACGAGGAGGCATCCCGCGCGCTGTACGGCGGCGACCGGGACCGCTTCGTGGCGCTGTCCCAGGCGTGGCCCGCCGACCTGCGCGACCACGCCCGCAAGCTGGCCGCGCCGGCCTTCGGCGACGATCAGCCGAACGTGAACGCGTAGGCCTGGGCACCCGGGTCGAGGAAGCGGATCTCGAACGTGTGTTCGCCCACTTCGCCGGCCTGGCGCACCAGCTGGTAGAGCCGCGTGGCGGTGATCGCCCCGTTGCCGTTGGCGTCGATATCGGCGCCATGGCTGTCGCCCGGCGCCTTGCCGTCGATGGTCACCACGAAGCGCACGGCGCGTCCGTTGGCGGCGGGCCCCAGCACCAGGTGCAGGTCGCGGGCCTGGAAGCGGTAGCGGATGCTGCCGTCGGCGCGTTCCACGGTGGCGAATTCCGGTCCGACCGTCCATTGGCCGGCCAGCCCCCACTGGTTCAGGCGCAGCTTGCCGTCCACGGCGTAATTGCGCGGTGCATCCGCACGGATGCCGCCCGGCGAAGCGAAGTTCGACGCCTGGTTGTAGCCCACATAGGTCTCGCCGGAGCGGACGTTGCGCAGGTCGGGCGCGGCCTGCGCGCCCGTGGCATCGGGCACCACCACATCGCGCGACGCAGACGGCTGGCCGGCCTCGGCCAGCAGGGTCTGGATCACGCGCTCGGATTGGGCGTAGTCGCCTTCGCCGAACTGGTGGTGGCGGATAGTGCCGCGCGCATCGACAAAATACGCCGCCGGCCAGTAGTTGTTGTGGAAGGCGCGCCAGATGGCGTAGTCGCTGTCCACGGCCACCGGAAAGCCGATCCGGAAGTCGCCGATGGCACGGCGCACGTTGTCCGGCTTCTTCTCGAAGGCGAACTCGGGCGTGTGCACGCCGATGACCTGCAGGCCCGGATACTTGTCAGCCCAGGCGCGCAGGTAGGGCAGCGTGCGGATGCAGTTGATGCACGAGTACGTCCAGAAATAGACCAGCGTGACCTTGCCTTGCAACTGCTGGCGCGTGATGGGCGCACCGTTCGGCGTGTTGAACCACTGGACCGCGCCATCGAGCGGCGGCAACTGGCCTTCGGCCGGCAGGCGGCTGCCGAAGCCGTAACCGGTGTCGTTGGCGGCCAGCAGCATGCCCGCGCTGGCGCCGGCGTTGCCTGCGGCAGCGGTCGTGGACGCATCTTCGTGGCTGGCCTGCGGGGCCGGCGCCGATGCGTTGTGCAGCCGGTCGATCAATGCCTGTTCCAGCCGGGCCGGGCTGCCGATGGACAGCCGCGCCAGGAAGCCGGTATCGGCGCCGATGGCGATGGCGGCCACGCCGCCCAGCACGCCCATGCCCAGGCCGCGACGCAGCCATTCGCCGGTCCCCATCGACCGCTTCATCGCCGCGAACAGGCGGCCGCCCAGCCCAAGCGCGGCGGCCAGCGACGTGGCCGCACCGGCCGCGTATGCCACCAGCAGCAGCGAGCTTTGCACGCTGGCGCCCTGCAGTGCGGCCGTGGTCAGCACGATGCCCAGGATGGGGCCGGCACAGGGTGCCCACAGCATGCCCGTGGCCACCCCGAGCAGCAGCGATGCCCACGGCGACGCGGCGCCGGCCGTGCCATCGCCGGCCAGCCGGTTGCCCAGCGCCACCACGGGCCGCGTCAGCGCATCGGCCAGGCGGGGCACCAGCAGCGACACCCCGAACATCGCCAGCAGGACGAGCGCGGCATGGCGGCCGTATTCGTTGGCGCGCACCGCCCAGGCGCCGCCCACCGACGCCAGCGTGGCCACCGCCGCAAAGGTCAGCGCCATGCCGGCCAGCATCGGGAGCCGCCCGCGCAGGAACGGCTGGCCGCTGCCGCTCAGCACGAACGGCAGCACGGGCAGGATGCACGGGCTCAGGATGGTCAGGGCACCACCCAGGTAGGCAAGGATCAGCAGCGTCATGGTCGGGTTCCTTTCGGCAAGGATGAGAGGCCAGCCATCTGGCATGCCCCAATGAGACGCCCGTGATCTACCGTAAATGTGTCGCCAACCGGCAAAGTTGTATGGCTTTGTGGGCCGGCTGCCGCCAGATACATTGCGATACACGCGACGGCGCCCGCGCCCATACAATGCCGCCAACGGACTGATTGTTCACATTTTTCCTAAAAATAGATTGCCCAGGGGTGAAGCTGATGGAATCGCATGTCGACCATGTCCTGATCGTCGATGACGACCGGGAGATCCGTGAGTTGGTATCCACTTACCTGACCAAGAATGGCCTGCGGGTGACCATGGCGCCGGACGGCCGCCACATGCGCCAGTTCCTGGACGGCAACACGGTCGACCTGATCGTGCTGGACGTGATGCTGCCGGGTGACGATGGCCTGGTGCTGTGCCGCGAACTGCGCGCGGGCAAGCACAAGACCACGCCGATCCTGATGCTGACCGCCCGCGACGACGAGACCGACCGCATCATCGGCCTGGAAATGGGCGCCGACGACTACCTGACCAAGCCGTTCGCCGCGCGCGAGCTGCTGGCGCGCATCAAGGCCGTGCTGCGCCGCACCCGGATGCTGCCGCCCAACCTGCAGATCACCGAGGCCGGGCAGATGCTGGCCTTCGGCGACTGGCAGCTGGACACCACCGCGCGCCACCTGATCGACAACGAAGGCACCATCGTCGCGCTGAGCGGGGCGGAATATCGGCTGCTGCGCGTCTTCGTGGACCACCCGCAGCGCGTGCTGAACCGCGACCAGCTGCTGAACCTGACGCAGGGCCGCGAAGCCGACATGTTCGAGCGGTCGGTGGACCTGCTGGTCAGCCGCCTGCGCCAGCGCCTGAAGGACGACGCGCGTGAGCCGGCCTATATCAAGACGGTGCGCAGCGAGGGCTATGTGTTCTCGATGCCCGTGGAGATTACGGAGGCACGTCAGTGAGCACTCACCGCTGGCGCTGGCCCCATACCATGGGATCGCGCCTGTTCCTGATCCTGCTGGCGGGCATGATCGTCGCGCACCTGATGTCGTTTGCCGTGCTGTTTTCGGAGCGGTACATGTCGGCGCGGCAGGTCATGCTGGGCACGCTGGAGACCGACGTGGCGACGTCGGTGGCGATCCTGGACCGGATTCCCGCCGCCGAGCGCCCGCAGTGGCTGCCGCGCGTGAACCGTGGCAACTACCAGTACATCCTGGGGCCAGGATCGCCGGGGGTGCCGGAGATGACCCAGCGCGGGCGCGACATCGCCGAGCGGATCATGGAAGCCACCGGCACGCACTATCCGGTCACGGTGGAGTCGATTCCGGGGGACGGCAAGCAGCTGCAGGCGCATCTGACGCTGAGCGACGGCAGCCCGCTGACCATCGACGTGCACCCGCGCATGACGCCCATCGCCCAGTGGCTGCCCTATGTGCTGGTGCTGCAGTTGCTGCTGCTGATCCTGTGCTGCTGGTTCGCCGTGCGCCTGTCGATCCGCCCGCTGGTGGCGCTGGCCGACGCCGCCGACGCGCTCAACCCGAATACCCGGTCGCAGCCGCTGGACGAGCACGGGCCCACGGAATTGGCGCAGGCGGCGCGGGCGTTCAATGCCATGCGCGACCGCATCGCGCAATTTGTCGAGGAGCGCGTGCAGATCCTCGCCGCCATCTCGCATGACCTGCAGACCCCCATCACGCGGATGAAGCTGCGCGCGGAGCTGGCCGAGGATTCCGAGGAAAAGCGCAAGCTGGTCAACGACCTGGCGGAAATCCAGACGCTGGTGCGCGAAGGGCTGGCGTACGCGCGCAGTTCGGGCGGCGACGGCGAGGAGGCGTCGAAGATCGACCTGGGGTCGTTTGTCGAAAGCCTGGTCTACGACTACCAGGACACCGGCAAGGACGTGTCGATCGGCGAGAACGCCGGCGGCGCCATCGTGACGCGCCGCAATGCGCTGCGGCGCGTGCTGACCAACCTGATCGACAACGCCATCAAATATGGCGGCGGGGCGGCCGAAGTGGGCGTCCACCGCGAACGTGACGCCGTGATCATATCGATCATGGACCGGGGCCCCGGCATCCCCGAAGACAAGCTCGAAGCCGTCTTGCAGCCGTTTGTCCGCCTGGAGGGCTCGCGCAACCGCGAGACCGGCGGCACCGGCCTGGGCCTGGCCATCGCCCACCAGCTCGCGGCGGCCATCGGCGGCTCGCTGACGCTGCGCAATCGCGAAGGCGGCGGCCTGGCTGCCGAAATCCGGCTTGGCTGAGGCTGTCTTGCGATAGTCTCCAGCGATTCGGTTTGCTCCCCTCTCCCGTCGGCGGAGAAGGGTCCAGGGATAGGGCGAGCGATCCAAATCGCACCGGGCAGGCCAGCAGCGCCTTGCCGCCCTCCCCCTCCAACATCTCTCTTTCTCCCTCCCTCCCGGGAGAGGGGCGTGCCGCAAGGCGCACCTCCGCGGTTCTTCCCCTCCCCGTAGTGCTCGCCTCCCCGCAGGCTTCCTTGCTTTTTGTACGGCTTTGTATCAGGCCGCCGCGACGATACGTGCCCTGACACAACGGCCGCCAATTCGCTACGGGCGCGATACGTGGGCCGCCTTAAATACGGTCCATGGCAGCGCGACGCACAAACGACAGCGAAAACGCTGCCACGGCATCCACCGAATCGACCGCATACCACTGAAAAGGAAACCATCATGTCCAAGAACCTCACCAAGCGCCTTGTTCTCGCCGTTGCCCTGGTTGCCGCCGCTGCTGGCGCACAGGCTTCCGTTGTCGGGGCCCGCGATGTGTACGCCGACGGCGCCCGCGCCGTACAGGGTGCACGCGACGTGTTCAGCGAAGGCGCCCGCTCGGCCGCCGACGCCCGCGACCCGTACACCGAAGGCGCCCGCACGGTGCAGGAATCGCGCAGCCCGTACACCGACGGCGCCCGCACGGTGGCAAGCCTGTCGTTCCGCTCGGCCGATCCGTTCAGCGACGGCGCGCGTTCGGTACAGGACCAGCGCAGCCCGTACACCGACGGTGCCCATTCGGTGCAGGAACCGCGCAGCCCCTACTACGACGGCGCCCATACGGTAGCCGGCCTGGATCGCACCGGCGTGTCAGCCCCGCCGGCCCGCTCGGCCGATCCGTACCTGGACGGCGCCCGCTCGGTGCAAGACCAGCGTAGCCCGTTCTATGACGGCGCCCGCACGCTCGACCCGTACTACGAAGGCGCCCGCACGGTGGCCGGCATGGACCGCACCGGCGTGTCGGCCGATCCGGCACGCAGCGTCGATCCGTACCTGGATGGCGCCTACGCCTGAGCCCGGCCCACGCACCGTCGCCATCGAATCCGCTTTACCACAACCAACCACTGAACAAGACAAGGAATCCACCATGACCCGCATCGAAAACGTCCTGTACACCGGCAAGGTCCACATCACGTCCGGCGGCCGCAACGGATCGGCCCGCAGCGACGACGGCAAACTCGACATCGACCTGTCGTCGCCGGGCAGCAAGGGCAACGGCACCAACCCCGAGCAGCTGCTGGCCGCCGGCTGGTCTGCCTGCTTCATCGGCGCCATCGGCCTGGCCGCCGGCAAGCAGAAGATCAAGCTGCCGGAAGACCTGTCGGTCGATGCCGAAGTGGACCTTGGCACGGCCGGTGCGGAGTACCTGCTGCAGGCCCGGCTACGCGTGCATATCCCCGGCATCGAGCGCGAGGTGGCGCAGGCGCTGGTGGACACCGCCCACCGCACCTGCCCGTACTCGAAGGCCCTGCACGGCAACATCCATATCGAAACCGAACTGGTCTGACCAGTGCCCCATCGCGCCATCGCCCCGACGTCCGCCCTGCGGACGCGGGGCGAGCATCTTCCGGACAGAGGCCCCTGAATCATGCGTAACGTCATCCGCGCCATGCTCGCCGCCATCGGCATCGCGGCCATCTATACCTTCGGCACCGGCGCCATCGCCGAAATTCCAAAGGTTGGCGACCAGGGCGCCGCCCCCGAATTCGTGGGCATCAACAACTGGCTGAATTCCGAGCCACTCACGATGCAGCAACTGCGTGGCAAGGTGGTGCTGGTCGACTTCTGGACGTACGCCTGCGGCAACTGCGTGAACACGCTGCCGTATGTGAAACAGTGGTACGACAAGTACAAGGACCAGGGGCTAGTGGTGGTCGGCGTGCACACGCCGGAATTCCCGTTCGAAAAATCGACCGCGAACGTACAGGCGGCGCTGAAGCGGTACGACATCCGCTACCCGGTGGCGCAGGACAACATGTACGGCACATGGTCGGCCTATCGCAACCAGTACTGGCCCGCGCTCTACCTGATCGACGCCAATGGCCGCATCGTCTACCAGCACTACGGCGAAGGCCGCTACAAGGAAACCGAGGCGGCCATCCAGAAACTGCTGGCGGAACGCAAGGCGGCACAGCCTGGGTGAGCGCGCAGTCGTCGTGAAGGAATCAGCGTCCGAGCCTGTCTCGGAACCCGGAAAGGGCCTTGCTTCGCAGGGCCCTTTTCATTTGCGCGTAAATCGCAATCCGACGAATTCTGCGTGCGGTTGCGTCGGATTAGATCACCGCGAAATCGGTAGCTTTGTCGGCAGAAAGTCGGTGTAGCGTGCGTCGCACAGCAAACAGTGCGTGACGCGAACCGATGATCGATAAACACTTGCTTGGGTCTGCGGACGGTCTACCGGCAACGATGCCAGGCCGCCAGTCCTACCGCCTCGAAGTCCCCGCTGCGCCCACCGCCATCGCCCTGTCGGTGGTCTCGTTCAAGGCCGTCGAGACACTCGGCAAGCCTTACGAGGTCACCGTCCAGCTGACCCATCCGCTGGAACTGGACCGTGCCGACTACCTGAATCGTCCAGCCACCTTCGTCATCGACCCCGGCGATGGCAGCGAGCCGCGCCGCTTTGCGGGATGGATTCCGGCGTTCTCGAAGACTCGTCAGACGCGCGACTTCCATGGTTACGAGATGGTCGTGGAGCCGCTGGTGACGCGCCTGCGGCTGACGCCGCGCAGCCGTGTCTATCAGCACAAGACCGCACCGCAGATCATCGAGGCGATCCTGCGCAGCCACGACCTGGAAGGCCATCAATTCGCTTTTCGGCTACGGCGCGAGTATCCCGAGCACAAGTTCCGCCTGCAGTACCAGATGTCCGATTGGGACTACGTGCGCCTGCTGATGGAGCAGGAAGGCATGTATTGCTACTTCGCGCCGGGAAAATTTGGCGAAATTGTGGTGTTCGGGGACGACATCGACCACTACATCTATCAGCCGGAACTGCGGGTGCCCTATCGGGAGACGGCCGGGCTGGAGTCGGGCACCGAAGCCGTCTTTGCGATTCTTACCCATACGAGAACCGTCGCCAGATCGGTCCTGGCATCGGACTACAACCCCGCGCACGCCTACGAGCGGCTCAAGGCCGACGCCAACATTGCATACAAGGATCGGACAACTTATGGCGAGCCATACGTCCACGGCACCCATCATCTGGATATGGCTGGCGCGAAGTGGGAGGCGCTGCTGCGCCACGAGGCGGCCATCGCCAGCCAGGTCGTCTATCAGGGTGAAAGCAACGTGCTGGCGTTGCGCCCGGCGCGCATCCTGCGCATGGATGCGACGCTGCCCGATGCGCCGAACGGCCAGGTCATTACCGAAGTCATCCACACGGGCGCCCGCGATCAGGCTTATCGGAATACCTATCAGGCGATTCCGTCGGACCGGCGCTTCCGTCTGCCGGTCGACGACACGAAATGGCCACGCATCGCCGGCACGCTGAGCGGTCGCGTCACCTCGCCGGGCCAATACAAATATGCCTACCTGACGCAGGACGGCCATTACACCGTCCGCTTCGACCTCGACTTCGACGCATGGCCGACTGGCCAGGAAAGCGTACCGCTGCGGCTGGCCAAGCCGTTCGCCGGCGCCGTGCAGACCGGCTTCCACTTCCCGCTGCTGGAAGGCACCGAGGTCGCCATCGCCTTCCACGACGGCAACCCGAACCGTCCCTATATCGCCCACGCGCTGCACAACAGCCACAAGCCCGACCTGATCATCGGCCGGGACGGCTGGCAATCGCGCAACGTAATCCGGACGCAGCGCAACAACAAGCTGCGCTTTGAGGACTGGGAAGGGCACGAGGGGATCAAGCTGTCGACCGAGTACGGCGGCAAGTCGCAATTGAATCTCGGGTACCTGGTGGACCGCCAGATGAAGGAGCGGGGGCAGGGGTTCGAGTTGCGGACATCGCACTGGGGCGCGGTGCGGGCGGGCAAGGGGCTGTTTTTGTCGGCGGACGATCAGCCTGGGGCCGGTGGGGCGCAACTGGACATGCAACCTGCCTTGCGGCTGCTGACG
This sequence comes from Cupriavidus sp. 94F1, assembly GCF_057798875.1. Lineage (NCBI taxonomy): Bacteria > Pseudomonadati > Pseudomonadota > Betaproteobacteria > Burkholderiales > Burkholderiaceae > Cupriavidus > Cupriavidus sp. 94F1. The sequence continues at coordinate 105,290 of NZ_JBYOJT010000015.1, forward strand.
ATCGCACAGCAGCAAACGGAAGCGCTGGCCGAATCCGCCAGAGCGGCACAGGCACTCGTCGCTGATTGCGAGCGGCAGAAGGCGCTGCTCGGCGACACCCTCGACCAGCTGAAGGCTGCCGGCCTGCTTGCCAGTGCACCGGCGGGCATGGCGTTGGTCTCAGGCAAGGACCTGCAATTGACTGCCAACAATAATCTGATTGCTACTGCGGGGGGAAACGCAGATATCAGTGTGCTCAGGCAGTTCATGGTGGCCGCCGGGAACGGCATATCACTGTTCGCGCAACGCCTTGGAATGAGGCTGTTCGCCAGCAGGGGAAAGGTCGAGATCCAGGCTCAGTCCGACGAGATGCACCTGAGCGCGCTGAAGGACCTGAAGATCGCCAGTGTCGATGGCAAGCTGATTCTCTCCGCCGACAAAGAGGTGTTAATCGGCGCAGGCGGTTCGTACATTCGCATCACGCCGGAGCGGATCGAGAACGGCACGACTGGCGACATCGTCGAGAAGTGCGCCGCGTGGGACAAAGCCGGCCCCGCTTCCGTGCCACTTGAGGCCCAGCTCCCGACCGGACTACCCCCGACAAAGTTGTGGCTGGGCGCAGTCGCGTCGGCCATCAGTCGGCACAACCTTCCTGTGGGCATGCCATACACCGTGCTGGCCGACGGCGCTCCAGTGGGGAGCGGCGTCATCGATGATGATGCGCTGATCTCTATCGACCATCGGCCAGAGGTGCAGTCGTACGTGATCGCCTTGGCAAATGGCAGTACCTACGCCGTGCCCGTCGCAGAAGTCTATCGGGGCGACATGTCGAACGGAGAACTAGCCAATCAGGGCTTCCAGCTGCATGAGCGCGCTGTCGACGACGATGCGGATGCGGAAGACCGCGCACAGCATCGTGCCATATGCCACACCCTCACCGACAAGGAGCCGCCAGCATGAGTCGGAATCCCATCACGACCCCGATTGCGCTGTCGCGCACGCGCACTGCCACGATCGCCTTGAAGTGGTTTGTGGAACGTTCGGAATATGACCCGGCGCAATGCACGTTCAAGCCGCTTGTGAACGGCGAAGAGGCGTTCGGCGAGGTTTACGACGCCATCCTGGCCGCACGGCGTTCGGTGGACATCATCTGCTGGGGTTTCCAGCCCTCGATGTACTTCAAGCGCGGCCATGCGGATGTCATGACCATCGGCGAGTTGCTGGCGCACAAGGGCGCCCAAGGCGTGAAGGTTCG